>NZ_JBNCKJ010000010.1:0-68254 GCF_049841475.1 Micromonospora sp. DT15
CGGCAGCGGCAGCGGCAGCGGCAGCGGCAGCGGCAGCGGCAGCGGCAGCGGCAGCGGCAGCGGCAGCGGCAGCGGCAATCCATCGTTACCAGGCAGCTCGCTCGGATCCTCGACCGTCAGCGGCGAGCGGCAAATCACCCACCGCCCGCATACACGCAAGGGCCCCGACCTGGTGTGAACCACCAGGTCAGGCCCTATCTCGTTGGTGCGCCGCCAGGGACTCGAACCCCGAACCCGCGGATTAAGAGTCCGCTGCTCTGCCAGTTGAGCTAGCGGCGCTCGTCGGCAACGGGACGAGACGCTAGCACGGTCCCGGGACACGCCGTCGCGGTGCGGGTCGACGGAGGTCGGCATGATCCGCACCAGGGGAGACCGCTTGTCCGGCCGGCACGGCAGCAGGCCGGCCGGGTCTGGGGACCGGTCCCGTCCGTGACATTGACGTACCGGTGGTCGTCGCCGGTGCTGGCCGGGCCAGCAGTCGACCAGGTCCGGTTGATCAAGCGGGTACGCTCGTTACCGCTGCATGCCGCGCCAACGGAGCCGAATGGCCGGCTCGGCCGCGAGCCCGCAGTGGATCCGAAGAACCTCGCGCCGCTCCAGGGGGAAGTAGCCAGGTGAGCACCCATTCGATGTTGTTGTTCGTGCTCGCTGCTGTCGCGGTCATCGTCGTCGTGCGGTGGGTGGCGGCTCGCACCGGGCTGCCGGCCGCGGCGCTTCTGCCGCTCATCGGCATCGTGTACGCGCTGCTCCCCGGCCCCAACATCGGCCTTGACCCCGACCTTGTGCTCATGATCGTGCTGCCGCCGTTGCTCTACAGCGCCGCACTGGACTCCTCGCTGTTGGACATCCGCCGGAACCTCCGCATCGTGGTCAGCCTGTCCGTGCTGCTGGTGCTCCTCACCGGGGTACTGGTCGGCATCGGGTTCCACCTGTTCGTCGCCGGGGCGACGCTCGCTGCCGGGATCGCGGTCGGCGCCGCCATCGCGCCACCCGACCCGGTGGCCGCCCTGGCGGTGGGCCGCCGGGTGAACCTGCCACCGAAGATGGTCACGATCATTCAGGGCGAGGGGCTGCTCAACGACGCCACAGCGCTGACGATGCTCAGCGTCGCGGTGGCCGCCGCTGTGGGTGGTGAGTTCTCGTTCCCGTCCGCCGTTGCCCAGTTCGTCCTGGCGGCGGTCGGCGGGGTCGCCGTGGGAGCGGCAGTGGCCTGGCTGGTACGTCTGGCCCGACCGTTCACGGCGGACCCACTGTTGTCGAATGCCATCTCGCTCGCGACACCGTTCGTGGCCTATTTGTTGGGCGAGGAACTGCACGTCTCCGGGGTGCTCGCCGTGGTGATCGCCGGGCTGATCGTCGGTCACAAGACACCGCAGCTCACCTCGGGGGCCGCCCGGCTGCAGACCAGCGCGGTGTGGCGGCTGGTCGACTTCCTCCTCGAAGGCTTCGTCTTCCTGCTCATCGGCCAGCAGCTTCCCGAGGTCGTGAAGGGTCTGCGTCAGTACGACACGTCGACAATCGTCATCGCTGTCGCCATATCGGTCGGCGTGGTGCTCCTGCTGCGCCCCGCGTGGCTGGTGATGACCCAATCCCTCCCCCGGTCGTTGCACACCCGGCTGGGGGGCATCTCCGAGCAGGACGACCCCGACGAACCCGGGAGCGCGCGGCAGATCGAGCGCGCCGACCGCAACGCCCGCCGACTCACCTCCCGTGAGGTGGTGGCGCTGAGCTGGTCCGGCACCCGTGGTGTGATCAGCCTGGCCGCGATCTTCACCCTGCCGCTGACCACCAACAGCGGCGCACCCTTTCCCGACCGTGACCTCCTGCTGTTCTGCACCTTCGTGGTCGTCCTGGTGACACTCGTCGGGCAGGGCCTGACGTTCGCGCCGCTCGTGCGGATGCTGGGCCTGCGCGCCAACGAAACCGACCAGGCCCGCGTACGCAACGAGGCCCGCTCGGCTGCGGTCGAGGCCGCCCTGGCCCGCCTCGACGAGGTTGCCGCCGCGGAGCCGGACAGCTCGGTGGCCGTCAACACCACCCGTACGCAGCTGCTGGCTCGACTGGCGCGCTACCGCGGGCGGCTGGACCTTCTGGAGCAGAGCGACTCATCCGAGCTGCCCACCTCCCCGGAGTACGAGAGGGCGCTTCGTGTCCGACGGACAGCCATCGACGCGCAACGCGAGGAGCTGGTGCGCTGGCGCGACTCCGGCCGCCTGCCGGACGAGGAACTCCGCGTCCTGGAACGTGAACTCGATCACGAGGAGCTGCTGCTCCCGAGGCGAACCTCCAGCTGACCTGCCGGGTGACGGCGCCGTGGCCTCAGCCCGGCGCCGTCACCCGCCGCCTCACAGTTGCCGCAGGATCACCGGGTCCTTGATCTTCTTGTCGGCGGCCAGCAGCAACGCCTTGCTGATGATCTCGCCGAGCCGGCTGTCGCCCTCGAAGGGCAGGTACATCTCCGGCTCCTTCGCCTTCGCCGAGTCGGGAATGATGCACAGGTACCGGTCGTCCGGGGCGATCAGGATGTTGCCCGAGCCGCAGTGGATGCGGTACGTGTGCAGGTCACCCCGCACTTCGAGGAACCGGTCGGTGAACGTGCACCGGTTGGCAATCGCCAGCCGGGGAATCAGCTCGGCCAGCACCTCCCGGCGAGTCTGTGCCGTCGGGGTGAGGTCACCGAAGCTGTTCTGCGACCAGTAGTCGCGGTACCGGCCGTCCGGACCACCATCGAACCAGTTCGGGTCGTTGCCCACCCCGGCCGCGGCAACGAACAGGTCGACGTCGCGCATCACCTCGCTGAGCACGACCGGCGGGACCTCCTCCAGCGGCACCGGCGTGCGTTCTCCCCGGAGGAACACCAGTTGGTCGGTCCCCATCGTGTCGAACATCAGGTCATCGCCCTGATCCTCGATCCCGGCGATGTGCAGCACCGCGCGCATCTTCCAGTCCGGAAGGGCAAGCCAGGGGTCCTGGTAGCTGGCGCCGTCGTTGCGGTGTCGAACGTGCGACCAGCCGCGCCGGGACAGCAGCGCGATGAGGCGGTGCTGGCGCACGATGTGTGCGGCGAACCGGTTGGAGTACGTGCCGGTGGCGCGCTCGGCGTCGGTCAGCAGGTACTGCTCGCGGTGCGCCTGCTTGAACGGCTGGGTGATCGTGTGCCGGGCCAGGAAGTCCCGCCAGGCCGGGACCGCCGCCGGATCGTCGACCGGGTGCCACAGCCGTACCGTGGCGTCGCCGGTGGGCTCGAACACCGTGCCGTCCACGGTCCGCAGGGCGTCGCCGCCCCAGCAGCAGGCGACGCCGTCGACGGTCCAGATCAGCCGGCGGGCCAGGGTCCGGGCCAGCGGGTGGTCCAGGAACCGCTCCCGCCACTGCTCGACGGTCCACCCGCGGTCGCGCCGCAGCAGCCCCTCCAGGCGGTCGCGGGTCCCGATCAGCGTCGCGCCGATGTCCGCGACTGTGGCCTTCAGCTCCTTCAACTCCTCGCCGTGGTCCTTGCGCACCTGAGCCGGCGGAGCTTTGACAACCTTGCCGTCGGAGTTGCGCCACACCACTGTGGCATCGATGCCGCGCACCTCGACCTCGTACGAGCTGTCACCCAGCTTGTCCGCGAGCGGCAGCCCGAAGCCGGGCAGCGCCATCTCCTCGACGTCCTCGCGGCCGACGCCGCGTGCCTCGGCGTGCTTGGTCAGGCCCTTCTCGACGATGCGGAGCGTGCTCTTGTAGGTCAACCGCGAGGCCAGCCGGGCCAGTTGCGCGAGGGCGGCGGGGTGATCGGTGTCGACGAGCACCGCAACGGCGAGGTTCGCCAGCTTCGGGCTCGCCGGGCCGTGCCCGGGAATCTTGCGGGCGGCCCGTTCCGCGATGTGGGCGAGGCTGCGCAGGGTCTCCTCCGAGGGCGGAAGCATCGCCCGCATCCAGATCAGCCCCCACAGCAGCCCCACGTTGTAGCGGTCGATCGTCCTTGGTGAGGCATCCGCCAGGTGGCCTGGGCAACACGTCGTCATGCGCAGCGGCAGGGTGCGCGCCTGACCCACCAGCGGGAGCCAGTCGTCGAGACGCGCGGTGAACTCGTCGCCGCCGACCGCGTCGAGCAGGGACCGGCCGGTCTTGCGCCAGGCGGTCGTCGGCTTGGCCTTGTCCGCGCCGAGCGGACAGTGGACCAACAGCGCGTGCCAGGCGGCCGCACACTCCTCCGGCATCGCCTCGATGTCGGCGACGGCGCGATCCGCCCACCGCTCGCCGACGTTGGGGATCGGCCACATCCGATCGCCTTCGTCGCTCAGGTGGTACGAGCCGCGCTCGATCCGCGTCCGACGCCAGGTCGCCAGTGCCGCCGGGTGGGTACGTCCGGCCCGCGCCTGGGCCTGGATGGACTCCCAGGTGAGGTCGGTGAGCCCCCAGCTCCACCTGTTGAATCCCAGCCACGCCTGACCGCTCAGCCGGTCGAGCCATCCGGCACTGTCCAGCCCGCCGCCCGAGAGCACAATCTTGATCAGCTTGAGCCGCCCGTCGCTGTCCTCCCCGGGCACCGTCAACCCGTCGAACACCGCCTGCCGCACCCGCACCGGCCGCCCGGCCAGGAACTTCTCCGCCCGGGCCCACGTTTTCCGACGGGCACCGTCCCACGGTTCGCCCATGTAGGGCCGTTGCGGCCGGTACTTGATCAGCGTCAGCGCCGCGGCGACCCACCGATCCGGATCCGCGTCGGCATCATCAAGGTCTGCCAGGGCGGCGCCGAGCACCTGGACATGTTCGGTGGTCTCCGGCAGCAGCTCCCGCTGGGCGGGTACGAGATCGTACGGGCCGTCCGGGTCGTTGAGCGCGGCGAGCAGCACCGGGCCCCTGCCGGCCGGCGCTAACGCGCACAGCGCCGCCACCTGCCTGGCGTACTCCCGACGGTCGTACCGCGAGTCAGACCCGACGGCTTGCTCGCACCACCCGGTGCCGGTGGCGATCAGCTCGCGTAGCGCCAGCTCCGGATCGGAGTCGCTCATCAGCCACCCACCAGCGGGACGAGCTTGAGGAACGTGATCCGGGATCCCGCGTGCAGGCGAACCTTGTCGTCCAGGGCCGTCACCTGCCGGTCGTCGACCAGCACCACGAAGCCGTTGCGGCCGAACGCCTCGAGCGTCGCCCGGGTCCGCTCCTCCGGATCGACGTGCCCGCCGGACTCCGCCACCTCCAGAAAGACCCGCCGCCGAATCAACTCGCCGAGGCGTACCTCTTCCTCGAAGACGTCCATGGTCCACTCAGGACCACTCGGCGCTCCGGTCACTTCATCGGTGATGGTGATCATCGGCATGGCGCAGAGGCTAACTGAACACTCCGACAGCGTTTCGCTCTCGTTTCACCGCCGGCCAGCCGGTGAACGGGGCGCGATTGATCCGTCGCAGGCCGGGTAGCTGAACAGCATGCGACTACCAACCCTGGCTAGGACCGCGGCAGCGGTCACCGTGACAGCCGCCGCCGGGGCGACGGTCACCGACGCGTCCTCACGCTGGTACCAACGGCTACGCAAGCCGACCTGGCAACCCCCGCCCGTGGCGTTCCCGCTGGTATGGACGCCGCTGTACGCCCTGATCGCGGTGGCCGGCGCCCGCGTGCTGGACCGCACCAGCGAAACCGACCGCGCCG
The DNA here is from genome assembly GCF_049841475.1 of Micromonospora sp. DT15. Lineage (NCBI taxonomy): Bacteria > Bacillati > Actinomycetota > Actinomycetes > Micromonosporales > Micromonosporaceae > Micromonospora > Micromonospora sp. DT15. The sequence goes on from NZ_JBNCKJ010000010.1 coordinate 5,638, forward strand.
CGTTCACCCGTGCCTACGGGCTCAACCTGGCCCTCAACTTCGGTTGGAGCGCGCTGTTCTTCAAGGCCCGCAGACCCACCATCGCGCTGGCCGAAATCGCCGCGCTCAACGTCTCCAACCTCGTGCTGCTCCGCCGAGCCTCACAGGCCGACGGCGTCGCGGCCGTCGCACTGGCCCCGTACGTCGCGTGGACGCTCTTCGCCACCGCCCTCAACGGGACCATCGTCCGCCTCAACAGCAACAGGTGAGCCTGTTGGTGACGTCGTCGCCGGCGGTGGACGATGACAATGTCAGGTTTGTGTGACCTGGACGGGTGCCAACCGATCTCCACGGTGTACGAAGATGTCCCGTGAAGGCGAGGTTGTGAGCGTGACCGAGCACGCGTACCCGAACAGGACCGACATGTCGGCGGCGGTGGACGCGGCACGCCGCGGCGACCAGGCGGCGATGGACGCGTTGGTCTCGCATTACCTGCCACTGGTGTACAACATCGTGGGCCGGGCACTGAATCGGTCGGCGGATGTCGACGACGTGGTGCAGAACACGATGTTGAGCGTCGTGCGCGGACTGGCGGGCGTACGCGATCCGCGGCTTTTCCGGTCGTGGCTGGTGGCCGTCACCATGAACGAGATCCGTGCCTACCGGCAGTACCAGCACACCACGCCGGCGCCGCCGGAGGACATCGACAATCTGGTCGTCCCGGGCTCCGACTTCGAGGACCTGACGCTGACCAAGCTTCGCCTGTCCAATGAGCGCCGGGAGGTGGTCCTGGCCACTCGCTGGCTGGACGATGACCACCGCCACCTGCTGTCCCTGTGGTGGTTGGCCGAGGCCGGTCACCTTTCCCGCGCCGACCTGGTCGATGCCCTACAGCTGGACCCGCACCACGTGACCGTCCGGGTGGCACGGATGAAGGCACAGTTGGACACCGCTCGGCTGGTGGTAAGAGCACTCTCCGCCCGGCCCGGCTGCGCAGGCCTGATCGACACGGCGTCCGATTGGGACGGCCAGCCCGCGCAGGTGTGGCGCAAGCGACTGGCGCGGCACATTCGCACCTGCGCGCAGTGCCCGAACGCCACGTCGGATCTGGTTCCGGCCGAACGGCTGCTGGCCGGCCTGGCGCTCACACCGCTCCCGGACGGCCTCGCGTCGGACGTCACGCACAAGGCGTACACCGTCTCCGGCACGTCGCAGGGAGTCGCGCCGGCCGGCGCCCCCGTGAAGAGCGCCGGGGCGTTGCGCGACGTGGCGCCGACCGGCGGGGTGTCGCATCAGGCCGGCGTCACGGCACTGTCTCTGCCCAAGACCCTGGTCGGCGCCTTCGCGGCCGTCGCCCTGATCGGAGGCGGCGGGACCCTCATCGCCAGTTACGCGGACAGGCCGACACAACGGCCGGCGAGCGCGACCGGCGCCCAGCCCTCAACCGCGATCATCGAACCCGGCTACGAAACCACCGAACCCGCGTTCGCGTCGCCCTCCCCGACGGCGCTCAAGGCATCGCCGTCTACCGCGCGAGCGACCTCCACGCCCACCAGGTCAGCGAAGCCGACCAGGTCGCCGGCGCCGACCACGTCACCGACCAGGTCGGCACCCAAGGCTGCCAATGCGGCATCCGGTGTCTCCGCCGCCGAACAACGTCTGCTGGTGCTGCTCAACGAGCGACGCCGCGCGCTCGGGCTGTCGGAGGTCGCACTGCGCGCCACGGAACAACGCGCCGGGGAAGCCTGCGTGAAGCAGAACCTTGATGCGGGCACGTTCGAGCACTGCGGCCATGAGGTCCTCTTCGCGTCCTCGGGCACTGCCACACCCGAGCAGATGATCGAGGCCTGGTTCAACAGTCCCGGTCACAAGACGGCACTGACCTACTCCAGCTCGCGCTTCGCCGGCCCTGCCATCGCCTCCAACGGCACCCGCCAGATCGCGGCCATCAATATCGACTACTGAGGCTTGTGCATTCAGGAGTGGTGAAGCGCCGATGGCGCGAGCGGCCCGGCGCCGATGGGCACCGGGCCGCTCTCGTGGGGCCGGCGCGAGAGCCGCGAGCCGTCACCAGGGCACCACACCGGCGTCCTCGAAAAACCCGCCGGTGGGGCCCCCGTCGGGCAGTGTGGCCAGGCGGATGGCGGTCGCTGCACCCTCCTGGGGAGTACGCACGCCACGGAAGCCGTTGAGGTCGGTGGCGACGAAGCCCGGGCAGGCGCAGTTGATGAGGATGTTCGTGTCTGCCAGTTCCCGGACGTACTGAAGGGTCACCGCGTTCAGGAACGTCTTGGAGGGCGCGTAGGCCACAGCGACCGGACCTGTGGAGGTCTCACCACCGGGGCCGGACTGCCGGGCCAGAGAGCCGACGCTGCTGGACATGTTCACAATGCGCGGCGAGGGCGAGCGGCGAAGCAACGGCAGCATGGCGTTCGTCACCCGGATGACGCCGATGACGTTGGTCTCCACCACAGTGCGGATGACGGCAGCGTCGACGCTGCTCGGCTGCTGCGGCCCGCCGCCGGTGATTCCGGCGTTGTTGACCAGGGCATCGAGGCGTCCGGCGCGTTCGGCGATCAGATCGGCTGCGGCGGCGGCACTGCTGTCGTCGGTGACATCCAACGGGACACCGAAGGCGTCGACGCCGGCGTCCCGCAGCCGTGCCACCGCCGCGTCCCGCCGGCTCTGCTCGCGGGCCCCGACACCCACGCTCCAGCCCAGCGCGCCAAGGCCTGCCGCGATCTCGTACCCGATGCCTTTGTTGGCCCCGGTGACCAGGGCGATCTTCGTTTCACTCATGTCTTCGACTGTGAGTCACGGCCCGCAAGCCGTCCAAGACCACCTGAGTCATGGGCGATACCCTGAAGGTATCGTCGCACCTCCGTTCCCGGCTAGGCTCGACACGTGGAGACACGAGAGCTGCGGTACTTCGTCGCCGTGGCCGAGGAGCTGCACTTCGGCCGAGCGGCGCAACGCCTGGGCATAGCCCAGCCGCCACTGTCGCGGGCGATCAGTCAGCTCGAACGCCGTCTGGGCGTCACCTTGCTGAAGCGTGACAGCCGGTCGGTGACGCTGACCGAGGCCGGTGCGGTCCTGCTGCACGAAGGACGAGCAGCGCTGGACGCTGTGGAAGCTGCCGAACATCGCACCCGCCGCGCAGCTCTCGCCGTCACTGGTCGCGCCAGCGTCGTCCTGGCGACCAAGGCTGGAGCGACCAGCGAGTTGCTCGCGAAGCTGCTGCACGCCTACGCCACCGAACCGGGATCGGTCGACGTCGACGTGGTGCTGTGTGGCCCCGGCGAACAAGAACGGCTGTTGCGGACCGGCCGTGCCGATGTCGCGATCCTTCACCACCCGTTCGACGACCTGACAGGGTTCGACACCGAGGAACTGCACACCGAGGGCCAGGTCGCCATCCTCCCGGCCGGCCATCCCCTCACCACTCGCAGGAGTTTGCAGCTGAGCGAGGTGACCAAGCTGCCCGACCTGCCCCTACCGCGCTGGCCCGGGAATGACGGCACCTATCCCGACGGCCCAGGTCCTGAGGCACAGAGCCACTCACAACTTTTCCAGCTGATCGCCCTTGGCCGGACCTTGCTGGTCGTGCCTGACTCCGCCCGATCCCAGTTGAACGATGATCTCGTTGCCGTGCCGATCGTGGACGCACCGGAAGTCACCACGGTCATCGCCTGGCCCCCGCACAGCCGTTCCCGAGCCGTCGCTGATCTGGTACGAGCCGCAGTCCGCCGCTAGCCGCTGGCACCGCACCTCGTCGCAGGGGCGTACGCGAAAAAGGCCCTGACCCGCAGAGATCTGCCAGGTCAGGACCTTCATCGTTAGTGCGCTGCCAGGACTCGAACCCCGAACCCGCGGATTAAAGAGATTGATCGTCCAGGATGGCCAGCGCACGGTCCATGCCGCCCGCAGCCGGCCGAAGAAGTCCTCGCGTCTGCGGGCGCGTCAGGGCCGAGGCCCTTGCCAGTCGCGGAATAGGCTGGCCGCCGAGCCTCTTACCGGCTGAGAAGATCGTCCTCGCCGTGAACGCCCCACCAGCTCGGTGCGTGCCGGCACAGCGTTCCCGAGAAGCGGGTCAGCAGCAGCCAGTCGGCGTCGAGGATCAGCGCGGCGTCCTCCGGTCGCTCGTCCAGCACCCGGGCCACACTCGCCAGCATCTCCCGCGTCGCCCGGTCGGAGGATTCGCTCTTAACCAGCCGGAAGCCGATGGTGACGTACCGCTCCGGTTCCCACTCCCACATCGAGCCGTCACCATCTTCGGCCTCGAAGTAGCCGTGGGAGCCGCCGTGGATGCTCACCGTGTAACCACACCGATCGCTGAGGTCCGCACTCAAGACCCGGGGCCCGCCATCTACCGCCGACTCCTCAACACCTTGCGGAGCAACGACACCGGCCAGCACATCGAGAGGAATGTCGCCGGCCAGCGTCAAGCGGTACTCGGTCGCCATGGATAGCCCTTCAGTCTCGTCGCAGGATCTGGATTATCGCCCCGCTGCGCGTCACCGCCACCAGTTCCTTCAACCCTGCTATCGGCCAGTCGTCGAACTGTCTCTGCAACGCCGGGAGATCGCCACTCCAGTCGTGGAGGTTGACCACCACCCGTTGGGTCTGCTCGCTGGTGATCTTGTCGGATACCCCGCTCCACACGCCTCGCACGCTCTTCGCTGGCATCGGGGAGTAACAGTCGAAGACGTGTCCCTCGATCAGGTAGTCGGGATCCTTGCCCGGTTTCCCGGAATCACCGGTACCGAGCCGGGCGTCAGCGATCTCCTGCCGGCTCGGGTTCTGGTGGAGTCGGTATCCCTCCGCAGCGACGGTATCGGCGCACTGGTTCTCCAGTTCCAGGGAGCGCCGCACGCGCGCGTCTTCTCTCGGAGGAATCTGGGTACGCCGGCCGGTAGGCGAACCGCCGCGCTCTCCGGTCGGCTTGCGTGTCCATGGCGTCGTCACGCCCCTGCCGGGGGATGGTGTGTTAACCGAGGCAGGGCTGGTCGGTACGGCACCGCCAGCCCCGCTCAGTTTCCCAACTGTCGTGCCTCGGCGATCGCCGCGTCTACCGCCTGGCGGGTGGTAGCGGTGCACTGGACCAGCACGACAAGCACCTGCTTGACGCTCTCCAGAGCCTGCAGCAGCCCTCCTGGCTGCCCACCCTGCAGAACTCCAACGACAAGCTGCTGCGCCTCACCGACTTGGGTGATCGTGGCGGCCGTCTGGTCACGGATGCCGTCGACCGCACTCTGCACCGGCGTCAGCCCGCTGATGGTCTCCCCCGGACTGGCCTGCCTCGGGACACCAGCGGCCACCTTCGTGGCATCACCGACAGCCCCGGTCAGACCTCCCAGTCCACCCCGGATGGTGGCGATGGCTCCGCGCACCCGCGCCATACCGGCAGCGACCGCAGCGAACCCGGCACCCGCCGCGCGCAGCGCGATCTCCTGCGCCTGCTGATCAGCAGCGGCAGCCAGATCCTGTGCACGTTCGACCCCGGCCGCCAGCGCACGTAGCTCCGTAGTGATCTTCTCGACATGCGACACGCTGCCGGATTCCTCCACCTGACGACGAGAGCTCAGGAGGTCGAACCTACCGGCACGGCACCGACGTCACCAGACGTCACGGAGGAGTAAGTGATCAGTGGTCGCGGGCGAGAAGGCGGTAGAAGGAGAGAGCGTGAGACGGCGGGAGATCGCGGTCAGCGCGGCGATTCAGCCCCACCGTGGTGTCGGGCGGGCCAGCCGAGGAACCGGTCGAACAGGCCTTTGACATCGCCGCCGGTGCTCAGCGGCGACACAGCCAGAGCGGACGCAACGGCAGATGCTCCGCCGGCACGGGCCGGTGCTGCTCGTCAGCACCGGTTCCGTCCGTACTCATCGGCGGCGGCTTCCGTGCCTGTTGCTCGAACAGGACCCGCCAGACGTGCGTCAACAGCGGCCGTTCGGCCGAGCCCGGTCCCACCGCCGCCGGGACCACCGCTGCGCGGTCTGTCGCCAGCTCGCCGGCCACGGCGTACCGCGACACGTACACCGTCATGGCCGACCCCCGGGGCGGGGCGGTGCCTGGACCAGCGCGCCCCAGTTCCCCGCCGCCGGTCGGCTGGCCCGCCCGACGCGGCGGCCAAACCCGTACCCGGCCGTAGCCGATATCAGTTCAGAATCGACCCAGCAATGGTCTGGCCAGTACTGCCCTACATCGAGAGCAGCGCCTCCTCGTTGGAGGTGATGAACTCCTTCAGCGCGTCCGGCTTGAGATCCACCGCAGGAAGTCGTCGATCCTCAACCGGTCAAGCTGGTAGCCACCACGCGACGGGTCAGCGAACTCCTGCCCCGTACGGGCGTCCTCGTTGAGCTGAAGTAGCCGACAGGCAAAGAAGTGCTGGACCGCAACGCCCGCACCGACCTACGCATGATCCGACGCACAACTAACTCCCATCCGCGCCCGGGGGATGCACCGGCGGCAGCGCGCCTCACTTGATCCATGGGCCTGTCCGCCGGCATCGCACCGCGTCCCACCGACCCCGGCCACGTCCAACGGCTCCCGAGCACCCACCGAGCGACGCCCACTATCGGCGTACGCGAAAAAGGCCCTGACCGGCAGAGATCTGCCAGGTCAGGACCTTCATCGTTGGTGCGCCGCCAGGGACTCGAACCCCGAACCCGCGGATTAAGAGTCCGCTGCTCTGCCAGTTGAGCTAGCGGCGCTCGTTCGGCAACGGAGAGAACATTAGCACCCCTCCCGAGCGGCCTCCAATTCGGTTCCCCGGGTCCCCCCTTCGGTCGAGCTTTGCCGGCAAAAGCCCCGAACCGGGCACCACCGTCAAGATCGGGACGTGGGTTGCGGCGTCGATGCGGCACGATGTCCGCCAGGTACGCGAGAACAGAGGTGGGCATGGCACGGTTCACGCGAGCCGGGGCGGTGGTGGGCGCCCTGACTCTGGCGGCGGCGCTGGCACTGACCGGATGCGGCGGCGACGGAAAGAAGCCGGAATTCGTTGGCGGGGCGTCCCCGGACGTGAGCGCCACCCCCGGCTCAGCCGCACCTTCGACACCGAGCACACCGAGTGGGCCGGCGCTCACGCTGAGCCCGGCGAACGGCACGAAGAACAGGCCGGTGAGCACGGAGATCAGCGCGAAGCTCCCGGACGGCGGGAAGGTGTCGGCTGTCACGCTGACGGCGGACGGCGGCGGCTCGATCGAGGGCAAGCTGCGGAGCGATGGTTCGTCCTGGGTGCCGTCCGCTCCGCTGAAGTGGGGCACCCGCTACACCGCCACGGTGACGGCCAGCGCGTCGGACGGTACGAGCAGCCAGGGCACCAGCAGCTTCACCACGATGGCCAAGCCGAAGTCGACGATCGGGTCGGGCCTGTACCTCTTCGACGACAAGAGTTACGGGGTGGCCATGCCGGTGGTCACCGAGTTCCACCCGGGTATCCCGAAGAAGGACCGGGCGGCGGTGCAGAAGCGGATGTTCGTCAGGACGGACCCGCCGCAGCCGGGCGCGTGGCACTGGGTCAGCAACGGCACGCAGGCCTACTACCGAGCTCCGGAGTACTGGAAGCCGGGCACCACCATCACCGTGCGGATCGCCCTGGCGGGGATGCCCTTGAGCAACGGCAAGTACGGCGACATCGACCGCAAGGCCACCGCCAAGATCGGCCGCTCGTTCGAGATGAAGGTCGACAACGCCAACAAGAAGATGACGGTGTTCGAGAACGGCACGCCGGTACGCACCATTCCGGTGAGCCTGGGCAAGAAGAGCACCCCGTCGTCGAGCGGCACGATGGTGGTGATGGAGAAGAAGGAAGCCACTGTCTTCGACACCCGCGACGACCCGGATCCGGCCAACCGCTACGTGACCGACATCCAGTTCGCCCAGCGGCTCACCTGGGGCGGCGAGTACATCCACGCCGCGCCCTGGTCGGAGCACGTGCAGGGGCGGCAGAACGTCTCGCACGGCTGCGTGAACGTGTCGATGGCGAACGCCAGGTGGTTGTTCGACAAGACCCGGATCGGTGACCCGATCACGATCAAGGGCACCGAGCGCAGGATCACCGCCGGCAACGGTTGGACGGCGTGGAGCCTGAGCTGGTCGGAGTTCATCAAGGGCAGCGCGTTGCCGGTGCCCAGTGGCGGGGCCGGCCCGGCGGTCTGAGTCGTCGGCCTCGTTGCGCCGGCTCGGCCGTTGGCCGGGCCGGCGTACTCTTGCACTCCCGCCGGTCGATGACGACGCGGCGACCCCCGCACTCCCGGCACGGAGACGAACCAGGCTCACGAAACGCCGGATAGTAGCAGGATTCGGGCACTATTGACGGCGTGTTTCGGTTCACCCTCGGCAACCGGGGCCGGCTCTGGCGCGTCAGTAAGAGACGATGGGGCAGCGACCACAACTGTGAGGGACTTCATGCGAGCTAGCCAGGACCAGCTGATCAGGCCCGCTGGGCGACGCCGCGTGTTCGCGGCAGGGCTCCTCGCCGTGGCGCTGGCCTTCACCTCGGCCTGCACCAACGGCGACGGCGGCAAGTCGTCCTCGTGGCACGGGGGCGGCGAGAACCCGGCGCCGAAGGCCGCAGCGACGATCAGTGAGCCGGCGGCCGACGCCAAGGACGTGGCGGCCTCCACCGGCATCACCTTCACCACGAAGGACGCCGTGGAAACCGCGGTCGAGCTGAAGGATGCCGCCGGTAAGGCGGTCGAGGGCGCCCTCGCCAAGGACGGCAAGTCGTGGCTTCCGGCTGGCGCGCTGGCCTACGGCACGAGCTACACGGCCACCGTGACCGCCAAGGGCGACGACGGGCTTCCGGCCACCGCGACGAGCACCTTCACCACCATGGCCAAGCCCGGCAACCAGGTGCGGGTGAGCAGCTTCCTCGGTGACAACCAGGTGGTCGGGGTGGGCATGCCGCTGATCGTGAAGTTCAGCCGGGACATCCCGGAGGACTACCGCGACGACGTGCAGCGCCGGATGACCGTCACCTCGACCCCGGCGCAGGAGGGGATCTGGCACTGGGTCAGCCCCACCGAGATCCGGTACCGGCCGAAGGAGTTCTGGAAGCCCAACAGCAAGGTTTCCTACCGGGTGCAGGCCGGCGGCCTGCCGATGGGTGCGGGTTGGTACGGCCGCGCCGACCTCTCGGTGGACGTCAAGATCGGCGCTGCGGTGGTCATGACCGTCGACAACAAGACCAAGCGGATGACGGTGACCCGCAACGGCTCTGTGATCAAGACCATTCCGGTCAGCCTGGGCAAGAAGAGCACCCCGTCGTCCAGCGGCACCATGGTCGTCATCGAGAAGTTGCGCAAGACGGTCTTCGACACGTTCGAGGAGCTGGGCCCGGACGAGGGCTACCGCACCAAGATCGACTTTGCGCAGCGTCTCACCTGGGGCGGGGAGTTCATCCACGCGGCACCCTGGTCCGAGGGGCAGCAGGGCACCACGAACGTGTCGCACGGCTGCGTCAACGTGTCGATGGCCAACGGCGACTGGCTCTTCAAGAACACCCAGATCGGCGACCCGATCACCGTCAAGGGCACCGAGCGCAAGCTCCAGAACGGCAACGGCTGGACCGACTGGAACATGAGCTGGGACGAATACGTCAAGGGCAGCGCCCTCCCGTACGAGCCTCCGGCCGACCCGGACGCCACCACCCCGGCCCCGGACGGGGCGGTCACCCCGTCCCCCACACCGACCGCCTGAGCCAGCCGACGAAAGCCCCCTCCTCGGAGGGGGCTTTCGCGTCGCCCCTGTCTCGGCCCCACAACGACTCAGGCCCCCTCCGAGGAGGGGGCCTGAGCAGTGAAACCAGTGGGGTGACTGAGGGGAATTGAACCCCCGACAACCGGGACCACAACCCGGTGCTCTGCCAACTGAGCTACAGCCACCATGCCGCCGTCGCCCGGTTGATCGCTCCGGGCGGGGTGCGGACCAATAATAGCCACACCACAGCCAGGCACGTCCAGCGGGTTGCCGGTCAGCGCGGCCGCGGTCAGAGTTCGGCGGCGATGGCCTTGGCGGTCTCGACGTCCGGGCCGGGCAGCGGAACGAAGACGGTGCGCCGGTAGTACTCCAACTCCCGGATGCTCTCCCGGATGTCGGCCAGCGCCCGGTGCGCGAGACCCTTCTGCGGCTGACCGAAGTACACGCGGGGGTACCAGCGGCGGCAGAGTTCCTTGATCGACGACACGTCGATCATCCGGTAGTGCAGGTGGGCGTCGAGGCGGGGCATGTCCCGGGCGATGAAGCCCCGGTCGGTGGCGATCGAGTTGCCGCAGAGCGGAGCCGTACGCGGATCCTTGACGAAGGTGCGGACGTACTCCAGCACCAGGTCCTCGGCCTCGGCGAGGGTGACCGCCGAACGACGGACCTCCTCGGTGAGGCCGGACTTGGCGTGCATCGTCTGCACGATCTCCGGCATCCCCTCCAGCGCCGCTTCGTCGGCGTGGATGACCACGTCGACACCGTCACCCAGCACGTTGAGGTCGGGATCGGTGACCAGTGCCGCAACCTCGATCAGTTTGTCCCTGCCGAGGTCCAACCCAGTCATCTCACAGTCGATCCAGACGAGGAGATCAGCCACCGGGACAGCCTACGCGCAGCCCACGCCCCGCGGCTGCGCGCTCTCGGCGGACCGGACCGCTAGGGTTTCGGGGTGCCAGCAGAACCCGTCGCACCGCCCGCCGTCACCGAAGACGATCCCGGCGGCCGTACGGTCCGTCGCCTGGTCGCGGTGGTGGCCCTCGGCGCTGTGCTGCCAGCGCTGTACCTGCCCGGCCTCGTGCACAACTTCTTCGATCTCAAGATTTACATGTCCGCGATGGACTGGTGGCGCGTCGGCCACCCGCTCTACGACTACGTCCAGCCCGACCGGGTGCAGGGCGAGTTGTACTTCACCTACCCGCCCTTCAGCGCGCTGCTGCTGTGGCCGTTCGGTCTGTTACGGCTCGGCGCCACCGTGGCGATCTTCACGGCGCTCACAGTGCTGGCCGTGGTGCTGACCACCCGGTGGCTGGTGACGCCGTTGATCGCCCGACACGCCCTGCCCCGCACGTTCACCCTGGTCGCCGCCGTCCTGCTGGTGCTGGCGGTGGAGAGCATCCGCGAGACGATCACCTTCGGCCAGATCAACATGCTGCTGATCGTGCTGATCCTGGCCGATCTGCTGTTCGCGGTGCCGCAGGCGCGACGCTGGGCCGGGGTGGGCGTGGGGCTGGCGACGGCCCTCAAGCTCTTTCCCGGCATCTTCATCGTCTACCTGCTGGCCACGCGGCGGTGGCGGGCCGCGGCGGTGGCGAGCGCGACCGCGGCGGCGGCGACCCTACTCGCGGCGGCGATCGCCCCTCGTGACTCGTGGCGGTTCTGGACGCACGAGCTGTGGACCACCGAGCGGGTGGGACGCACCGACATCGTCGGCAACCAGTCGCTGTTCGGCCTGCTCAGCCGGTTCACCGAGCCGGAGAAGCCGGACCGGCTGCTCTGGTTGCTGCTGGTGGCCGCGGTCGCCGGCTACGGGCTGTGGCGGGCCGCCCGCGCGGCGCGGGCCGGTGACGCGTTGACCGGCCTGACGTTGACCGGGTTGGTCGGTTCCCTGGCCAGCCCGATCACCTGGACCCACCACATCTACTGGTTCGTGCCGGCGGTGGTGCTGCTCGCCGACGCGGCGTTGAGCGCGGACCGCCCGGACGAGGCACGCCGGCGTCGGTGGCTGGCCGGGCTCGCGCTGGGCATCACCGCCGTGACGATCTACGGCGTGGTGACGTTCCAGGCCTGGGGCGCGGGACCGGTCCACACCCACGATCCGGTGGACTTCGTCGTGCAGAACACCTACGTGCTGCTCAGCCTGCTACTGCTGGCGGCGTTGCCGGTGCGCTCGGGGCTCGATGCGGAAAATCGCACCAAATGGACAGACCTCCCGAGTGGCCATGTTCGTCGCTAATCTGTCCTCATCTACCTCAAGCGTCGCTCGGGTAGCACCGCTCCCCCGGTGAGGGTGGCCCTCCGCGTCGGCAGCGCGGCGGGCCACTCGCCGTCTCACCCACCACCACCGGCCGGGCCGCCACCGGCCGGGCCGTCGCCCGGCGCGGCCGCCACCGGCCGGGCCGTGGGCTCGTCCACGTCGGCCGGCGGCCAGGCGAGACTCAACGTCACCTCCGGCGGGCGGGGCAGCCGAACCGGTTCGTCCAGGTCGGCGAGGGTGGCCGCGCGGGCCGCGCCGATCGCCGACCGGGCGGGTTCCGGGGCGCCGGAGCCGACCGGGGCGAGTTGTCGGAGCGGCAACCGCGGGGTCGGCTCGGGTTGCCGGGGGCCCAGGCCACTCAGCGAGGTGACCCCGAGCCGGCCGGCGAGCACCGGCACCTGATCCGGCTCGACCACGAAGATCACTTCGCGCGGCCGAAGTGGCCGCAGCAGAAGCAGCGCCGCGCACACCACCAGCAGCACGCCGACCGTCAACAGACCCCAGGTGGCCGGGCCGGTCCACCCGACCCGCAACTCGGCATGCAGGTCCAGAGCGAGGTCGTCCTCCCCATCGGGGCGCATCACCACCAGGCTCATGGGTTCGCCGGCGAGGTCGTCCGCGCTCCAGTCCAGCGAGCCGATCCCCTCGCGTACCCAGAAGGGTTGGCCCAGCGGCGTGACGGACCCGGCGGCCGGCGCGACACCCGGGGTGTCGGCGGCCGGTCCGGCCGGATCGAGCCGGACCGGCAGCGGGCCTCGGGCCAGCGCCATCCGGCGGACCGTGGCGTGCGGCACCGCCTCCAGCCACCCACGCACCTCGGCGGCGGGCGCCAAGCCGATGAAGGCCGGCCCGCCCGTGGTGCGGGCGTCCAGGCGCAGCCGGGTCTGGGCGGTACGCGCGAAGGACGCCTCCTGCCGCAGCAACCGGTCGAGGTCGGTGACGACGATCGCGTGACCGGGCGTGCGGACCGTTTCGAAGCGGGCGGCGAAGGACCCGCCGGGGTCGGCGTGTCGGGTCACCAGCCACAGCCCGCCACCGGCGAACAGCGCCGGAATCCCCACCACCATCAGCAGCACTCCGGCGATCATCCGCACGAACCGCATCCGCACCGTCCCCCTCCGTAGCCAAATACCCGGCCGACCTTACCGACGTACACCGTCTGATCAGGGGATATCCACGGCACGGTCGACATCGGCTCCGGAAAGCACGCTGGCCCGCCAGAAGATCCGGCGGGCCAGCGGGTGAAACAGGGTCAGACCTTCGCGACCGGTTCCCGGCGGGTACGCGTGAACGCCAGCCCGCCCAGCACCAGACCGGCCAGGCCGGCGACGAGACCGGCCACACCGAGGCCGACCGCGAGCCCGTTGCCGTCGTCGTCGTCATCGTCGTCGGGCGAGGCCACGGCCGCGCTGGGCGAGGCCGAACCCGCCGGCGCCGCCGCGGCGGCCAGGGTGAGCACCGGAGCGGGGTTCTCCGGCTCCTCGGCACCCGGCGCCGGCTCGTCGATCCACCGCGAGATGTTGCCGTCCGAGTAGGTCTGCAGGACCTTGAAGACCATCGAGTCGACCTGCGGCAGCGGGCCCATCGAGACGGGGAACTCCTGGAACTGACCCGGCTTCACCCCGGCGTCGGCGGAGGCCGTCCAGGTGATCTTGGAGACGGCCTCGGTGAGCTGACTGCCGTGCACCTCGATCGGCGGGTCCACCTTGCGCTTCTCCGTGGCGACCGTCCAACCGGGCACCGGCATCGTCGACACCGAGCCGACCGGGGCGTTCTCCGGCAGCACGACCTCCAGCTTGGTGGTCGACGCGGTGTCGCTCTCGTTGGGCACCCGGAACGCCACCCGGGCGTAGCCACCCTGGGTTGCCTCCTTCGGGTTCACCGTGACGTGCGCGGACGCCGGTCCGGCGAAGCCGAGCACAGCGGTGGCGGCGGCGGTGAACGCCAGGGCGGCAGCGGCGGTTGCGGTACGCCGGAATCGGGTCATGGGTTTCGCGAACCTCTCTAACGGATGGGCACGGTGGCGGTCACCGTGGCCTGGTCGATGTCGGTCGTTCGGGCGGTGATCTTCAGCTGCCAATCGCCGGACGTCGGCATGCTGACGTCGCCGTAGGCGTGACTGTCCGTCAACCGCAGCAACGGCACCTCGATCGGCTCGATCCCGGCCGAGGGCAGCGCGGCTGTCGCCTTCCACTCCGCGACAAGCAGTGGCTGGTTGGCCTTGTCGTACGCGTACAGGTGCACCGTGTTGTTGCCCCGCCCGGCCGGGCTCACCTCGACCTCGACGGACAGGAGCGGGCTGGAGAGCCTGGTGCTGAAGAGGCCGGACTCGGCCCCGGCGGACGGCCCGGCCGCTGCGGTGCGCGCGGGCGTGGTCTGCACGAGCGTGGCGGACACGGCCAGCACCACGACGGTGACGGCCAGCTCCACCAGGACCGCCCGGCGCACCGGTACCGGGCGTTGCGCCGCGACGCGGCTGCGCACCAACTTCCGGGAGTACGCGGCCACGGCGATGACGATCGCGAACAGCCCGATCTTGGCGAGCAGCAGGCGCCCGTACGTGGTGTCGAAGAGCGCCTGCGGGGTGGCCACCTCGATCAGCGCCTGGACGGTGCCGGCCAACAGCAGCGCCGAGACGGCGAGCGCCGCCCACCGCGACCAGATCGGCAGGATCGCGCCCAGCTCCCGCTCGTCGGCCTGGCGCAGCAGGAAGACGGCGAGCATGAGCAGACCACCCAGCCAGACCGCCATGCTGCCCAGGTGGACCGCGTCGACCACCACCGAGACCGCCGGCGCCGGGGAGGCCGCCGCGTGCCCGGCCAGCGGCCAGGTCAGCAGGGCGGCGCCGCCGAGCACGGCCAGGATGATCGCGTCCGCGCGGCCGGCGGGCCGGGCCAGCAGCGGGCGGAGCAGGAAGATGGACGCCGCCAGCAGGCCGAGTCGGACCAGGTGGGCGGCGCCGAAGGTGCTGCCGAAGGTGCTGCCGAACCCCTCGCCGGTGACGTCGAAGAGACCACCACCGGCCGTGTAGGGCACCTGCAACCACAGGTCGGCGAGGGTGGCGAAGGCCACCAGACCGAGGCCGATCCAGGCCAGCCGGGTCGGCCCCCGGCGGGAGAGCCGGCGCGGCCACAGGGCGGCGAGCACCAGCGCCGGCCCGACCAGCAGCACCAGACCGGCGTAGCCGAGGAAGCGGGCGACCTTCACCGCCGTCTCCACCACCGGGTTGGCGCGGCTGTCAGTGCCGGAGTCGACGGGTGGGGTCGAGGGCGCGCCGACCGAGTAGGTGAACGCGCCGGAAACCGGGTGGCTGTCGGCGGAGATCACCCGGAAACTGACCAGGTAGGTGCCGCGCGAGCCGGCCGGGTCCACCGGGATGGTCACGACAGCGTCACCGAACGACGGTTCGCCCCGGTCGGCCCGGGAACCGTCCGGTGCGATGATCCGGATCTTGCCGGGCACCTTGCGGACCGACTCACTGAACGTGAGGACCACCTCGGACGGCCCGCTCGGCACGATGGAGGAGGCGGCCGGGCTGCTGCTCTCCAGCACCGCGTGGGCGCTGGCGGAGGTGGCTGGCGCGATCAACAGGGCGACGACGGTGACGAGCAGGCCGGCGGCTGCCGCCAGCCTGGCGGCCCAGCGGCGGGGGGCGACAGTCATGCCGGACATGGTCGCCGATAGGTGTGCCTTTCGGCGACCCGAGGGGGGTGGGGGCGTCGGTGGTCGCACGTCATGAACTGGTAGTCGGCCCGGAACGGAGAAAAGTTCCCGACGTGGCGCAGACCATCCAAGGGTCGAACGACCCTGACGCGCCGCCGGCTGCCGCGTAACCTGGTGAGTCGTGATCCCTGTCCCGCGTGACTCCGGTGTCGTCAGTCCGGCAGAGCCGGCCGACGAGGTCGCCCGGGACCCGGCAACCGAGTGGGCGCTGACCGCCCGCGACGGCGACCCGACCGCCCAGGCGGCGTTCGTCCGGCTGACCCAGGCCGAGGTCTGGCGGTTCGCCGCCGCCCTGGTCGACCCGGACAGCGCCGACGACCTGACCCAGGAGACCTACCTGCGGGCGTTCCGGGCACTTCCCGCCTTCGAGGGTCGCTCCAGCGCCCGCACCTGGCTGCTCGGCATCGCCCGCCGGGCCTGCGCCGACCACCTGCGCACTGTCATCAGGCGTCGGCGGCTCGACGAGCGCCTGGCGGCGAACGCGTACACCGACCGACCGCACCCCGACCCGGCCGGCCAGTTCGGCGCCGCCGACCTCGTCCGTCGCCTCGGCCCCGAGCGGCGCTCCGCGTTCGTGCTCACCCAACTGCTCGGCCTGTCGTACGCCGAGGCCGCCGCCGTCGAAGGGGTGCCGGTGGGCACCATCCGGTCCCGGGTCGCCCGGGCCCGGGACGACCTGGTCGAGGCGGTCGGCGACGCCCTGGCCGGCTGAACGCGGAACTTCCGGCGCGGACGGGACGACAAATGAGCGTGACAGCACCTTCCACCCGGTGGGGCCGATGGCCACTGGTCCGCCCGTGGCTCGGCATCGCGGCCCGACTCGGCCTGGCCGCCGTCTGGCTGGTCGCCGGCGCGTCGAAGGTCAGCGACCTCGCCGCCTCCGGGCGGGCGGTCAACGCGTACCAGGTGATGCCGTACGACGTGGCGACAGTGATCGGCGCGGCGCTGCCCTTCGTCGAGCTGGCGTTGGGCGTGCTGCTGCTGCTCGGGCTGGCCACCCGGCTCGTCGCCGGGGTGTCCGCCGCGCTGCTGGTGGTCTTCATCGCGGGGATCGCCTCGGCCTGGGCGCGGGGGCTGGCCATCGACTGCGGCTGCTTCGGCAGCGGCGGGCAACTGGCGGCGGGGCAGGCACCCAGTTACCTCCCGGAGATCCTCCGGGACCTGGGATTCTTGGTCTTGGCCGGATTTCTGCTGATCTGGCCACGTACGCCGGTATCGGTGGACGGGTGGTTGTCCGGCGAATCCGTTGTGGAGGACGAGGATGAGTAGTCGCAAGGGGCAGCGGGACGCCGCCCGGGTGGTCCGCGAGCAGTTGGCCCGCGAGCGGCGCCGCCGCCGCACGATCTGGGTCTCCGCCGCCGCGGTCGTCGTCCTGGTCATCGCCGCCGGCATCGGCTGGGCCGTCTGGTCCAGCCAGCGCTCCGACGACTTCACCACCCCACCCGGCGCCAACGCGGAGGGCACCGGCATCGTCACCGGCGGCGGGCCGGTCACCGTCGACGTCTACGAGGACTTCCTCTGCCCGGCCTGCAAGCAGTTCGAGCAGACCAGCGGGTCCACCCTCGAACAGTTGGTGGCCGACAACAAGGCGAAAGTGGTCTACCACCCGGTCGCGTACCTCAACCGCTTCTCCACCACCCAGTACTCCACCCGCTCCTCGGCCGCCTCCGGCTGCGCCGCGGCGGGCGGCAAGTACCACGAGTACGCCAAGGCGCTCTTCGCCCAGCAGCCGCCGGAGGGCAGCGCCGGGCTCACCGACGACACGCTCATCGACATCGGCACCAGCGTGGGCCTCGACCGGGGCTCCTTCGGCAGCTGCGTGAAGGACGGGACGTACAAGGGTTGGACCGAACACGTGACCGACGACGCCAGCCGGAGCAACGTCACCGGCACGCCGACCGTCAAGGTCAACGGTCAACCGGTCGAGAACCCCACCCCGGACGCTCTCACCGCAGCCGTGGCGGCGGCCGGCAAGTGATCCGTACCCTGCTGGGCCGCGCCGGCCTGGTCGCCGCCACAGCCGGCCTGGCCACAATGATCAGCGCGGCGCCCGCCGCCGCCCACGGCGCGGACGCACCGGACGGCACCGACTACCGCACCCGGACCACCGGCGTCACACCGGCACGGCCAGGGCTTGAGGTACGCGTCATCGAGGCCGGCGCCCGACTGGAACTGACCAACCGCACCGGCCGCACCATCGAGGTCATCGGCTACTCCGGCGAGCCGTACCTGCGCGTCGGCCCGGACGGCGTCTTCGAGAACAGCCACTCCCCCGCCACGTACCTGAACCGCACCATCGACGGGGACACCGAACTCCCGGCCGAGGCCGACCCGGCCGCCGCACCCTCCTGGCAACGGGTCGACGACGGCACCACAGCACGCTGGCACGACCAACGCGCGCTGTGGCAGGAGTCGGCACCACCGGCCGCGGTACGCGCCGCACCGGACCGCGAGCACCGGGTCCGGGACTGGACCATCCCGCTGCGTGACGGCACCGACGCGATGGTGATCGGCGGCACGCTGGACTGGGTGCCGCCGCCGGACGCGTACACCTGGTGGGCCGTGACCATCGTGGGGCTGCTCGCGGTGGGCGCGCTCGGCCTGTTCGCCGCCACCGCCCCGGCCGGCGCCCGCGCGATGTCCGCGCTCGGCGTGCTGCTGATCGTCGGCGGCGCGCTGGCCGTCGGGTACCCGGTGGGACGGGAGTTGGACGCGGGTGCCCAGGGCGTGGGCGGAGTGCTCGTCGGGCTGCTCTCCGGGCAGATCTGGCCCCTGGTCACCGGCCTCGGCGCGATCGCCGCCGGCTGGTACGCGCTGAGCCGCCGCCCGGCCGCCGACTTCGTGGTCGCACTGGCCGGGGCCTGCCTGGCGCTCTTCGCCGGCGCGTCGAACGCCGCCGTGTTCGCCCGCGCCATCGCCCCGGTGCCCTGGTCGCCCGCGGCCGCCCGGGTGATGGTGGCGCTCTTCCTGATCACCGGGGCCGGCGCGACAGCCGCCGGCATCCTGCGCCTGCACGCCACCTCCCGCACCACCTCGGCGGTACCTCGGGTGGAGACCGCCGAGAGCGGGTTTACGGCTGGGGGGTGAAGCCGTAGGGCAGTTCCAGACGGTGTCTGGCCAGCAGGGGCGCGTTGTTGAGCAGGGTGGTGGTGGGGGCGTCCGCGACGATCCGGCCGTCGTCGAGGATCACCGAACGCTCGCACAGCTCCGCCGCGTACGGCAGGTCGTGCGTGACCATCAGCAGGGTCACCGGCAGGCCGCGCAGGATCTCGGCGAGCTCCCGACGGGCCGCCGGGTCCAGGTTCGACGACGGCTCGTCGAGCACCAGGATCTCCGGGTGCATGGCGAGCACGGTGGCCACCGCCACCCGGCGACGCTGCCCGAACGACAGGTGCTGCGGGGCCCGGCCCCGGTGCTCACTCATCCCCACCGCGGCGAGCGCCTCGTCCACCCGGGCGGCCAACTCGGCCCCGCGCAGACCCAGGTTCGCCGGCCCGAACGCCACGTCCTCCGCCACCGTGGGCAGGAACAACTGGTCGTCCGGGTCCTGGAAGACGATGCCCACCCGGCGGCGGACCTCGGCCAGGGTGGCCCGATCCGGGGTGACGGTCAACCCGCCGACGCTCACGCTGCCCTCGGTCGGCGTGAGAATGCCGTTGAGGTGCAGCACCAGCGTGGTCTTGCCGGCGCCGTTGGGCCCGAGCAGCGCCACCCGGTCCCCCCGCGGCACGTTCAGGTCGACCCCCTGAAGGGCGACGTGCCCGTCCGGGTACGCGTAACGAACACCCCGAACGTCCAGCGAGACAGCGGTCTGCACGACACCGATCATGACAGCACGACGGCGGTCGCGGCGATGGAGGCCGCCAACACCGGTACGGTCGCCGCGACCAGCCACTGACCGGCGCTCGCCGCACCCTCGCCCTGCCACACGGCGGGCATCCTCCCGGTGTAGCCGCGGGACAGCATCGCCAGATAGACCCGCTCCCCGCGCTCGAAGGCGCGCAGGAACAACGCACCGATCCCGGCCGCGAAGCCCCGCAGCTGCCACAGGAACCGTGGGTCGTCTCCCCGGGAGATCCGGGCCACCCGCATCCGCCGTGCCTCGCCGACCAGCACGTCGAGGTAGCGCAGCATGAACGAGGCGATCTGGGTGAGCACCTGCGGGCAGTGCAGCCGGTCCAGCCCCACGATCAGGTCGCGGGTGGTGGTGGTCGCGGCGAGCAGCAGCGAGGCGAGCACCCCCAGGGTGCCCTTGGCCATGATGTTCCACGCGCCGTGCAGCCCGTCCTCGGACAGGCGCAGGCCCAGCACCTCGACCCGGTCGCCGCTGCCGAGAAACGGCAGGGCGACCGCGAACAACACGAACGGCAGCTCGATCAGCGCGCGGCTGAGCAACCACCATGGGCCCACCCGGGCCAGCGCCGCCACCGCCGCCACCAGCACGGCGTACGCGCCGAAGGCCCAGAACGCCTCCCGTGGGGTGGCCACCACGGCGAGGGTGAAGACCACCATCGCCACGATCTTGACCTCGGGCGGGAGCCGGTGCACCGGCGAGTCCGACTCGCGGTACCGCACGTGCCCGTGACCGGCTCCCATCCGCGTACCCCTGTTCAGCTTGTCGTGGCGGCGCGCGACGTCGCCGCGTCATCCTCGGCGGGCGTGGCGTCCCCGGTGGGCGTGGCCGCGTCAGCGTCGGTCGGCGTGCCGCCCCGGCGGCGCAGCAGCCAGAACCCGCCGGCCCCGACCGCGAAGGTGACCAGCACCCCGAGCACCCCGGACAGGCCGGTCGAGACGAAGCTGTTCCGCACGCCCCGTACGCCGTAGTCGGCGAGCGGGCTGTCGGCCAACTCGTGGTCCTTCGCCTGCTGGGCCGGGCAGCTGCCGCCGACGATGTTGTCGTCGGCGTCGACGGTGCAGCCCTTGAGCAGCGACGAGTCCAACCCGTCCGGGTGGGACGAGGCGTAGTTGCTGACCACGCCGGCGAGCAGCAGGGCAACCAGCAGGCCGCCGGCTAGGAAGGCCCAGGAACGATTCTTCATCGGACACCTCCGGAGACCGGGACAGCGGGGGTGGTGGGGGTGCGCAGGGAGCGCAGCGCGTACACCAGGTCGGGGCGCACCTTCGCGACGGTGAGCACTGTGGTCGCGGTGATCAGGCCCTCGCCGATGCCGATCAGCAGGTGGGTTCCGGCCATCGTGCCGGCCAGGCCGGCCAGGTTGCCGCCCAGGTCGGTGGTGCCGCCCAGCCAGTACTGCAGGACGAAGCCCTGGGACGCGACCACCACGCTGAGCATCGCCGCGACGAACGCGGTCACCGCCAGACCAGCCCGCGTCCGGGGCAGCACCCGCAGCAGCAGCGCGATCAGCGCGTACGCCGCGGCGGTGCCGAGCAGCGCCATGTTGGTGATGTTGAGGCCGAGCATCGCCACGCCGCCGTCCCCGAAGACCAGCGCCTGTACGACCAGCACCACGGAGACGCAGAGCGCGCCGACCCACGGACCGACAAGCATCGCGGCGAGCGCCCCACCGAGCAGGTGGCCGCTGACACCGGCCGTGAAGATCGGGAAGTTGAGCATCTGGACGGCGAAGATGAACGCCGCCACCAGGCCGGCCATCGGGGCCAGCCGGTCGTCCAGGTCGCGCCGGCCGCGCAGAACGCAGAAGGTGAGCGCGGCAAGAGCGAGCGCAGCGAAGATCGCTGCCACGAAACCGTCGATGATCCCGTTCGAGATGTGCATCGCCAGTGTCTCCACGCGACCTCCTACGCGTCAGCGGGCCCGACCGGGCCGGCGTGGGACAGCCTATTTCCCAGGACTAGTTGTTGCCAGAGCCTGGCAACAGGGCATGGCCTTGATCACCTCTACCTGGTCAGGCGCGTGAACGGCGGGTTTCCACCAGCCGACCCCCTGATGATCACCCCCGCATCTCAGCCGACAGACGACAGGCGCGCGCTCGTAGCGACGGCCCGCGTCGTCGGTGATGGCGCTGGCCGGCACGGCGGTAGGGTCGGGGCCATGACCTCGCCCGACCGACTCTCCCCCGGTGACCCAGCGCCCGAGTTCACCCTCGCCACCGACACCGGCGACCAGCTCTCCCTCGCCGACCTGCGAGGTCGCAAGGTGGTCCTGTACGCCTACCCGGCCGCGATGACTCCCGGCTGCACCAAGCAGGCCTGCGACTTCCGCGACTCACTCGCCTCACTCCAGGCCGCCGGCTACGAGGTCGTCGGCATCTCCCCGGACAAGCCGGAGAAACTTGCGAAGTTCCGCGAGCGCGACGCCATCACCTTCCCGCTGGTGTCCGACCCGGACAAGTCGGTGCTGACCGCCTACGGCGCGTACGGCGAGAAGCAGCTCTACGGCAAGACCGTCACCGGCGTGATCCGCTCGACGTTCGTGATCGACGCTGACGGCAAGGTCGAGCGGGCGCTCTACAACGTCAAGGCCACCGGGCACGTCGCCAAGCTCCGCCGTGACCTCGGCCTGGACTGACTGTCGTACCGGGGCGCTACGGTCCGTCAGTGGTCCGATACAAGTACACGCCGGAAGCACTGGCCGCCGCTGCCGCCGTCGCCCGCAACATCACCGAGGTGATGCGGTTGCTCGGCGTTCGGGTCAGCGGCGGCTCACACGCGCACATCAGCCGACAGCTCAAGCGGTTCGGCATCGACACGTCGCACTTCACGAGGCAGGCACACAACAAGGGGCGACGTGGCGAACGGCGCATCACCTCCTCGCAGCTTCTGATCGTGCTGCCCGACGGGTCCCGGCGGACGCCAGGCGTGCGGTTGAAGTGGGCGCTGGGCACGATCGGCGTGCTGGAGGAGTGCGAGGGGTGCGGGATAGGGCCGGTGTGGCGGGCCGCGTCGCTCATCCTGCACGTCGACCACATCAACGGGGATTTCCTCGACAACCGGCCACCGAACCTGCGGATTCTCTGCCCGAACTGCCACAGCCAGACCGACACCTACGCCGGCCGCCGGAACCGTTCTTCTGAACTTCCCATCGTCGCGACGCAGACCGATGGAGAGGAACGCGCGTCCAGCTCTGAACGCCGACCGGCCACTCGCCAAGAAATTGTCGACGTGTTCGGCCGGGTCGATGCCCAGCAGGTGACGGCCACGGAGGCGGCACGGCAGTTGGGCTGGACCCCGGCGTATCTGCACAAGATTCGGCGAAGACTGGAGCAGGACGGGGTGTTGAGACCACGTCCGAACCGTGGTTGGCGTTCAAGGGCTCATCGTGAGGCGGTAATAGAACAGGCGCTGGAGCACCCGAATGTCGGACCGAAGCGGCTGTCCGGCATCCTTCGCGATCTGCCCCGTGGGGGATGCAGAGTTGGTCACGGCACGATCTCGACCATTCTCAAGGAGGCCGGGCTCAACACCGTCACAGCCAGACGTTCTAGACTCAGCGGGTTGGCGGGAGTGGCGGAACGGCAGACGCGCAGGTCTTAGGAACCTGTATCCGGAAGGATGTGGGGGTTCGAATCCCCTCTCCCGCACAGGCAACACCGATCACGTACCCGCGCACGGTTGTCGGGCACGTCACTGCCGCGGGTCGTGGCCCTGGTCGTTGAGCCAGGATGGCGAGCGTGAGTCTGCGCTTCGTCCTTGATCCTGCGCTGACCCCGCAGCTACGCGCCGAGATCGTCGACCTCTGGGTGGACGTCAGCAACGCGGGCGGGGCGGTCGGCTTCGTACCACCGGTCACCGCCGCCGACGTGCACGTCACCGCCGATCCGACCTTCGCCGGCATCGCCGACGGACCGGACCGGCTGTTGGTCGGCTACTCCGGGGACCGGCTGGCGGCGATGCTGATCTTCAGTGACAACCGTTTTCCGCTCACGGCACACTGGTGCACCGTGAAGCGGGTGATGGTCCACCCGGACACCCAGGGCGCCGGCTACGGCTCGGCGCTGATGATGGAGGCCGAGCGACTGGGCAGGGCGTTGGGCCACGAGGCACTGCACGTCACGGTGCGCGACGGGCTGGGGTTGGACAAGTTCTACGGTCGCCTCGGGTACCGGGAGGTCGGCCGACTTCCGGGTGCGTTGCGGGTGGCCCCCGATGACGACCGGGACGAGATCCTGATGTGGCTCGATCTGACGGTGGCCGGCTGAGCGGTCAGCCCTCGCACCACCGGGCGTTGGCCCGGGCCGAACTGCTGGTCGGCGCGTCGGTGGCCGGGGCGCTCGTCCTCGCCACCTCGACCGAGCGACGGGTCGGCGTCGGCGTGACGGCGGGTCGGCTGCTCGGCGGACGGGTCGACGCGGACGGACGGCGGGTGGCGGCACCGGCACCGGGTGCGTACATCCGGATCGTGCTGTTCTGCACCTGGCCCGGTGCCATTCTGATGCCGCCGGCTGTGACCCGGTTGCCGTACACGTCGGTGACCCGGACGGTGAACGGGCCCGGCCCGGCGCCGGAGGCGATCAGCCAGTAGTTGTAGTCCTGCCGGGCGGCCGACTGCCAGGGGTCGCTGTCGCGCTGCCGGACCTCGACGGACCGCAGCGGGTTGCCGTGGTTGCCGACGCGGACGGCGAACCACCACTGCGACGCACCCTCCTTGATCCGGAAGCTGAGTGGTCCGGGCAGCGGCGGGTTGACCACCGCGCGGTAGGTCACCGGAACGAGGCCCTGGACGGGGTCGGCGATCCGGGCGAACGCCTCGCGGGACAGGTCGAGGTGGCCGGGCTCGCACTCCGGGCACTGGTCCATGATGAGCACCCGGACGGTGCCCTTGGGGCCGACGACGTCGAGGAATCCGCCGCAGGCGGCACCGGCGGAGTATTCCGTCGGACCGAGCGCGACGTAGAGCCGGTTGGCGGGGGCAGCCGGGTTCGAGCAGTTGCCGCCGGCGCCCTTGGAGTCGTAGAAGGTGGCCTTGCCGGTGTGCGTGGCGTTGCCGGTGGGTGGCGCGGCGGCCAGCGTCCGGCCGGCGGCGCAGGCCGGGGTGGAGCCGGATCGCAGGGTGAGGGTGAGCCCGAGCGTCGCCGCGAGGACTGTGACGCCGGTGGCTACCAGCCAGGGTTTCGCGCCGGACGACGGCGCGGGCCGGTCCTCTGGAGGATGGTCCAGGTCGATGTTGATGTCGACAGCGCTTCCGTCCGTCACGACGGCGATGCTGCCGGACCCGGTCGGGTACGGACAAGCGGGCTAAGCCAAAGCTAAGACAGCATCGACGGACGGTGACCGTGGGGTGCCGGTTGCTGGTCGGCGACCGGTCAGGACGCGAGGACCACCGGGGCGTCCACCGCCAGCGGTCCGCTGTCGAGCGGCACCAGGTTCAGTCCGAAGAGGAGTTTCTGCTTGACGTTGCGGTGCCGCCCGAGGGTGCGCAGCGGCTCCCTGGTGCGTACCCCGGTCTCCTGGTCGGTGGTGGTCACCACGCAGCGGTCGCACGGCCCGGCGGCCTGGAACGTCCGGTCGCCGATGCGCAGCCGCCGACCCACCCAGTCGTCCTCGGCCCAGGCCGGCGCACCGCTGACGACCAGGTTGGGTCGGAAGCGGGTCATCGGTACCGGTTCCTCCCCCGCCTCGGCCAGCCAGTCGTTGAGTGCGTCGAGGGAGGTGGCGTTGGCCAGCAGCACCGGGTAGGCGTCGGCGAAGCTGACCTGGTCACCGGTGTCGTGTTCGCGGGTCCCGGCGGCCAGGTGGCGGGTCGGCTGGGCCAGCCAGACCAGTCGGACCGGTCGGCCGAGCAGGGCTCCGAGCCAGTCGTCGGCCGCGTGGCCGGCCGGCAGCGCGGGGACCGGGAAGGTGCGGCTGCGGAAGGTACGGACCGCGACCGGTTCGCCGCCGGCCGGCTCGGGCACGTCGAGGTCGGGTTGCCCGTCGGCGCGCAGTGACAGACCCCCGGGGTGCACGGAGGCGCGCAGGCCGACGAGTCGGGTCGTGTCCCGCTGCGTGACGCCGACCCCGTCGGCGTCCACGACCATCCAACGCCGGTCGCCGGCCAGACCCCACCGGTGCACGAACGCGCCGTCGTGGTCGAGCCGGTGACAACCCTTGACGGGGTACGTGTGAATCGAGGTCAGCCGCACCCGGCTACCATGCCACGCCGATCCCGTCGCCCGGGTACCAGTGGTTGGCCGGGGTCTCCCGGTAGGCGAGGAACCGCCGGCCGGTGCGTTCGGCGTGCTCAGCGAGCACGTTGGTGCTGGTGACGTTGTCGGTGAGCAGGATCGCGCCGGGTGCGAGCTTGGGTTCCACGGCGTCGAACTCACGTTTCTCGTGGGCTCGGCTGTGGTCGCTGTCGTGCAGGAACAGGTCGACCGGGCGGTCCAGCGCGCCGATCGAGGCGATCGAGTCGCCGATCACCAGGTCGACGACCTCCGACCACGGCGCGACCCGGGCGAGGTAGCCGGCCTCGGGGTTGATGTCCAGGGAGGTGACGCGGCCCGGGTGCCCCTCCTGCGCGTTGCGCAGCAGGGCGGACGCCAGGACGACGCTGCCGAGTCCCTTGTCGACGCCGGTCTCGACGACGTGGGTGGGGCGGGTGGCACGGACGATGGCGTACCAGCCGATCCGCCGGGCGTAGCGGATCTCCTTGTCGGCGAGGCCGCGCCGGTCGGAGGCGGCGATCGCCGCCAGGAGGTGTTGGCGCAGGTCGTCGTCCGACTCGATCTCGCTGAGGTACGCCCGTACCTGTTTGACTGGGATGTCGCAGACCACGCTGACGAACCAGGCGAGGTGGTTGCGGCTCAACGAGGTGAGGTCGTACGTGTAGTTGTGGTGCTCGCGGGAGGTCAGCAGCCAGCGCGCCGAGCGGCGCAGCATCTTCGCGTCGTGCCGCGCGACAGTGCGAAGCCTCTTGGGAAAGGCGGCGATCGGGGCGAGTGGAGTACGCGCGACGGCCCGTCGGAGCTTGATTCGATCCACGGCTGCCGTTGTAGCAGGGTTCGGGCGGCAGCGGGAGCGTCCTCGCGAAACCCGATGTTCACATTGCTTTCACCCAACCGCAGGGGCAGCAGAATAGGGCCTGAAAAACCGTTCCCGGGCCGGCGTTACCGGCAGTCCGTCCGAACGCAGGGTCGGGTTCGCCGCCCCGGTCGGCAGGCATGCGATAGCCGAAAGGACGAGGGTGCACGACAGGCGCACTCAATCAGTAGCATCGCCCACATGTCTGGTGCTCAGCGGTACACCGATGCCGACACCCAGTTCGTCGATCCACACGCAGTCGATCCGCACGAGGATGTCCCGGCCGGGGGCAAGCGGCGACGTCGTGGCCCTCGCTGGCGTCGCGTCCTCGTCATCTGCCTGGTAGTCGCAGCGATCCTGGGCGGCGGCAGCATGATCGGTGGCGCCCTCTATCTCCGCTCGGTCGAGAAGGACATCGACCGGGTGGATGCCTTCGCCGACGTTCCCGAGGAGGGGCGTCCGCAGGCGGTGGCCGGCGGCGCGATGAACATCCTGATCCTGGGCAGCGATTCCCGCGACCCGGAGAGCACTGGCGGCTCGCGCACGGACACCATCATCGTCGCGCACATCCCGAAGGACCGGGCCAGCGCGCAACTCGTCTCGATCCCTCGGGACACCTGGGTGAACGTGCCGAAGGCCAAGAACGGGGGGCACGGCGGCCGCGATGCGAAGATCAACGCAGCGTACGCCTGGGGTGGCGTTCCGCTGATGGTGCAAACAGTCGAATCGTTCACGACGGTGCGAATCGACCACGTCATGATTGTCGACTTCGCTGGCTTCAAGGAAATCATCGACGCCCTGGACGGCGTCGACATCAACGCGGAGAAGTCGTTCACGTCGATCCACCCGCCGTTCCGCAAGTTCGAGCAGGGAATGCAGCGGATGGACGGCGAGACGGCCCTGGACTACTCCCGCCAGCGCAAACAGTTCGCTGACGGCGACTTCGCCCGCATCCGTCACCAGCAGCAGGTCATCAAGGCCATCCTCGACAAGGCCGTGTCCGGCGGCATCGTCACCAACCCCGGGCGGCTCAACTCCTTCGTCAAGGCGACCTCGAGCGCCGTGGCGGTGGACGAGAAGATGTCGCTCGTCAGCATGGCGACAGACCTGCGGAGCCTCCGTGGTCGTAACCTCACCTTCGTTACCAGCCCGACGAAGGGCACCGGTCGAGTGGGCAGCGAGAGCGTCGTCTTCGCGAACACCGAGAAGGCAAAGACCTTCTATGATGCCGTGCGCCGGGACTCCGTCGACGAGATTCTCGCCAGCGCCAAGTAACCCCTGGGCCGGTGGCCGTTGCCGTCCGCCGCCTTGTCTCGAATTACGGACCGGCCAGGTCAGCCGGCCCTCACGGGGAGGTCCACAATGTCCAATCAGCCCGCTATGTGGCATCGACCGGTGCCGGCCGAGGACCGGGCCGGGAACGCCACCGACGCCCAGGGCGACGGTGAGGGGGACGACGAGGGGAGCCGCGGCGGGAGTCGCCCTCCCGCCTACCAGTTCCCCGGTTACCAGCCTGCCGGCTACCAACCTCCCGGTTACCAGCCTGCCGGCCATCAGACTTCCGGCCACCAGACCCCGGCCTTCCCGGCCCCCGCCGACCGGCGCTCGACCTCGCCGGCCCCGGCACCCGCAGCCGCCCCCGCCCCCGCCCCTGAAGAGCACGAGCCTCGCGCCGGGCTGGACACGACCGCCGTCCTGCCGTACGCCGGCTCGCGCGCCTCGACCCGGACCCGGTGGCTGCGGGCCTGGATGATGACCGCGCCGGTCGACGTCCTGGCACTGCTGACGCCGCTGCTCGTCACTCAGCAGTACTGGCGCGGCACCCTGGCCATGACGGTCCTGACCGTGATCGTCTTTGCCAGCGGCGGCCTCTACCGGGCACGACGGCACGTGAGCTTCCTCGACGAGGTGCCGAGCCTCTGCGGGCGTCTGCTGGCCGCGGCGTCCGCGGTCGCCATCGTCGCGGCGATGCGTCACGAATCCGCCGAGTACGTCTTCGGCTTCACCCGCGGTGTCGCCGCGTCGGCGGGGCTGGTCATCCTCGGGCGGGCCTTCACCCGAGAATTCGCCATCGTCGCCCGCAAGCGCCGGTGGGTCGAGCACAACACCATCATCGTCGGCAGTGGCCCCACCGCCGTGGAACTCGCCCGGCTCCTGCGCCGCTACCCCCAGTACGGCCTCCGCTTCGTGGGTTGTGTCGACACCCCGGACGGCCCGTCGGCGCTGCCGCTGATCGGGTCCCTCGACGACCTCGACAGCCTCGTACGTCTGCGCGAGTGCGACGTGGTGATCGTCGCGGACGCGAACTGCTCCGAGACCTCACTCATGGAGATCCTGGCCCGGCCACGGACGGCGGAGTGCGACCTGTGGGCGGCCACCCCCCTCTGGGGGTCCCGTTCGCACGGCGACCACATCGGCGCGGTCCCGGTCGTCAGCATCGGCGACATCACCCTCTCCGGCCCGCAGTCCGCGCTCAAGCGCGCGTCGGACATCGCGTTCGCCTCGGTGGCGCTGCTCCTGCTGAGCCCGGTGCTCCTCATCTGCGCTGTCGCCACGCTCATCGACGGCGGCCCCGGCATCTTCTTCTACCAGGAGCGCATCGGTCGGCACGGCCGGCCTTTCAACATCATCAAGTTCCGGTCCATGCGCCCCGTCGACGAGCACGAGTCGCAGACCAACTGGTCCATCGCCAACGACCGGCGGGTGGGGCCGATCGGCCGGATCATGCGCAGGACCTCCCTCGACGAGCTGCCGCAGCTCTGGAACATCCTCCGTGGCGACATGAGCGTTGTCGGCCCCCGACCCGAGCGCCCCTACTTCGTCGAGAAGTTCTCGGCCGAATACCCCCAGTACGCGATGCGCCACCGCGTTCCGGTCGGGCTCACCGGTCTGGCGCAGGTCAGCGGGTTGCGCGGCGACACCCCGATCTCCGACCGGGCCCGCTTCGACAACTTCTACATCGAGAACTGGTCCCTCTGGCTCGACGTCAAGGTGGTGCTCCGTACGGTGACCGAGGTGTTCCGCGCCGGCGGCCGCTGATCCGCCCACGCACCGGCACACCGCCGGGTACGGCCAACGGCCGTGCCCGGCGGCCGTGTGCAGGTCGTACCCCCAACGCCTGGAGAACGCAATGCCGAACGTATCCGTCGTGATCCCCACCACCGGCCGCCCCAGCATCGCCGACGCGGTGCTCTCCGCCCGATCCCAGCAGGGCACATCCGTCCACATCGTGGTCGTCTGTGACACCCCGGAGGTGCCGCAGACGGTGCGGAACCTGGGGCAGCACATCGACCGGGTGGTCTGCACCGGCGGCGGCCGGCGCGGGTCGTACGCCCGCAACCTCGGAGTCACCCACGCCATCCCGGGCAGCCACGTCGCGTTCCTCGACGACGACGACACCTGGCTGCCGACCAAGCTGGCGGCACAGGTCCCCGCGCTCGAGCGGGTCGCGGCGGCCGGGTTCCGCCCCGTCGTGTCGTCCCGGATCCTGCAACGCAAGGACGGCGCGGAGCCGCTGCCGGCACCGGCACCCGCCGAGGTGATCCCCGACGGCATGCTGCCGGAGGACTACCTGTTCCGCCGCCGTCACCTCGGCATCGGCCGGCAGTCGCTGCCCACGTCGACGCTCCTGACGACGTACGAGTTGGCGACCGAGTGCCGCTGGGACGAGACGCTCCCCCGACACCAGGACTGGGACTGGCTGGTCCGGGTCGCCCGGCTTCCCCGGGTGAAGATCGTCCAGGTGGAGGAGGCGACGGCCGTCTACACGGTGGGCAGCCCCGGGTCGATCTCGGCCGGCGCCGACTGGCGTACCTCGTGGCACTGGGCCCAGCGCTGGGAGGGAGTGTGGGCACCGGGGACCTTCTCGGACTTCATCGCGGCCCAGACCCTCCGCTACGCTCTCCAGGCCCGGGACCGGGAGGGCGTGCGGGAGATGGTGCGGGCGATCCGCCGCAACTCGCCTCCGTCCGCCCGGAACGCGGTGCTGGCGGCGCTCGGGCTCGTACCCCGGTCGACCCTGGAACGGGTCGCCATGCGCAAGTCGAAGGCCCCCAGCAGCCCCACTCGACCGCTTGAGACCGAACGGCCACACTGATGCGTCTGCACTTCGTACTGCCGCAGCTCGAACCGCTCTACGGCATGGAGCTGGCGGCGGCACTGCTGATCCGCGGCCTCCAGGCCCAGGGGGTCGAGGTCTCGGCAACCGTCGTGTCCCGGGGGGTCCCCGCCGAACTGGCCGACCTGGAAGTCGACACCCTGGGCCTCGGTTCCCGGATCACCCGGTTGATGGAGTCTGTTCCGCCGCTGCGCCGGCGCCTGCAGAACCTGGCACCGGACGTCCAGATCGTGGCCAGCGGGCTGTGGGGCAGCGTGCCGGTTGGTGCCGCCCTCGCCGGTTCCGGCCGCAGCTACGTCGCCTGGGAGCACTCCCTGCTTCCGGAACGTCTGCGGATCGACCGCCGGGTGCGCACGCTGGCCCGGTTCTCGCGGCTCAAGGGGCTGCGTCCACGGCTCGTCGTCGCCGTCTCCAACGGTGTCGCCCGCACGGTTGCGCAGCTGGCGCCGGGGCAGCCGGTGGTCACCATCACCAACCCGATGCCACAGCGGCCCTTCGTGGCACCGCGCGAGGTGGTGGACCACCGACGGATCAACCTCCTCACCACTGCCGCCTTCCGCCCGTACAAGAACCACTCCTGCGCCATCGCCGCGCTGGCCCTGCTGCCGGAGGCGTACCACCTCACGCTCGCCGGCGACGGCGAGGAACGGGATCTGCTGCACGCGAAGGCCCAGGAACTGGGTGTGCAACACCGGACCACGTTCCTCGGACGGGTGCCGGGCGTCGCCCAGCTACTCGCCGAAGCGGACCTCCTGGTCCACCCGTCCCGCGCCGAGACCTTCGGGTTCAGCCTGGTCGAGGCCGCCGAGGCGGGCCTGCCGGTGGCGGCCCTCCCGGTGCCCGCGCTGGACGAGATGATCCCGACCTTCGTGCCTGGAGCGTTGGCGGCGGACACGTCGCCGGCCGCCCTCGCGGACGCGGTGCTCCGGCTGACCGGTGCCCAGCGGCCGACACTGGCCGACTTCGAGAAGTCCTGGCACGCCCGGTGCGCGGCACTGGATCCCGCCGAGGTCGGCCGCCAGTGGGTGGAGGCGTTGAACAGGTGAGTATGCCCTCCGGTGCGGTCGGCTCCGTCGAGCCGACCGCACCGCGGCCACGGTCGCACCGGCGTCCCCCGAGCGGACGCGACACCTTCCTGAAGCGGTCCGGGAAGTTCTTCACGGGCACACTGCTACGGACCCTCGCGCAGGGCGTGCTCTTCGTCCTGCTGGCCCGGGAGATGTCGATCGACACCTACGGGCTCTTCGTCGGTGTCACCGCCCTCGTCGCTGTGGTCTCCCCGTTCGCGTCCGCCGGCGCACCGAGTCTGATCTTCCAGAGCTACGCCGAGGCCCCCAGCGAGTGGGCCCGACACCTCACGCGGGGCCTGGTCCTGACCGTCGTCTTCGGTGTGGGCGCGACAGTGTTGGTGAGCGCGGCCGGGGTGGCGATCTGGGGTAGCGAGGTCAGGGCCGTCGACATGCTCTGCCTCGCTGCCGCCGACCTGGTGGCCTGGCGGCTCATTGAGGCCGTGGCCGCGTCGGTGCAGGCCCGGGGCAAGGTCTTCGTCGCCTCGGTCATCCCCGCTCTGCTGCACGTGTTCCGGCTGGTCGGCGCGCTGGTCCTCGCGACGGCGGACGAGCCGATCTCCCTTCGGAACTGGGCTCTCACCGCGCTGGCGGTCTCCGTCGTGGTCTGCGTGCTGGCCACCTGGTACGGATTGCGCGGCGGAGGGGGTGGTTCCTGGTCCGTCGGGCCGGCACTCCGCCAGGCCCGCAGCGGACTGCTGTTCGCCGTGGGCCTCTCCGCCCAGACGGTCTACAACGACATCGACAAGGTCATGCTGTCCCGGATCGGCACCACCGAGGCGGCGGCGATCTACGCTGCGGCCTACCGGGTGGTGGACTTCGCGTACACGCCGGCCCGGTCGATGTCCGCGGTCGCCTACCCCCGCTTCTTCGAGGTGGGCCGCGAGGGACCCCGGGCGGCGCTCGGGCTCGCCCGTCGCCTTCTGCCTCGCTTCCTGATGTTCAGCGTGCCGAGCAGCCTGCTGCTGGTCGGCATGGCCTGGACCATGCCGCTGATCTTCGGACCGGAGTACGAGGACGCGACCCTGGCACTACAGGGCCTCAGCGCGATCCTGGTCCTGAAGTCGATCCACTACCTGGCCGCCGACGCCCTCTCTGGAAGCCGACTCCAGGGCCGTCGTACGGTGTGCCAGATCGCGGTGGGCGTCGTCAACGCGGGGCTCAACGTGTGGCTCATCCCCGCCTACGGATGGCAGGGCGCGGTCGTGTCGAGCCTCCTGTGCGACGCTCTGCTCGGCATTCTGCTGTGGGGATGCCTCGTCATCGCCCTGCGGCGACACCCGCACCGCGATGCCGTCGTCGCACCGGCAGCGGCACCTGACCGAGAAAGGGTCTGACGTGACCACCATCTTCGGTGTCCTACTGACCGTCGGTGGCGTAGCGGTGGCTCTGTGGTTGATCCGGATGAGGCGGTCCGTCGCCACCGCGTTCGGCGACCCCGCATCGGCGGTCGCCCTGGTCGGCTTCGCGTTGCTCACCAACGCGGCCCCGGCGCTCGCCGGCAGCCGCAGTTCGATGCTGATCGGCGTGCTGGTGGTCGCCCTGCTGGCCTGGCTGGTGCTCTCCGGCCGTGGTCTCCTCCGCGGCCCGTCCGATCTGTGGCTCCGGATCTCGCTGGCCATGGCCGGCGGCCTACTCGTCTGGTGCGCCCTCATCGACGTCGTCACCGGCACGGGGATCTACGGGTCGCGGTTGCCGGCGTACGGGGCGGCCGGGCTCCTGCTGATCGCCGTCTGGATGATGGCCGCCCGCACCACGGTCAGCGTACGGGCGATGGCCTACACCGGGCTGGCGGTCCTGGCGTTGCTGGCCATTCCGACCGCTCTGTCCGGGCAGGCGGCGTGGCGGGCGTGCACCGGCGGGAAGCTGGAGAAGTGCTCTCTGGCCGGTGCGCTGTTCAAGAGCTTCTACAACTCCGAGAACTATGCGGCGATGCTGGCATCGTTCACCCTGGTCGCCGCGTTCTGCGCGATGCGCCGCGCCGAACTGGTGGCGACGGCCTCGTTCTGCCTGCTGGTGATCGTCGCCACCGGCTCCCGCACCAGCTATCTGGCCGTCGGCGCGGTAGCCGTCTGGATGCTGGGCGCACTGCTCGTGCAGCGTCTGCGACCGAGCCCACGGATCCCCTTCGCGCTCTGCGTGGCGCTCGTCGTCGGCGCACTGACAGCCGCCACGTATCTGATGTGGAGCGCGTCGAAGACCACGCTGAGCAACCGCGGCAACATCTGGGTCGCCGCCCGCGAGTACCTCAGCGGCCGGGAGGCCGTCGGCGTGGGCGTCTCGAAGTGGTACTACCTACAGGACATCGAGAAGGCACCGACCCACTTCTTCCACTCCGGGTACGTCCTGGTCATCTTCTCCGGCGGGCTGGTCGCGCTGACCCTGTTCGGTCTGTGGATGGCCACTCTGCTGCACCGCAACGTCGAGGACGGGCGGGCCTTCACCGCCAAGGCACCGGTGGTGCTCCTCGTCGTCTACTCGTTCACCGAGGTCGTCTGGAACCCGCTGTCGGTGGACGGGCTGACCTGGATCATCGTGCTGCTGGCCCTCACCGCGTCGGCGTCCGCCGCCCCGGCCCGCGACCCGGCACCGGGGCCGGTGGACCTGGTGGACCGCCCAGGTCGGTTCGCCGCCCTCAAGCGGTTGACGGGTCGGCACGACGCCGTCGCCGCGCGGTAGGGACCCAGGACGCCGCGCCGGTCGGAGTGACTAGGCAGCACCGATCGGCAGGCCCTTGAACGCCAGCAGGCCGACCCCGGTGGCGTTGACGCACCAGGGCCCGGCGTCGCCCCGGTAACTCAGCCCGGTCGCGCCGTCGGCCGGGCCGGACAGGCTCAGCACGAGCCGCCCTCCCTCGCGGTACTCCACGGCGGTGACGGTGGCGGTGCTGCCGTCGATCGTGAAGTCGGTGCCCGCGCCCGCCCGGACCGTCAGCGGGTCGCCGCTACGGAGCTGAACCACCACCTGGGTACGCCGAGCGTCGGTGAAGGCGGCCGACCGAGGGTTCGGGGCAGACACGCCCTCGCCGGGGCCGCGGTGGATGTCTCGGGCCAACACGGCGAACGCCTGATCGCCCAACTCGCGGTAGCCCTGTTCCCAGGCGAAGTGGCAATCCTCCCGGCCCGACAGGGCCGTTGTCGACAGCACCGTCACCTTCAGGGTGTCGACCATCCGTCGCTGGGCCTCACGCAGCGGGCCGCCGGAGGTGTTCCCGCACGGTGAGCTGCCGACCTGGACGACGTAGTACCGGGTGCCGCCGGCGGTCCGGAAACCCACCTCCCGACGCCAGTCGGTCAACAGCGCGGTGAACCCGGCGACGTGCCCGGCGGCGTCGTTGTTGTCGGCCTCGCCCTGATACCAGAACACCGCCCGGACCTCGCCGATGACGTTCGCGGCGCTGAGTCGTTGCCGCAAGCGGCCGTAGTTGGTGCGCAGGTCACCGGGGTTGCCGTCGTTGCGTTGGAAGAACGACACGACCTTGCTGCTCTCCGCGCCGTTGATCACGGCTACCGGCACCTGGTAGGTGTCCATGAGTCGGTGGGCCGCGCGGATCCCCCACTGGCCGACCGAGCCGGGCTGCCGGACCGTACCCGAGACGGCGTAGTTCCAGGTACGGTCCGCGCCGGAGAGGACCCGGTCTCCGCTGGTCGAGCCGAAACTGCGGACGTACGGGGACTCCTCGCCGATCGACGAGCCCCGGTGACTGGCCGCCACCGCGTTGGACTGGCCCTGGATGACGTACACGTCGCCGGACACCACGCCCTCCCAGAGGGCCGCCCGTCGGGCGACGCCGTCGCCGAGCACGTGCAACTCGAATCGGTACTCCCGAAGCGCGGCGGTGATCCGTTGCCGGAACGCGAACTCACCGCCGGGACCGATGGGCACCGTCTCGTCCCAGCCGTCGGCCCCGCTGACGACCTTGAGGCGTACGGCGCGGACCCGCGGGTCGGTAGCCTTTCCCGCCACCGGCACGACAGCGCCGCCGGCCGCGTCCCGGGGGTACAGCTGCCGGTCCCGAGGGTGCTGACCGACGGCGAGGACCGAGGCGCGGGCGTAGACCGTCAGCCGACGTTGGGTGTACGTGCTGGCGTTGTCGGCGGCCGTCCAGTCGGGCTGACCGGTGGGGGCGGTCCCGATGCCCACCGACAGCGGCTGGACGTCCGAGGTGAAGCCGTTGACCGCGAGAACCGTCTGCGGGGGTGCCGCTGCCGGGCGGGTGGCAGCGATCGTGTGCACCTGGAAGGAGCCGTACCCGATCGACGAGTACACGTCGTCGTCGGCGTCGTACCGGTCGGTGGTGGCGCCCGGGACCTGGCCGGAGTTGACCGGCCCGTACTTGTTCGGCCACATCTCCAGATAGCCCGTGAGACCGGTGCCGGTGGCCAGGCCCGGCGCGTTGGTGGCGACCTCCAGATCGGCGATCCGTTGGCGGACGATCTGACCGGCCCGGGTCGGCAGGCCGAGGCGTCGGGCGTCGGTCGTGAACGGCGACATGGCGGTCCACACCCACTGCGTACCGGTGGGGCCGGTCAACTCCAGGCAGTAGCCGATCCGGTCGAACCCGCCGGCCACCGTCCCGGCCCGGTCGAACAGGAGGGCAAGCGGCCTCTTGGGGTCGTTCCGCTCGGGCAGATCGAGGGCGCTGACCGGGGTGAAGCCGGCCATACCGTGCGCGTTGGCGGCACAGGCGGTGCCGTCTATGGGCGCGACGGGCGGCGGGGTGTCCACGTCGGCTGCCGACCAGGCCGCGTCCGGTGCGCCGGTCTTCGTCGGCCACCAGCCGAGCACGGGGACGGCCGCCAGGAGCAGGACGACCACCCCGAAGCCGATCCAGGCCGGTCGGGGCACCGATCGGAGGCGGGCCCACGGAGGGTGGGGACGAGACACCCGGGAAACCTCCACAGTGTGGGCAGCGTGTCGTGCCCCAGATTAGGCGATGCGCCGTACCCGACGACGCCGGCACGACCTCCGGCCGAACCGGTGCTGATCCGGGGCGTAGGTAGGTCCCGCTGTCTGAAATGATGCCGGCCATGGCCGCAACGAGCACGACAACGGCAGCGGGTAACCGCTCCGCCGGTGTCGACCTCCTCCGGATTGTCGGAATCGCCGCGGTTGTCGCGGGCCACGTCTGGAGCGACAGCCTGACCCGCGCGTCCATCTACACCTGGCACGTTCCCGTGTTCTTCGTCCTGACCGGCTACTTCTGGTCGCCCGGCCGACCGCTCGGTGGGGAACTGCGCAAGCGGTGGACGACCCTGGGCGTGCCCTACGTGGTGTGGTTCCTCATCCTGGTCGCGGCACTGCTCGCCGCCGACGCCGCGACCGGCCAGGTCGCACCGGGCACCATCGGTGACGCGCTCTACGGCGGCACGGCTGCGGTCCGACCGTTCTCCGCCTTCTGGTTCGTCTCGGTGCTCTTCATCGCGGCGGTCGCGTTCCGGTGGCTGGAGCGGTTCCCCGCCGCGGTCTCCTGGACGGTCGCGGTGGTCGGCCTGGTCACGGCCTATCTCGCGCCCAGCGTTGTCACCGCCGGCCCGCTCGGGCTCTTCCTGGTCCCGGCGTGCCTGGTCTTCGTGCTGGCCGGGCGGCTGCTGCGGCGGCTCCGCCCGCGTCTTCCGGCCAGCGCCGGTGCGGCGTCACTCTCGATCGGGGTCGGCTTCGTGCTGCTCGGCCTCAACCGGGACCTGGACCTCAAGGCCGGCGACTTCGGCTCCCCGGTGCTGGGGGTGCTGACCGCGGTCCTGATCAGCGTCGGTCTCATCCGGCTCGCGGAGGAACTCGACCTGCGCATCGGCGTGCGGGCGTCGCGGGTGATCAGTCGACTGGCCGGCTGCGGCATCGCCGTCGTGCTCAGTCACGCGGGCATCCTGTGGGTGCTGAAGACGCCCAGGTCCGGTGGGGTGCTCGACCTGGTCGCCGCTCTCGTGGTCCCCTGGGTGTTCGCGTGGATCGTCATCAGCACGCCGCTGGGCCCGTGGTTGACCGGCACCCGGATCGGCGGTTCCGCGCGGGCCGCCAGCGGCGTGGCGCCTCGGCCGGGTGCCGCCCAGACGCACTAGAAACGGCTGTTGCGCCGCCGCGCCAGGAGCATCGCCACCGCCACCACGATGGCGACAGCGAGCGCGCCTCCGGCCGCGGCGATCACCGGCACGGCCCAGCTCGACCCGCCTGAATCGTCGCCGGGCCCCCGGCTGTCGACGGCCGCCTGTCGGTACGACTGGGCCAGCAGGTTGGTCGGGGAGGTCCGCGCGGCCTCGTCGAACCGCGCGATGGCCTTCGACTCGTCCCCGGCGAAGTACGCGTCGAGGCCACTGCGGTACTGGTTGTCGCCCTTGCCGAGCGTGTTCGTGACGCCGGCAGCCTGGAGGAGTGCGGTCATGGCGGAGACCGGCACGACGAGGCGGTTCGCCTTGTCAGGCCGCAGAACGTCGTTGTCCAGCATGCCCACCACGCGGCCGCTCGGGTCGATGGCGATCCCGCCCCGCGAATAGAGTCCGAGATCCTCATTGATCCGGTACGGGTTCAGCGGAGTCGAGGAGTCGATCCCGGTCACGGTCACCGTCTTCGACAGCACCGTGTAGGTGGCGGCGCGGAAGCTGGTGTCGGTGGTGCCGTAGCCCAGGACGAGCAGTGACGTCTCCGGGCTGACGCTGGCCGACGTGTTCAGCTCCGACGTGGGCAGGTTCTTCTGCTCCAGCTTGATCAGGGCAACGTTCCCCGCCTCGATCGGGAGGGCCTGGACGACGGTGCCGGCAATCGCCGGGCTGTCCGTCACCTCGCCCTTGGCGATGTTGAGCTGCCCGTACAGCCGGGTCTCCGGCTGGTCGCCGGCGTTCGCGCCGGTCAGGACCGAGGTGCTCAACCGACTGCGGGTGTAGGTGCTGATGTCCTTGGCCTGCAGGCTGCCCTCGGAGACGAGCCGGTTGGCCACGGCGTTCAGGGCACCCCCGACCAGGACGTCCGGGGTGGGCTGCACGCACTGGCTGTTGCTGAGGACGTACCCCTCGTGTTGGACGACCACGCCACTACAACGCCGGCTGAAGGTCACCGGGGCCTTGTCCAGCAGGGCACCGCCGGCCTTGTTGCGGACGTACCCGGTGAACACGACCTCCACGAAGACCATGGACGGCCCGGCAACGGCCAGTGCCCGCTCCTCGGGGCTGCGCAGGGCGGCCTGCGCCCAGGGCTTGAGGCCGGGGGCGAGCGGGGTCGCGGCAGGGAAGCCGCTGGAGGTGGCGGTCGGCGGGGCGTCCGGTTCGTCGGGCTCATCCGAGCTGAGGGCGTAGATGCCGGCGCCGCCACCGACCACTGCCACCAGGGCCAGCGCGGCCACACCCGCCCAGAGGCCGGTACGCCGCTTGGGCGGCGCCGAGGGCTTGATCCGCCGTACGGGGGCGGCGTACGGGTCGAACGGGGGCACGTCGGCCGGTGGGCCGGACACGGTGGCCGGCGTCGGCGCGACGTCGTGGCCGGTCGGCCCGGCGGGCGATGCGGGTGCGCTCGACGCCGGCGCGGCCGAGACGGGGTGGGCAGGCGACTGGTTCGGAATCGCGGCCGACTGCACCGCCCACGGGGCATGCGGCATGTCGACGACCGGCTGCGGCACACCCGACACGGGTTGCGGCACACCGGAGATCGGCTGCGGCACGCCAGAGACGGGTTGCGGCACACCCGACACCGGCTGCGGCACACCGGACACCGGCTGGGGAGGGGCGGAGACGGGTCGGGGGGCGGCGGGCACCGGTTGGTACTCCACGCCGAGCGCGCGGAACAGCTTCTCCGGGGCGGGTCCGGCCTCGGCGGCGTACGCCACCCAGGGCGCGGCGGCCGAGAAGTCGGCGTACGTGATCGGGGGTCCGTCGGGGGTCTGGGCGAGCGCGTTCGCGACCTCGGCGAACGCCTCCCGCCAACCGGGGGCGGCGGCAACCGTCGCGTCCAGCACGGCGACGCTCACGAACCGGCCCTGCTCGTCGATGGCGGCCCAGGCCTTGCCCACCGGTGAA
The DNA here is from genome assembly GCF_049841475.1 of Micromonospora sp. DT15. NCBI lineage: Bacteria > Bacillati > Actinomycetota > Actinomycetes > Micromonosporales > Micromonosporaceae > Micromonospora > Micromonospora sp. DT15. The sequence goes on from NZ_JBNCKJ010000010.1 coordinate 45,406, forward strand.
CCGCCCAGCAAGTGGGTGAACCTGTAGGGGCCTTCCGGCTGCATGCCAACTCCTCCGCTCGACCGCCAGGCGCATGGTACCGACCGGTGCCACAGTCAGTCGCCTGGCGGTCACCCGTCAACTCGTCGTCGCCGTCACCTTTGGCTGATCACGACCACCGGCTCCGGTCCGGACGTGACGCGTTCCACGCGATAGTCGGCGAGCGCGGCCTGCCACACCGGCTCGCTCGGGTGGGTGTACGTGCGGACCAGCCAGACCCGGGTGCCGGGCGGCTGTTTCGCGGCCCGGGCCAGAATCTCGTCGAGGGCGTCCTTGATGGACGGTGCGTCGGCGGCTTTCGGGAGGATCACGTCGGCGCGGGTGGGCATGGCGACTGTCCAACCGACGGTGCCACCGACCGGCGCGACGAGCTTCAGTGGATCCTGGTCGGAGTAGAGCGTGAACCCGAACCAGGCGGGCCCGCTGACCACGACGAGGTCGTGCGGCCCCCTGTGCGCCGCGACGTACCGGGTCGACGACCCGATGTCGGTGATGGCCTGGTGCGCCAGCCAGACCCCGGGTTCGTCGCCGTCCAGGCGATACCAGCGGTGGTTGACTGCGGCGAAGCTGGTGAGCAGGACGGCGCAGGTCACGGCGGCCACCACGCCCGGTGCCAGCCTGGGCAGCCCGCGGCGGACCAGGGCGACGACCAGGTCGGCCAGACCGACGATGCCGATGCCGGCAACCAGGCCCGTCACCACGATCAGGAAGTGGGACGTGCGCGGGTCGAGCAGCGGGTAGATCCCCGCGACACCCAGCCCGCTGGCCGCCACCGGCAGCAGAAGGACGGCGATCGCCGGGGCGGCGTGTCCGCGTCGGAACAGCGTGACGACGCCGAGCACGAGCAGCACGGCGAGGATCGGCACGGGTGCGCCGAGCATCGGTGACAGGGCCTTGATCTGCCGCACGAGGTGTGCGGGCAGTTCGGAGATGCTCGGCAGGAAGTCGTCCCAGTAGTCCCGCATGGCATCGCTGTTGCCCCGGGCGGACACTCCGAAGTAGACGGCCGCGACGAGTACGCCGGCGACCAGGCCGGCGACGGTCGCCTCGACCGTCCTCGCCCACTCCCGACGCACCGCGACGGAGAGCAGCAGACCGCCGAGTACACAGACCGCGACGATGGCGGTGGTGTGACTCAGCAGCATGCCCAGACCCACAGCGGCCACCACCACCGCGAGCCGTCGCCGGGACCAGGAGCGCCCGGTCCAGGTGGCCAGGGCGAGCAGGCAGACCGCCACCGCGGCGTCAGCCGTGTACTGCTTCAGGTCGTGGCGGGTCTGCTGGACCGGCAGGAGCAGGACGGCGAGCCCGCTGACCACACCGATGAGGATGCCCCGGGCGCGCTCGGACGCCAGCGAGCGGCCCAGCAGGTAGGCCGCGACGACGGTCAGCAGTTGGAAACCCAGGGGTACGACCCGGAGGTGGTCGATGTCCGGGACCAGTCGGAGCAGGAAACTCCACCCGATCGGGCTCGACGAGGTCGTCACCGGCAGGTCGGCGAGGGGAAAGCGGACCGAGAGCGCGACCCACGCCTCGTCGCCCCAGTACTGGGCTGTCAGCCACGACCGGATGTCGTTGACGACGAAGAAGGCCCCGATAAGGGCGATGATCGGCAGCGCCTCACCGACCGCCCCCCGAACGCGCGGAGAAGGCGCCGGACGAGAGGCCTGAATGGGTGGGGCGTCCTCGACTGCGACCACGACGCTCCTTCTCGCTGGCGCGATCCTGCTCGCGCTGGACGCCCGCATGTTACGAGCCGCGACGGCTGAATGGGGGGCGGGGGTGACCCGAGGTGGTTGTCTATGAAAGTTTCTATGCATAGAGTCAGCTCATGAATGAAGGAGCTGTCGCGGCACCCGCTGACCGGGTGCTCGACCTGTTCCAAGGGGTGCGCCTCACCCCCACCCAGCGCCGCATCGCGCACTGCCTGGTGCAGCACGCCCCCGGCGTGGCGTACCTGTCCGCCGCCGAGGTCGCCGAGCTGGCCGGCGTGAGTCAGCCGTCGGTCACCCGGTTCGCCGTCGCGCTCGGCCACGACGGCTACCCGGCCCTGCGCCGCCGGCTGCGCGACCTCACCGGCTCGACTCCGGGCGGATCGACGGACACCGGCAACGAGCTCCAGCAGGCGGTACGCGCGGAGATGGGCAACCTGGACCGGCTGGCCAGTCAGCTCGCCGACCGGGACCGGATCGCCGAGACCGGGCGGTTGCTCGCCGAGAGCCGCCCACTGCCGGTGCTCGGCCTGCGCGCCGCCGCGCCGCTGGCCGCGTACTTCGCCTACTTCGCGGCGAAGGTGCACCCGGACGTACGGGTCCTCGACGACGGCGGCAGCCTGCTCACCGACCGCCTGGAGCAGGCGGCCGAGGCTGGGGCGTCCGCCGTCCTGGCCTTCGTGCTGCCCCGCTACCCCCGGGAAACCCTGGACGCGCTGCGCGACGCCCGCCACGCCGGGTTGACGGTGGTGGCGATCACCGACTCGCCGGTCAGCCCGGCCACCGAACACGCCGACGTGGTGCTCGCCGCCGCGGTCGGCGCGCAGCTCGTCTTCGACCTGCACACCGCCCCGATGACCCTGGCCATGGTGCTGTTGCAGGCGATCTGCGACGCCACACCGGGCGAAACCCAGCGCCGACTGGAGGCATTCGAAGCCTCCGCGGCCCGCCGACAGTTGTTCCTCGGTTGACCGGAGGAGAACCAGAGATGACCCAGCCCATTCGTGCCGCACGGGGCAGCCAGCTGACCACCCGCGGGTGGCAGCAGGAGGGCGCCCTGCGGATGTTGATGAACAACCTCGACCCCGAGGTGGCCGAACGCCCCGACGACCTGGTGGTCTACGGCGGCACCGGCAAGGCGGCGCGGGACTGGCCGTCGTACCACGCGTTGGTCCGCACGCTGACCGACCTGCGCGAGGACGAGACGATGCTGGTGCAGTCGGGCCGTCCGGTCGGGGTGATGCGCACCCACGAGTGGGCGCCGCGGGTGCTGCTGGCCAACTCGAACCTGGTCGGCGACTGGGCGACCTGGCCGGAGTTCCGCCGCCTCGAACAGCTCGGCCTGACCATGTACGGGCAGATGACGGCCGGTTCGTGGATCTACATCGGCACCCAGGGCATCCTCCAGGGCACCTACGAGACGTTCGCGGCGGTGGCTGCCAAAAGGTTCGACAGCACCCTCGCCGGCACGCTGACGCTGACCGCCGGCTGCGGCGGGATGGGTGGCGCGCAGCCGCTCGCGGTCACCATGAACGGCGGCGTCTGCCTGATCGTGGACGTGGACCGCACCCGGCTCGACCGTCGGGTGCACGACCGCTACCTGGATGAGGTCGCCGACTCCCTGGACGACGCGATCGCTCGGGTCCGCGCCGCGAAGCGGGAGCGCCGGGCCCTGAGCGTGGGCGTGGTCGGCAACGCCGCCGAGGTCTTCCCGGACCTGCTGAACCGCGGCGTCGAGATCGACATCGTGACCGACCAGACCAGCGCGCACGACCCACTGGCGTACCTGCCGGTGGGGGTGGAGCTGGCCGAGGCCCGGGACTACGCCGCCGCGAAGCCGGCCGAGTTCACCGACCGGGCACGCGCGTCGATGGCCCGGCACGTCGAGGCGATGGTCGGTTTCCTCGACGCGGGCGCCGAGGTGTTCGACTACGGCAACTCGATCCGGGGTGAGGCGCAGCTCGGCGGCTATCAGCGCGCCTTCGACTTCCCGGGCTTCGTGCCCGCGTACATCCGGCCGTTGTTCTGCGAGGGCAGGGGTCCGTTCCGGTGGGCGGCGCTCTCCGGCGACCCGGCCGACATCGCTGCCACCGACCGCGCCATCCTCGACCTGTTCCCGGAGAACGAGTCGCTGGCCCGGTGGATCAAGCTGGCCGGCGAGCGGGTCGCCTTCCAGGGCCTGCCGGCCCGGATCTGCTGGCTCGGTCAGGGCGAACGGGACCGGGCGGGCGTGCGGTTCAACGACATGGTCGCCTCCGGCGAACTCTCCGCCCCGGTCGTGATCGGCCGGGACCACCTGGACACCGGCAGCGTCGCGAGCCCGTACCGGGAGACCGAGGGGATGGCCGACGGCTCCGACGCCATCGCCGACTGGCCGCTGCTCAACGCCCTGGTCAACACGGCAAGCGGGGCGTCCTGGGTGTCCATCCACCACGGCGGCGGGGTGGGTATCGGCCGGTCGATCCACGCCGGGCAGGTGTGCGTGGCCGACGGCACCGCCCTCGCCGGTCAGAAGATCGAGCGGGTGCTCACTAACGACCCGGCGATGGGCGTCATCCGGCACGTCGACGCCGGCTACGAGAGCGCCCGCGAGGTAGCCGACCGCACCGGGGTCCGGGTGCCGATGACGGAGGGCGACCCCGCGTGAGCGACGACCTTTCCGCCCGGTTCCGGGCGCTGTGGGACGAGATCGCGCCGGTCGGGCGGGACTCCGACAGCGGCGGCTATCTGCGGTACGCGCTGACCGAGCCGGAGCGGGAGCTGCGCGCCTGGTTCCGGGCGCAGGCCGAGCACCGTGCCATGCCGGTCACCGAGGACGGCAACGGCAACCTCTTCGCCCACTGGGGTGACCCGGAGGCGTCCGACGCGGTGCTCACCGGCAGCCACTTCGACTCGGTGCCGCACGGCGGGGCGTACGACGGGCCACTCGGCATCGTGAGCGCGTTCCTCGCCGTGGACGAGCTACGCGCCGCCGGGGTCACCCCGGACCGGCCGCTGGTGCTGGGTGCCTTCGTCGAGGAGGAGGGGGCGCGTTTCGGCGTACCGTGTCTGGGGTCTCGGCTGCTCACCGGGGCGCTGGCGCCCGAGCGCGCGGCCGGCCTGCGCGACGCGGCCGGGGTGAGCTTCGCCGAGGCGCTCGGCGACCGGCCGGCGGGCGCCCGCCCGGAGCTGCTGGGCCGGTTCGGGGCGTTCGTCGAGTTGCACGTCGAGCAGGGCCGCGCGCTCGTCGACACTGACGCGCCGGTAGCGGTGGCCAGTGCGATCTGGCCGCACGGCCGGTGGCGCTTCGACGTCGTCGGCGAGGGCAACCACGCGGGTACGACCCGGATGGCCGACCGCCGCGACCCGATGCTGACCTACGCGTTCACGGTGCTGGCGGCCAACAAGGAGGCCCGGCTGCGCGGCGCGCACGCCACTGTGGGCCGGGTCGCCGTCGAACCCAACGCCACAAACGCGATCCCGTCGAAGGTGACCGGCTGGCTGGACGCCCGGGCCGCCGACCCGGAAACGCTCGCCGGGCTGGTCGACGCGGTACGCGGCAAGCTCGCCGAGAGGGCCCGCCGTGACGGTACGACGGTGACCGTCACCGAGGAGTCGGCCACAGCGGTGGTCGCCTTCGACGGCGGGCTTGCCAAACGCCTCGCCACGCTGCTCGACGCGCCGGTGCTGCCCACCGGGGCGGGGCACGACGCCGGGGTGCTCGCCGCGTACCTGCCCACCGCGATGCTCTTCGTACGCAACCCGACCGGTGTCTCGCACTCCCCCGCCGAGGCCGCCACCGACGACGACTGCGCCGCCGGGGTACGGGCGCTGGCCCGGGTGCTGGAGGAGCTGACATGCCGGTGACACCGAACCGCTGGCTCGCCGAGTACGCCTGGCTGCCCGAGCACGCCGAACCCACCCCCGACGTGCTGATCGAGGTCGAGGACGGCCGGATCACCGCGGTGACGCCGCTGCTGGGAGCACACGGACCGGAGGCCGGGGTCGAGGTGCACGCCGACGCGGTGCCACTGCCCGGCCTCACCCTGCCGGGCCTGTCCAACGTGCACTCGCACGCCTTCCACCGGGCGCTACGCGGGCGTACCCACGGCGGCCGGGGTGACTTCTGGACCTGGCGGGACCAGATGTACGCCGTCGCGGACCGGCTGGACCCGGACACCTACCTCGCGCTGGCAAGGGCCGTCTACGCCGAGATGGCGCTCGCCGGGATCACCTGCGTGGGCGAGTTCCACTACCTGCACCACCGACCGGACGGCGGCGCCTACGACGACCCGAACGCGATGGGCGCGGCGCTGGTGGAGGCCGCCGCGCACGCCGGGATCCGGCTCACACTGCTGGACGCCTGCTACCTGACCTCCAGCGTGGACGGTCAGCCCCTCGCCGGGCCGCAACGTCGCTTCGGCGACGGTGACGCGGGCCGCTGGGCCGAGCGGGCCGCGGCGTTCCAACCGACGGACCCGCACGTCCGGGTCGGCGCGGCCGTGCACTCGGTGCGGGCCGTCCCGGCCGATCAGTTGCGCACTGTCGCCGACTGGGCCCGGGAGCGGCAGGCGCCGCTGCACGTGCACCTCTCCGAACAGCCCGCCGAGAACGACGAGTGCCGGGCCGTGCACGGGCACTCGCCCACCGCGCTGCTCGCCGAGCACGGGGTGCTCGGGCCGCACACCACCGCCGTCCACGCCACCCACCCCACCAGCGCGGACCTGTCCCTGCTCGCCGACAGCCTGACCGGGGTGTGCCTCTGCCCGACCACCGAGCGGGACCTCGCCGACGGCATCGGCCCGGCCCGGCTGATGGCCGACGCCGGCATCCGGTTGAGCCTCGGCAGCGACAGTCACGCCGTGATCGACCTGTTCGAGGAGGCTCGGGCGGTCGAGCTGGACGAGCGGCTGCGGACCCGCCGGCGCGGCCACTTCGCGCCGCTCGACCTGCTGAACGCGGCCAGCCTCGCCGGGCACGCCGCGCTGGGCTGGGCCGACGCCGGAAGGATCGCGGTGGGCACCCGCGCCGACCTGGTGACGGTACGCCTGGACAGCGCCCGCACCGCCGGGGTGCCACCGGTGGGCGCGTTCTTCGCCGCCGGCGCGGCGGAGGTCGAGCAGGTGGTGGTGGACGGCCGGGTGGTGGTGGCCGAGGGCCGGCACCTGACCGTCGACGTGCCGGCCGAACTGTCGTCCGCGATCGAGGCGGTGACGCCCGCATGAGCGGCAGCCTGCTCGTCGACAACATCGGGGAACTGGTCACCAACGGCGCCGGCGAGGGCCCGCTCGGCATCCGCCGCGACGCCGCCGTGCTGGTCGAGGCGGGTCGGGTGGTCTGGGTCGGGCCGTCCGCATACGCGCCGGCCGCCGACCATCACGTCGACGCCGGTGGTGCCGCCGTGCTGCCCGGTTTCGTGGACAGCCACGCCCACCTGGTCTTCGCCGGGGACCGGGCCCCCGAGTTCGCCGCCCGGATGGCCGGTCAGCCCTACACCGGCGGCGGCATCCGGACCACAGTCGGTGCCACCCGGGCCGCCACCGACGAGGAACTGCGTGCCACGGTGCGCCGGCTGCGCGGGGAGGCGCTGCGCCAGGGCACCACGACCATGGAGATCAAGAGTGGGTACGGCCTGACCGTCGTCGACGAGGCCCGCTCGCTGCGGATCGCCGCCGAGACCAGCACCGAGACCACCTTCCTGGGCGCGCACGTGGTGCCCGCCGAGTACGCCGACCGCCCCGACGACTACGTGGGGTTGGTCTGCGGGCCGATGCTGGCCGCCGCCGCTCCGTACGCGAAGTGGATCGACGTGTTCTGCGAGCGGGGTGCCTTCGACGTGGACCACGCCCGCGCCATCCTGGCCTGCGGTCAGGCCGCCGGCCTGGGCGTACGGCTGCACGCCAACCAGCTCGGCCCCGGCCCCGGGGTGCAACTGGGTGTGGAGCTGGACGCGGCCAGCGTCGACCACTGCACCCACCTGAGCGACGCCGACGTGGCCGCGCTGGCTGACACGGCCCACAGCGACGGGTCGGGCACCCGCACCGTGGCGACCCTGCTGCCCGGCGCGGAGTTCTCCACCCGCTCGCCCTACCCGGATGCCCGCCGGCTGCTCGACGCCGGTGTCACGGTGGCGCTGGCGACGGACTGCAACCCCGGCTCGTCGTACACCTCGTCGATGCCGTTCTGCGTGGCCCTCGCGGTCCGCGAGATGCGGATGACCCCGGCGGAGGCGGTCTGGGCCGCCACCGCCGGTGGCGCACGGGCGCTGCGCCGCGACGACATCGGTGTCCTCACCCCCGGCGCGCGGGCCGACCTCGTCGTCCTCGACGCGCCGTCACACCTGCACCTGGCCTACCGGCCCGGTGTCCCCCTGATCCGCCAGGTAATACGCAACGGAGTTCCGCAATGACGCACGTGACCATCCAGCCCACGGGAGTCTCGGCCGACGACGTGCTCGCGGTGGCCCGCGGCACCGCCACCGTCGTCCTCGCCCCGGCCACCATCGACGCGATGGCGACCAGCCGGGCCATCGTGGACGGCATCGAGTCGTCGGGCCGTCCCGTCTACGGGGTCTCCACCGGGTTCGGCGCGTTGGCTAACACCTTCGTCGCGCCGGAGCGGCGGGCCGAGCTGCAACACGCGCTGATCCGCTCGCACGCCGCCGGGGTGGGCGCCCCCATGCCGCGCGAGGTGGTTCGGGCCATGATGCTGCTGCGCGTCCGGTCCCTCGCCCTGGGCCGCTCCGGGGTCCGGCCGCTGGTCGCGGAAGCCCTGGTGGACCTGCTCAACCACGACATCACCCCGTGGGTCCCGGAGCACGGCTCGCTGGGCGCCTCCGGTGACCTGGCGCCGCTGGCGCACTGCGCGCTGGTACTGCTCGGCGAGGGCTGGGTGCTCGGCCCGGCCGGTGAACGGCAGGACGCCGCCGACGCGTTGACCGCCGCCGGGCTCAAGCCGATCGAGCTGGCCGCCAAGGAGGGGCTGGCGCTGATCAACGGCACCGACGGCATGCTCGGCATGCTGCTGCTGGCCATCCACGACGCGGAGCACCTGTTCGCCATGGCCGACGTGACGGCCGCGCTGGCCATCGAGGCGATGCTCGGCTCGGAGCGGCCGTTCCTGCCCGAGCTGCACGCGATCCGCCCACACCCCGGTCAGGCGACGTCGGCGGCGAACATCCACCGCCTGTTGCAGGACTCCCGGGTGATGGACTCGCACCGCGACGACCTGGCGCACGCGGTGCAGGACGCGTACTCGATGCGCTGCGCGCCGCAGGTGGCCGGCGCGGCCCGCGACACCCTGGACTTCGTCCGCACCGTCGCCGGCCGGGAGCTGGTGTCCGTTGTGGACAACCCGGTGGTGCTGCCGGACGGCCGGGTCGAGTCGACCGGGAACTTCCACGGCGCACCGCTCGGCTTCGCCGCGGACTTCCTCGCCATCGCCGCCGCCGAGGTGGGCGCGATCGCCGAGCGGCGGGTCGACCGGCTGCTCGACGTGACCCGCTCCCGGGAACTGCCGGCGTTCCTCTCCCCCGACGCCGGGGTCAACTCCGGGCTGATGATCGCCCAGTACACGGCGGCGGGGATCGTCGCCGAGAACCGTCGACTGGCCGCCCCCGCCTCGGTGGACTCGCTGCCCACCAGCGGAATGCAGGAGGACCACGTCTCGATGGGCTGGGCCGCCGCGAAGAAGCTGCGCACCGTCCTGGACAACCTGACCAGCCTGCTCGCGGTGGAGCTGCTGGCCGGCGTACGCGGCCTCCAACTGCGCGCCCCACTGGAGCCGTCCCCGGCCGGCCGGGCGGCCGTCGCCGCGCTCGGTACGGCAGCCGGCCAGCCCGGCCCGGACGTGTTCCTCGCCCCGGTGATGGAGGCGGCCCGTGCCGTCGTCGCCGGGCCGGAGTTGCGCGCCGCCATCGAACGGGAGGTCGGCCCGCTGGGCTGATCTCCGGCGGGTCGCTGTCGTCCGCCGCGGGTCAGGCGGCGGGCGGCAGCACCTTGGCGACCAGCTTGGCCAGCTCGCGCAACGCCTTGCCCCGGTGACTGATCGCGTCCTTCTCCGCCGGGGTCAGCTCGGCGTTGGTCCGGTCCTGCCCGTCGCCCAGGAAGATCGGGTCGTAGCCGAACCCACCGTCACCGCGCGGCGCGCGCAACACCCGACCGGACTGCCGGCCGTCGACGAGATGCTCCTTGCCGCCCGGCAACACCAACGCGACGGTGCAGACGAACGAGGCGGCCCGCTGCTCGTCGGGCACGTCGCCGATCTGGTCCAGCACCAGCTGAAGGTTGGCCCGGTCGTCGCCGTGCTTGCCGGACCAGCGGGCGCTGAACACACCCGGCATCCCGTTGAGCGCGTCGACAGCGAGCCCGGAGTCGTCGGCGATGGTCGGCAGGCCACTCTGCCGGCAGCCCTCCCGCGCCTTGATCAGCGCGTTCTCGCCGAAGGTCAGGCCGGTCTCCGGCAGCTCCGCGTACTGCTCGATGTCGTCCAGCCCGAGCAGGGCGATCCGGTGCGCGCCGAGCGCGCCGTCCAGGATCCGCTGAAGCTCGACCAGCTTCTTACGGTTACGGGTGGCGAGCAGGACCTTGTTCATGCCAGTGCCTTCCGCTGGGCTTCGGCCAACTCGGCGCAGCCGGCGACGGCCAGGTCGAGCAGGGCGTCGAGCTGGTCGCGGGCGAACACGCCCGCCTCGCCGGTGCCCTGCACCTCGACGAAGTCGCCAGCGCCGGTGCACACCACGTTCATGTCCACCTCGGCGGCGACGTCCTCCTCGTAGCAGAGATCGAGCCGGGCCTCCCCGGCGATGATCCCCACGCTGACCGCGGCCACCGAGCGGTGCATCACCTTCTCCGGCTTACCGGCCAACGACTTGCGGGCGGCGAGCCAGCCCACCGCGTCGTGCAACGCGACGTACGCGCCGGTGATCGCGGCCGTGCGGGTGCCGCCGTCGGCCTGGAGCACGTCGCAGTCGAGCACTATCGAGTTCTCGCCGAGCGCCTTGAGGTCGATGCTGGCCCGCAGACTACGGCCGATCAACCGGGAGATCTCATGGGTACGGCCACCGACCCGGCCCTTGACGCTTTCCCGGTCGGAGCGGGTGTTGGTGGCCCGGGGCAGCATCGCGTACTCAGCGGTCACCCAACCGAGCCCGGAGCCCTTGCGCCAGCGAGGCACCCCCTCGGTGACGCTCGCCGTGCAGAGCACCCGGGTGCCGCCGAACTCGACGAGCACCGAGCCCTCCGGATGGGTGCTCCAGCCTCGGGTCAGGGTCACCGGTCGGAGTTGAGAGGGCCCTCGCCCGTCAGGTCGCGCCATGCCTGCACCCTATGCGGTGCGGCGATCCACCCCGCTCGCGGTGCCCAGGAGAACGTCCGCGTCGTGCACACCGAGGAACCCGGCGACCGCGGCCGGCCAGCCGAACTCCTCGGCCCGCGCCCGGGACCCGGTGCGTCAGATGTCGTAGCTGGCGCCCGGCCGGACCACCTCGAGCGGCCCGCTGTACGCGGCGGCGGCCGACTCCAACGTGTGCGCCTCGCTGCCCCAGGCGGGCACCAGGTGGGTGAGCAGCAGTCGACCCACAGCGGCCTTGGTCGCCGCCTCGCCGGCCTCCCGGCCGGTCAGGTGCAGATCCGGCGGATTGTCCACGCCGTCGAGGTAACTGGCCTCGCAGAGGAACACGTCGGCGTTCTGGGCCAGCCGCAGCAGCGCCTCACAGGGCGCGGTGTCCGACGAGTAGCACAGCGAACGGCCGTCGTGCTCCAGCCGCACACCGTACGTCTCGACGGGGTGGTTGACCCGGTCGACGGTGACGGCGAACGGGCCGATCGGGAAGGTGCCCGGCTGAAGCGCGTAGAACTGGTACACGTCCTCCACCGAACCGTCGTCCCCGTAGGCGGCGCTGAGTCGGTCCGGCGCGCCGGCGGGCGCGTACACCGGCAGCGCCGGGTAGGGGCCGTCCGGGGCGTACCGGCGCACCACCACGTAGAGCACGGCGTCGAACATGTGATCACAGTGCAGGTGGGTCAGCAGGATGGCGTCCGGGGCGTGCAACCCCGCGTACCGCTGGAGGCTGGACAGCGACCCCGAGCCGAAGTCGACCAGGAGCCGGAAACCGTCGGCCTCGACGAGGTAGGCCGAGCAGGGCGACTCGGGGCCAGGGAAACTGCCGGCGCTCCCCAGAACAGTCAGTCGCATCGAGTGGTCTCGCTGTCACTGTCAGTAGCAGTTGCGCCGGCGATAGTCCCAGCCATGATCTCTACCGACGCGTACGCCACGCTGCGCAGCCTACGCTGGCGCACCCGGCAGCAAGAATCATCCAACGGAAGTTGTCACGAACGTGACACCTGCTCGCGGTACATCACAACGCGGACGGGCCGTCGACGAATGTCGACGGCCCGTAGTCGGCAGACCAGATCGGTCAGGCCCAGAGCTGCCCCTCCAGGGCGTCCTCGGCGTCGGCGAGGGTGCCGCCGTACGCGCCGGTGGACAGGTACTTCCATCCACCGTCGCAGACCACGAAGGCCACATCGGCCCGCCGGCCGTCGCGCACCGCCTCGTGCGCCACCGCCAGCGCGGCGTGCAGGATCGCACCGGTGGAGAAACCGGCGAAGATGCCCTCCACCTCCACCAGCTGGCGGGTGCGCAGCACCGCGTCCCGGGTGCCGACCGAGAACCGCCGGGAGAGCACCGAGGCGTCGTAGAGCTCCGGAACGTACCCCTCGTCGATGTTGCGCAGCCCGTAGACCAACTCGCCGTAGCGCGGCTCGGCAGCCACGATCTGAATGCCCTCGACCTTTTCCCGCAGATAACGCCCGGTGCCCATCAGGGTGCCGGTGGTGCCCAGCCCGGCCACGAAGTGCGTGATGCTGGGCAGGTCGTGCAGCAGCTCCGGCCCGGTCGTCTCGTAGTGCGCCCGCGCGTTCGCCTCGTTGCCGTACTGGTAGAGCATCACCCAGTCGGGGTGCTCGACGGCGATCTGCTTCGCCGTGGCGACCGCCTGGTTGGAACCACCCGCCGCCGGCGAGAAGATGATCTCGGCCCCGTACATCCGGAGCAGCTGCACCCGCTCGGTGGAGACGTTCTCCGGCATCACGCAGACCAGCCGGTAGCCGCGCATCTTCGCCACCATGGCCAACGAGATGCCGGTGTTGCCGCTCGTCGGCTCGAGGATGGTGTCACCAGTGCGGAGCCGGCCAGCCTCCTCCGCCGCCCGGACCATGAACAGCGCCGCGCGGTCCTTGATGCTGCCGGTGGGGTTGCGGTCCTCCAGCTTGGCCCAGAGCCGCACCGGAGGGGCCCCCTCGGGCGCCGTCGGGGACAGTCGGGGCAGGCCGACCAGCGGCGTACCCCCGCAGGCGTCGAGCAGGCTGTCGTACCGCGCCATGGCGGCCGACCTCAGCGAGCCGCGACGGCGTCGCGGGCCACCACGTCGACGGCACCCTGCGAGCTGATGCTGTGCGAGCTGATCGCCGCTGCCGCGGCGCTGTGCGAGCTGATCGCCGCTGCCGCAGCGAAGCCGAACGCACCGCCGGCCACCGCCGGCAGGATGGTGACGCTGTCGCCGTCGGAGAGCTTCGCGTCGAGCGCACCGAGGAAGCGGACGTCCTCGTCGTTGACGTAGACGTTGACGAAGCGGTGCAGCGTGCCCGCGTCGGTGATCAGCCGGCCGCGCAGACCGCCGTGCCGGGAATCCAGGTCGGTGAGCAGATCGGCGAGCGTGTCGCCGGTGCCGTCGACGACCTTGGCGCCGCCGGTGTAGCTGCGCAGGATGGTGGGGATGCGAACCTCAATAGCCATGATGGGGAACTCCTCGATCGGGTGTGCCTACGGTGACGGGACGAGATGGCTGCGGCGCTGACAGGTCAGCGGCCGGAACACTCGTAATCGACCGTCGCCGGGCTCTGCCCGAACATGTAGGACTGGACGGCGTGCGGGTCGACACCGGCCTCCACGACACGGACCGGCTCCTCGGTGATCACGCCGTCGACGATCCGGAACGACCGGATCTCCTCCGAGTCGGGCTCACGGGTCGAGACGAGCAGGTAGTGCGCCCCCGGCTCACCGGCGAAGGCGACGTCCGTCCGCGACGGGTACGCCTCGGTGGCGGTGTGCGAGTGGTAGATGACGACGGGCTCCTCGTCCCGGTCGTCCATCTCCCGCCACACGCGCAGATGCTCCATCGAGTCGAACTCGTAGAAGGTCATCGACCGCGCCGCGTTGTCCATCGGGATGTGCCGGGTCGGGGTGTCGCTGCCGACGGGACCGGCGACCACGCCGCACGCCTCGTCAGGGTGATCCCGGCGCGCGTGGGCGACGATCGCGTCAATGATCGACCGGTCGATGCTCAGCACGTGCACCAGCCTAACGCCTGCCGGGCACAGGTCGAAGTGGTGCCGGTCACCCTTAGTCGATCAAGGCGTTGAGCAGCGACTCCTGTAGATACCCGAGATAGGCGTAGACCGAAAGCTGGAACACCCGGCTGGAACCCGGGTCCTCAGCGACAGCGTCGTCCAGCTCCTCGCCCAGATCTGTGCCGTCCTTGATCTCCAGGCGGACGCCCATCGCGAGCCGTGCGTCGTTCAGCGCCCGCAACCACGCCTCGGCGGCCTCGGCGTCCAGCCGCACCTCGCCGCCGGCCTCGTCCGGCAACGCGGCCAGGATCGCCCCCGCCTGATCGATCTTCGCGGTCTTCAGGTCGCCCTCGGTGTAGCGGCGAAACTCGGCGGTGCCCGGAGCGTCCTGCGGGTAGACCGCCGGAAAGAGCCGACCGACCACCGGGTCGGTGTGGTCGAAGCCGTCGGTGAGCAGACCCACCACCTCGGAGGCGACCTTGCGCAGCACTCGCACCTCGTCGACGGCGAAGACGGCGACGTAGTGACCGGCCTGGCGATGGAACATGCTCATGATCTGTCCACCGTCGCCCACAGCCCGTACGCGTGCAGCTGCGACGCGTCGTGCTCCATCCGTTCGCGGGCACCGGTGGAGACCACGGCACGACCCTTGTGGTGCACGTCCAGCATCAGCTGTTCGGCCCTCTCCCGGCTGTAGCCGAAAAGCTTCTGGAAGACCCAGGTCACGTACGTCATCAGATTGACCGGGTCGTCCCACACGATCGTCACCCACTGCCGGTCGGACGCCGGCACCTCGTCAGTGTCCGGCGTCTCGACCGGTGCAACCTGCGGAGCCGCCATGCCCCCCATCGTGCCACCGGTTTCCCGGAACCGAGGAACCGGAACGCCGGACCGGCGCGGATCACCCACCCCGGGCCCTCCCGACCCGCCCCGGACGCCATCGGCGGCGGGGTCCGGCCCGGACCCGGACCAACCGGTGGGCGCGCCGTCAGGCGAGCAGAATGCCGTGATCGACTGCATCGGAGAGCACCACGCCCAGCGAGAGGCGGATCACCTCGAACCGTCGGGAGATCTCCCTGGACAACCCCAACTCGACCTCGCGCACCGCCCGCTGGGACCAGGCTCGCGCCGCGCTGTGGTCGCCGTTGCCCGGCGTACGCCACTGCTGCCAGCACCCGCCGGAGAGCGCCACCGCAATGGGCGGGAGCACCTCGTCCCGGGACGCCATCGGATAGCTGGCGGCGGCGTCGATCGCCTCCAGGCCGGTCAACTCGGCCACGCCCGCCGTGCTGGTGATCAACAGCACCTTGTCCAATTCGTGGCCGGGCCGGTGATCGGCCAGGCCGTACTGCACAGCGGTGGCGATCCGGCGGCGCACGCCTTCGGCCGGCGGCGCGCCGAGCACCTGGGACGCGACGTCGGTCATGATGCCGCGCACCGCCTGGTCGCACTGCGCGGTCGCCAACAACGACAACGCCGCCATCTCACGGTCGAGGAGATCGGGTAGGCCGGCAAGGCCGACTCCGAACACGATCTCCTGAACGGCCCGAAGGTGGATGTTCGCCAACTCCAGGGCGAGGTGCTGGCGGATCCGCTGAGCACACGAGCGGGCATGGCGGTCGAGCCGCTCGGACCAGTCACCCGGATCGGCGGCCACGGCCACGCGGCCCTGCTGGCCCGGCAGGATCGGTGGGTCGACGCTGGCCCGCTGCAACCCCTCACGCGACGCCCAACCCACCAGCGCCCGCCGCAGGTCGGCGGCAGTGTCGGCGCCGTCGACCGGGAACCACCGCGCGCCGGCCAGCGCCGGCACCGCGGCCAGGAGCGCCGCCCGATGCGCCTCCACAGTGACCGCGACCGCATCCACCTCGGTCTCCGCATCCCCGACCGGCGGGACGGACGCCCCCGCGCCCTCCGTAGTCGCCGTGCCGTCGGCCAGCGGAGCCCACCCCGCCGCGCCCGGGGTGACCGCGAAGACGACCTCCACCGAGGTCGGGGCGACTTCGGCGAGCAGGTTCAACTCGGCGGCGGTGAAGGCCTGGTCGGCGGCGATCACGAAGAGCAACGCGCCGGCCCGGCCCACCGCTTCGAGCAGCACCCGGGTGCCGGACACACCGAGGGTGGCGGTGTCCGGAACGTCGACCAGGGTGAAGTGCCGCAGCAGCGGCTGGGGCACGCTCAGCTCGACACGCCGGGGCGGGCGGGCCAACGCCGGACCGGCGGCGTCCCGGTCCGCGCCGTACGAGTGCGGCTGCCGGTAACCGGGCACGAACGCCGCCCGGGTGGGCACCTTGGCGTCGCGCATCACCAACCAGCTGCCCGCCGGCACTGTGAGCATGACCGGGTCGAGCTCGAGCAGGGTGGCCAGCACAGCACGCCGCTCAGCACCGGCCGGGCCAACGGCGACCACACCGAGCGGCTCATCCGGGGCGGCGCCGGACACGCCGACCCGGGTGGGGAGGGGGCCGCAGGTCGGTAGGTCTGCTGGGCCGGTCATGTCGTCCGGCGAATCGACCGAGGGGAGAGGGCCCTGCTTCATCAGGTGCCTCCCGTTGCGGGTGACCGGAGATCCGGTCGCGGAATTTCCCGTACGTCAATCGGATGTCGGAAGACTACGGGCGGGCCGACGACCGGGCGGAACACCTCGAATACTCAGCGGTAATTGTGCGATTACTCAACTTCGCACGGTGACGGTACGGGCGCGGACGGATTCCGGTCGATATGCTGCGCGAATGAGTCGATGGGAGTTCGTCGGCCGCACGGATGAGCTCAACCGTCTGCTGGAGGCCGTGACCGGCGAGGCCGGCCGCGGGCTCTTCTTCAGCGGCAGCGCTGGCATCGGCAAGAGTCGCCTGCTGCGCGAGGGCGTGGGCGCGTTGCCCACCGACCGGTTCGCGATCTGGTCCATCGCCGCCAGCGCCACCACTGCGGCGCTGCCATTCGGTGGGCTCGTCCAGGTCCTCCCCGCCGAGCAGCCGCAGGGCCTCTCCCCCGCCGGCATCCTGCGCTGGGCGCTCAACGTGCTGCAACAGCAGGCGGCCGGCCGACGGATCGTGCTCGCCATCGACGACGCCCACCTGCTCGATCCCCCCTCGGCCGCACTCGTGCATCTCGTCGCCCGCGCCGAGAACGCCACAGTGGTCGGCACCCTGCGCGACGGTGAGCAGATCCCGCTGCCGATCCGCGCGCTCTGGACCGACGACCTGGTCGAGCACGTCGAGCTGACCCCGATGCCGCCGGAGGAGACCACCGACCTACTGGCGGCGATCCTGGGCGGCCCGGTCGACGCCAACTCCGCCGACCGGCTCGGCCGGCTGTCGGCCGGCAACCCGCTGCTGCTGCGCGAGCTGGTACACGCCGCCAACGGCAGCGCCGAGTTGAAGCGCACGTACGGAATCTGGAAGTGGACCGGGCGACTGGAACTGGCGCCCAACCTGACCGACCTCATCGACACCCGGGTCGGCAAACTCACCGACGGCGTCCGCGCGGTCGTCGAGCTGGTCGCGTTCGGCGAACCACTGGGCCTGCACCTCCTGAGGCAGGCCGCCGAACAGTCGGACGTGGAGACCGCCGAGGAACGCGGGCTGATCACCGTCATCCAGCACGACCGGCGCACCAACGTCCGGCTGGCACACCCGCTCTACGGCGAGGTGATGCGCCGTCGCTGCCCGGTCAGCCGCACCCGCCGGCTTCAGGCACACCTCGCCGAGTTGCTCGAGCAGGTCGGCAAACGCCGACGCGACGACCTGTTGCGGGTGGCGGTCTGGCGACTCGACTCGGGCACCGCACAGGATCCGGCTCTGCTGCTGGACGCCGCGGTGCAGGCGTTCACCCGCTACGACGTGCCGCTGGCGACCCGCCTGGCGCGGGCCGCGCTGCACACCGACGGCGGCTACGACGCGGCGGAGCTGCTGGCCACCATCCTGATGTTCGCCGACCGGCCCGACGAGGCGATCGACGTCCTCGACGCGGTCACCCCCAAGCCCGGCGACGAGCGGCGGCTCTGCCGGTGGCTGACCGTACGCGGCATGGTCAGCTACTGGGGGCTGAGCCGGCAGTCCACGGTGGAGGAGATCGCAAGCCGGGCCGAGCAGCTCAGTGACTCCGCCGACCGGTCCCGGGTGCACGCATTCGAGGCGATCATGCGCCTGCACAGCCTGGACACGGCCACCGCCGTGCAGCTCAGCCGACGGGTGCTCGACCGTCCGGCGGCAGGCGTCGCCGCCCGCGAGCTGGCCCGCTCCACCATCGCGTACGTCCAGGCCGCGCAGGGCGAGCTGACCCGCAGCGGTACGGCGATCGCCCAGGTGCACTCGGCCGCGGCGAGCTGGCGCACCGACATGCCGTACCTCCAGTTGGCCCTGGAACTGGCCCGAGGCACCCGGCTCATGCTCACCGGCGACCTGGCCGGGATCGACGCGATCGTGGCCGACGAGTTCGCCGACCTCGCCGGAGCCGGCGACTTCCGCCTCGGCACCGGCTACCTGGCCATCCTTCAGGCGTACGCGGCCCGGCTGCGTGGGCAGAGCGACGCGGCCATGCGGACCTCGCTGGGTGCCTGCGCGGTGCTGGCCACGAGCCGGGTCTACGCCGGTCTGGCCCAGGCCGAACGCGCCCAGGCGGCGGCGCTGCGCGGTGACGCCGCGCAGGCGGTTGCGGCGA
Source organism: Micromonospora sp. DT15 (assembly GCF_049841475.1). Classification (NCBI taxonomy): domain Bacteria; kingdom Bacillati; phylum Actinomycetota; class Actinomycetes; order Micromonosporales; family Micromonosporaceae; genus Micromonospora; species Micromonospora sp. DT15. The sequence goes on from NZ_JBNCKJ010000010.1 coordinate 64,148, forward strand.
TGGCCGAAGCCGACCGCACGCACGCGCCGGGCATGGCGGTGCTCTACCCGTGGCTGGAGCAGGCCCGGGGCGCGTCGCTCGCCGCGTCGGGCGACCTGCCGGGCGCTGTCAAACACCTCGGTGACCTGGTGGACCGGCTGCGCTCCGACGGCTTCGCCGGGCACGAGGTGCATGTCCTGCACGACCTCGTCCGACTCGACCAGGCGGGCATGGCTGTCGGCCCCACCTGCTCCGACGGCAGCCGCCGCACCGTCGCGCAGCGCCTCGCCGAGCTCTCGGAGCGGGTCGACGGGGTGCTCCCGCCGCTGCTGGCCCGGCACGCCCGCGCCGCGGTGACCGACTCCCCCACCGATCTGCTGGCGGTCGCCGACGACTACGCCGCCCTGGAGTTGACCGTGTACGCCGCAGAGGCCACCTCCCAGGCCGTCCAGCGGCTGCGCCGGCAACACTCGACCGCCGCCAACGACGCCCGGGAACGCCTCGCCGGGTTGCTCGGGCGCTGTGACCTGATCCGGACGCCGGCGCTCCAGGCCGGAGCGCCAGTGCTCACCGAGCGGGAGTGGCAGGTGGCGCGCCTCGCCGCGCACGGCGCTCCCAGCCGGGCCATCGCCGAACGGCTCTACCTCTCGGCGCGCACAGTGGAGAACCACCTCCAGCGGATCTACGCCAAGCTCGGCGTCACCGCCCGGGCCGAACTGTGGGCGGCGTTGCGCTCGATCCCGGGCCACGACGGCGGCGACCCGAGCTGAACCTTAGGCTGGGGCGGTGAGCAACCACCGCCCCGCGCTCCTGACCGACCACTACGAGCTGACCATGGTCAGCGCGGCACTGAAGGACGGCACCGCCGACCGCCGGTGCGTCTTCGAGGTGTTCAGCCGCCGACTGCCCAGCGGCCGCCGGTACGGCGTGGTCGCCGGGACGGCCCGGCTGATCGAGCTGATCCGCGACTTCCGGTTCGACCCCACCGAGGTCGATTTCCTGCTGCGGACCGGGGTGGTCGACGAGACGGCGGCGGCGTGGCTCACCGACTACCGCTTCACCGGCGACATCGACGGGTACGCCGAGGGTGAGCTGTTCTTCCCCGGTTCACCGATCCTCACCGTCTCCGGCGGCTTCGCCGAATGCGTGGTGCTGGAGACGGTGGCGCTGTCCGTGCTCAACCACGATTGCGCGGTGGCCGCCGCGGCGGCCCGGATGGTGACCGCGGCGCGGGGCCGGACGCTGATCGAGATGGGGTCGCGTCGGGCACACGAGGAGGCGGCGGTGGCCGCGGCGCGGTCCGCGTACCTGGCCGGGTTCCGGTTCACGTCCAACCTCGCCGCCGGCGCGCGCTACGGCATCCCGACGGCGGGCACGGCAGCGCACGCGTTCACCCTGCTGCACGACGACGAGCGGGCGGCGTTCGCCTCGCAGGTCGCCACGCTGGGCAAGGACACCACGCTGCTGGTCGACACGTACGACATCAGCCAGGGCATCCGCAACGCCATCGCGGTGGCCGGGCCGGACCTGCGGGCGATACGGATCGACTCCGGCGACCTCGCGGTGATCGCTCAGCAGTCCCGGGAGTTGCTCGACTCGCTGGGCGCCACCGAGACCAAGATCATCGTTTCCGGTGACCTGGACGAGTACGCGATCGCAGCGCTGGCCGCCGAACCGGTGGACATGTACGGCGCCGGCACCGCCGTGGTCACCGGCTCCGGGGCACCGACCGCCGGGCTGGTCTACAAATTGGTCGAGGTCGAGGGCCGGCCGGTCGTGAAGCGATCCGAGCACAAGGCCACCATCGGCGGTCGGAAGGTAGCGGTCCGCCGGCACAAGCCGACCGGCACCGCCACCGAGGAGGTCATCGTCCCGCAGGGCGTTCCCGACCGGCAGCCCAACGACCGCCTGCTCCAGCAGTCGTACGTGGTCGCCGGCGAGTCGGTGACGCTGCCCACCCTCGACGAGTCACGGGAGCACCTGCGGGAGTGCCTGATCTCCATCCCGTGGGAGGGACTGAAGCTCTCGGCCGGCGACCCGGCCGTGCCGGTCACCGTCGTACCCGCTGGCTGAGCCATCCCCCGAGCACCACCGACCGACAGTGCGGAGAGAGGAAACCCCCCGATGGCCAACGCGCTGATCATCGTGGACGTGCAGAACGACTTCTGCGAGGGCGGCTCGCTGGCCGTCGCCGGCGGCGCAGGGGTGGCCGCCGGCATCTCCCGGTTGCTCGCCGCCGAGCCGGACCGGTGGACGCACGTGGTCGCCACCAAGGACTACCACGTCGACCCGGGTGCCCACTTCGGCGATCCCCCGGACTTCGTGGAGTCCTGGCCCCGGCACTGCGTGGTCGGCACCAGCGGTTCGGAGTTCCACCCGGAACTGAACACCGCGAAGGTCGAGGCGATCTTCCACAAGGGCGAGCACGCGGCGGCGTACTCCGGTTTCGAGGGCCATGCCGAGGACGGCGAGTGCCTGGCCGACTGGCTGCGCCGGCGCGACGTGGACCGGGTCGACGTGGTCGGCATAGCCACTGACCACTGCGTCCGGGCGACCGCGCTGGACGCCGCCCGCGAGGGTTTCGCCACCACCGTGCTGCTGGAGTTGACTGCCGCCGTCGCCCCGGCGACCACCGACGTGGCCCTACGCGCCATGGAGGGCGCCGGGGTGCTCATGCACGGCCAGCCTGTGATCAGGGCCGCATGAGGCGCTAATTGGTTGGCCAAGGGGCCGCCGCCGGTCGAGGATGTCGCCGGAGGTACGGACCCACGTGAACATGAAGCCTTACCGGCGGGCGCTCGCCCTGCCCGGCCTGCGGTCGCTGCTACTGGTTGCCGTCCTCGCCCGCATCCCGCTCACCGCGACCGGGGTGACGCTCACCTTCCACGTGGTCCTCGATCTTGATCGTGGCTATGGGGCGGCCGGCTTGGTGGGCGCGGCGGTCACGGTGGGCGCGGCGATCGGCGGGCCGCTGCTCGGCCGACTCGTGGACCGGCGTGGACTGCGCCCGGTCCTGGTGCTCACCGCGATCGCTGAGGCGATCTTCTGGTCCACCGCGCCGTCCCTGGCGTACCCCGTGCTCCTGCCGGCCGCCTTCGTGGCCGGCTCCCTGGCCCTGCCCATCTTCTCCGTGGTCCGTCAGTCGATCGCCGCGCTGGTACCCGAGGACCAACGCCGCCAGGCCTACGCACTGGACTCGATGTCGGTGGAGCTGTCCTTCATGATCGGCCCAGCGTTGGCGGTGGCCCTGGTCACCGCGATCTCCGCGCAGACCACCATGTATCTGGTTGGCGGCGGCATCGTCGCCGCCGGGATCGCCCTGTGGGTCGTCAACCCACCGATCCGGGAGGCCAACGAACCCACCGGCCCACAACGCCGGGTGCCACGCCGGGAGTGGCTGACCCCGCGACTGCTCGCCATCCTGGCGCTCAGCGCGGCCGCGACCCTGGTGCTCGGGGGCACCGACGTGGCGGTGGTCGCTGTCCTGCGAGCCAGCGGCGAGGTCGGCTGGACCGGCGTGGTCCTGGCCATCTGGGCGGTCGCCTCGCTGGCCGGCGGTTTCGCCTACGGGGCCGTACACCGCTCGTTCTCCCCGCTGGCACTGACCGCCGCACTGGCCCTGTGCACCATTCCGGTGGGGCTGGGCGGTGCGCACTGGTGGCTGCTGTGCCTGGCGCTGATCCCCGCCGGCGCGCTCTGCGCGCCGACCATCGCGGCCGGCTCGGACGCGGTCAGCCGCCTGGTGCCGGCCGAGGTACGCGGCGAAGCGATGGGTCTGCACGGCTCTGCGGTCACCGTCGGCATCGCCATCGGCGCACCGCTCGCCGGCGCGGTGATCGACGCCAGCGCGCCACTGTGGGGCTTCGTGGTGACCGGGGCGCTCGGCGCACTGGTCACCCTGGTGGTGCTCCCGATCGAGTTGCGCCGCCGCCGCATCGCCGAAGCGGCCACCCCGCCGCCCGCCGAGGCCGACCTCACCCTCGCCGCCCGCTGACACCCGGGCACAAATCCAACGGCCCGGGCCCGGACAGGGCCATCAAAGCCGGGCACGCCCCGGGCAGCAGCCCAGGCCGGGCCGCGCACTGCGGGCCAGGGCCGCGCAGTGCAGGCGGGGCCGCGCAGTGCAGG
>NZ_JBNCKJ010000010.1:68354-73743 GCF_049841475.1 Micromonospora sp. DT15
CGGGGCCGCGCACTGCAGGCGGGGCCGCGCACTGCAGGCGGGGCCGCGCACTGCAGGCGGGGCCGCGCACTGCAGGCGGGGCCGCGCACTGCAGGCCGGACACTGCCGGCCGGGCGGGCCAGACACTGCCTGCCGGGCGGGCCGAGCGCTGCGGCCGGGCAGGGCAGCCGGGCACGAGGCGGGGCGTGGCGCTCAATATCTGACGTAGCTACATCGGCCCCGTCAGTCTCAGGCATGCCGGGATAACTGCAGATCGCGGTATCGCCCGACAGCCGGCAGGCATACACGCCATTAAGCGTGATGTCTGTGAGTCATCACGATGACTCACAGACATCACGCTTAATGGCGACATTGCCTGCCTTGGCGACGCGCCGACGCCGGGCGAGCCGAGCCGAGGCCAGGCCAGGCCAGGCCAAGCTGCACCGGGCCGAACCAGGCCGGGCCGGAACGAACCAGGCCGGGCCGGGCCGAACCGGGCCGAACCGGGCCGGGCCGAACCGGGCCGGGCCGGGCCGAACCGGGCCGAACCGGGCCGGGCCGGGCCGAACCGGGCCGACGCCAGGCCGAACCGGGCCGACGCCAGGCCGAACCGGGCCGAACCGAACCGACGCCAGGCCGGACCGAGCCAGGCCGGACCGAGCCGGTCCAAGGCCAGGGCGGGCCGAAACAGACCGAGCCGAGCCGAAACGGGCCGAGCGAACCGACGCCTGGCCGGGCAGAGCCGAGCCGACGCCGAGCGGGCCTGGGGAGCGAGGGGGAGCGGCCGGAACGAGGGCGAGCAGTAGGAGTGACAGTGACTGGAAATGGCGACGGGCGCCGCTCCCGGTGTCCCGGGGGGCGGCGCCCGTCGTACTGCTGAGCTTGAGCGTCAGTGCCGGTCGACGTCGCTCGCGGTGTCCTCGCGGTAGCTGGCTCCGCCGTCCGACTCGCTGGTGAGCGGCTTGGCGCCACCCTCCGGCGGACCGGCCAGGCTCTGGCCACCGGCCGCCAACTCCGGGAACTTCGCGTCGAACGCCGGCCGCTCGGAGCGGATCCGCGGCATCCGGTCGAAGTTGCGCAGCGGCGGCGGGCTGCTGGTCGCCCACTCCAACGAGTTGCCGTGACCCCAGGGGTCGTTCACCTCGACCACCGGGCCGGTCTTGTACGACTTCCAGCAGTTGTAGATGAACGGCAGCGTGGAGATACCGGTGATGAACGCGCCGATCGTGGAGATCGTGTTCAGCGTGGTGAAGCCGTCGCTGGGCAGGTAGTCGGCGTACCGACGGGGCATGCCCTCGTTGCCGAGCCAGTGCTGCACCAGGAACGTGGTGTGGAAGCCGATCATGGTGAGCCAGAAGTGCACCTTGCCCAGGCGCTCGTCGAGCATCCGGCCGAACATCTTCGGGAACCAGAAGTAGATGCCAGCGAAGACCGCGAACACGATGGTGCCGAAGAGCACGTAGTGGAAGTGCGCCACCACGAAGTACGAGTCCGACACGTGGAAGTCGATCGGCGGGCTGGCCAGCAGCACACCGGTGAGACCACCGAAGAGGAAGGTGACCAGGAAGCCGACCGCCCAGAGCATGGGCGTCTCGAAGCTGATCTGGCCCCGCCACATGGTGCCGATCCAGTTGAAGAACTTCATACCGGTCGGCACGGCGATCAGGTAGCTCAGGAAGCTGAAGAACGGCAGCAACACCTGGCCGGTGGCGAACATGTGGTGCGCCCAGACGCTCATGGAGAGCGCGGCGATCGCGACGGTCGCGGCGACCAGACCCTTGTAGCCGAAGATCGGCTTGCGGGAGAAGACCGGGATGACCTCGCTGATGATGCCGAAGAACGGCAACGCCACGATGTAGACCTCGGGGTGCCCGAAGAACCAGAACAGGTGCTGCCAGAGCATCGGTCCACCGGTTGCCGGGTCGTACACGTGCGCGCCGAGGATGCGGTCCGCGGCGAGCGCGAAGAGCGCGGCGGCCAGCAGCGGGAAGACCAGGATCACCAGAAGGCTGGTGACCAGGATGTTCCACGTGAAGATCGGCATCCGGAACATGGTCATGCCGGGCGCACGCAGGGTCAGCACCGTAGTGATCATGTTCACGGCGCCGAGGATGGTGCCCAGGCCGGAGATGGCCAGACCCATGATCCACATGTTGGCGCCGACGCCCGGCGAGTGCTCGACGCTGCTCAGAGGCGCGTACGCGAACCAGCCGAAGTCAGCGGCGCCACCCGGGGTGATGAACCCGGCGGTCGCCATCGTTCCGCCGAACAGGTACAGCCAGTAGGCGAAGCTGTTCAGCCGGGGGAAGGAGACGTCAGGCGCGCCGATCTGGATCGGCACGATGTAGTTCGCGAAGGCGAAGACGATCGGCGTCGCGAAGAACAGCAACATGATCGTGCCGTGCATCGTGAAGAGCTGGTTGTACTGCTCGGGCGACAGGAACTGCAGCCCGGGTCGCGCCAGCTCAGCACGCATGACCAGAGCCATCAGGCCACCGATCATGAAGAACACGAACGCGGTGATCATGTACATGATCCCGATCTGCTTCGCGTCCGTGGTTCGCAGCAGCCGCGCGATGGCCGACCCCTTGACCGGCTCCCGGACCGGCCAGGGCCGGGTCACGACCGGCTTGGGTGCGACGGTGGTCACGAATGGCCTCCGGTTCTCGGTTGTCCCGCTCGGCACACGCTGGTTATCGGCGGGCCGTCATCCGCAAGGAGGATAGTCCCCGGCAGGTCGCAGCGCCGCGTGGGGTGGCGTGACACGATCTACTACGGGCCTACAGCGGGCCGAGCAGGAGCCGGTAGTGCTCCCCGAAGATCCGGTCGCCGCGTCCGCGCAGCAACGGGTCGCGCAGCGCCGGCGGGACGTCCCTGGTGCGGTTGCGGTCCCGGGTCCGGTCCCGCACCCATCGGGTACGCGGACGGCGACGACTCTCGTACGCCACCAGGGCCGCCTCCACGCTGTTGGCGGCGCGCAGCGACTCGGCCAGCACCACGGCGTCCTCCAGGGCCATTGCCGCACCCTGCGACAGCGTCGGCGCGGTGGCGTGCGCGGCGTCGCCGACCAGCAGGACTCGCCCCCGGTACCAGCGACCCAACTCCACCTCGTCGGTGATCCCGACGTGCACCTCGTCGAGGGCCGCCAGCACCTCGGGCACCGGGCCGCGGTACTCGGCGAAGAGGTCCCGCAGCCGGGCGAGGGGGTCGGCGGGCTCCTCGGTGCCGGCCTCGTCGGCATAGATGTGCAGCCGTCCGGCACCGATCGGCACCATCAGGAACCCGGAGCGCTGGCCGAGCAGCGCGGTCCACTCGGTGACCGGTGGGCCGTCGCGCAGGAGGGCCCGGTAGACGACCTGCCCGACGGGGCGCGGCGGCCCACCGAGCGCGGCCAGCGCGCGGACCGAGGAGCGTGGCCCGTCGGCACCGATGACCAGGTCGTACTCCGTGGTGGTGCCGTCGGTGAAGGTGACGCCCACCGCGCCCGGGAGCAGCTCCAGGGTGCGGACCTCGGCGCCGTGCCGGACGGCACCGCCGGCACCGCTGAGCAGCACCCGGTGCAGGTCGGCCCGGGGCAGCGCCCGGCACTCGCCGACGCCGGCCCAGAGGGCGTCGAGGTCGACCTCGCAGAGTTGCGCGCCGGCGGCGTCGTAGAACCGCTGCCGGTGGATCACCTGCCCGACCGGCCGGACCGGGTCGTGCAGGTCGAGCCGGTGCAGCGCGCGGGCGGCGTTGCCGGGCAGGTAGAGACCGGTCTCGGTGGACTCCCCCGGTGGCAGTTTGTCGGTGACGTCGGGCCGGAAGCCCGCCAGGCGCAGCGCCCGGGCTACGGCCAGGCCGGCGATGCCCGCGCCGACGACGAGGATGCGCAGGGGGGAGCCACCCATGGTGGTGTACGCCTCCGGAGGGGGAGCGGCACGCGTTGGAGGCAACACGCTACTCGGAGCGATCGGCGCACACCAGGCCCAATCGGTCCGCTCCCCGCCGCTCGTCGGCGACCCGAGCCGCTTGGCTGGCCGTCCGTCGGCAGCCGTCCGGCGGGGCATGGCAATCCTCACAATTCACCAGTTCGACGCGGACGGTTGCGCACCAGTTTCAGACATGTAAATGTGTCGTTGAGCGTGGGAGCGCTCCCGCACCACCCCACCACATCCGGCGCCCGGCACGCGCCGAGTCGAGGAGTGTCATGAAACGTCAACTTCGGGCCCTGGCCGCCGCCGGGTTGCTGGTCGCCAGTTCACTGGTGGCCGTGGCCCTCGGCGGGAGCGCCTCCGCCGACACCCAGATCTGCGAACAGTACGGCTCGACAGTCATCCAGGGCCGCTACGTGGTGCAGAACAACCGCTGGGGCACCACCGCCCAGCAGTGCATCAACGCCACCAGCAACGGCTTCGAGATCACCACGCTGAACGGGAGCAGCCCCACCAACGGGGCGCCCACGGCGTACCCCTCGGTGTTCTTTGGTTGTCACTACACCAACTGCTCCCCGGGCACGAACCTGCCGATCCAGGTGAGCCAGATCAGCAGCGCCACCAGCAGCATCTCCTACCGCTACGTCAGCGGCGCCACCTACAACGCGTCGTACGACATCTGGCTGGACCCGTCGCCCAAGCGGGACGGGGTGAACCAGATGGAGATCATGATCTGGCTCAACCGGCAGGGCCCGATCCAGCCCATCGGCTCGGTCGTGGGCACCACGAACCTGGCCGGCCGGACCTGGGAGGTCTGGCGGGGCAGCAACGGCTCCAACAACGTCATCTCCTACGTCGCGTCCTCGGCGATCTCCAGCCTGAACTTCAGTGTGCTGGACTTCATCAACGACACCCGTAACCGGGGCGCGATCACCAACTCCTGGTACCTGACCAGCATCCAGGCCGGCTTCGAGCCGTGGCAGGGCGGTGTCGGCCTCGCGGTGACCTCGTTCTCGGCCAACGTCAACGGTGGCGGTCAGCCGCCCACCAACCCGACGACCCCGCCGCCGAGCGGTGGCGCGAGCTGCGCGGTGAAGTACACGGCGAATTCGTGGAACAACGGCTTCACGGCCGACGTGCAGATCACCAACACCGGGTCCAGCGCGATCAACGGTTGGACGCTGAACTACAGCCTGCCCGGCGGGCAGACGGTCACCAACGCCTGGAACGCCACGGTGAGCCAGAGCGGGTCATCGGTGACCGCCCGCAACGTCGGCCACAACGGGTCGGTCGCACCGGGGGGCACGGCCAGCTTCGGCTACCAGGGCACCCTGAGCGGGGCCTACTCGTCCCCGACCAGTTTCTCGCTCAACGGGGCGACCTGCTCCCGCTCGTGAACTGACGGTGGGGGGGGGGCCCGGACGGGGCGCCCCCCCCCAACAGGGATAAACCACGGGGTGCGAGAAATGGGGGGGGGCCACCCACGGGGGTCCCCCCCA
>NZ_JBNCKJ010000010.1:73753-324977 GCF_049841475.1 Micromonospora sp. DT15
CGACCGTACGGTCGCGCCCCCACCATTCAGGAGATCCGCTCGGGTTCCTTGAAGTCGGGGCATCCTCGCACGTGGGACACCCCGACTTCCGGGAAGTCGAGTCGATCAAGTCAGGGCCGGGCGGGTCAAGCCGCGGCGGGCGTCGGGGTCAGACGCGGGTGAGGCGGACGGCGTCGGCGACGATCAGACCGGTGGCGTTGCTCCACCGGCTCACCGCCACCCGGTTGGCGTCCCCGGCCGGCAGCGTGAACGTGCCGAGGGACCGCCACTGCCCGCCGGTGGCCCGCTGGTCGACGACGACCGTCCGGTTGCCGGTGGTCGTGGCGACGATGTACGGGGCGGCACCGTTGTATCCGGAGGTCGCCGGCCACCAGGCGTCGACCCGGTAGTTGGCGGTGGCCGGGACGTTGAACTTGTACCAGGCGGCGTCACTGGCCGCGACCGGCTCCGCGTACCGGTAGTCGGCACCGTAGCGCTGCGCCGAGTACGTCGACACACCCCAGTTCGCGCTGGCGCTGAAACGGCCGGCGGTGGTGTTGTCCACGATGGAGGACCACGCCGGCGGGGTCCCGCCGGACATCTTCGCGGCCACGTCGGCGCGCATGACGTTCAGGTCGATGAAGGACGGGTCGATCTTGCCGGAGGTGCTGGTCTCCCGGTGGCCTCGGGCGTAGCTGCTGTCCCGGCCGAGCCGGGTGAGCACGGCGGCGGTGGCGGCGAGCGACGCGTTGTACTGCGCGGCGGTCATCTCCTGGTTGACGCCGTTGTAGTCGATCTCCCAGCCGATCATCAGAGTGTTGCCGTCCCCGGCGGGGATCGGCCCGCTGCCGCCGCTGGCCCCGGCATGGTTGCACCGGCCGGCGGAGATGACGTGGAAGACACCGTTGTAGTCGACCAGCGCCTGACACAGCGGGCCCGGCAGGTCGGACCGGCCGTTGATGCAGATGCCGAGCGCCGGGTGCGGGTTGCTGGCGCTGGAGGTCGACGCGGTGTGGTGCCAGAGCACTCCGATCGGGTCGAACGAGCCGGGCCGCATCCGGTTGAGCCAGTCCCCCTCGACCACGACCTGGACCCCGGCGGCGCGCAGCACGTCCACCAGCCAGGGGATCGTCGCCATCAGGCGTCCTGGAGCAGGTCGGCGAGGCATTCGGCCTTCGGCGCGGCGCTCGCGGCGGCGGGTCGGGTGACGACGGTCAGCGCGGCGACCACCAGGGCGGGGATGCCGAGCACCCCACGACGGGGCAGACGGATGGACGGGGTTCTGGCCATGGCGATCCTCCAGCGACTGACGGGTACGAATGGATCGACGAACGTGATGACGGGACGCTATACCGTCACGTACGTCGATGTCGATACCCTTCATTTACCGGTCACGTACTGAAGGATTCCGCCGACTCAGACCTCGCCGAGCGCGTCGATGTCGCGCATCTCCTCCGCCGTGAGCGAGAAGTGGAAGACGTCGAAGTTCGCGGTGATCCGCTCCGGGGTCACCGACTTCGGGATCACCACGATCTCGTGGTCGATGTGCCACCGCAGCACCACCTGCGCCGGGGAGACGCCGTGCGCGCCGGCGATCCTGGTCAGCACCGGGTCACTGAGGTCGCTGGTCTTGAACGGGCTGTAGCCCTCCAGCACCACGCCCCGGTCCCGGTGCTCGGCGTGCCGCTGCCGGTCGTACAGCGACGGGCTCCACCGGATCTGGTTGACCGCCGGGTTCTCCTCGGTGGACTGGATCAGCTCGTCGATCTCCGCGGTGCTGTAGTTGCTCACCCCGACCGCCCGGGCCAGGTTCTCGTCGCGGGCGGCGAGCATCTCGCGCCAGAGCGGGATGCTGTCCCCCGGCGACGACGGCGGCCAGTGGATCAGCCAGAGGTCCACGTGCTCGACGCCGAGCGCCTCAAGGCTGGCCTCCAGCGTCGCGCGCTCCCGACCCACCCGGTCCGGCGGGAGCTTGGTGGTGATGAAGAGGTCCTCCCGACGCAGCCCGCTCTCGCGTACCGCCCGGCCGACCTCCCGCTCGTTGCCGTACACGGTGGCGGTGTCGAGGTGCCGGTAGCCGGTGTCGAGCGCGGCCAGCACGGCGTCGTAACCGGCCTGGCCGGTGGCCTGCCAGGTGCCGAAGCCGAGCAGGGGCATCCGCACGTCACCGGGGAGCAGGGCGGTGGGCTGGTCGGTGAGGTCCATGAGGTCCGTTCTACCCCGCCGCGCCCCCGACCGCCGAGCGAACCGGACACTCCGGCGTCCAGCGCACCGGTCCGCTGTGCCGGAGAATGCGGGTGTGACCGACCGGCTGGACGAGTACCGGCGACGGCGGGACGCGGCCCGCACACCCGAGCCGGTGCCGTCGGAGAGCCCGCCGCCGGCCGGCCCCGACGCCGACGCCGCCCGCTTCGTCATCCAGCAGCACCACGCCCGCAGCCTGCACTGGGACCTGCGCCTGGAGCACGAGGGGGTGCTCGCGTCCTGGGCGGTCCCGCGCGGTCTACCCCGCGATCCGGGTCACAACCACCTCGCCGTGCACACCGAGGACCACCCGATGGAGTACCTCGACTTCGCCGGTGAGATCCCCGCCGGTGAGTACGGTGGCGGCCGGATGCTCATTCACGACCGGGGCACCTACCGCTGCGAGAAGTGGCGCGACGACGAGGTGATCGTGACGCTCTCCGGTGAGCGGACCGCCGGCCGCTACGTCCTCTTCGCCACCGGGGGACGGGACTGGATGGTCCGCCGCACCGACCCCGCGCCGCCGGGCTGGACGCCGATGCCGGAACTGGTCCGACCGATGCACGCCACGTCCGCCGCCCGGCTCCCCCGCGACCTCGCCGCCTGGGGGTACGAGCTGCGCTGGGACGGCGTGCGGGCGATGGCGTACGTCTCCGGCGGGCGACTGCGGCTGCTCTCCGAGACCGACGAGGAGATCACCGGCGGGTATCCGTGGCTGCGTGCGATGGCCGAGGCACTCGCACCGACCGAGGCGGTGCTCGACGGTGTGCTGGTCCGCATCGACGGTGCCGGGCGGGTCCGCCCGGTTCGACCGGCCGCCGGCAATCGGGTCCCCGCCGGCGCCCAGTACCTGATCGTCGACCTGCTCTGGTTGGAGGGCGTGAGCAGCGTCGACGTGCCGTACGCGCAACGCCGGGAGCTGCTCGATGGGCTGGTCTTGTCCGGTACGCACTGGCAGACTCCGCCGTGGTTCCCGGGCGCGGGCGACGAGGCCCTGCGTGCCGGACGGGAACAGGGCCTGCCGGGCGTGGTCGCCAAGCGACTGGACTCGGTCTACCAGCCGGGGCGGCGCAGCCGGCACTGGCTGAGCATCGACGCGGTGTGACGGCGAGGAGCGACGTGTACCTGACTCACCTGGACTGCCCGCGCTGCGGCAAGGAACACGCCGCCGACCGGTTACAGAATCTCTGCGAGTGCGGGTCGCCGCTGCTGGCCCGCTACGACCTGCCGGCTGTGGCGACCGTGGTCACCCCGGAACACTTCCCGCTGCGCCCGGCCGACCTGTGGCGCTACCGGGAGCTGCTGCCGGTCGCCGACCCTCGGCACGTCACCACGCTGGGTGAGGGCTGGACGCCGCTGTTGCGGGCTCCGGCGTACGGCACCGAGATCGGCATCGCGGACCTGATGGTCAAGGACGAGGGGCTGATCCCGACCGGCTCGTTCAAGGCCCGGGGCGCGGCGGTCGGGGTGAGCCGGGCCCGCGAGCTGGGCGTCGAGCGGCTCGCGATGCCCACCAACGGCAACGCCGGGTCGGCCTGGGCCACGTACGCCGCGCGGGCCGGAATGGGCGCGACGATCGTCATGCCGCTGGAGGCGCCGAGCATCTGTCGGCGCGAGTGCGTCGCCGCCGGTGCCGACCTGCGCCTGGTCGACGGGTTGATCGGCGACGCCGGTCGGCGGGTGGCCGAGCTGATCGCGGAGTCGAACGGGGCGATCTTCGACGCCGGCACGCTGCGCGAGCCCTACCGGCTGGAGGGCAAGAAGACGATGGGGTACGAGATCGTCGAGCAGCTCGGCTGGCAGACGCCGGACGTGATCATCTATCCGACCGGCGGCGGGGTGGGCCTGATCGGCATCCACAAGGCGCTGCATGAGCTGCGCGAGCTGGGCTGGATCGGCGACAAGCTGCCCCGGCTGGTGGCGGTGCAGTCCACCGGCTGCGCGCCGATCGTGCGGGCCTTCGCCGCCGGCGAGGATCGGGCCCAACCGTGGACGGACGCGCACACCGTGGCGTTCGGCATCACGGTGCCGGCCCCGCTGGGCGACGAGCTGATCCTGGCGGCGCTGCGGGAGTCCTCCGGCACGGCGGTCGCCGTCGACGACGCGGACATCCTGGCCGATCTGCGGGACTTCGCCGCCCGGGAGGGGCTGCTGCTCTGCCCGGAGGGGGCGGCCTGCCTCACCGCGGCCAAGCAACTGCGGGCGGGCGGGTGGATCCGGGCCGGTGAGCGGGTGGTGGTGCTCAACACCGGTGCCGGGCTGAAGTATCCGGACACTGTCGACGTCTCCGGCGTACCCCTGATGGGGTGAGGTGACGGCGCCCCGCGGACCGGGCGGTGCGCGGGGCGCCGTCGTGCCGGTCTACTGGTAGGTGATGTCCGAGGGCGAGTAGAGGCAGTTGACGCCGTCGGCGCCCTCGCCGATCTCGGTCGGCTCGCTGCCCTTCGGTACGCCCTTGTACTTCACGCAGATCGAGGTCTCCCGGTCCGGGTCGTCGACGATGGTGATCCGGCTGAACCGGGCGGTGTCGCCCCAGTTGGTATTGATGCCGACGATCGCGTCGGTGTTCCGGACGATGACGTTGTCGATCACCACGTGCCGCTGGTACGACGTGGAGCAGTTGCCGCAGGCGCGGTAGAGCTTGCCGGCGTTCTCCACCCGGAAGTTCTTGATGTAGACGGTGCCCGAGCCGTTGTGCTGGAAGACCTTGTCGCTGGCCGAGCGGGCCCCACCGCCGTCGACCGTGTACGTGGTGCCGCCGCGGAAGGTCGCCGCGTCCTCGCCGACGTCCTCCCACCAGACGTTGATCAGAGTGCAGTTGCCCTCGCAGTGCACGCCGTCGCCGGCCGGAGCACCGATGATCACGTTGCGCAGGGTGGCGCCGGCGGCCAGCTCGAACATCGGGTCCTGACTCTCGCTCTGCCCGCCGTCACCGATGCCGTAGTAGCGCTTGAGCCCACCGTCGAACGAGCCGGAGACCGGGATCGTGGCGTCCACCTTCTGACTGCCGGTGGGCGTCGGCCAGCCAGCCGGCGGAGGTGTGGTGGTCGGCGGCGGCGTGGTGGGTGGCGGGGTGGTCGTCGGTGGCGGGGTGGTCGTCGGTGGCGGGGTGGTCGGGGTGCCGCCGCCGGACGAGTCGACAAGCACGTCGTCGAAGCCGCCACTGGCGTACGCGGTGACCAGGCCGATCCGGCCCGCACCGGCCAGGCTGTTGCTGCCGGACGCGATCTGGGTGCCGTTGACGAAGCCGCGGATGGTGCTGCCGCTGGTCTCGATGCGCAGCGTGTACCAGGTGCCGGTGCCGATGCCCAGCGCGGCGGAACCGATCGCCGTGACGGAGCTTCCGTTCACGGCCTGGAGTTCGGCCCGGCCGGAGCCGAGCAGGGCCAGCCGGTACATCTTGGTGCTGCTGGTGGAGCGGGCGGCGAGCCCGACCAGGGCGCTGGACGAGCCGAAGCTCGTCGGCCTGACCCGGGCCTGCACGGAGTAGTTGGTCCAGCTGCTCTGGCCGGCGAACTGGCGGGCCAGCTCGCTACCGGCGTTGGACTGGTTGAGCACGCCCGAGCCGTCGACGGTCCAGGTGCCGCCGGACTTGGACCAGCCGGAGGTGTCGCCGTCGGTGAAGTCGTCGCTGAAGACGGTGGCCGCGAAGGCCGAGGTCATGCCGGCGGCGAGGGCTGCCGCGGTCACCCCGGCGCCCACCGCCAGCAGGAGTGGTCGGCGGCCGGAGAGTCGTCTTTTCTGCACAGGTGTCCTCCTTGACGCATGTGGTGGTGATCCCTCGGCGGCCGTACCGAGACGTGTTCGCACGGCGTGCCGCGTTGAACGGGATCGGTGTGCGCCCCCGTCGGACGCCCGGATCCGAAGCGGGGTGAAGCGGGATCAACAGCCCTGGGAAAGGGCTTTCCCACTCCATCGAGGCTAGGACTGTCCAACCATCAGCGTCAATGCCTGGCGCTTGCAGGTCTGTTGCAGGATTCCGGCCCTGACGGAAACGCCGAACGATCAGTAGCTCTCCGGCTCGGTGATCCGCCAGGCCGCGTTGATGAGCCCGATGTGCGAGAGCGCCTGGGGCATGTTGCCCATCTGCATGCCGGTGGTCAGGTCGATCTGCTCGCTGAACAGTCCCACGTCGTTGGAGTACCCGACGACCCGCTCGAAGAGCGCCTCGGCGCGCTTCGGCTCACCCGTCATCACCAGGCACTCCACCAGCCAGAACGAGCACAGCAGGAATCCGGCCGGGTCGGTCGTCCAGCGCCGCAGCAGGCCGTCCTCGGTGCCCAGCTCGCGCTCGACCATCGCGATCGTCGAGCGCATCCGCGGGTCGGTGGCCGGCAGGAAGTGCGTGACCGGCAGGGCGAGCACCGAGGCGTCCAGCTCCGGCGATCCGAACGCGCCGGTGAACGCCCCGATCCGGTCGTTCCACCCCTCGCGCAGCACTGTGTCGCGGATCTCGTCGCGTACCCGCGCCCACCGACGGGGGTCGGCCCGATCCCCGAGCCGGTCGGCGAGCCCCACCGCCCGGTCCATGGTCAACCAGCAGGACACCTTGGACGAGACGTAGTGGCGCTCCTCGTCGCGGGTCTCCCAGATGCCCCGGTCCGGCAGGTGCCACGTCGTGGCCACCTGCTCGGTCAGCCCGAGCACCATCTCCCGAAGCTCGTCCTCGAACCGCGTGCCCAGGTAGTCGCGCAGCCGCCACACCGCCGACATCACCTCACCCGGCACGTCGAGCTGCCGCTGCCGCCACGCGTCGTTGCCGACCCGCACGGGTCGACTGTCGCGATAGCCGCGCAGGTGGTTGCAGTGGTGCTCGGAGATGTCGCGCTCCCCCTCCAGCCCGAAGAGCACCGGCACGGGCTCGTCGCCGAACCGGCCGATCGAGCGGGTCGCCCAGTTGAACAGCCGGGACGTCTCGTCGGGGCAGGCCGCCACCCAGAGTGCGCGCATGGTCAACGAGAAGTCCCGCAACCAGGAGTAGCGGTAGTCGTAGTTCCGGTCGCCGCCGATCTGTTCCGGCAACGACGAGGTCAACGCGGCGGCGACAGCGCCACTGCGGGCGTACGTGAGACCGGTCAGGACCGTCGCGCTGTGCGTGACGAGTTCGGGGTAGCGACCGGAATAGGTGTGCGTCTCCCGGAACGCCCGCCACGCCTGCGTCGTCTCGGCAAGGCTGGTCAGCGGGTCCACCCGGGCCGGCGGGTCGCCGTACGCCTCGCCGAACGCGAGGTCCATCCCGATCACCTGACCGGCGGAGACCTCGAACTCGTGGGTCACCCGGTCGGTGCCCGCCCGCAGGTGCAGGCCTCCGGCGCGCAACATCAGCACCACCGGGCCGGCACCGGCCAGCACCCCACCGTCCGGCTGCTCGTGCAGGTACGGCGTGAGCAGGCCGTACTCCGGGCGGGGCGCGAAGTCCAACGCCATGCGTACCCGCCCGGAGAGCCCCTGAACGACCCGGATCAGCACGGCGGGTGAGTTCTTGCCCAGCTCGTGGGCGCGGGCGCCGACCTCGGCGGCCAGCGCGTCGGTGACCGCCACGCTGCCGTGCGGGGTGTGGTGCACCGTCCGCAGCACCAACGTGTCCGGCAGGTACGCGCGCTCCACCCGGTGACCCGGGCCGCCGACCCCTACCGGCGCCAGCCGGAAGTGGCCGGCTCCCGGGTCGAGCAACCGCGCGAACACGGACGACCCGTCGAACCGGTGCGGGCACCACCAGTCGATCGAGCCGTCCTTGCCGACCAGGGCACCCGAACGAGAGTCCGACAGAAACCCGTAGTCGGAGATCTGCGGCTGCTGCTCCACCCGCCGGGGGTACCCGCATCGGCCCGGATCAGGCCGGACGGATCACTCGGTCGGTGGCTCGTCCTCGCCCGCCGCCTCGGCCGCGTCGGCCTCTTTCTTGGTCTTGTGCACGGCCTTGTCGGCGTGCTCCGGCGGCCCGTACACCGTGTAGAGCACCAGCGGGTTGGGACCGGTGTTGACGAAGTTGTGCTTGGTGCCCGCTGGCACCACGACCAGGTCGCCTGCGACGACCTTCCGCTTCGCGCCGGCGACCCGCGCCTCGCCGACGCCACTCACGAAGGTGAGGATCTGGTCGATGTCTTCGTGCACCTCCTCGCCGATCTCCCCATCGGCGGGGATGGTCATGATGACCAACTGGGTGTGCTCACCGGTCCACAGCACGCGCCGGAAATCCGGGCTCTGCTCGGCGACAGTCGCGATAGTGAAATGCTCCATGCCCATGCTCTTACCCCGTCCGGCGGTGCGCCACGCCGGGACTCACGAATGGTGGAATTCCTGACGCTGGGCGGGTTTGGATCCGCACGGACCGGGGATCGAGGAGCGGACCGGCGCGAACGGCCGGTCGAGCCAGGTCCCCGCCGGCGTACCGCCGAACGGCTGCGGTGGTGGGAGACGGCCAGAGCGCGGCGACGTTCCGATCACGGAGCGGCGCCGCGCGCTCTTGTGACCTAGCGGTGCAGCCAGGTGAGCAGGTCGGGTGGGGCCAGCGCCGCGACCCGTCGCCGGTAGCGGACGAGGCCGGCCTCGTTCAGGAGATCGCGCCAGTGACCTGAGCCGCCACGGCGAAAGAACGCCTGCCGGTCGCGCAGCACGCCGAGCGTGTCCGGTGCGAGCCGGTCGGCCCGCTCCCGCATGCGACCGAAGGTGGCCGCCTCCACCAACTCCGGCCCCGGGCTCGGGAGTTTCCACCGGTCGGCGAGCCGGCGCATCTCACCGCCCAGATCGGCCAGCAGGTCGTCGTAGTGCACAAGCTCGACGTTCGGCTCGTGCCGGCGGGCCCACGCGTCGCTGAGGTGCATCAGCACTCCGGGCAGCGAATCCAGCTCGGCGCGGGGGTCCGCCTCCCGGTCGACCCAGCTCGGCAACCACTCCCCTACCGAGGGCCGCTGCGGGGGCGGTCCGGTCGGGACGGGCCGGCCAGTCAGCTCGGCGATGCGCGCCCGGTCCAGGTTCGCGCCCTGGTGGTAGAGGGAGACCGCCATGTCCAGCGGGTGCCGGGCCACCACCACGTAGTGCGCCCGAGGGTCGAGCGGCACCCCGTCCAGCGGGGTGTGCGTCTTGATGAACCGCCGGTGTGGCTGGGCGGCCAGCCGGTCGTACACGGTGGCCCGCGGCTCGCCCAACCAGTCCAGCCACGGCGAGAGCTCTGTCAGCGGCGCTGGCAACTGCGGGGTACGGAGCACCAGGAGCGCACAGATCATCTGCATCCACGTGGTGCCGCTCTTGGAGCGGGTGCTGATCACGATGTCACCGTCGCGGAACGGGAACCCGCCCCACCGCGCGCTGTCCTCTTCGTCGGATTGGTAGCGGTGCATCGGCGTGGGCATCGGTGGATGGTAGTCGCCGAACCGACAGTCGAGCAGCCGAATTCCGGCTTACATTCCTGGGGGCATGTCCATCTGCCTGGCTAGATTGAAGTATGGTGCCCGCCCACGGGGGCCGGGCGACGGCACCGGTCTACCGCCCCATCCTCGCCAACCGACGGGGCGAGCTTGAGGCCCTGAGCCACCTCGATCCCGCGTACGCCGCACTGGTCGCCCCGATCCTGGAGATCGGCGCGATCGGTAGGTCCACGATGGACGCCATTCGCCGGATGCCGTCCGGGCTGCTGCCCGCCGTCGACGTCAGCGCACTACCCGACATCCCCGAGGCGGAGCTGACCCGTTGGGGCGTACCGGTGGTGCCGGTGATCGGGCTCTCCGAGAACGACCACCGGCTGGTCGCGCACGGCGCGGCGGCGCGGGCGTACGGCCGACGCGCGCTCATCCGGCTACGGGCCGGTCGGGACCGGGCCGGGCCGGACGCGAGCACCACGGCTGTGGAACGGATCTGGCGGTTCACCGGCCTCGCCCCGGAGGAGTGCGACCTGCTGGTGGACGCGGGGGACGTCTGCTGCCCGGCGGATGTGCGGACCGCCGAGCCCCGGGTACGCCACCTGCTGGACTGGGCACGCCGACACGCCTGGCGGTCGGTGACGGTGGCGGCGGGCGGTATGCCTCCGACGCTGTCCCGTCTGCCCACCGACGAGCCTGTCCAACTGGACCGTTGGGACTGGCAACTGTGGCGGCGGCTGGCCGACGCCGGGGTCGACTATGGCGACTACGGCGTCCACCCGACCGGGCCGGGCGCGGATGACACTGGCGACCGGTTGCCGACCGTGCGCTACACCGACGACGGCAGCTGGTGGGTCTACCGCTGGGCGCGACGCGGCGGCCGGGGCGACGACCGGTTCGCCGACCTGTGTCGCACGCTGGTGTCGGCACCGCACTGGCCGACCACCGGTGCGGCCTTCTCCTGGGGTGACCATGAGCTGCTGCGCCGGGCCCGCCGGGGCGCCGGGGCCGGCTCGACCGCCAACTGGGCGGCGTGGAGCACCTCGCACCACCTGGCCCACGTGCTCGCCACGCTGTCGCATCCGGCCGGCGACGGGGCGCCGCGGTGGCACCCCGGGCAGGGGCCACCACCGCAGCGGGGACGATCGCTGCGCTGAGGGGCCGGGTCTACTGCTTCTCGGTGAAGCCGAACTGGATGATGCCCTCGTCGTCGACAGTCGCGTCCACCGACGCGTCCCCGAGCAGCTCGGCGGCGTCCTCGTCCAGGAAGATCCGGGCGCCCTGGTTGTCGACCACCCGATCGCCCTGTACCGGTTCGGGCACCAGCTCGACGGTGAGCGAGCCCGCCTCGGTGTCGGCGGCGATACGCACACCGCCGTCCTGGGCGACGTCCTGTTGGTTGGCGAGGTCACGGATGACGAGCACGGCGTTGTCGGTCATGGTGAGCATTGACGGAACTCCTCGTGATTTGTCGGCTCGCGGTCGGATACCGCGCGGACCGGACAGTCGGTCCGCGTACGAGCAACGTGGGAGGCGACAGAGGGGCGAACGATCATCGCCGTCGCATCGAATCGGGGCAGCTGACGGCCCCGTCACTCCCACCGTGCCCGCTGACCGACCATCCGTCAAATAGAGCCAGGTCAGTGGAGAGCGGCGGCCGGCGCCAGCCAGGCGCGAATCTCGTTGACCGCCGCGCGGCCGGCCCGGTTGGCCCCGATAGTGCTGGCCGAGGGGCCGTACCCGACCAGGTGAACCCGGTTGTCAGCGACCACCCGGGTGCCGTCCATGGTGATACCGCCGCCCGGCGCGCGCAGCCCCAGCGGGGCGAGATGGTCGATGGCAGCCCGGAAGCCGGTGCACCAGAGGATCACGTCCGCCGGCACGAACCGCCCGTCCGTCCAGGCCACCCCGTCGGGCGTGATCCGGTCGAACATGGGTAGCCGGTCGAGGACGCCGCGCTCGCGCAGTCGGCGTACCTCCGGGGTGACCGGAAGCCCTGTCACGCCCACCACACTTCCCGGTGGCCGGCCGGAGCGGACCACCCGGTCCACCCGAGCCACCGCGGCGCGACCCAGTTCCGGGCCGAACTCCTCGTCGTTGAACGTCGGCGGCCGGCGGGTCACCCAGGTGGTGGCCGCCGCGACCGTGGAGACCTCGCCGAGCAGCTGCACGGCCGAGGTGCCGCCGCCGACCACCACCACGCGCAGGCCGGTGAACTCGGCGGGCCCCCGGTAGTCGGCGGTGTGCAACTGGCGTCCCCGGAACGTCGACCGGCCCGGGTAGTGCGGCCAGAACGGTCGCGTCCAGGTGCCGGTGGCGTTGATCAGGGCTCGGGCGGTCCAGGTGCCCCGGTCGGTGCGCACGTCCAGTCGTCCGTCCGGGCGGGAGTGCACCCCCCGGACCCGCACCGGCCGCCGCACCGGCAGGTCGAAGGCCCTCTCGTACGCGGCGAAGTAGGCGCTGACCTGCTCGGAAGCCGGGCGCTGCGGCTCGGTGGGCGGGAACGGCAGCCCAGGCAGGTCATGGAAGCCGTGCACGCGGTCGAAAACCAGCGTCGGCCAGCGGTGCTGCCAGGCGCCGCCGGGCCCGTTGTCGGCGTCGAGGATGACGAAGCCGCTGCCGGGCGCGAAGCCGGTGCGGTGCAGGTGGTAGCCGGCGCTCAGGCCGGCCTGCCCGGCGCCGATCACCACGACGTCCACGGAGTGGGTGTCCACGTGGGCTACAACGCGCCAGACGTCACCGCTGTGCCCGTCCTCGACCGTCGCGCCGATCACAGACGGCCATTCCGGCTTCGGCCACCTGAGCTGCACTTACGCTGAGTGAATGAGCGACTTCCGTCGGTACGCGGCCGAATTCCTCGGCACCCTTCTGCTGGTGTTCTTCGGAGTGGGCAGCGCGGTCGCCGCCCGGGTCCAGGGCGGCGTGGTGGTGGTGGCGCTGGCCTTCGGGTTCGTGATGGTGGCCCTCGTCTACACGATCGGCCCCCTCTCCGGCAGCCACGTCAACCCAGCGGTGACGCTCGGTGTGCTGCTCTCCGGCAAGATCTCGGTACTCGGGGCGGTGGCGTACTGGATCGCGCAGTTCGTCGGCGCGACAGTCGCGGCCTTCGTGCTCTGGGCGCTCACCCGGTGGGGTGACGTCGCGGACCAGACCGGGGCCCTGGGCACCAACGGTTACGGCGCGCACATCAACCGGGGCGGAGCAGCCGTGCTGGAGGTCGTGCTGACCTTCCTCTTCGTGCTGGTCGTGCTGGTGGTGACCAGTCGGAGTGAGAATCCGGGCACCGCCGGGCTGGCCATCGGCCTGGCCCTGGCCGTTACCCAACTGGTGGGCGTGACGCTGACCGGAGCTGCGGTCAACCCGGCCCGCGCGTTCGGCCCGGCGGTCTTCGAGGGCGGCGTGGCGCTGCGGCAGCTCTGGGTGTTCATCGTCTTCCCGCTGCTCGGTGGGGCGCTCGCCGCGCTCGTCGCACCACTGGTCATGGGCGCGCAGCGGCACTACTGGGGTGGCCACGAGAAGACGGTCGGCAGGCCGAAATGACCTGGACGGCAATAACTTTCGCCTGAGGGTCTTTTCTGGCGAATATCTCCGTGACAGCATCAGCGGATGCATCGTCGTCACTTTCCCCGGGCCCTCGCGCTGCTCGCGCTGGTCGCCACCGCGGCCACTGCCGCCGCGCCCGGTGCCACAGCCGAATCGCCCACCCCCGCGACGACCCGCCTGCACGACACCATCGACACGATCCTCGCCGACACCCGGCTGGCCGGCGCACAGGCGTCGGTGGTCGTCGTCGACACCAGCACGGGCCAGACGCTCTACGACCGCAACGGCGACCGCCGGCTGGTCCCGGCGTCCAACACCAAGCTGCTGACCTCGACCGCGGCCCTTGAGCTGCTCGGCCCGGGGCACCGCTTCGGCACCGACGTACTCGCTGGCGGCAAGCGCCGTGCGGGCCTGCTCTCCGGCAACCTCTACCTGCGCGGTGGGGGCGATCCGACAATGCTCGCCGCCGACTACGACGCGCTCGCCGCGCGGGTCGCCGCCGACGGCGTGCGGGTGGTCACCGGAAACCTGGTCGCCGACGACACCCGCTACGACAACACCCGACTCGGCCCCGACTGGACCTGGGACGACGAGCCCTACTACTACGCCGCGCAGGTCTCCGCGCTCACCGTCGCCCCGGACACCGACTACGACGCGGGCACCGTGATCGTGCACGCCGCACCAGCCGACCGGGCCGGCACCCCGCCGGTGGTCACCACCACCCCCGCAACCGGGTACGTCAAAGTCGACAACCGCGCCCAGACGGTCAGCGACGGCGAGACCTCGATCTCGATCGAGCGCGAGCACGGCGGCAACACCGTCGTGGTGACCGGTCAGATCGCCGTCGGCGACGAGCCCGCCAGCGACTGGGTCACCGTCTGGGAACCCACCGGCTACGCGGCCGACGTGTTCCGGTCGGCGCTGCACCGACACGGCGTCCGGGTGCTCGGCCGGACCGTGCTCGGCCAGCCCACCCCGGAGACGGCCCACCCGGTGGCGCGCCACGACTCGATGAGCCTGGGCGAGCTGATGACGCCGTTCCTGAAGCTGTCCAACAACGGGCACGCCGAGGTGTTGACCAAGGAGATCGGTCGGGTGCTCTCCGGCTCCGGCACCTGGACGGCCGGTCTCACCGCGATCAGCGAGTACGTCGCCGACACCGGAATGGACACCGGGAGACTGCGCCAGCGTGACGGCTCGGGATTGTCCCGGCGCAACCTGATCCCGGCGGCCGAGTTCGTCGACCTGCTGAGCGCCGTCCGCGCCGAACCGTGGTTCGCGACCTGGTACGCGGCGCTGCCGATCGCCGGTCAGCCGCAGCGGTTCGTCGGCGGCACCCTGCGCAGCCGGATGGCCGGCACACCGGCTGCGGGCAACGTGCACGCCAAGACCGGCAGCCTGACCGGTGTCTCCGGGCTTTCCGGCTACGTGACCAGCGCCGATGGGCGACTGCTGGCGTTCTCCATCCTGCTCAACAACTACCTGACGGCGTCGGTGAAGTCGCTTGAGGACCAGGTCGCCGTGGCGCTTGCCGGCTTCCGCGAGGGTGGTGCGTCGGCGGCACGGGTGGCCCCGCCGGCGGTGCCGGAGACGCCGCGTACCCCGGAGGGCATCGAGTGTTCCTGGGTCAAACCGATCACCTGCTGAACGATGGCCGGGAGGCGCGGACGCGCCTCCCGGCCCGGCGAGCGCTCAGGCCGGACGGTCCGGTGGGGGGACCACCGCCGTCGGGTCACCGCGTTCGATGAGCGCGGCGATCTCGGCGGCCCGCAGCCCGCGCAGCGCCAGCACCCGGGTGCCCCAGCGGTGCAGGCGGCACGGGTGCGGGCTGGCGTCGTTACGGCAGACCACGCCCCCGGACCACCGTCGGGGGGCGTGCACCACCACCGCCCGTACGGCGAACTGGGTGTCCTCGCCCGTCACGTACGGCGGCAGGGGGATGTCGCGAAGAACCTCCCCGGACGCTTCACCGGTGCCGGACGAAGCGGCGCGACGGACGCGGTGGGTCGTGCTGCTGCTCATCGGCTGCCTCCACACTGGATGGTCGGATGGGGACAGCAGAAAGTTACGACGCGTTCGACAGTCCGCGACGGACAAACTGTCCCGCTGGCCGATCGCACAGCGATCAGTCAGTCAGTCAACGCACCGTCACGGCCTGGAGGCCGACGTTGCCGCAGTGCTGCGTGAAGACCTTCTCGACGGTCCAGTTCAACAGCAGCCGGGCACCCTTCGGCAGAGTGAAGCGGATCGTGAACTGGGCGCTCTGACTGGTGTACGGGTCTTCCAGTCGGGCGATGCTGGCGGGCCCGCCGGTGGACAGCCGCGCTTCCAGTCGCCCCCGAGCCATCCAGGTGCCACCGTAGAGCTGGACCGTGCGCGGCTCACCACTGCCGGCGACGGCGAGGCTGAACCCGTTCCCGGCACCGCAGGCGTAGACGCCGTTGGAGCTGCCGTCCGTCGACCGCTCCGGCGTGCCGTCGGCCCAGCGCACGTACTCCTGGTTGCCGTCCCAACCGACCCGCCGGCCCGGGCCACCCCCGTCGATGATCTCGCCGGAGCCGGAACGCTTGCGGTTCGTCGACCTGCCGCCGCGCTCCCCCCAGTGCACCCAGTCCCGGGCGCCCACGGCGGTGAGGTCGACGATGGCGGGCATCTCGCCCCGGCTCACAGTCAGTGCCGGCGAACCGGGCTTCGGCGGTGGCGGGGTGGGCGCGCTGGCCGACGGCGTCGGGTCCGGCGAGGGTGGGCGCTGGCGCGGACGCAGGCCGGGCGTCGCCGGCCCCGCCTCGCCGGTGCGCCCCTCGGCGGCCGGGTAACCGGTGGAACGGGCGGAAACGCCGCCCGGAACCGCCTGGTCGTCGTCCGGCGCTGGACTAGACCGGGTGGCGAGATACGAGATCAACACCACCAGGCAGACGAGTACGGCCGCTCCCTCCACCGCCCAGCGCCGCCGCTGTCGGGCGCGGCGCAACACACTGCGGGTCTTCCCGGCGGTAATGGCACGCGGACGGTGCTTCGACGGCGTGTCGCCAGCCCTCGAACCAGCCCGCGTGCGGTCTTCGTCCGCCACCGACCCCTCCAACTCCGCCGCCCGGCCGTTTCGGACCGCCGAGGACCACACCAACCACTGTGGGCAGTTTCACGTTTACCCGGGGCGTGGACGACACGCTAGATCCGGACTGCCGGACGTGTCCAGCCCACAATGGGACGCTGCCGGACAACCCGGCCGCCCCGGACGGACACCTGGGCAGACCAGAAGCCCTTTCCGGGTCAGCCGATCCGGAAGCCGAGCAGTTGCGCGACGACCACTGCCTGCTCGACGTCGATCACGGCACCGGCCCGTTCGACGACCGTCGGGTCCAGCGCGGTGAGATCGCTGCCCCGCAGGTCGGCGCCACCGAGCCGGACGTTGGTCAGCTGCGCCCCGGAAAGATCGACACCGGTGACCGTAGCACCGGTGAGGTTGGCCCTGGTGAGGTCCACCTCGCGCATGCGCACCCCGGTCAGCCGGACGCCACGCAGGTCGGCGCCGGGCAACGCGACGAAGGACCAGTCACCGCCGTCCACCGTCAAGGGACGCAGATCGCACTCGCTGAAGGTGCTGCCGACCAGCTTGCAGCCGGTGAACTCGGCCTCGAAGAAATTGCACCGCCGAAACACGCAACGGGTGAAGGCGGAATCGACATGTCGGGAGGCGTTGAACGCCACGTTGCCGAACGTGCACCCGGTGAAGACAGCACCCCTGCTCACCGCCTCGGTCAGGTCCACCCCGAAGAACTCGCAACCCACGAAGTGCCGGTCGGCCAGCTCCTCGCCGTACCAGTCCTCGTTGCGGAACGTCATGTCCTCGGTCAACTCCGGCATCTGGCCAGGCTAGTGGGCGCGGCCGACAGCCGACCGCCGGCGGGGCCGGTGCCGGCCCCCTTCCCGCACCGGTGTACCGGCGAGTAGGTTCGGCGGCGTGAGTGTGGCTCGGAGCAAGGACCCGGATCAGATCGGTTTCGACAGGGCGCGGCTGGCGCGGATCGACGAGCACTTCGGCCGGTACGTCGACGACGGCCGGCTGGCAGGCTGGCAGGTGGTGGTCACCCGGCGCGGCGAGGTGGCGCACTCCTCGACGTACGGGCTGCGTGACCGCGAGTCGGGCGCACCGGTCGAGGCCGACACGCTGTGGCGGATCTACTCGATGACCAAGCCGGTCACCTCGGTCGCGGCGATGATGCTGTGGGAGGAGGGCCGGTTCGAGCTGACCGACGAGATCAGCCGCTGGCTCCCCGAGTTCGCCGACCTGCGGGTCTACTCCAAGGGGTCGGCGCTCAAGCCGTTCACGGTGCCGGCGGTCGAGCCGATCCGGGTCTGGCACCTGCTCACCCACACGGCCGGCCTGACGTACGGCTTCATGCAGACCTCGGTGGTCGACGGGCTCTACCGGGCCGCCGGCTACGACCTGTACCCGCCCGCGGACGTCGACCTGGCCGGGGCCTGCGCGGCCTTCGGCGAACTGCCGCTGCTGTTCCAGCCCGGCTCGGCGTGGGGCTACTCCGTCGCCACCGACGTGCTCGGCCGACTCGTCGAGGTGATCTCCGGGCAGAGCCTCGACGCGTTCTTCGCCGACCGGATCTTCGGCCCACTGGGCATGACCGACACCCGCTGGTGGGTGGAGGGCGACGAGGCCGACCGGCTGGCCGCGCTCTACGTACCGGAACCGCGCAGCGGTCGGGCCGTCCGCTACGACAGCCTGGGGTCGCTCGCGTTCAGCAAGCCGGCGCTGCTCTCCGGCGGCGGCGGCCTGATCTCCAGCGCCGCCGACTACCACCGGTTCACGCAGTTGCTGCTGCGCGGCGGCGAGCTTGACGGCGTCCGGCTGCTCGGGCCGCGCACTGTGCGGTTCATGACCCGCAACCACCTGCCCGGCGGTCAGGACCTGGGCACCCTGTCCACCGGCGGCTTCGCGGAGACCACACTGGACGGGATCGGCTTCGGTCTCGGCTTCGCGGTGGTCGACGACCCGGTCCCCAGCCGGGTGCCCAGCAGCGTCGGCGAGTACTACTGGGGTGGGGTGGCCAGCACCGCGTTCTGGGTCGACCCGGCCGAGGAGATCACCGCGCTGCTGTTCACGCAGCTGATGCCGTCGAGCACCTACCCGCTCCGCTCCCAGCTGCGCCAGCTCGTCTACGCCGCCCTGGTCGACTGACCGGCGTGGGGTCCGTCGCCTGCGGCTGACGGACCCCACACCTCAGGTCAGCGGAGCTGCTGCGCCTGGATCGCCCGGATCTTCGCCGGCTTCACGGCCGAGAGGTTCGAGATCAGGTACGCCCGCACGCTGCCGTCCGGGAACACCGCCCACAGGTCCGCCACGCCGTCGGCGTTCAGGTCGGCGGCGGTGAGGCTGCTGATCGCGACGCCCGTGTTCCACCCGGAGGCGAGCCGGTACTGCGTGTAGGCGAGCGCGCCGGTCCCGTCGCCGTTGTCGGTCATGGTGACGCCCTGCCAGAGGTAGAGGTCACCGGTGGTGGCGTTACGCAGCACCAACGCCGCCCCCGAGGCCAGCTCGGTGCTGGCCAGGGTCCAGTTCTGCCAGTCACTGCCGCCGGTCGGAGTGGCGTTGCCCTGCGGCAGCGGAAGGTAGAGGCTGGGTGCCCAGACGTTGGGGTAGTAGGCCAGGCGGTAACCGTTGCTCGCGTCGCCGACGATGCCCAGCAGGTCCGGGATGCCAGTGTCGACGCCGTCCGCCGTGAACCCGTTGACGAGCTGGATCGGAGAGTTGCCGTATTCGTCGAGGAGGTAGTCGCCGATGAGAGTGACCTGTCCGCTGCCGCGGTACGGGTTCACCATCGTGCCGTCGCCGACGCCCGCGATGAAGCTGCCGCCTCCGGCGTTGACGCCACCCGGGTAGTAGGCCAGGAAGTCCTGGTTCGCGGTGCCGAAGAAGCGTCCGGTGATCACCTGGGCGCCGTCGAAGTCCGCGGCCGGGATCTCGTTGCCGGAGACCCCGTTGCCGTGGACGCCGATGTTCACGGCCGGGACCTTCACGCGGCCGGTGCCGACGCCGGTGGTCGCGTCGACCCGACCCCGCGCCGCCCAGACGCCGGAGGCGAGGCCCGTCGTGGTGCCGCCGACGGTCACCAGGTCGGGTACGCCGTCGCCGTTGAGGTCCTTGTCGACCGGGCCGGCGACGGCCGGGGTCGGGGTGTTGGCTGGGGCGGCCTGAGCCGGCAGGGCCGGCGCGACGACGGCGAACGCGAGGGTGGCCGGCACCGCCCAGGCGAGCAGTCGGCGAGGGACGGAAGGGTTGTTCATGGGTCCCCGTTCGGGTCAGTGGATCTTGCTTGGTTCACCATAGTCGATGCGCACCAGCGGGTGGATCCACCGAACGAGGGGTCAGTCGGCGAGACGGGCCGGGAAGCCACCGGTGGCGATCGGGCCCCAGGCGTCGATGGTGATCCGGATCAGCGACTTGCCCTGACGCACCATCGCCGCCCGGTAGTCGTCCCAGTCCGGGTGCTCACCGGAGATGCTGCGGAAGTACTCGACGAGCGGCTCCAGCGCCTCGGGCAGGTCGAGCACCTCGGCGGTGCCGTCGATCTGCACCCAGGGGCCGTTCCAGTCGTCACTGAGCACGCAGGCCGAGACCCGGGGGTCGCGGCGGAGGTTGCTCACCTTGGCCCGCTCGGGGTAGGTGGAGACGACCAGTCGCCCCTGCCCGTCGACCCCGGCGGAGACCGGGGAGGACTGCGGTCGCCCGTCCGCCCGGGTGGTCATCAGCACGACGCGGTGTCGCGGCCGGAGGAAGTCGAGCAGGCCGTCCCGGTCGACCCGGGTGTTCCTTGCGATGCTGCGTGCCATCCCCCGTTCCTACCAGGGTGCGGGCGCAGCGGCGGCGGCGGGTCAGCGGGGTCGGGCCGCGGCGCGGCGCGCCTCCTGGGTGGGCACCCGGGGACGGCCGGACGGACGCCAGGCCCGACCGTTGGCGTAGATCACCCGAAAGCCGAGGTACGACGCGAGCGGCGCCCAGTGGGCGGAGCCCATCCGCAGCTCGGCGGCATTGTGGCGCTGGCCGTTGGCGAGCACGTCGAGGAGCACGGTTTCGAAGGCCGCCGATTCGACCCAGTCGACTTCCCGGGTGAAACCGCAGATGAGGGCGGCTCCGGTGACCTCCAGGAACTCGCGCAGCACCGCGTCCGAGGCGCGCAGCACCGAGCAGCTGCCGAAATAGAGTCGCCGCCCCTCCGCGCGGCCGGCCATCAGCTCGGCCACCTCGTTCAACTCCACCGACTGCCAGTCGGTGAGGCAGAGCCGGCTCGGCTCGCCGTGCATGGCGAAGAAGCCGACCCGGTGGTCGGCGTACTGCTTGAGCAGCCAACGGTCCAGGAAGTAGAACAGCTCGTCGCGGGTGGCCGCGTCCTTGTGGATGAACCGGATCTTGCCCAGCCGCTCCAGCAGCTCGAGCGTGGGCAGCACCGAGCCCCGCTCGTTGAGGTCACGGTGCCACTGACCCTCGACACAGAAGACGCCACCGCGTGCCACGTGCACCTCCGCCAGTCCGCCACCCGGGGCTGACGTTACCGGCCCCGATCACCCCGGGAACATCACCCTGCGTGTGGCAGATTGCGACGTTCGGTGCGCTTGGCCGTAGGAGGGGTGATCGGCCGGAAATGGCTGTTTCGCAAATCAGCCGAATTCCCAGCCAATACCCAGCCACAGCGGATTGTGAGCACGATTCTCGTTAACCACCTCCAACGGCACTGATCAGTGCGAGGGTGGAAATCACGGGACTTCTCGGTCGATGTCCTGGAGCCACCCCATTCGCTCTGCTATCGGGAGGACTTCTGTGCGCGTAAACACCTTGAAGCGGGTCGCCGTCGCATTCGCCCTGGCACTGCCAGGGGCCGTAATCGCCACGGTGGTCGCCGCACCGGCGGCGCACGCGGACGGCTGTTACACCTGGAACCGCACCCTGAGCCAGGGGCGGTCCGGCGATGACGTCCGCCAGTTGCAGATCCGGGTCGCCGGGTGGGCCGGCTACCGGGACATCGTGGAGAACGATGGCCGCTACGGGCCGAAGACCGCCGCCGCGGTCAAGCGGTTCCAGCAGGCGTACGGGCTGCGCGCCGACGGCATCGCCGGCCCACAGACCTTCGCCAAGCTCTACCAACTCCAGGACAACGACTGCACGCCCGCGCACTTCACCTACGGCGAGTTGGACAACGGGTGCGGCGAAAGCGGGTGGAGCGGCGGCCCGCTGTCGGCGAACCAGACCAAGCAGAACGCGCTGCGCACCATGTGGAAGCTGGAGGCGCTGCGCAAGAGCCTCGGCGACAAGCCGCTCTACGTGTCGAGCGGATACCGCAGTCGCGCCTGCAACAACCAGGTCGGCGGCGCGTCCGACAGCCAACACCTGTACGGCAACGCGGCCGACGTGACCTCACGGACGTCCTCGCTGTGCCAGGTCGCCCGCGGCGCCCGCAACAACGGCTTCAGTGGGATCTACGGGCCGGGCTACCCCGACCACGACGACCACGTGCACGTCGACTCACGCCGGGAGAACAACAGCGACGACAGCTCGAACACGACGAGTTGGTCCGCCCCGGACTGCGGGGTCGGCAACTGAGTCGACCGCTCAGAGCGACGTCGGTCCGACGCGGAGGGGGGAATCTCCGCGCCGGGCCGACGTCGTGTCGCCCCGGGTCGTGTGGGCGGAGGGGGACAGCGCGCTCAGCTCGCCCGGGGCCAGCGCGGCGCGGTGACGGGGGGAGTCACCGGCCGGCCGGTAGCGGTGGGCCGTACCCCCTGGGGGACGGCCCGCGCGGCCTGTTGCCGCGACGGCCCGGTCGCCGTGAACGGAAACGGCACGTGCACGAACGGATTGCCATGCCGGATCAACGCTTCGATCTGCCGCTCGTTGAGCCCGTGTGCCTCCAACACCCGACGCCCCCAGCGGTGCAGTCGGCACGGGTAGGAAGCGCCGTCGTTGCGGCACAGCGGCCCGGTGGGCCACTCCTCGGCGGTGTGCACTACCACCGCCCGGACCGCGAGCCGGACATCCTCCGGGGTCAGGGGTGCCGGCATTGGCACCTCACCCAGTACCTGATCGATGGGATCCGTCGACTGCTCACCAACTCGCACGGCAGGCCTCCCGCAGTTCGGCAGCGGTACGGCGGACCTACCGCACCGACATCCTCGGCCATGGGTACGGCGGACACCGGACGAAAGTTCAATTCCGGTACGCGGTAAGCAGATCCTCCGCCGACAGGCCGGCGCGACCGACCGTCAGACGAGGCCGGCGTCGTGCACGAGCAGGGCCACCTGGACCCGGTTGTTCAGCTCCAGCCGGGTCAGCAGCCGGGACACGTAGGCCTTCACCGTCGCCACGCTCATGAACAACTCCCCCGCGATCTCCGCGTTGGTGTGACCCCGCCCGAGCGCGACCGCCACCTGCCGCTCCCGCTCGCTGAGCCCGGCGAGGAGCCGCAGCGCCCGTTCCCGGCGCGGGTCCGGGCCGACCGGGCCGGGGGCGGCGGCGGTCACGTGGGCGATCAACGTCCGGGTCACCGTCGGCGAGAGCGTCGCCTCGCCCGCCGCGACCCGGCGTACGGCGCGCACGATCTCTGCCGGCGGGGTGTCCTTGAGCAGGAAACCGGCCGCCCCGGCGCGAAGTGCCCGCAGCACCTGTTCGTCGGCGTCGAAGGTGGTCAGCACCAGCACCTCCGGCGGGTGCGGTTGGGCACGCAGCGCCTCGGTGGCGGTCAGCCCGTCGACCCGCGGCATCCGGATGTCCATCAGCACCACGTCCGGGGCGTACGCGGCGACGGCCGCCGGCACCTCGCCACCGTCGGCCGCCTCGCCGACCACGGCCAGGTCCGGCAGACCGCCGAGGATCATCGAGAGCCCGGCCCGGACCAACGCGTCGTCGTCCACGATCAGCACGCGCACCGGCGGCGCAGCCGCTCCGGCCGGCATGGTCGCGTCCGGCGGCCCGGCGGGGCTGGTCACGCCGGCCACGGCAGCCAGGCGGCCAGCCGGAAGTCACCGCTGTCGTCCCGACCGTAGGCGAGCCGCCCACCGGCCAGGGTGACCCGTTCACTGATGCCGACCAGGCCGGTGCCGGCACCTGGCAGTGTGCCGCCGGGCGGCACGCCGACCGGCCACCGGTTGCCGATCGCCACTGTCAGTCCGGTGCCCGGCCCGCCGGCCACATCGACGGTGACGGCCGCGCCGGCCGCGTGCTTGCGGGCGTTGGTCAGCCCTTCCTGCACGATCCGGTACGCGGCCCGGCCCAGCGCCGCCGGCACCTCCCCCGGGCTGGCGACGCTGTCGCTGACATTGACACGCACCCCGGCCGACCGCGACTCCGCGATCAGCGCCGGCAGATCGGCGAGGGTGGGCTGCGGCGGCTCGGGGGTGTCGCCTGTTCCGTCGTCCTCGGCGCGCAGCACCCCGATCACCTCGCGCAGGTCCTGGAGGGCGGCGTGCGCGCTGCCCCGGATCACCCCGGCGGCGCGGGCCACCTCGTCGGCCGGCGCGTCCGGTCGGAATTCCAGCGCACCCGCGTGCAGGCTGAGCAGCGAGATCCGGTGGGCCAGCACGTCGTGCATCTCCCGGGCGATCCGGGTGCGTTCGAGGTGGCGGGCCTGGGCGATCCGCAGTTGCTGCTCCGCCTCGGCCCGCTCGGCGCGCTCGCGCAACGACACGATCAACTGTCGGCGGGCCCGGACGAACATCCCCCAGGCCAGCACCGCGAAGGTGATCACCACCCCCCAGGTCACAGTGGCCCAGTACGGCATCACCGGATCTGGACGGGTCCAACTGAAGACCAGGTTGGTGAGGAGCCCGGCACCGGTGATCGCGACCGCGACGGCGGTCCGGCGATGCACCACCACTGTGAAGTAGATGATCAACAGTGGGATGGCGGCGGCCAACGAGAACAGGTTCAGCGGCAGGGTGGCCACTGCCAGCCCGAGCGGCCACCGCCGACGCACCCAGAGCAGGCCGCAGCAGACCAGCCCGAGCACCGTGTCGACGCCGACCATCCAGTCGTGCGGCAGCGCGGTCGCCGCCTCCGGGTTGGGCGACAGGGCGTCGAAGGTGACGAACAGCACCCACAGCAGCCCGAGCAGGAACGCCAGGCCATCCACCACCCAGTCACGTGTGGTGCGGCGCGGCCTCTCCCGGACACGCTCGGCCGGCACCACCAGCTCCCCGGGCAGCAGCCAGGGGTGCTCCGGAACGGCGATGCTGGTCACGCGCCCATGCTAGGCAGCCGACGGGCGACACGACCAGCTACCAAAGTCGAGATTCGATGATCGACCAAGGTCGAGACGGTACCGACCGGTGGCCGCAGCGGATGGCCGGGCGGCGCGGGCAGGCTCAACCGCATGATCACCGTGGAGAACCTCACCAAGCGGTACGGGCCACACCCGGCCGTGGACGACGTGTCGTTCCAGTGCGAGCCGGGCACCGTCACCGGTTTCCTCGGCCCCAACGGCGCCGGCAAGTCGACGACCATGCGCATGATCTGTGGGCTGACCACGCCGACCGCCGGCCGCGCCACCGTCTCCGGGCACCCGTACCGGGAACTGCCCAACCCGGGTCGGGAGGTCGGGGTCCTGCTGGACGCCTCCGCCCAGCACGCCGGGCGCACCGGCCGCGAGGCGTTGACGCTGTCCGCGTACACGATGGGTCTGGACCGGCGCGAGGTCGCCGCGAAGCTCGACCTGGTCGGGTTGAACGCGGTGGCCGCGAAGCGTCGGGTACGGGCGTACTCGTTGGGCATGCGCCAACGGCTCGGGCTGGCGCACGCGCTGCTCGGCGACCCCCGGGTGTTGATCCTCGACGAGCCGGCCAACGGCCTGGACCCGGAGGGGATCTTCTGGATGCGCGGCCTGTTGCGTGACTTCGCCGACCGGGGCGGCACAGTGCTGCTCTCCTCCCACCTGCTGCGCGAGGTGGAGGCGGTCGCGGACCGGCTGGTGGTGATCGGGGGCGGCCGGATCGTGGCCCAGGGCGACAAGAACGAACTGCTGGCCGGGGGCGGCACTGTGGTTCGCGCCCGCGACGACGCGGCGCTGCGTCGAGCGCTGGAGGCGGCCAACCTGAGCGCCGCCGACAGCTCGGAGGGCCTGCTCGTGCAGGCCGACGCCGAGGCGGTCGGCCAGGCGGCGGCCGATGCCGGCGTCGCGCTGGCCGAGCTGCGACCCGCCAGCGGCGGCGGCCTGGAACAGCTCTTCCTCACCCTGACCGCCGGCGAATCGACCAAGGAGGCCGTTCGATGACCACCACCACCGCGCCCGCCGCCGGCGCCGTCGCGCCAAGGCACCACTCTCCGGTACGCCGCCCGTCGTTGCTCCGTCTCAGCGCCGTGGAGATGCGCAAGCTCGTCGACACCCGGGCCGGCCGCTGGCTGCTGATCGCCATCGGTCTCGTGGTCGTCGCGATCGTCACCCTCCTGCTGATCTACGCCGAGGACTCCGAACAGACCTTCTTCACGTTCTTCGCCAGCTCGTTGTTGCCCGTCAACGTGCTCCTGCCGGTGCTCGGCATTCTGTCGATCACCAGCGAATGGTCACAGCGCACAGCCCTCACCACCTATGCGCTGGTGCCCAGGCGGCAGCGGGTGGTGGCCGCGAAGCTACTCGCGGTGGTGCTGGCGGCGCTCGCCTCCCTGCTGGTCACAGTGGCCGTCGCCGTCGTCGGAACGCTGGTCGCGTCCGCCACCGGTGGCGCGGGCACCTGGCAGGTCGACGCGTCGCTGATCGTGAACGCGGCGGTTGTTCAGGTCGCCGGCGTGCTGATGGGTGCCGCCTTCGGTCTGCTGCTGCTCAACACGCCGTTGGCCATTGTCGGCTACCTGCTGCTGCCGACCCTCTGGTCGGTGCTCGGCGAACTGGTCCGACCGCTGCGCGGTCCGGCCGGTTGGCTGGACACCAGCCGGACCATGGAGCCGTTGTTCACCAGTCACGTCACCGGCGAGCAGTGGGGGCGCCTTGCGGTCTCCCTGCTGGTCTGGATGGTGCTCCCGCTGGCCGCCGGGCTGTTCCGGACGCTACGCCGCGAGGTGTCCTGACCATGGAGATGGCCAGCTACCGTCCGCGCACCGTGGTCAGCGGCGGCCCGCTGGAACTGGCGGTCCTGTGGGGTGGCTTTCCGCTGCTCGGCGCGGGCGCCGGGTGGCTCCTCGCGGCGGCGACGGGCTGGCTCGCCCGGCTGCCCTGGGTGCCGTTCAGCGACCTGATCGAGTGGTTGGACCGGCTGCCCGAGCCGCAGGCCACCGCCGGCACGATCGGGGTTGGCGTCCTGGCCGGCCTGGTCATCGCCGGGATCGGCACCGCCGAACGGTTGATCGTCACCGTCGACGGGGCGCAGGTCCAGCTGCGCCGCTCGGATGAGAACCGGACCATCGCCCGGGTCGACACCCGGGTGGTCTTCCTCGCCGACAAGCACCTGGTGCTGCTGGACGCCGACGGCGCGGAACTCGTCCGGGAGTCGACGGACCTGCCGGCGGCCCAACTGGCGGCGGCGTTCCGGGAGCACGGCTGGGGCTGGGCGGACGACGACCCGCACCGGTCGGCGTACCGGCTGTGGGTTCCGGGCCTGCCCGGGTTGCCGGCCGGCGCGGACGCGCTGCTACGTGCCCGGGATCGGGCCATCGAGCGGGACCGCCGCGACGACGCCCGGGAGTTGCGCCGCGAGCTGGGGCAGATCGGGGTGGTGCTGCGCGACGAGGGCAAGCGGCAGTACTGGCGGTTGACCACCAGGGCACTCGCTCCCGGGCCGGAGCGGCCGACTTCGGCCGAGCGGGAGCCGGACGGGCGGTAGCGTCTGTCCCAGCAGACCCTGGGAGCCGCGCGATGACCGAACAGCAGCCGTACCGGGTGGTGTCTCGACACCCCGGTTTCGAGCTGCGTCGGTACCCCGCCCACCTGGTGGCCGAAATGCAGATCCAGGCGTCGTTCACCCGGGCGCCGATCGAGGCGTTCCGGCCGCTGGCCGCGTACATCGGTGGCGCCAATCGGGCCCGGCACCCGATCGGCTCCGCCGCGCCGGCGCTCGCGGCGGTCAGCGGCTCGGAGAAGATCGCCATGACCGTGCCGGTTGTGCAGATCGAGGGTGAGTGGCCGGGCGCGTACCTGATCCAGTTCGTCATGCCGGCCAGCTTCACCGCCGCCACCCTGCCCGAGCCGGTGGACGCCCGGGTGCGGATCCGCGAGGTTCCGGCGCGGCTGGCGGCGGCGATGCGGTTCTCCGGGCGGTGGACGGAGCAGGCGTTCAGTCAGCGGGCCACCATGCTCGGCCGGTCGGTGACCGCGGCCGGGCTGCAACCGACAGGTGCCATCCGGTACGCGCGCTTCGACCCGCCGTGGAAGCCGTGGTTCCTGCGTCGCAACGAGGTGGTGCTGCCGGTCGTCGAGTGAGCTAGCGGAGCTGCCGACGGTCCTCGACGCTCGGCCGCGCCAGCAGCACTGCCATTCCCAACCCGGCGAGCAGCCCGACCAGGGAGACCAGTAGATCGGAGTCGGCGGAGTTGATCGGGCTGTTGCCGGCCAGCGCGGTGAACGCCGCGCCGATCGGCATCAGGATCATCATGGAGATGGCCGTGGCCAACAGGAACACCACCGGACCCACGAGGGCGATGAGCGCGGCCAGGGCGTGGTGCCGCCAGATCGGCCGACCGCCCGGCCAGTCCCAGGCCAGCAGTGTGACTCCGGTGAGCACCACCGCCCCGAGAGCGGCCTCCGGCAGGAGGCGTGTGCCGGGCGCTGTGGCACGGACCCACCCGACGCCGAGCACTGCCACCACTGTGAGGCCGGCCGCCAGCCCGACGCGAACCCGGGTCCGCGCCGGAGCCGCCGCCAACGCGGCACCGACGGCCAGGGCCACCAGCAGCGCCGCCGTGGCCAGCGCACCCTGGTGCAGTTCCGGCTCCCGGTCGGTCGGTGACTCCATTCCGGCCGCCACCAGCGTCAGGACCCCGGCCACGCAGGCCGCGCCGGTCAGCACCCGCCGGTCGGTGGCCGGGATCGCGCCGCGCTCCCGTGCCGACTGCGTATCGGGCTCCCCCATTGGCGGCACGGCGCGCTCCCACCAGAGCAGCAGCGCCGCGACCACGCCGAGCACGGCGTAGCCGGCGACGGCGAGGCGCACCGTCGCGTCGACGCCGATCAGGTCGGCCCGGTCGACGGCCACGTCGACCGCGATCCAGCAGCCGCCCAGCACCACAGCTGGGCCGCTCCACCGCACCTGCCCCCGCCCGGCCAGCACCAACCCGAGCGGCACCGCCATGATCGCCATGAAGCGCAGGTCGCGCGCCCAGTAGGCGTTGTTGCCCGGCAGGTGCTCCGACCACGGGCCGAGCGGCTCGGTCAGCGGCTGCCACGTGGTCATGCCGTACGCCCAGAGCGCGACGGCGGCGGCGGAGAGGAGCAGCCCGACCGGGCGCGCGAATCGCATCCATTGACGGTAGCTGGCCCACCGTCCGCGCGGGGGGCGCTGTCATCCGACGAGGCCCACCGGCGACCGGGCGGGACGGTGGCGCAGCAGCCGCCACGTCGGCAACACACTGGACAGCACCGCGAGCAGCAGGCACAGCCCCACCACCCCGGCGATCACCGACCACGGCATCACCAGGTCGACGGGGGCACCGACCTGCTCGGCGAGGCCGGCGCTGATGCTGAGCAGACCGACGAACGCGACAGCCCCACCCAGCAGCGCGCCGATCAGGACCACCAGCGCGGACTCCGCCGTGACCAGCCAGATGACCTGCCGTCGGGTCGCCCCGGCCATCCGGATCAGCCGCAGGTCCGCGGCGCGGCCGGCGGCGGCCAGCAGCAGCGTGTTGGCCACCGCGACGGCCCCGTAGCCGGCGGACACCCCGATCAGCAGCAGCGTGAAGAGCCAGACGAGGCGGTCCTCGGTGGCGTCCGCCTCGGCCGCCCAGCCCGGCACGTCGAGGATCCGCGCGCCGACCGGTGGATCGATGCGGTCCCGGACGTACACGGTGGACGTCAGCGCCGACGGGTCGTGCGCCCGCACCACGACCCGGGGCACCAGCAGGTCGCCGGGGATCGAGGTGTCGTCGACCACGGCGACGACGCGCAGCGACACCGTCGTCCCGTCGGCGAAGACCATCGGGTACGGCTCCGACGGCAGGCGGTTCGCCGAGGCGGTGACCACCACCGTGTCGTCGCCCCGCAGGTCGTTCAGCGAACCGGCGACGACGGTGAGCACCCGGTTCGCGGCGGCGAAGCCCTCCGGGTCCACGCCGAGCGCGGTCATTGGCCGGTCCGGTGGCGACGTTCCGGGGTCGGTGCGGTAGACGGTGGTCGGCAGGAGCGCGGTGCCACCGGTCGCGGCGACGGCCCGGTCGGACAGGCCGGGTGCCCGGTCCGGCACGACGATCCAGCCGGCGTTCACGTTGTCCGCCCGACCCGCGGCGTACGCGGCGGTGCTGGTGCGCACCATCCCGGACACCAGCACCGCGAACGCGACAGTGAGCAGCACCGGCGCGGCGATGGCGGCGGTCCGCCTGGTCGCGGTCAATGCCCCGCCCCGGACCAGCATCCCGATCGCGCCACCGGGCCGACGCACCGGAGAACGCAGCAGGCGCACCAGCGGCCCGACCACCACCGGGGCGAGCACCGTGGTGCCGGCCACCAACGCCATCACCGCGTAGAGCGCGTACTGCGCCCCCACCCGAGCCTCGTCGGCGGTCGCCGTGCCCAGACTGAGAGCGCCCCCCGCCCCTAGGAGCAGCGCCCCGGTGACCGCACGCAGCCGACCGATCGGTCGCTGTTCCACAGCGGCATCGCGTAACGCCTCCAACGGGCGGACCCGCGCCGCTCGGCGGGACGCCGACCAGACGGCCAGCACCGCGATCACCGGCCCGGCCGCGAGCGAGACCGCGATCGGCCAGAGTTCGTAGCGGACCCGGAAGGTCGACGGTTCGAAGCCGACGTCGACCAGCAGCCGACCCAGCAACGGGGCGAGCACCGCGCCCATCAGCAGGCCGACGAGCCCCGCCGAGACGCCGACGGCGAGCGCCTCGGCGTACACCATCCGGCGGACCTGGCCTCCGGTGGCGCCGACGGCGCGCAGCAGACCCAGCTCACGGCGGCGCTGCGCGACGGTGAAGGCGAAGGTGGAGGCGACCACGAACACCGTGACGAAGCCGGCGAGGGCCGCCGTGGCGGCGAGCACCTGCATGCCGATCCACCGGGTACGGGCGTCGCCGCGCGGCTCCAGCGCACCACGGGCGGCACCGGTGAACACCAGTCCGTCGCCGCCGACGACTCCGCGAGCCGCCGTGGCGACCCGCTCGGGGTCGGCGTCCGGGGCGAGCACCAGCCCGATGGCCCGCACGCCGGGCGCGAGCGCTGCGGCGACCTCGTCCGCGACGTGCACGCCGGGTCCGTCGACCAGACCCGTGACGGTGTACGACTCCGGGCCCGCCGCGGTCAGCAGTGTGACCGGTGCGCCGGCGCGCAGTCCGAGCGCGCTGTCGACGACCACCTCGCCGGGCCGGCGGGGTGGCTCGCCAGCCGTGAGGCGCAGCCCACCCAGTTGGGCGCTGGACCAGCCGTGCCCCTGGTAGGCGTCCTCGCGCCGGGTGTCGGCGGCCGAAGGCCGGCCGTCGACGAGCGGCTGGGCGTAGAAGGTGCGGTCCGGCACCGCCGCCACCACGTCCGGCAGACCGGCCAGCCTGCCGACCAACTCCGCCGCCGCGCTGGCCGACCAGGGCCGGGTCGGCATGAACTCCTCAGCGGACGCGCCCGCCTCGGGGCTCTGCACCACGACCGCCGCCCGCGCCAGCCGGTCCGGCACCTGCGGGCGGCCGGAGGCGAGCAGCAGGGTGGCCGCCGCGACAAGCGTGACCCCGATGGCCACGGCCACGAAGGCGCTGGCCGACCGCCGGACGCTCAGCACGACAACTCCCGGGCGGTCTCGCGCTCGGCGATCCGGGCGGCGACGGCGGCGGCGGAGATCGGGCCGGTCAGCTCGTCGACGACGCGACCGTCGGCCAACAGGAGGACCCGATCGGCGTACGCGGCGGCGGCGGGATCGTGGGTCACCATCACGACGGTCTGCCCGTGGTCGTCGACGAGTGCCCGCAGCAGCCGGAGCACCTGCCGGGAGGACGCGCTGTCCAACGCCCCGGTCGGCTCGTCGGCGAAGACCACCGCCGGGCGGGTGATCAACGCTCGGGCCACGGCGACGCGCTGCTGTTCCCCGCCGGACAACTCACTCGGCCGGTGCCCGGCCCGGTCGGCGAGACCGACGGCGTCGAGGGCGGCGACCACGTCCCCGGCTGGCGGTCGACGGCGGGCCAGGCGCGACGGCAACTCGACGTTCTGCGCGGCGGTCAGCGTGGACACCAAATTGAACGCCTGGAAGACGAAGCCGATCCGGTCGCGCCGCAGCCGGGTCAGCGCGTCCTCACCGAGGTCGTCGAGGCGGGTGCCGTCGATCGTGACGGTTCCCTCGGTCGGGCGGTCCAGCCCCGCCGCGCAGTGCAGCAGTGTCGACTTTCCCGAGCCGGAGGGCCCCATCACCGCCGTGAACGTGCCGCTCGCGAAGCGCGTGGTCACGCCGTCGAGCGCCGTCACCCGCCGGGTGCCGGTGCCGTACACCGCTCGCAGCCCCGTCACTGTCACCGTGTCTGTGGTCATGACCGTTACGGTCCCGAACGCGGGGGGTACGGCGCGTCGTGCCGGAGCGGGCACTTTCCGGCCCTCCCCCGGGTGGAGTCGCAGGCCCGGCAGCACCGGTACGTCGTCCTCGGGGATGACGGCCCACAGGCGGACGCGGTCGATCCAGCCGATCGTTACCGTTCGACTGGTGACTGCTCTCCTGTTGACCCGACGGATGCGGCCGGTGGACCTGTACACGGTGGACGCCCTGCTGGCGGTTGCCGTCGGTGGGTTGCTCTGCCCGTACGCCGCGCTGGAGTCGCCGCTGCACGGTGGCGTACGCGAGCCGCTCTGGGTGTCGGTGCTGGTCGGGATGGCCCTCGGGCTGCCGTTGGCCGTCCGGCGACGGTGGCCGATGGCGGTGGCCGTCGTGATCAGCTCCGTCGCCACCGTCGCCCTGATCACCGGTGTGATCCCCAACTACGCTGCCGCCGCTCCGGCGCTCGCCATCGGGCTGTCCTTCTACACGGTGGCCGTGGCGACGCCCACCCGCCGGTCGCTGCTCTGCGCCGCCGGTTGCCTGGCGCTGGTGAGCGTCGGCCTGGTGCTGACCGCGGGGGACCTCTGGTCGCGGACCGGCGCTGTCGCCTACGCCGCCGTCATGGTCGCGCCGGCCTGGGTGATCGGTTGGCAGATCCGGGAGCGACGAGCCCTCGCCACCCGGCAGAGTGACCAGCTCGTTCGTCAGGCCGCCACCGAGGAGCGGTTGCGGGTGGCGCGTGAGCTGCACGACGTGGTCGCGCACACGCTCAGTCTCATAGTGGTCAAGGCGGCCGTCGCCAACCACGTCGCCGAGGCCGACCCCCGTGAGGCGGGTGCCGCGCTGCGGGTCATCGAGGAGACCGGCCGCACCGCGCTGACCGACGTGCGTCGGGTGCTCGGCGTGCTGCGCGAGGACAGCCCGTACGCGCCGACGCCAGGGCTGGACGAGTTGCCCCTCCTCGCCCGGCAGGCGGCGATCGGCGGCGTCGACGTGCAGCTCGACGTGCGGCGGGACGAGCCGGCGGGCGCGGTACCGGAGTCGGTGGGCCTCGCTGTGTACCGGATCGTGCAGGAGGCGGTGACGAACGTGGTGAAGCACGCGGCGCCGGCCTCCTGCCGGGCCACGGTGACCGTCCTGCCCGACGAGGTGCGGGTGGAGGTGACCGACGACGGGCAGCGGCCGGTCCTGCTCGGCGGGGAGGGGCACGGGTTGATCGGCATGCGGGAACGGGTGGCGTTGCACGGCGGGGAGTTCCGCGCCGGGCCCCGCCCCGACGGTGGCTTCGCGGTGACGGCCAGCCTCCCCTACCGGGTGGCCGCGTGATCCGCGTGCTGATCGTCGACGACCAGGCGTTGCTGCGCGGCAGTTTCCGGTTGCTGGTCGATCTCAGCCCGGACTGCACGACTGTCGGTGAGGCGGGCACCGGTGTGGAAGCTGTCGCGTTGACCGGGCAGCACCGGCCGGATGTGGTGCTGATGGACGTCCGGATGCCGGAGATGGACGGCATCGAGGCGACCCGGCGGATCTGCGCCGACCCGGCGACGGCCGACACCCGGGTCATCATCCTGACCACGTTCGACCTCGACGAGTACGTCTATGGGGCGCTGCGCGCCGGGGCCAGTGGGTTCCTGCTCAAGGACACCCCACCGGCGGATCTGCTGACCGGGATCCGGGTGGTCGCCGCCGGGGAGGGGCTGCTCGCGCCGACGGTGACCCGCCGGCTGATCGACGAGTTCGCCCGGCAGCCGGAGCCGACCCGGCCGCTGCCCCGCCAGCTCGA
Organism: Micromonospora sp. DT15; assembly: GCF_049841475.1. Lineage (NCBI taxonomy): Bacteria > Bacillati > Actinomycetota > Actinomycetes > Micromonosporales > Micromonosporaceae > Micromonospora > Micromonospora sp. DT15. The sequence continues at coordinate 107,324 of NZ_JBNCKJ010000010.1, forward strand.
CGGGGTGACCGATCGGGAACGGGAGGTCCTCGCGCTGATCGCCCGGGGCCTGTCCAACGCGGAGCTGGCCGCGCACCTCAACCTCAGCCAGGCCACCGTCAAGACGCACGTCGGGCGGCTGCTGACCAAACTGGCGGTACGCGACAGGGCGCAACTGGTCATCGTCGCGTACGAGACGGGCCTGGTGGGTCCCCACCGGTCGGGGTAGCGAGGTGGTGTGTCGACGAGGGCGCGGGAACATCCGAACTGGACGCCCCCGCGCCCACCAAGATCAGCTGACGTACACCGACGCGCTGGTCGCCGACTGGAAGTCGGTAGAGGTGCCGGGGTAGACGACCCGCCAGAACCCAGCCGTCTTCCGGTAGACCGATGTGGCGAAGTCGTAACTGCCGCCAGCGTAGATGGTGGCCTGGGTGCCCCAGGTGTCGTCGTCGCCGGTCGCCGAGAACTGCACCTTCAGCGGCACCGTCCCCGGGGACAACCCGCCGTTGAACTCCATCTCGCCGCTGAGCGTCACAGTCGTCGCGTTCTCCCGGGCCGCCGAGAAACTGCGGAACGCGGCCGGTTGCAGCACGGAGATGTTCGTGCTGGCGATCGCGGTGCTGACGAAGTCGTCGTCCATCGAGTAGCCCACCTGGAGGCGGCCGGTCTCGTACGGCGAGGTGGTCAGTGAGTACCGACCGTCCGCGTCCGTGGTGGCGGAGCCGAGGTACGTGCGGCAGTAGTCGGCGCTCATGCAGAGGGAGACCCCCGGCTCCACACCAGGCACCGGCACCCAGCCCTCCGGCGTCCGCCAGGTCAGCCGACCGCTCACCGTGACGTTCTCATCCTTGAGGATCTTGGGTCGGTCCGTGTCGATGGTGATCCGCATCGGCCGCTTGGTGATCGCGATGGCGGTCTCGGCCGAACGCGACGAGCCGTGGAAGAGATGGTCGTTGTCATAGCTGTAGTTCGCGTACACCTGCACGTCCTTGCGGCCGATCGTGACAGTGCCGGTGAAGGAACCGTCGGCCCTGGTGGTGACCGCGTCCCAACTGAAGTCGGCGTTCACCGTCATGGGGAATCTCCCCAGGGACCTGATCTCGCCGCTGCCCGGCCAGCGCCCCTTGAGCCATCCCCGCACTGTCACGTTGCGGTTCTCATAGGTCACAGTGGTGCGGTTCAGCGTGACGTTGTCGAAGAACGTGACCACCGAGTAGTCCAGGTCGCCGGCATCGGTCTGGGTGACGTGGTGACCGGCCTCGTCGGTGACCTCCACGTCGACCCGGTAGTAACCGAGCTTGTCGAGGATGATCGGGTTGGATCGCCATACGCCGTCACGCTCGGTGCCGGACTGGAGGTAGAAGTCCTCCTGAACGGCAACCTCCGCCCCGGTGTTGTACTCGCGGATGTGCGCACGGACGTCGGTGACGTCGCTGGGCGACGTGATGGACACCAGCAACGTGCCCCGATCGAGGTCGTAGTCGCTGTGGGCAGACGTGACGATTGGAATCTCGTCGGCGTGTGCGGTCGCGGGAAGCCCCACGATCGCTGTCGCTGCGGCGACGGCGATCGCCACGGCAAAGCGGGAACGGATCAAAGTTGACCTCCAGGGAAGACCGGCGATTCGCTGGGTGGCAGCCGGCGGTGGAAGCCTATCGATCCCGTCCGACAGCTTCGCTCACACCGCTAGGCTGACGCCGTACCCATGTGGACGGAGGAGCCATGACCCGCTACGTCGCCCTGCTGCGTGGGGTGAACGTCGGCAGCACCCGGCTGGCGATGGCCGACCTGCGTCGGATCGTCACCGACCTCGGGCACGAGGACGCCCAGACGTACCTGCAGAGCGGCAACGTGGTCTTCGGCAGCTCCGTGCGCGACGCGGAGAAGCTGGCCGCCGGCATCGCGCGGGCGCTGACCGACGAGCTGGCGTTGACGGTGCCGGTGCTGGTGCGCAGCGCCCGGGAGTTGGCGGCGATCGCCGGCGGCAACCCGTACGCCGACCGGGAGGACGACCCGACGCGGCTGCTGGTGGCCTTTCTCGCCACCGCACCGGAGAAGTCCACAGCGGATGCCCTGGCCGTGCCTGGTGGCGAGAACGTGTCGTTCACGGTGACCGGCCGTGAGGTGTTCCTGCACTACGTCGACGGCGGTTACGGGCGGTCGAAGTTCACGAACGCGTACCTGGAGAAGAAGCTCGGCGTGGTGTCCACCTCCCGCAACTGGAAGTCGGTGCGGGCCCTGGCGGGGATGGCTGCCTCCTGACCGGGTGGGGGTCGCGGCTCGGCGACCCCCACCGACTCTGCTCAGAAGTGGTACGCGGTCTCGTACTCGGGCACCAGCACCCGGCTGCGCGGCGAGATCCGGCGCACCGCCGCGATCATCTCGTTCAGCCGGGTCCGGTCGGTCGGGGCGACCGGCGGCGGGTTCTGCAACGCCGTCTCGAAGTTGTCGTAGTGCACCGGCACCACGACCTTCGGGTAGTCCAGCCCCTCCAGCAGCCGGGGCAGGTAGTCGCCGGTGGTGGTGGCGTTCTGCATGGCCACCATCGCCACGTCGGGCGCGAGGCCGGTGAGGTTCCGCTCGGCGACGTCACTGGCCCCGGTGAAGTAGACCGACGGCCCGCCGTCGACCCGCAGCAGGTAGCCCAGCGTGTCGCCCTCCGGCAGGTCGGCGATGGTGGCCGGCTGCGGCGGCGGGCTCACCCGCACCCCGGGAAAGGCCACCGAGTACGACGGGTTGCGGCTGTGCAGCGAGCCGACCACCTCGACGCTGTGGTCGCCGAAGTCCAGCACCTCCCCACCCTTCACGGCGCTGAGCTGCGTCGACGGCACGTCGTAGGCCAACCCCAGGTGGTACGCGGTCAGCGTGCCGAACACCCGCGCCCCGGTGCGCTTGGCGATGTACGGCACGTCCATGAAGTGGTCCCAGTGGGTGTGCGTGACGAGCACCGTCGTGGCCCGGTCGACCCGCGGGTCGATGACGTCGGTGCGCACCGTCAACGTGGTGTCGGTCTTGAACGCCCCGGTGAACAGCCCGGTGTCGATCCGGCTGAGGAACGGGTCGACGAGAACGGTGCGGTCGCCGATGTCGACGCGCCAGCCGGCAGTACCCCACCAGCGGAAGCTGACCGCGCCCTTGCGGCGAGCGGTCGGCCCGGGGGCTGCGGCGGTCGAGGGCGCGGCCTGGGCCGGGGTGGCGACGCCGGCGGCGAGGCCACCGGCGGAGACCAGGGCGGTGGTGGCGGCGTCGCGCAGGAAGCGTCGGCGGTCGAGACTGGGCATGCGGATGTACTCCCCGTGGTCGGGTGATGTGTCGACCACGAGCCAACCAGCGGCACCCGGCCGCGGTCCAAGATCAAGGACCGTCGGCTTCGATACGCCGCCGGATATCGGTGCTGCTCAGCAGAGGTGCGGCGGCGCTCGGCGGGTCGCGAAATCAGTCGCCGCGCAGCGCCTCGACGGCAGTGCGGGCGGCCTCCCCCATCGCCAGGTCCACGTCGATGCGGCGCGGGGTCAACTGCTCGGCGCGGGCGAAGACGGCGATGGCGTACCGGCCGCCGTCGGGGTATTCGGCGACCCCGGCCTCCAGGTGGAACCCGGGCAGGGTGCCGGTCTTTCCGGAGACCCGGACGCCGGGCGGGAAACCGGCGGCCAGCCGGGTCCAGAAGATCTGCCGGGCCATCCAGGTGCGGACCATCGCGCAGGCCGCCGCCGGCCCGGCCTCGTCCCGCCAGATCAGCGTGAGCAGCCGGGTGATCTCCCGGGCGGTGCTGGACGTGGTGTGCGCGGGGTCGAAGACCCGCATCGCCCGCACCCGGTCCGCCGGCAGCGTCGGGAAGATCCGGGCGAACTCCGCCTCGGTCCGGGCGCCCACGTCGGCGAGCATCATCTCGACCAGTTCCCGAGGGCCACCGAGGACCCGGGTACGGGTCAAACCCAGCTCGACGGCGAGCATCGGCAGCAGGTCCGGGCCGACCCGGCGCAGCAGCAGATCGGCGGCCGTGTTGTCGGTGACCGACATGGCGAAGTACGCGAGGTCGCGCAGCGACACCTCGGCGTCGTCGTCGCAGCCGGCCAGACCCCATCCACCGAGCCGGTCGGCGGCGGTGACCAGCACCCGCTCGGTCGGGTCCAGCTGACCGGCCTCGACCTGCCGGGCGAACTCCAACACCAGCAGGATCTTGAAGATCGAGGCGATCACCACCTGCTCGTCGGCCCGTACCCCGACCTCCCGAAGCCCGCCGCCCCCGACGGCATCCGGGTCGACGGCGTCCAGGTCCACGACGTGCAGGCTGGCCGTCACCCCGACGGCGGCGAAGATGGCCCCGATGCGTTCCTCCACGTCCACGCCAGCACGGTAACCAGTGCCGCCCCGGTAGCGCTGGCGTAGGGTCCCGGCAGTGGATCTGCTCCGGCACCTGCGGCACTTCGTGGTGGTCGCACACGAACTGCACTTCGGCCGGGCCGCTGAACAGCTCGGGATGGCCCAGCCGCCGCTGAGCCAGTCGATCCAGCGGCTGGAACGGGAGCTGACCGTCGAGCTGTTCGACAGGTCCCGCCGCCAGGTGCGCCTCACCACCGCCGGTGAGCTGCTGCTCGGCGAGGCGGAGGAACTGCTCGCCGGCGAGGGGCGACTCCGCAGCCTGATGGGGCAGATCCGTGCCGGTGAGCTGGGCGTACTCCGGGCCGGGGTGCCGCCGGAGACGCCCGCCGTGACGTTGCGCTCGCTGCTGGACGGGCTCACCACCCGGGCGCCCGGCCTGGACGTGGAACTGCACGAGCTGACCACCGCCGAGCAGGTGCGGATGCTCACCGAGCGGACCCTGGACGTGGGGCTCGTACACCACCCGGTGGCGGCGGACGGGCTGCGCTTCGGCGCCCCTGTCGACGTACCCCTGGGGGTGCTGCTGCCGCGCACCTCGCCGCTGGCCCGCGGCCGCGAGGTGACGCTCGCGTCGCTGGCCGGTCTTGATCTGGTGGCCGCTCCCCGCGCCACCGCCCCCGGCTGGCACGACCACCTGCTGGCGGTGTGCCGGCAGCACGGTTGGCGCCCGGACCGGGTGCGCCCGGCCCGCAACCCGGAGTTCCTCTGCGGGCTGGTGCTGGCCGGCGGCGGGGTGGCAGTAGAACCGGCGGCTGTGGCCCGCCGGGAACCCCGGATGGCCTGGCGGCCGATCACCGACGCGCCGCTGGCCAAGCGCACCTCGGCGGCCTGGCCGGACCGGTCGGCGCACCCGGCGGCGGCGATGTTCGGCCAACTCGCCGCGGAGGTGCTGGCCGCCGCCGAGCCCACAGTGCCCGCGCCGCCCGTGACGTCGGTGCCGGCGGCACGGCCGTGGCCGGTGCTGTTCGACACGACCGGGTGAACCGGTCCGCCGTTGCGTTCGTCACCTCCGGTTGGGCGGTGGATCGTCCACCCGCACGGGTATGGATGACAGGAAACGAAGACGCGAAGGAGCCGCAGTGGCAATCACGATTCCCGACATCAGCCTGAACGACGGCACCACCATTCCGCAGCTCGGCTTCGGGGTGTTCCAGATCGAGCCGAAGGACACCGTCTCGGCGGTGACCACCGCCCTCGAGGTGGGCTACCGGCACATCGACACCGCTGAGATGTACGGCAACGAGGCCGAGGTCGGCGAGGCGGTACGGATGTCCGGCCTCGACCGGGACTCGGTCTACGTGACCAGCAAGCTCAACAACGCCTTCCACCGCCCCGACGACGCCCGCCGGGCGTTCGACTCGACCCTCGCGGCGCTGAAGATGGACCACATCGACCTGTTCCTGATCCACTGGCCGTTGCCGACCCTGTACGACGGCGACTACGTCTCGACCTGGAAGGTGCTGGAGGAGTTCCAGCGCGACGGCCGGGCCCGCTCGATCGGCGTGTCGAACTTCCAGGTGTCGCACCTGGAGCGGCTGGCCAACGAGGCGAGCGTCGTGCCGGCGGTCAACCAGATCGAGGCGCACCCGTACTTCACCAACGACGAGGTCCGCGCCTACGGTCGCGCGCACAACATCCTCACCGAGGCGTGGTCGCCCATCGCGCAGGGCAAGGTGCTCGACGACCCGACGGTGGTCGACATCGCCGGGCAGCTCGACCGGTCCCCGGCGCAGGTGGTGCTCCGCTGGCACGTGCAGCGCGGCGACATCATCTTCCCGAAGTCGACCACCCCGAAGCGGATCGAGGAGAACACCCGGATCTTCGACTTCGAGCTGGACGACGCGGCGATGGAGCGGATCACCGCGCTGGACAAGGGCGAGGCCGGCCGGCAGGGCCCGAACCCGGACACCTTCGCCTACCTGCCCAACTGACCCGAACCCCGGCCGCCCGACGGCTGATGTTCCGGTGAGCGCCACACCTCAGAGCCTTCGTCACGACTCTGGGATGTGGCGCTTCTCGGCGAGGTCAGGAGCCGACGCGCTCGGCGATCCGGCGGAACACCGCGTGGGTCGGCGAGCCGGGCTCGGGGACGTAGACGATCAGCCGCTGCTCGGTCTCCTGCACCAGCAACACGCGGCACTCGAACTCCAACGACCCCAGGCGGGGATGCGGCACCCGCTTGATCACGGGACGGCGCTCCTCCACCTCATGCTCGGCCCAGAGCTGGGCGAACCGTGGCGAGGTGCCGAGCAGTTCGGTGACCAGATCACGAATCGTCGGGTCGGCCGGGTAACGGCCGTAGGCAGCCCGAAGGTCGGCGACCGTGCTGTGCACGAAGCGGCGGGCGTCGGCATCGGTCCACTGCGCCTCGGTGACCGGCTGCCGGAACGTCCAGCGGATCATGTTGCGCTCCGCGTCCGGCACGGCCCCGAGGTCCCCCAGGAAGTACGTGGCCATGCGGTTCCAGGCCAGCACGTGGTACGCGGCGTCGACGAGGTACGCCGGGGTCTCGGTCATGGCGTCGAGCAGGTGCCGCAGCCCCGGAGTCACCTCCCGGCTCGGACCAACGGTGGGCGGCGGGTGCTCCCCGGCGATCCGGAACAGGTACTCGCGCTCGTCCCGGCTCAACATGAGCGCCCGGGCCATCGACGCGAGCACCTGCCGGGACGGGTGCGGCCCGCGCCCCTGCTCCAACCGGATGTAGTAGTCGATCGACATGCCGGCGAGGTGGGCGACCTCCTGCCGGCGCAGCCCCGGGGTGCGTCGACGTTCGCCCTCGGGGAGCCCGACCTCGGCGGGGCGCAGCCGGGCGCGGCGGGTACGCAGGAACGCCGCCAGTTCGTCACGCCGCAGCCCGCTGCTCGTCATGACCCCAGCATGCCTCGACCCGGGCCGGCCAGGGTGGTACCACCGGTCCCAGCCTTGGCCCGCCTCTCCCCGGACGCCGTCGGCGCGGCCACGCTCTTCGTCATGACGAACACGATCGCCCTGATCACCGGGGCCAACAAGGGAATCGGCTTCGCCACCGCCCGGCAGCTCGGCGCCCAGGGGATGACAGTGCTGGTGGGCGCCCGGGACGCCGAGCGGGGTCGGGCAGCCGAACGGGAACTGCGCGACGGCGGCGCGGACGCCGTGTTCCTCCCGCTCGACATCACCGACGCCGAGTCGGTGACGGCCGCCGCGAAGCGGGTGGAGGCGGAGTACGGCCGGCTGGACGTGCTGGTCAACAACGCCGGCCTCGTCCTCGCCGACGGCGCACGAGGGCTGCCCAGCGAGACGACGGTGGCGACGCTGCGCCGGCTGTACGAGACGAACGTCTTCGGGGTGGTGGCGGTGACGAACGCGATGCTGCCACTGCTGCGCCGGGCGCCGGCCGCCCGGATCGTCAACGTGTCGAGCGAGGTCGGCTCGATCGCCCTGATGACCGACCCGGCCGGCGCGCTGTTCGAGCTGACCTCCGTGCCGTACCCGTCGTCGAAGGCGGCGTTGAACATGCTCACCGCGATGTACGCCAAGGAGCTGCGGGACACCCCGATCACTGTGAACGCGGCGAACCCGGGCTACTGCGCCACCGACCTCAACGGCAACAGCGGCTTCCGCACGGCCGAGCAGGGCGCCGAGGTGAGCGTGCACCTGGCCACCCTGCCGGCCGACGGGCCGAGCGGGCTGCTCTGGGGCTTCCAGATGGACGCGGGCGGCGGGTACGGCGTGCTGCCCTGGTGACGGCGAACGCTTGACCTGGAGCTGCCCGCTGAGCAACGGCACCGCCTCGACACCACCTGGTGACCTGTCACCGGCCGCCCCGCCGAGCTCAGCTCGCTGTCGGTGGGGCGGTCAGGTCGAGCTGCCAGTCGTTGGCCCGCATCATCTGCCCCGGCGGGTATTCGAAACCGGTCTCGCCGAGCAGCGTGAAGCCGGTCTTGCGGCACACCGCGTTCGAGGCGGGATTGTCGACCGAGGGGTAGGCGTGGGCGTAGTGCCGATCCCGTCGGGCGCGGGCCACGTCCAACACCGCGCGCACCGCCGCCGTGGCCAGCCCCTGCCCCCGGTACGCGGGCAGCACCGCCCAGCCCAGCTCGTACACCGGCTGGTCGCGCCACTCGCGGGCCCAGTAGCCGACGCTGCCCGCCCGCGCCCCGTCCGCCAGCAACAGCGTGAACATGCAGCTTTGCTGGGTGCCCGAGAAGTGCACGTACCTGTCGTGCCGGGCGAGCACCTGCTCGTCGGTCTCCGGGCCGCCGGTGTGCTTGCGGGTCTCCGGTGAGTTGAGCTGCCGCAGCAGGTCGAGGTCGTCCTCGTGCCACGGCTCGATGCGTATCTGCGCCATTGCGCTCCCCCGTTCGTCGACCCCCAGTCAAGCCGATCCCACCGACAGTTTCGCCCCGAACCGCGCCCGCTAGATCGGATCTAGCGGGCGTCTGTCGTCACCTCGCGCCTTCACTGTGGAAGGGGGGTGGGCCATGGCACCGTTGCGGATCGCCGTGATCGTCGGCAGCACCCGGGAGGGGCGGGTCGGCGACCGGCTGGCGCACTGGTTCGTCGAGCAGGCCGCGCGGCACGACGACCTGACGGTGACGGTCGTTGACCTGACCGAGTACGACTTCCCGGCCGCCTACCCCGCCGAGCCGACCGCGTCCATCCGGGCGTTCGTCAGCGAGGTGGGCCGGGCGGACGCGTTCGTCGTGGTCACCCCCGAGTACAACCACAGCTTCCCGGCACCCTTGAAACAAGCCATCGACTACGCGTACGACGAGTGGCAGGCCAAAGCGGTCGGCTTCGTGTCGTACGGCTGTCGGTCCACCGGCCTGCACGCGGTCGACCAGTTACGTACCGTCTTCACCGCACTGCACGCGATGACGGTGCGCGACGTCGTCGGGATCGACCTGCTCGCCGGCGAGCCGACCGCCCAGTGCACCGACGAGCTGCGACGCGATGTCGGCGTCCTGCTCGACCAGCTGCGCTGGTGGGGTCTGGCACTGCGCGACGGCCGGGCGGCTCGACCCTACGTCTCCTGAACACGTCCGACGCGAAAGGCAATGATCATGAGTAGACGCACCACCGGCCTGGCCATCGAGGCAGAGGGGCTGACCCGCTCGTTCGGGGACACCCGGGCGCTGGCCGGCATCGACCTCCAGGTGCCCGCCGGCACCGTCTACGGCCTGCTCGGCCCGAACGGCGCGGGCAAGACCACGGCGGTCCGGGTGCTCGCCACCCTGCTGCGACCCGACGGCGGCTCGGCCCGGGTCTTCGGGCACGACGTGGTCACCGAGGCCGACAAGGTCCGTTCCCGGGTCAGCCTCACCGGCCAGTACGCCTCCGTCGACGAAGACCTGACCGGTACGGAGAACCTGGTGCTCCTGGCTCGCCTGCTCGGCCTGCGCAAGCCGGCCGCTCGGGATCGCGCCGCGGCCCTGCTGGCCGCGTTCGGGCTGACCGACGCGAGCGACCGCCAGGTGAAGAAGTACTCGGGCGGGATGCGGCGACGCATCGACATCGCCGCCAGCATCCTGAACACCCCGGATCTGCTCTTCCTCGACGAGCCGACGACCGGCCTCGACCCGCGCAGCCGCAACCAGGTGTGGGAGATCATCAGGGCGGTGGTGTCGCACGGCACGACGGTGCTGCTGACCACCCAGTACCTCGACGAGGCCGACCAGCTCGCCGGGCGGATCGCTGTCGTCGACAACGGCCGGGTGATCGCGGAGGGCACCCCGGGTGAGCTGAAGTCGTCGATCGGCTCCGGCACCGTCCACCTGCGACTGCGCGACCCCGCTCAGCGCCCCGAGGCGGAGCGGGTGCTCCGGGAGGCGCTCGACGTGCCGGTGCAGCTCGCCGCCGACCCGGTGGCGTTGACCGCCCGCGTCGGCGAGGCCGGCACCGACCTCGACGCCAGCTCCCAGGCCGCTCGCGTACTCGGCGACCTGGCCCGCGCCGGCATCGTGGTCGACAACTTCTCCCTCGGCCAGCCGAGCCTGGACGAGGTCTTCCTGGCCCTGACCGACCATCCCGCCGTGCCGACCGACGAGCGCGACGACGAGCTGGAGGCAGCCCGATGAGCGACACCACGACCACCACCACCGAACGGGCGCCGACCGTCTACGTTCCGTCCGCCGAGGCGCTGGCCACTGTGCTCGCGCCCGGTTCCCGACCGCCCCGGCCGAGCGCGCTGAGCGCGTCGCTCACCTTCGGTTGGCGGGCCATGCTGAAGATCAAGCACGTGCCGGAGCAGCTCTTCGACGTGACCGCGTTCCCGATCATCATGGTGCTGATGTTCACGTACCTGTTCGGTGGCGCCCTCGCCGGCAGCCCGCGTGACTACCTGCAGTTCTTCCTGCCCGGCATCATGGTGACCAGCGTCGTCATGATCACGATGTACACCGGCGTCGGCCTCAACACCGACATCGAGAAGGGCATCTTCGACAGGTTCCGGACGCTGCCCATCTGGCGTCCGGCCGCCCTGGTCGGCATGATCTTCGGCGACGTGCTGCGCTACATCCTCGCCGCCGTGGTGATCCTGAGTCTTGGGCTGGTGCTCGGGTTCCGCCCCGAGGGCGGGGTGGTCGGGGCTGTTACCGGGATCGGGCTGCTGGTGGTCTTCTCGTTCGCGTTCTCCTGGGTGTGGACGTTCTTCGGGCTGATCCTGCGCAGCGAGAAGTCGGTGATGGGGGTCAGCATGATGGTGCTGTTCCCGCTGACGTTCCTGAGCAACGTCTTCGTCGAGCCGAGCACGATGCCCGGCTGGCTCCAGGCGTTCGTGAAGGTCAACCCGGTGACGCAGCTGGTGGCCGCGATCCGGGGAGCGATGAGCGGCGACTCGGACCCGTCGGCGACGATGTGGCTGCTGCTGTGGAGCGCCGGCTTCGTCCTGGTCTTCGGCACCCTGACCATGTACAAGTACAACCGCCGCTAACCCCCACCCCACCCCACCCACCCCCGCGATCTTGCACTTTCTGTCCCGACAAGGGTGACGAATCCACCTGAACCGACGACCGAAAGTGCAAGATCGCGGAGGGCTGGGGTGAGGTCAGAGCTGCCAGGGCAGCGGGTTGGGTGGTTGGTAGCGGCAGGTCGTGCCGGTGGAGACCGTTTCGCGCAGGTGGCTCGCCAGCGCCGGGTGCCGGTCGTCGAGCTTGCGAAGCGCGTCGCGGATTCGCGCCGTCACCGTCTTGCGGGCCCGTTCGGCCTCGTCGCCCAGGCGACGGCTCCGGCCGGCGAGGCCCGCCGCGGCACGCAGCTCGTCGAGCAACGCACCCCGCTCGGCGTCCAGCTTGGACACCTTCCGGTCGTCGTCGCGGGCGGCGGCCCGGTCGATCTCCTCGTCGAGTCGGGCCAGGTGCCGCCGGTAGCGGGCCTTCGCCTCGTCGTCGAGGACCGGATCGGCGCCCATTCGCCGGGCGGCCACCAGCTCCGGCCCGGCCGCCGGGTCGAGCAGTTCGACGGCCGGCACGTCGCTGCCGGGCCGGCTGAGCAGCAGGTGCAGGTCATGCAGGCCCTTGGCGTCGGGCAGGTGCGCCACGACACTGTCGTACGCGAGTTGCCAGACCCGCCCGTCGCGCCGAAACTCGTACCCCTTGAACGCAGCCGCGACCGGCGCGGCACGACCGGGCGCGACAACCTGGCCCGACCCGACGGCCTGGCCCCAACCAGCAACCTGACCCAGCGAGACGGCCTGGTCCGGGTGGTGGATGTCGCGGACTGTCGGCGCGGCGAGCCGGTGGAGCACCTGCGTCATGCCGAGGGCGGTCGCCTCCTGGACGGCGGCGGCGCGCAACGCTGTCGACGTGGTCGAGTCGCCGGGGTGACCTCGGCCGGCGAGGGCGTTCGCGAGGCCGGTGCGGGCGAGCAGCGACCAGGTTCGGGAGCCCATCCGGTCGGCGGAGTCCCGGGCGGCGGTGAATCCGGCGATGGCGTCGTCCCAGCGTTGCTGAGCGGCGTCGATCAGCGCCACCCAGTGGTCGACGGGGCCGCTGATGTCGCAGCCGAAGAGCCCCACCATCCACTCCCCACGGTGTGGGGTGAGCGCGGCCCGCGCGGCATCGCAGCGCTTCGGGTCGGCGGACGCGGCGGCGGCCTGAGCGCGGAGTCGGAGCCAGAGCGGTGACACCGGGCGCGGGTACCGGGTTGCGGTGGCCTCGATGCCGACGGTCAACCGGAGCGCCGTCTCGCCGTCGCCACGCTCCGCAGCGGTGATCGCTCGCAGCAGCTCCCGGTACGGGTAGTCCGTCGGGGCGAGCCCCTCCACGAGCGCGGCGGCCTCGGTGACCCGACCCTGGAGCAGTAGCCGGGACCAGCGCAGGTGATGCCCCATGAAACCGAACTCGGCGTAGCTCGCGTCGGCCTGGTCGGTGAGGAAGGCGAACCGCTCGTCGGCCGTGGCGAAGTCGCCCCGGAACGCCGCGATGATCCCGCTGTCGACGGCCGCAGCCATCCGGTGCCGGGCGAAGTCGCCCTCCCGTTCGGCGTCGACGAAGGTGACGAGCTCCTCGACGAAGCGCGGGTCGCCCAGCTCCAGCAGCGCCACCCAGCGCAGCGAGGTGGCCCACAGCTCGGTTTCCCGGTCGCCGGTCCGCCGGGCCACGGCCCGGATCTCGGCGGTGAGCGCGGCTCGGGTCGCGGCGGTGCCGAGCCCCCAGGTCGTGTCGTGGCGGGCCCAGAGGCTGAAGGTGAGCGCCTCGTCGTCCTGCCCCCGACGGGCGATCGTCTCGCTGGCGGTGATCAGATCGGCGACCAGGGCGCCGACCGGCGCGGTGGCGTCCGGTTCGCTGATCAACCGGCGGTACGCCTCGCGCACCAGCTCCGCCGCTTCGGTCGACTGGGCGGCGTCCACCTGGCGGGCGCGGTTGACGATGAGCGCGACCCGGGCCAGCAGCACCGGGTCGTCGAGTGACCGGGCCAGCTTGGCGGCCTCGGCCAGCAGCCTCGTGACCTCTTCCCGGTCGGCGTGGTGGTAGTGCGACTCGGCGAACTCGACGAGGATCCGCACCCGTTGTGCCGGGTCTTCGACCACCTCCAGGGCTCGGCGGAAGTGCAGCGCCGCCTCGTCTCCCGCCAGCCGGGCGAACGCGGCCCGGCCGGCGGCGAGCAGCAGCGCGGCCACCCGGGCCCGGTCGAGCGCGGGGCCGGCGAGGTAGGCGTGGCGGGCGAGGTCGTCGGGGATCAGGCGGTCGGTCAGCTCCCGCAGGTCGTCGACCGCCCGGACGACCGCGCCGTGCCGGGCCCGCCGGTCGTCGTCGGTCAGCCCGTCGTAGAGGGTTTCGCGGACCAGGTCGTGGGCGAAGGCGAAGCGGCCACCGCCCCGGGCGACCACCAGTCGGGCGGTCACCGCCCGGTCGAGCAGCCGGTCGACCTGCGCCGCGGGAGCGGCCGCGCAGGCCGCGAGGACCTGACGGTGGAACTCGCGACCCAGTACGGCGGCGACGGTCAGCGCCTCCACCACGGTGGCGGGCAGTTGGGCGAGGCGGCGGCGCACCGCCTCCCGAACGCCGGGTGCGATGGTGCCGACCGCGTCGTCGGCGTGCCACAGCCGCGCGGTCTGTTCGACGAAGAACGGGTTGCCGCCGGTACGCCGGTGCACCTCGTCGACAAGGCTGGCCTCCGGCTCCCGGCCGGCGGTCCGGGTCATCAGTGCGGCCACCTCGTCGCGGGTGAAACCGGTGAGGGTGATCGTGGTGGCCTTCGCGACCAGCGGCATCAGCAGCGGGCGCAGGGGGTGCTCGCCCGACTCGACCTCGGCGTCGCGGTAGGTGCCGATCAGCAGGAGTCGCTCGAACCAGGTGTGCTGGGCGGCGAAGCTCAGCAACCGCAGTGAGGCCGGGTCGGCCCAGTGCAGGTCGTCGAGGACGACCACCACCGGCCGGTGCTGGGAGACGGCGACCAGGGCGGCGGTCACCGCGTCGTACAGCGCGAACGCCTCCTGGTCGGCGGCGTCCGGGCCGGAGTCGACGCCTGCCCAACCGACGAGGCGACCGGCCTGCTCGCCGTCGGCACCGGATTGGCCGAGCAGGGCCGCGAGGGCCGGCTCGGCGGACTGCCGCGCCACCGCCCAGTCGTCGGCGGAGCGCCGCAGGGCACGCAGCACCTGCACCCACGGCCAGTAGCCGGGGGCGCTGTCGGAGTCCCAGCAGGCGGCGCCGAGCACCAGCGCGCCCCGCTGGCGGGCCTCCCGGGCCGCCGACGTGACGAGGGTCGTCTTGCCGATGCCCGGCTCGCCGGTGACCAGGGCGAGGCCGCCGTGGCTGGTGGTGGCGCGATCCAACTCGGCGCGCAGCAGACCTGCGGGGTGATCCCGCCCGATGATGGCGTCGCCGAGCGCGTCCATGGTCCCCAGACGGTACTGGACCTGTCCGACAGCGCGAGCGGGTTAATGCGGTAAACGAGTCGACCCCATCACTCCCTATACTTCCCTCTCCGGGTAGGATAGGGACCAATGACGGAAGAAATGTACTCAGTCGAGCAGGTCGCCGACCGGCTCAACCTGCACGTACGCACCGTGCGCGGCTACATCCGCTCGGGCCGGCTGCGCGCGGTGCGGATCGGCAAGCAGTACCGGATCGCCGCCGGCGACCTCGACGCGCTCACCGGCCAGGCCCCGGCCGCGCCCGGCGTCGCCAGGCAGGCGGAAGTGTCGAGCATCGTCCAGGTCGACGGTGTCGACAGGGCCGCCGCCGACCGGCTCGGCACGCTCGTGCTCACCAGCGCCAACACCGGCCACGACCAGGCCAACCCGCTGCGGGTGCAGACCGTGTACGACGAGCAACGCCATCGCATGAAGATCATCATCCTGGGCGACCCGGCCGCCACCGCCGAGTTGCTGCACCTGCTCGACGCCGTACTCAACGCCGACAACGGCCTGCTCGACCGGGAGGTCCACGATGCCTGACGAGATCCAGGAACGCGCCGGAGTGCCCGTGCTGGTCTGCGACCCCGACGGCCCGCCGGTGGTCACCGAGCAGGACGCGCTGGACCTGATCGGGGCGGCGTTCCTCGGCGCCCAGGTGGTCGCCGTGCCGGCCAACCGGCTCGACGCACGCTTCTTCTCGCTGGGCACCCGTTTCGCCGGCGACGTGATGCAGAAGTTCGTCAACTACCGGGTGCGGCTGGCCGTCGTCGGCGACATCTCGGCGCAGCTCGCGGAGAGTTCAGCGTTGCGCGCGCTGGTGCACGAGTCGAACCAGGGCGGGCAGATCTGGTTCGTCCCCGACCTCGACACCCTCGACACCCGCCTCCGCGCCGCCCGATAGCCACCTCAGCGGTCGGGCACGACAGCGCTCGGGGGAACGAGCACAGGCGTGGCCGCCCTGGGTGCGGGGCGGCCACCACCAATGAGCTGGCGTTACGGCAGGGCGCAGATGGCGTACGCCGTGTCGGACCAGTTGCCGGCGAAGGCGTCCTCCTCGTAAGCGCCGGACGCTGCGGACGTCGGGGCGGTCGCGGGGCCGCCGTTGGGGCGGAAGTCGTCCACGATGCCCTCGCCGGTCACCCCGTTCAGCTCGTAGCCGGCACCGGTCAGCACCTTCCCGACCGGGCAGGTCGCCGTGACGCTGCGGAAGTCGAGGGAGTTGCTGACCCCCACGGTGGAGGCGCGCACCAGGCCCGCGAGGGGGTTGGCGCAGATCGCGTACGCGGTGGCGGACCAGTTCAGGGCTGTGGCGTCCGCCTCGTACGCGCCGACGGTGACCGCGGTCGGTGCCGTGGCCACGCCCCCGTTGGGGCGGAAGTCGTCGACGACACCCTCACCGGTGACGCCGTTCAGCTCGTAGCCGGTGCCGGTCAGCACCTTCCCGACCGGGCAGGTGGCCGTGACGCTGCGGTAGTCGGCCGAGCTGCTGACGCCGGCCACGGTGACACGGACGAGGCCGGGCACCGGGTTGGCGCAGATCGCGTACGCCGTCACCGACCAGTTGCCCGCGAACGCCTCGGTCTCGTAGGCGCCGACGGTGACGGCGGTCGGCGCGGTGGCCGGGCCACCGTTGGGGCGCAGGTCGTCGACGATGCCCTCGCCGGTGACGCCGTTGAGTTCGTAGCCGGTGCCGGTCAGCACCTTGCCGACCGGGCAGGTCGCCGTGACGCTGTGGTAGTCGGCCGAGCTGCTGACGCTGGTGGCGGCGACCCGCACCAGGCCGGGGACCGCGGCGGACGCCGGGCTCGCCGGGGCGAGCACCGCTCCGGTCGCGACAAGACCGAGCACGAGTACGGACGCCCGAGCGCCGAACCGCCGGCCTGTGTTCTGAGTACGCATAGGTTTTCTCCCGTCTGTGGCCGGACGGGGCGGCAGGTGCGACGCCGACGTCGAGCCGTTCGTGATGACGGGTTGACGCTAGGTAGCCCCCTGACCAGGCATTATCTCCAAACCGACTACGTCGCGTAACAGACCAGCAGTATGAACCCGCGTCCACATATTGACTGTTAACTATCAGTTCTGCGGGTGCGGTCCTAGCATTCGCCTCATGTCCGCTCGCCGCGTCACCGCCGCCGTAGCCGTCGCCGCGCTGGCGAGCCTGCTCGCCGTCAACGCCGCCCGTGCCGACGGCCCAGCGATCAGCACCCCGGGCACCCCGACTGTGGTCGCCAACGAACCGCATCAGCTCACGCTCAGCTGGGCGCCCTCCACCTGGGTCGAACCTGGCACGGGGCAGCCGATCAACTATGAGGTGCAGGTGCCGTTGGGGCCGAACACGTACCGCTTCCTCGGCGCCACCACGGACACCACGATCACGCTCACCGACCTGGCACCCGGCACGACGTACCGGATCGCGATCGCCGCCCGCGCGCTCGGCGGCTACTCGGACACCTCACCCGCCACCACGGTGCGCACCGCCAACGGACGCGCGACGGTCAGCTACCTCAACCTCGACTGGTCACCGACGAACAACCAGATCCAGCACCTCTTGAAGGTCACCAACACCGGGACCGGGCCGCTCGACCTGAGCACCGTGCAGGTGCGCTACCACCTGCGCTTCGAGGGCGGCAACACCTCGCTGGTTCCCAACTGCGACTGGGCCGCGCTGGGTTGTGACCGGATCCAGCAGACCGTGCAGTTCTTCGTACCCCCGGGTGGGCCGTCCGTGTTGTCGACGCCGGCGCCGCCTTATCCCCCGCCGGGCACGCCGGTCCCCGGCTGGGTGGAGCTGACCTTCACCGACGGCACGCTCGCGCCGGGTCAGTCGACCGGGCCGATCCAGCTACGGCACCACCGGCACAGTTGGAGCACCATCGACGAGCGCGACGACCCGAGCTGGCTCGCCGCCACCGGCCAGTGGACCGAGAACGGGCGGATCACGTTGGACGTCGACGGGGTACGCGAGTTCGGCGACACCAACAGTTGACCCAACGGCACCGGCTCGGTCGAACGCCTCAGCCCTTGACCGGTCACCTTACGATCCGCTCATGCGGCGTGCGGAGATAGACGGAGTTACTGTCATCCAACGCAATGTGCCTGGCACCCTGGCCGCGTCGTTGACCTTTGGGTGCGGCGCCCGCGACGAAGAGATCGACTCCATCGGCCTGACCCATCTCGTCCAGCACCTGGTGGACTGGACCGAGGATCATGTCGCGGAGAACCACCAGGACAACATATGGATGAACGACACGTCATTCCTCGCAGGCGGCCCACCTGACCAGGTAGTGAGGCATTTCGCCACCATCTGCTCGGCTATCAGCAATCTTCCGCCGGAGGATCTGTCCGACGCGGTCGAGGGCCTCGATGCGGACAGCCGGTACATGTCGAACATCGAAGAAGGGCTACGCGACCCGTGGGGCGCGCTGCTGTCGCGGCGTTTCGGGCCGAGCGGACACGGCCTGTCGCGCTGGCCCGCAGTGGACTACAGGCTCTTCACGGCGGACGAGATCCGACGGTACGTCGAGAGGTTCTTCACCAGCGGAAACGCGGTTCTCACAGTGACGGGCGAACCGCCTCAGGCGATGCGACTCCCGTTGCCCACTGGCCCGCGAGTCACCCGCAGCACGCCACTCGTCAACAACCAGATGGGACCGATCTGGTACGCCGACGAGGTCCATGGCGTAGCGCTGATAATTAGTGTCGAGCCCAGCGCGGAAGCGGCCTTCCTGATGTGGGCCCTGAGGGCGCGAGTCGCTGAGGCGGTACACCGGGCCGGGGTTGCCCTCGGTGCTGAATTCATGTGCGAGGTCGTCGACAGTACGCGGCACGAGCTCGGGTTGAGGGTCACGCCGGAGTTCGGCAGGAAGGGCAAGAGGTTCGACGCCACCGTCGCGGCGGAGCTGCTCTGGGCCGAGCTGCGGCGGTTTGTCTCGGACGGAATTGACCGAGCGGAGATCGCAGACCTGATGCCAACGCAGGACGAGGACCTGACGGTCGACGTTGAATGGATCGATGCGATCTCCAGCCTCGAATCCTTGACCCACCGGGAGCTGCTCGGCACGGCAAAGATCGACTACTGGGAATCGCTCGGCGAGCTGGGAGGACTCACTCCGGAATCGGCGCGGGACGTCGTATCGGGCTGGCTCTCCTCCGCCATGATCGTCGTGCCGTACCTGTCGAAACCGAGCCTTCCTGGCGCCACCGAAGATTCCTGCCCGACCACCCGCTTCGTACCGGCAGGCGAGGTGGTCAGGCCGGCGCTCTCCAAGCGGTTCCGCAACAAGGGTTCGTTGGTCATCGGCATCGACGCGATTTCGACAGTGGATGGCGACGGGAACGTGCACACCGTCCCGCTGTCCCAGGCGCTCGTGGTGGAGCGGTTCGGCGTCATCCGGCTCGCCCATCTCGGCCACGGCTGCGTCACCACGATCTCGGACTTCGCTGACGCTGCCGACAAGCTCCGGGCCGTCCTGCCGCCGCGGCGCTTCCGCCAGGCCGTCACGCAGCTCAGTGTCAACTGGTGATCGACGGGCGTATGAGGGCGGATCAGAGTTCGTCCGGTAGGCACACCATCAGCAGGTGAAGCCCCTGGGCAGGTGGATGCGCGCGGCGGGGATGCCGAGGGCGGGCAGCCGTGACCGCGCCGCGGTCAGCATCGCGGGTGGGCCGCAGAGGTAGATGTCCTGATCCGGCTGGTAATGGTCGAGGGCGATGGTCAGGGCGTCGCCCCGCTCGGCCGGCTCGGCGCAGGGGTCGTCGGAGAGGGCCGGCACGACGGTCAACCAGTCGTGGGCGCACTGCAACGTGTCGAGGGCGATCGGGTCGTACAGGTCGGTGAAGGTGCGCGCGCCGACGATCAGCGTCACCCGCCGGCCGTCCGGCGCGGCGGCGACCTGTTCGACCAGGGCGCGCAGCGGCGCCAGGCCTGTGCCACCGGCGACGAGCAGCAGATCGTTCGTGCTCGCCGGGTCGAGGCTCAGGCCGGTGTCGACGGGTGGGCCGAGCCAGAGCAGCTCGCCGGGGCGTACCCGATGGACCAGGCGGTGGGAGACGGTGCCGGCGGGCACGGCGCGGACGTGCAGCTCGACGGTGCCGTCCGCGCGTGGGGCGTTGGCCGGCGAGAGCCAGCGCCAGTGACCCGGCAGGCGCGGCGTGCAGACCGGCACGGCCTGACCTGGCTGGAAAGGCAGTCGCCGCCAGGGACGTACCGTCAGGATGGCGATGTCGGACGACGGCCGGTCATGGCCGATGACCTCGACGTGCCACCAGGCCCGGCCGTCGCCGGCCTCGGCGGCGACGCGGCGGATGGCGTGCGTGGCGCGGCACAGGGCGCGCTCGGCGGTGACGGTGAGCTGCGGCGTCCACAGTGGGCGCGCGTGACGGGCGACGGTGGCGAGCAACGCGTCGCCGATGGTGGTGGCGTGCGGAAGCAGGTCGAAGTGACGGTACGCGTGGCCGAGCACCCGGAGCAGCGCCGCCCGACTCGCCGGGCTGTCGCCGTCGCCGTCGACCAGGAGGCGACCCAGCGCGGTGAAGAACAGCGGGGCGTCGCGCTGCGGGAGCAGCCCAGCTCGGCGGTCTTCGACTGTGCACCAGAAGTCGGCGGCGGCCCGCACGTCGACCGACTCCCAGGCGGCGGCCAGGCCCACACGAGCCGGGTGGTCGTCGTTCACGGTGGGCATGCCGGCTCCAAGTCGACTCGTGGGCTGGCACCGGGGCGGGAGGCGCTGCGCCGTTGAGGGCCGGCGCAACTCCGAGGCCGAGCACCCGCCCCGGGCCATGCGTCGACTGTCGCGGCTGACCAGGCACAACGGCATGTCTCGGTGATCGTTGATGGCATACGCGATCGGTATGCGCTGCACGCCGCGACTGTCGAATCGGGCAGACTGCGGGCATGACGGAACGCCCGGTGCTGTATCTGGTCGTCTGCGCCGCGGGACCGGCGGAACACATCGAGGAGCTGGTCGACCTCCTGATCGCCGACGGGTGGCGGGTCTGCATGATCGTCAGCCCCACCGCCGCGTCGTGGCTCGACCGGGCGGCGTTACAGGACAAGACCGGCTATCTGGTACGCGTGGAGTGGCGGATGCCCGGCGACCCCGAGCCGCACCCGGCCGCTGATGTGGTGGTGGCCGCCCCGGTCACGTTCAACACGGTGACGAAGTGGGCGTTGGGCATCAACGACACGCTGGCGCTCGGCGTCCTCAACGAGTCGCTGGGGGCTGGGCTGCCGATCATCGCGTTCCCGCACACCAAGGCGGAGTTGGCCGCGCATCCGGCGTATGCGGGCCACCTGGAGGTGCTGCGCGCTGCGGGCGTGGTCGTGGCCGACGGAAAGCCGCTGGACTCGGTGAACGGGCCGGAGCGTTGGGGCGTGGTCATCGACGCGCTGCGGGCGGCGCGCCCGTCCTGAGCAGTCGCTGCTTATTGGCGGTCCTCTGACGATATGCGTCGCGCGTATACCAGTGCTCCACGCAGCGTGTTCAATGGATAGGCTCGATGAGGCGAGACGGACGGAGCCGCCGGTGACACACGCGAACTGCCCTCGGTGCGGCGGACGGCTGGCCCGGGACAACGACAGCGGACGGTGCACCCCGTGCCAGGCCGCCGAGCGAGACCGGTTGAGCGCCCCACCAAAGGTGCCGGCGAGCTTCTGGGAGCACGAGCCCGTGCGACTCGCGCTGGCCGAGCGGCATCTGGGGCGGGTGATCCGGGCGTACCGGTGCCATCCGTATCACGGGCGAGTCGCCTTGCCGCAGTCCGTGGTGGCGGGGTGGTTGGGGATCACGCAGGCACAGTTGAGTCGGGTGGAGAACGGCCCGCCGCTGGTGCACCTGGATCGGTTGGCGCACTGGGCGCAGCTCCTTCGGGTGCCTGCGGGCAGCCTCTGGTTCCGCCTTCCTGGCCAGGATTGCTGGGCCAATGCAAGCCCTATGGGTAGCGAAGCAATTGGCGCACATGGCGACGACCAGGTGGTCGAACGAGGCGACCCGGCAGCCGTGACGGTTAATGTGGAACAGGCATCGAGCCAAGGGGGTGGCGTTACGGACCGCCGACGCTTCAACGTCCTGGCCGCACTCGCGGGACTCGCCGCAGGCGGTCACACGTACCTGCTCCCCGGACCGTCTGCCGAGGTGCCGGGAAGCATCGGCATGGAGCAGGTACGGCTCGCCAGTTCCCTGGTTGACGATCTCCGACGGGTTGATGCGGCCGTCGGGGCCGACCTGCTTTGCGACGTCGCTATGCAAGCGCACACCAGACTGTCGGCCTGGGCAGCGCGGGCAAGCTACAGCCGTGAGGTCGGTGACGCGCTTCAAAGCGCCTTGGCTGATCTGTCCATCGAGGCTGCCTGGCTCGCTATCGACGCGGATCGCCGGTCTGAGGCGCGGCCGTACCTGCATGAGGCGATTACCCGTGCCCGAATCGCGGACGACCCACAGGCGGAAGTTCGCGCCCTCACACACCTGTCCCTGCTGATCCGCGAGAGTCAGCCCGGCGAGTCACTGCACTGCGCCGAAGCAGCCCTGCGGATCTCCGCCGGGTGGGCCACACCACGACTCACCACGTTGCTGCACCTACGCAGGGCACATGCAAACGCCGTCCTCGGAGATGCCAGTGGATTCAGCCGCGAGATGACCAAGGCCCGCCGTGAGTTGGACCGCGGCCCTCACGAGGATGACCAGGGTTTCGTGCACTTCGTGAACGCCCAGGAACTGAACGGGATCGAAGGGCTCTCTTACCTCGCCCTCGGCAGACCCGAGCGCGCTGTTCAGTCGTTGCGCGCGATCACTGCCAACCCCTCGCCTAGCCATCGGCGGAACCAGGTCTACTACATGGTGCGGCTCTCAGAGGCGACGTACCAGCAGGGCGACGTCAACGAGGCGGCTCGGATCGCTCTGAACGTCCTACCTGCCGTGCGCCAGATCAACTCGAAGCGGGTGAGTCAGCATCTTGCGCAGGTGCGCGGAAGCTTGGCGGCACCACGGCAAGCGACCACGACAACCCGTCAGTTCGTCGACGCCTACGACCAGGCGGTGAGCCTGTGATCGAGGGCTTGCAGCTTCGCCATTACAGCGCTGAGGAGGCTAGAGAGATCCTCGATCAGCTCGTGGACCTCTACTTGGAGGTCTACGCGGGTGGCGGCGAGTTCTACAGCGAGGACCGCTACCGGCGCCAGCTCGACCTCCACATGCAGCGAGCTGGGTGGGAGTTGGTCACCGCAACTGTCGGCGGGGCCTTGGCCGGCTACATCTACGGCTTTCCGCTACCTTCACAGACGCGATGGTGGGAAGGCATCCATGAGCCGGTGCCGCCCGGGTTTACCGACGAGGACGGGAAGCGCACGTTCGCGCTCAGCGAACTGCTAGTACACCCCGCTTGGCGACGTCGAGGCATCGCAGCCGTGCTGCACGATGAGTTGCTAGCCAACCGGACCGAGGCGCGAGCGACGCTGCTGGTTCGGCCCGCCAACGCTGCCGCCCAATCAGCGTACCGGTCTTGGGGCTGGACAAAGGTCACCAGGCTGCAGCCGACCTGGGAAGCGGCTCCAATGTTCGATGTCCTCCTGCGCCCTATCGGAGCCCCGGCAAGATTAACTGAGGGGCGCACCAATAGCCCAAGACATACACGATAACGGTCTCGTCACTCAGGCACGCAACCCAAGCGGCGTCGCTGGCGTGGGCAGCCCTTCCTCACCCGTGTCGGACCCGGCTTTGGCGCACCCCGAAGGACCGCCCCGTCCAGATGGGTCCATCCAGATGGTTCAACTCCGGCCAAATCGAGGATCAAGAGCCGTCTTCGGAAGGATGGCCCACGACCGATCAGCCCTCTAGAGTGTCCACATGAGCCTGACGGTGTCAGCAACTGAAGTTCTTCGGCCTCGCCTGCTAACCATTCCGGACTACCAGCGCGGCTACGCCTGGGAGCAGGACCAAGTCCAGGACTTCCTCGACGACCTCAGCCTCCTAGAACCGGGCAAGACTCATTACACGGGCACGATTGTCTTGCTTGGCGGCGGGGAGCCGCTAGTCGATGATGAGTCGAATGCCCTTGTACGAGCGGATGTTGTAGACGGCCAACAGCGACTGACAACGCTATGTCTCCTACTAAACGAGCTGCGCCGCGCCCTACACACGGCTGGCCGCGAAGAAGCGGCTCTGGGCCTAAGACGTCAATTCCTTCTCATCTCCGAGAAGGGTGCGCCTAGAAATAAGCTCCAAGTGGGACCCGATTCTGCAGCGGTATGGACTGCGCTACTTAATGACACGCATGCAGCTCCACCAGAGACGCTGTCGGCAAGAAGGCTCCAAGCCGCAGCACTGCAGATACGACGACATGTGGAACAGATCGCTTCCGAGCTAGACGACCCGGTGGAGGCGCTGTTCTCCCTCCGGAACCTCGTAGTAACCGGGTTGCACTTCACACTGTATACCTTGCACCAGCAGGCTGAGGTGGGCGTCATCTTCGAGACGCTGAATGACCGCGGTAAGCCGCTGACAGAGCTCGAGAAGGTTAAGAATTATCTACTTTTCCTCGCCGCCAGGATCCCGAGCGGTCAGCAAGAGGCTTTGGCCGACCGCATCAACGCGGCCTGGTCGACGATTTACCGACTCCTGCTAGAGGTAGCAATGGTTTCACCAGCGGGCGAGGACCAGTTCCTCCGCGCCCATTGGCTCGCCGCAGTTGACCCGGTCCCGACGAAATGGAAGGGCATCAAGTCACTTAAGTCGCATTTTCCGCGTCAGCAATATTTCGGCAAACCCGACTTATTGATTCAGGAAGTCGGTGGGTACGTCGATTCACTAGCCAGAGCAGCCCGAGCGTATGCCGACTCACTTCGACCTGATTTGCAGGCATTCTCAGAATTCGAAACCGATGCCACGAAGGCACGTAGCGCCCATGAGCGGTTGTCCCGAGCAGGCACCGTCGCAGTCTTTCAACCGTTGATGATTGCACTCCGCGAACGGGCTCCGAAAGATGGCGATGCATACCTTAGGGTTCTCGATTTATGTGAGCGTTTCGCCGTCCGCACGTATCTCATTGGGGGGTACCGTGCCGATGCTGCGCAAACACGGCTGTACCGGTTGGCGCACGAGGTGTATACCGGAAAGCGCACTCCTTCGTCTGTCGAAACGGCAGTACGCGCACTCGCGATGGATTACGCGAACGACACGTACGTGCGACAGTCACTTTTGGATACGGAGTTCAACTGGTATCGATGGGGAGCATTGAAATTCTTCCTCTACGAGTATGAGCTCCACCTCTTGGGCGGAGCGACGACAGACATCAGCTACGCCTTCTTCGAGAAGAGTAAGCGCGAGAAGACGATCGAGCACATCTTGCCACAAACCGCAAGTTCCCCGTATTGGCTGAAACGGTTCGACGGGAACGAGCGACGACAACTGACACACGCTCTGGGGAATCTCGTTCTAACTAGAGATAATAGCGCCTACTCAAATAAAGACTTTCCCGACAAACGCGGATCATCTGGCCCAGGCGTTGCGGCAAAGACTTGCTACGCCCAAGCGCCCCTCGCACAAGAGCAGGAATTGGCCCGGCTTGCCGACTGGACGCCAGAGCAAGTACTAGGACGACAAGAGCGTCTTGCAGATTGGGCACTCGAACGATGGGCAATCGACTTTTCCGACTTCGATCCAAGCAATCAAATGGAGGACGAGGAGGAGGTGGGTGGCGAGATTGGAGGCCCTAAGCCGGCGGACCTCCTCATGAGTGAGTAATTAGCACTAAAGGCCGGGGTGCGGGACCGCGAAGCCAGAATTCGCTAATCAACGCTAAGAATTCTGCTCAGCCAGGGCCTCGCCGGTGAGGAGGCAGCAACGCTAGTTTCGCGGTGAGCGGAAATTGTGTTCCACGTGAGTAGTTCCGCCAAGATCCCCTAAGTATGTGTCACCGTTCGGACATAAGGCGAGGCCTGTCCAGGGACGCGCTACGGCCTGGCGCCGGATACCTTGCCTGGATGACCGATCTTGAGCGGGGTGTGTACGAGCACCTGATCACCCGTGAGCTGGCTGACCGCCTCCAGCACGTCGACCCCGCCCTGGTCCAGCACCACAACCTCGACCCGGCCGACGCGCACACCACCCTCGCACGGCACATCGCCACCTTGGCCGCCCGAGCCCTTCAGTCCGTCCCTAACGGCGACGACAAGCTCCACCACCAGATCGCAATGGCGAACCAGATCGCGGAAGCCATCGCCACCCTGAGCCCCAAGGCAGCGACCGATCTGGACCAGGTCACCGACGCCAAGCACCTGCTGCACGCCATCGCCGCCCCGCCGACCCCACCGGCGCTGCCAGCCTTCCCGCAGCGCCCCACTACCCCCCTCTCCACCGGAGCGCTGCTGGTCAACGGCCGCCACCAGCCCCGCATCGGCCACGAGGTCAACCACGAGATGGCGTCGGCCGAGAGCGTCGATCTGCTCTGCGCGTTCATCAAGTGGTACGGCTTGCGCATCGTCGAGCACGCCATCCGAGACCTGATCGACCGAGGCGGCAAGGTTCGTGTCATCACCACCACCTACCTCGGCGCAACGGATCAGCGAGCGCTAGACCGGCTCAAGGAGCTGGGCGCAGAGGTCAAGGTGTCGTACGAGACGCGGACCACACGGCTGCACGCCAAGGCCTGGCTCTTCCGCCGTGCCAACGGCACCACCACCGCTTACGTCGGCTCGTCAAACCTGTCGAAGACCGCGCTGGTGGACGGCGTGGAGTGGAACGTCCGCATCTCGAACATCGAGCAGCCGCACGTCATCGACACGTTCACGGCGACGTTCGAGGACTACTGGAACGATCCGGCGTTCGAGGCGTACGACGCGACCAGGGACGCCGACCGGCTACGGCATGCGTTGAGTGGGGAACGCCGCGACGACGCACCGACTGCGATCTCGAACCTTGACGTGCGCCCGTACCCGTACCAGGCGGAGATCCTTGCCGACCTGGACGCTGAGCGCCTGGTGCACGGGCGCTGGCGCAACCTGGTGGTGATGGCGACAGGCACCGGCAAGACCGTCGTCGCTGCCCTGGACTATCGCCGGCTGCACAAGGCGAAACGAGCAGATTCGCTGCTCTTCGTCGCTCATCAGGAGCAGATCCTGCGGCAGAGCCTGTCTACGTTCCGACAGGTCATGGGCGACGGTAGCTTCGGCGAGACGCTTGTCGCGGGCGAGAAACCGAACGGTTGGAAGCACGTCTTCGCCTCCATCCAGTCGCTGCACCGCCGCGAGGTCGACCCCGAGGCGTACGACATGGTGATCGTCGACGAGTTTCACCATGCCGAAGCACCGACGTACACACGCTTGTTGGAGCGCCTGCGTCCCCGCGTACTCCTCGGACTGACCGCGACCCCCGACCGGGCCGACGGCGGCGACGTGCGCCGGTGGTTCGACGGACGCGCGGCAGTTGAGCTGCACCTGTGGGACGCGTTGGAGCGGCAGTTGTTGTCGCCCTTCCAGTACTTCGGGCTGCACGACGACGTGGACCTGTCGCACCTCGCCTGGAAACGCGGCCAGGGCTACGACCCGGCGGAGCTGGACGTCGTCTACACCGGCAACCACGCACGGGCGCGGTCCGTGTTGCGCGCGGTCAGCGACAAGGTGGACGTCGGGCGGATGCGGGCGCTCGGGTTCTGCGTGAGCATCGGGCACGCCGAGTTCATGGCCAAGTGGTTCAACGACCACGGCGTGCCGTCTGCGGCGGTGACCTCGCGCGCCGGCACCGATCGCGCCGGGCTGTTGCGGGACTTCAAGGCAGGCACGCTGCGGGTGCTCTTCACAGTGGACCTGTTCAACGAGGGCGTCGACCTGCCGATGGTCGACACCATCCTGATGCTGCGCCCCACCGAGAGCGCCACGATCTTCCTGCAACAGCTCGGCCGTGGTCTGCGCCTCGACGACGACAAGCCCTGCCTCACGGTCCTCGACTTCATCGGCGGGCAGAACGCCAACTTCCGCTTCGACCTGCGGTGGCGTGCCCTGACCGGGGTCAGCCGGCGCGCGATCACCGAGGCGGTCCGCGAGGACTTCCCGAGCCTGCCCAGCGGCTGCCACGTCGAGCTGGACCGGGTGGCAAAGGACCTAGTCCTCGCCAATTTGAAGAGCGCATTGCCCACCTCGAAGGCTGGCCTGGTCTCTGAGCTGCGGCAACTCGGCGACGTCACCCTGGCGACGTTCTTGCATGAGACCGGCCTGGAGATCGAGGACGTGTACCGATCAGCCAGCATCGGCGGCTGGACCGGGCTGCGGCGGCTCGCCGGCGTCGAGACGGCCGCGCCCGGCCCGGACGACCGGGAGTTGGGCCGGGCCATCGGTCGAATGCTGCACACCGACGACATGGACCGGCTAGAGCTGCTGACGAAGGTTGCGGCCGGACCGCCCGCGCCAGGTCAACCGGTGTACGCGGGCAACAGCCGACTGCTCGACATGCTGCACTTCAGCCTCTGGGGGCCGAACGCCCCGCTTGCGACACGCGACGAACGGCTGGCGCGGCTGTGGAAGGAGCCGGCCCGCTGCGCCGAGTTGCGGCAGGTCGCCGAGGTGTTGCGGGACCGCATCCACCGGGTCACGCCCACGCTTGTGGCCGGGGCGGTTCCGCTGCGGGTGCACGCCCGGTACAGCCGCAACGAGGCATGCGCCGCCTTCGGAATGACCAACCCGGGATCGCTACGTGAGGGGGTGAAGTGGCTGCCTGACGCCCAGGCCGACCTGTTCTTCGTCACCCTGGTCAAGTCGGAAGCCCACTACTCCCCCACCACCATGTACGCCGACCGGGCCATCACCGACACCCTGTTCCAGTGGGAGTCGCAGAGCACCACCTCGTCGGCGTCGGCGACCGGGCAGCGCTACACATCAGGTGGGTCGACAGTGCACCTCTTCATTCGGGAGACCCGCATCGCCGACCGCGACCTGGGCGCACCGCCCTACCTGTACGCCGGCACCATGACGTACGACTCGCACACCGGTGACCGACCCATGCGCGTCCTGTGGCAGCTCCACCACGCCCTACCCGCCGACGTCTACGCCACCGCCCGAACCATCGCCGCCTAAGCCTCCAGCAGTCAGAGGACCTCGGAGGCGTTGGGACCACGACGTGGGCGTCATGACAGCCTGGAGAAATGCCAGCGCCGGTTCTGCTGCACGCGGACGTCCAATACAGGGTTCAGGCCATGTACTCGGTACCCGACGAAGCCTGGTATTTAGAGCTCAGTGAGACAGAACCGGCCCCGCCAGCCTGGGCCGATCTGCCCGGCGCCGTTGATCATCTGCCCGGGCCGTCGATTCTCCTGGCGGTCGTGCCGGACGAGGATCCGGTGCGAGTACCCACCGTTGCCTTCGGCGGCGGCGAGCAGGTCGTGCCGTACCCGGTGATGCGTTGGTTCATGGAGCACGTCGCCGAAGAGGTGGAGCGCAGCCGTGCCGCGATGGCAGCGAAACCGGGTTCTGGGCCGGCGACCAGCACGGTCCCGCCTGCCTCGAAGCGGGCCACCGCGGACTGAGTCATGCCGGTGGCGCGGCCGGACTGGCTCTTAGCGTTAGGTTGAAGACCATGGAGCAGCGGATCAGCCTGATCACCCTGGGAGTCGCGGACGTGGCCCGCGCGAAAGCCTTCTACGAGCAGCTCGGCTGGCGAGGCCAGGAGGTCGAGGAGACGGTCTTCTTCCAGGCCGGCGGCCTGGCCCTCGTCCTCTGGGGCCGCGACAAGCTCGCCGAGGACGCGGGCATCGAAGGTCCGGGCACCGGCGCGATGACCCTCGCCCAGAACGTCCGCTCCCAAGCAGAGGTCGACGAGGTGATCGCCACGGCGACCAAGGCCGGCGCGACGGTGACCAAGCCGGCCCGGGAGACCTTTTACGGCGGCTACGCCGGCTACTTCGCCGACCCGGACGGCCACCTCTGGGAGATCGCCTGGAACCCCGGCTTCACCCTCGCGAAGGACGGCTCCCTAACCGTCCCCGACTTCAGCGCCATGAACTGACCAAACGGCAAGCAGCGACGCCGATCAGGGCGCCGGAGACGGGCAGAGCAGCGGGTCCAGCACCGGCAGCTGAACAGGGTCGAGGCAGATAGCCAGCAATCCCGGATCCGGCGAGGGCGTAGGCGTTGCGGTCGCAGTCGGCACCGGCGAGGCCGACGCGACGGGCGGCGTAGGAGGAGCCGAAACGGGCGGGGCTGTCGTCGGCACCGAAGTGGCCGACGGGGTCGGCACGACGGACGGCGTAGCGGCCGGCGGCAGGGCCACCGCCACCACCGGGGACGGCACTGTGGAGACGTCTGCCGAGGCGGACGGCCTGGCAACCGGGACGGACGGCGGGTTCCATACGGCGCTGTCGGCGGAACCGACCCGCGACCTGGGTGCCGCCGGACCGGTCGGAACAAGAACCGCCCCAGCCGTCGGCACGTCCAAGGCGACGATCTCCGCCAAGGGCACCGGCCCGCGAGGACCCCATGCGCCAGGCCCCAGAGCATTGGGCCCCAGGGCACCCGGGCCGAGCGTCACGACCACCACGGCGGCGACGGCGGCAGCCCCGAGCGCCCGGCGGTCGGGGCGTACCGCCGTCAGCGGCGCGTCGTCGGGGTCCACCAGCAGAGGAGACGCGGGCGGGGCGGCCCGGTGTGCGGCCAGCAGCGCGTCCATCTGCGCGATGACGGCAGCGCGATCGTCGGTAGCCGCGAGGGCGAGATAGAAGCGGAAGTTCACCACGGCACCGGCCGGGACCAGCAGCCCGTCAAGTCGACAGCGGTCGGGCAGCAGGGTGACCGGCACATCGGGGTGGTGGGCGGGGCCGATCACATCGGCGTACCGCCACTCTCGCCGGTGCTCCCGTCCGCCGAAGGCGACGCGTCGACTGGTCACCACGGCCATGCCCGTGTCGACGATCCGTAGGCCCGGCGGCAGGTCCTCCGAAGAGGGCTCAGCGAGGGAACAGGAGCCGCCCGGCCTGGGCAGGCCGGGGACGTGCCGCGCCTCCGCCTCGACCAGCGTGGCGACGGGGAGGACGCGGAAGACGAGTTCGTCGTCGTCGAGCTCCACCGGTAGGCCGGTGCGGGGCTGCGTACACCCGAGGAAGCTGGCGGCTTCGATGCGGAGCCGCGCCAGGTGGTCGCCGCGGTGCCGCCAGGCGTCGGTGGCGTCGCGGTACGCGCGCTGCCGGCGCTCGTTCTCGCGCTCGGCCCAGGCGATTCGCCAGGGGGCACAGGCCACAGAGGTCACGGTCACACGCGGTACAACCGCTCACGTACGTGACAGGCAACGCGACCGGGATCGATGTATCCCGTTGCGCCCGAAAGAAGAGATTTGACGGGCACCGAAGCCCTCGTTGCGGGGCTAGCCTGCGCGTGATCCCTACAGCGGAGGAGTTTCCTGGTGCTCGACGACATGCGGGTGCTGCGGGCGGCGGTACGCGACTATCGCCTGGCGGCGACGGCTGCCGGCCTCGACTGGCCGGACTACGGCGAGTCGCCCGCCGGGCAGCCACCGGCGCAGGTCACGCGGATCTTCGGCGTGGATCACATCGCGGAGCAGTTGACCTGGTTGCACGCGCAGCGCTGGCCCGACCGGCAGGTGCTGCCCGACGTGGGGTGGCGGATGCCATGGCCGGAGGACGGTGACGCGCTCCAGTACCTGGGGTTGTCGATCGGCACGCCGTTCCCCTGGCGGCACCAACTGCCCCTGTTCTTCTTCGATGTCGTTCTCTATACGTTCGTGCTGGCCGGCGACCACGAGGGTGAGATCTGGCGCTACGAGATCTCACCCGACGCCTGGGACTCGGTTCGCGCCGCCACCAGCCTGGCCGCCCTCTTCGACCAATGGACCAGGGGAATCGCCGCCGGGGTGGTCGTCTACGACGAGCAGAGCAAGTGGCTCCTGGTCCGCGACCTGGACTCCGCTCCCGACCTCGACCCGCTGGCCTTCCCGGTGGCCCCGCTGGAGGAGACGCTGCTGCGGGCGCGGCAGCGCGAGTGCGGGGTCGACATGGCCATCGTCGAGGACGGCTTCACGTACACCGAGGAGTTGTCCGACGCCATCGACGCCGCCAAGGCGTCGATCGGCGCGTAGTCCGTGCCGACGGCTGTCCGGGTGGGAACCCGAACAGCCGCCGGCCAGGCCGGACGCTACGAGGCCGGGGCGATGACTACGGGCGCAGCGAGGTGAAGAACTCCCTCAGCTCACCGGCGAGCAGGTCCGGCTCCTCCAACGGCATGAAGTGCCCGCCCCGGCCCGGTTCGCTCCAGTGCCGGATGTCGGTGCAGGCCCGCTCGGCGATTTCCCGGGGGAAGTCTGCCTGCGAGGGCTCGGTGCTCACAGTGAACGCGGCGGGCACGGTGATGTCGGGTCGTGGTGTGTTGTGGTCGAAGTCGGCGTACTGCCGGAACGACGAGCCGATGGTGCCCGACACCCAGTAGAGCGTGATGATGGTGAGCAGGGTGTCCCGGTCGATGCTGTTCGCCAGGTCGCCGTGGTTGTCGCTCCAGTCCCGGTACTTGTCGACGATCCACGCGGCCAGCCCGGCGGGCGAGTCGGCCAGCGCCGCCGCCAGGGTGTCCGGGCGGGTGCCCATGATGGCGCTGTAGCCGCCGTCGGTCTCGTCGTACGCGGCTTCGGCGTCCAGGAACGCCTGCTCGGCCGGCGACAACGGACGGGCGTCGAAGCTGGCCGGGAACGGTGGATGGATCATGTGGATGCCGGCCACCTGCTTCGGGTACAGGGCACCGAGCCAGCCGGTGACCACTCCACCGACGTCGCCGCCGAAGGCACCGTAGCGCTGGTAGCCGAGCACGTCGGTCATCAGCTCGTGCAGGGTCCGAGCCAGCAGCGCCCGGGTCACCGGCTCGTTCGGCGCCTCCGAGAAACCGAAGCCGGGCAGTGAGGGCACCACCACGTCGAACGCGCCGCCGGGCCGGTCAGGGTCGGTCAGTCGGTCGACCAGCGGCAGCATCTCGACGAAGCTGCTGGGCCAGCCGTGGCTGAGGATCAACGGCAACGGCGCGGGCGCGCCGGCCGGGCGCGCGGCCCGGACGTGCAGGAAGTGCAGCTTCCGGCCGCCGACGAGGGCCAGGTGCTGGGGGTACGCGTTGAGCCCGGCTTCACGAGCCCGCCAGTCGAAGCCGTCGTGCCAGTAGGACACCAGGTCCCGCAGGTAGTCGGGATCGACGCCGCCCTGCCACGGTTGGGTGCCGCTGCGGTCGGTGAAGCGGGTACGGGCCAGTCGAGCCCGCAGGTCGTCGAGAACCGCATCGGAGACGTCGATGCGGAACGAAGAGACAGACATTGGTCCTCCGGAAAAGGAGGGCGCTCCCCGACGCGAGAGGTCAGCTGAGGGGGACGGCGGAGAGGAGCGCCCAGGAATGACGGTGGATGGTCACCGGGCTCACCTCCTCTCGTGGCTGACGACGATCACCGTACCGGACGGTGATCAGCCGGCTCGTCGGCGGTACGGCTGCGGGCCGTGGGTCGGGAACCGCGACTGGGTACGCGGTGGGTACGCCTCACAGTGCTCGACCCAGTGTTCGGCGGCGGTGGCCAGGGCGTCAGCGGAGACGGTGAGGATCAGCGGGTAGATGGCGCTGGACGGGCGGCGCATCCACGGTGGCAGTGACTCGGCGGAGAACTCCACTGTCAGCTCCAGCCGGCGGCGGCGCAGCACCCGGCTGCGCAGGGCCAGGTTGGGTTCGGTGAACCGGACCGTCGCCGGTGGCGCGCTGAGCGCGAGGGCGGCGGTGGCCTGCCCGTGCAGCCAGCCGCCGAGAGCGCGGGCCTCCTCGACCATGAGGCTCGGGTAGTGGTGCGACCAGGTCTGGCCGTCGGCGGTGCGGGCGTCCACCTCAATGAGCAGCCAGTCGTGCCAGCCGGGCGTGGCCCCATCCAGGTCGTCGGGCGGGTCGATGCCGGGCTGGTAGCCCACGGGGCGTACCCGCACCCGAGCGCCATCGTCAGACCGGATCTCCACTCGATCATTCTGGCCGAGCGAAGCGGACTTCAGGCCCCGAATCGGTCACTTCGTGATGGTCCGCCGTACGCCCTGGTGCCCGGCGCAGGCGGTGGACCGGCCGCCGGCCAGGCTCACCGAACCGTCGCGGCACTGCACGAGGTAACCGCGTCCGGCCCAGAACTGCGGTACGCAGTCGAACCAGTCGCACACCTCGACGGCCGGCTTGCGAATCCGCGTGCCGCCACAGAAGTCGTACCCCAGCGGGTTCTCCGGTGCCCCGCAGCGCGGGCCCTGGGTAGCGCTGGGCGACGGGCGTGGTGACTTCGTCGGCTTCGGCGGCGGGGATTTCAGGGCGAGCGCCGGGCCGATCCGCGCGGGTGCGGCGCTGACGGTGGGTGCCGGGGTGGCTGCGGCGGCGACCTCCGCGCCACCCCTCGGGTCGGACGGGTTCGACTCGATGAGTGCCGCCGGCACCAGCAGCGCGATGGCCGCCGCCACAGCGATGCTCCTGCGGCCACCGGGCACGAACGACGACAGTCGCGCCTGCCCGGGGGTGGCCGCGGCCGGCCGGAACGGCTTGAGCTGGGCGTGCTCGGCAATCAGCTCGTCGAGTTGGGCGATCACCGCCGCGCGCTGTTCGATCGCGTCGGCGAAAGCCAGGGTGAGCTTGAACCGGAAGTCCGGCGCGGCGTCGGTGGGCAGCAACAACCCGGAGATACGCCGCCGGTCCAGCACCTGGATCAGGGTGACCGGGGCCGCCGGGTCGTGGGACAGGCCGGTTATTCGGCCGTACGCCCAGTCGCGCCGGCCCCGCCCGCCGAGCAGCACGAGTCGACGGCTGGTGATCACGGCCATGCCGGCGTCGGTGACGCGTACGCCGTCCGGGCGGCGCGGGCGCAGCGGCCCGGTTCCCGGGGCGACGGTGAGGTCCGGCGCGGGCAGCACAGCGGTGTGCCGTACCTCGACCAGTTGCGCCGCGGGTAGCACCCAGAGCACCACCTCGTCGGCGGCCAACTCCAATGCCAGCCCGGCGCCGGCGGCGGCCGAGCCCTGGAAGTCGGCGGCCAGGGCGCGTAGCCGCCGTAACTCGTCGTCGCGTCGCCGCCACGCAGTCTCAGCGCCGCGGTACGTGCTGACCCGCCGCACGTTCTGCCGGTGCGCCCACTGGTACCGCCACGTGGAACCCGTCGAATCAGTCTTTGCCACGCCGACTCCTTCGCCGCGCAGGCCACCAATCTGGGGTGTCACACGGTTTAACAGGCGCGGCGCGGCACCTGGAAACGCCGAAACGGGCGAACTACCCGATCGGCGGAGCAACCAGCACGATAGGGGGATACTGATGCCGACGTTCATGTTCTCCGAGGGGGTGACGGTCGTGCCGGCAGTCACGCTGCTCGGGGTCGTGATCGGGGTCGACATCGGCACCACCAGCACGAAGGCCGTCGCGTACGACACCGACGGGCGGCAGCTCGGCAGTCACCTGGTCGGCTACCCGCTGAACAACCCGCAACCCGGCTACGCCGAGCAGGACCCACAGCTCATCCTCGACGCGGTGCTCAAGTCGATCAGCATGGTCGTGGCGGAGCTGGTCCAGCCGGTGGCCGGGCTGTCGTTCGGCTCCGCGATGCACAGCCTGATCGGGTTGGACCGGGACGGCAATCCGCTCACCCCGTCGGTGACCTGGGCCGACTCGCGGTCCACGCGGCAGGCCGAACGGTTGCGGGCGGTGCCGTCGGGGTTGGCCCTGCACCGGCGCACCGGCACACCGATGCATCCGATGTCGCCGCTGCCCAAGCTGCTCTGGTTCGCCGAGCAGGAGCCGAAACTCTTCGAGCGGGTGGCGCACTGGGTGGGCATCAAGGAGTGGGTGCTGCTGCGGCTCTGCGGCGTACTGGTCATCGACCACTCGATCGCCTCGGCCACCGGCCTGCTCGACATCCACGAGCTGAAGTGGGACCACGAGGCGCTGACCATCGCCGGCATCACCCAGGAACAGCTCCCGCAGCTCGTCGCCACCACCGCCGTGCTCCCGAACCTCACCCCGCAGGCCGCGGCCGAGACCGGCCTGCCGCAGCGCACCCCGGTGGTGGTCGGCGCTGGCGACGGGCCACTGGCGAACCTGGGTCTGGGAGCCGTGCACCCGGGCATGGTGGCCTGTTCGATCGGCACCAGCGGCGCGATGCGGGTGATGGTCGAGCGGCCCGGCGTGGACCCGCTCGGCGGGGTGTTCTGCTACGCGCTGACCGAGCATCGCTGGGCGGTCGGTGGCGCGATCAACAACGGCGGCATCGTGCTCAAGTGGGCCGGCGCGGCGCTCGCCCCGGACCTGGGCGAGCACTCCGAGGAGGACCTGGTCGCCCTGGCGGCCCGCGCGCCGGTCGGCTCAGGTGGGCTCATCATGCTGCCGTACCTGCACAGCGAACGGGCACCACACTGGAGCGCCCTCCCGCGCGGAGCGTACGTGGGGCTGACCCACGCCCACCGCCGCGAGCACCTGGTGCGGGCCGCGTTGGAGGGCGTCTGCCAACAGCTCGCGCTGGTGCTCAGCTCGGTACGCGCGGCCGGCAACGAGGTCCGGGAGGTCCGGGCCGGTGGCGGCTTCGCCCGCAGCGGCCTGTGGCGGCAGATGCTGGCCGACGCCCTCGGCCTGCCGGTGAGCTTCCCGGCCGCGCACGAGGGGTCGAGCTTCGGGGCGGCGCTGCTCGGCATGGAGGCGCTCGGGCTGATCCCCAGCATCGACCTCGCCGCCGACCTGGTGCGGATCGAGGAGACGGTCCGCCCCGACCCGGCCGCCGCGGCCACCTACGCGGCGCTGCTGCCGCTCTTCGCCGAGCTGTACGAGGCCCTCACGCCGACCTTCACCTCGATCCGCCGGATGGCACCCGGCCTGCCCACCGGCCCCGAACCGTCGGCGTAACCGGGTGCCGGGTCAGGGCGCCTCGACCCCGGAGATCAGGTAGCGCCGCACGTCGGCGTCGAGGATGGCGACCTCCTGCGCGTCGTCCGGCCCGGAGCCCCGGAACGCGGCCAACTGCTCTGGTGACTCCCAGCGTTCGTAGACATGGATCCGGCCGGGCTCCAACGGGTCGGCCGCCAGCAGGAAGTCGAGGCAGCCGGCGGTGGCGCGCGCCCGTGCGATGACCTGTTCGCAGTCGGACAGGTACGCCTCGCGGGTGGCCGGTTCGACAGTCAGGCTGCCGGCGATGATCAGCACGGGTCCTCCGGGGTGAGTGCCTGAGTGGCTGACCTTTGCTCTTCACCCGCCCGTGCGCCAGGCACGGTCCGTAACCGGCGCATCGGCGGGTGCAGAGCAAAGCGGTGATTACCTGTGGGTCACAGTTATACCTGCGGGCCACCGCGGAGGGGGACATTGCCGCCCGGACGGGTGACTCCGGTCCCGCCGGTCCCACCCGCCCCCGGCGCTTCATATCGTGCAAACGTGAGAAAAAGCGACAAGAAGCGCTCATCTTCCCTGCTGGGGAACTCTGCCCGCGTACCCCTGAAGGTGTTGACGGCGGCGGTCGCGCTCGCGGTGCTCGCGACGACCGGGCCGGCCACCGCGGACGGCCCGGGCCGCGCGCCCGTCGCGGAGAGCCACGAACCCGGGGTGGACCCGACGCCGGAGCGCCCGCCGACCAGTGAGGTGTCCTGGCTGTCGTTTCCCGGCGGGGTGTTCGCAGTGGACTCGCTCGGGCACACGGTGCGCTACCGCGCCTGCGACGGCGACACCGGTCGGGTCGCCGACCCGGGCATGCGGGTCGCCGCCGGGGTGGCCAGCGGCGCTGTCGTCGTCGGCGGTACCGCCTACCGCTACCGGGTGCCGCTGGTCGGGCGCAGCGAGGGCACGCTGGAGGTGATCCAGCGGCACCGCCCGCCGACGACGCTGACCGGAGTGGTGGTGACCAGCCCGCAGCCACCCACCGACCCGGTCGCCGGGGCCCGGCTGTTCCCGCTCAGCGGCCAGCTCGCCCGGGTCGTCGCCGACGCGAGCCTCAACCCGGCCGGGGTCACGGTGCGCGACCTGTCCGGCCGCTACGGCGACCAGCAGATCGCCGTCAACGGCTCGCTGCGCCCCAAGGCGGCAAGCGTCATCAAGCTGTGGATCCTCGTCGAGCTGCTACGTCGGGTCGACTGTGGACAGGTATTCCTCGACGAGGGTGTGCTGGTCTCCCCGGAGGACGTGGTCGGCGGCACCGGCCAACTGCAGTTCGAGACGTTCCCGCAGGTGGTCACAGTGCACCGGCTCGCCCAGTACCTGATCAAGTACAGCGACAACGTGGCCGCGAACGTGCTGATCACCTACCTGGGTGGGTTCGCCCCGGTCAACGCGCTGATCGACTCGATGAACCAGCGGTCCACCATCCTGGCCCGGCGGATGCTCGACAGCGCGGCGGCGCAACGCGGCGAGGAGAACTACACCAGCCCGGACGACGTGGTGTCACTGCTCGGCGCGGTCTGGGACGGCGAGATCCTCACCCCCGCCTCCCGCGACCTGATGATCGGCTTCATGCGGGAGCAGACCCTGAACACGAAGATCCCGGCGGCGTTGCCGCCCGGCGTGCCGGTGGCCCACAAGACCGGTGACCTGCCGGACGCCTCACACGACGTCGGCTACTACCTGATCCCCGGCACCGAAACCGCCGTCGCGTTCCTCACCGCCGGCCCCATGGCCACCGGCGACGAGACGGTCCGGCGGATGGCCCGCACCGTCTACGACTTCCTGGTCACCCCCACCGAGGGGGCGGTCGAGGAATGAGCCGCCCTCAGGCGCCGGGAATGTTCGCCGGCGGGTCCTCGCCCACCAGGTCGGCCGCCGGCGGGTCCGCCGACACCGGCAGCCCGAAATCCGAGTACGTCAGGTCGAGCTGGGCGGTCTGCGACTGCTCACTGGCCAACTCGATGCGGTAGCGGACCAGCCGACCCTGCTCGTCCACGGCGGCGGTGAACGGGACCGCCCCCGCCCGGTCACCCAGCACGTTGCCAACGCCGCTGCCCAGCACCGCGCCGCTCTGACGCAGGTCCAGCGTGCCCGCGTACTCCCGCTCGGCGGTCAGCCGGACCCCCGTCGGCGCGCCCAGCGTGCTGGCCAGCCGGGTGTTGTCCAGGCCCTGCTTGGCCGCCGGGGCACCCGCCTTGCCGACGTGCCACCAGGTCTTGCCGTCCCAGACCGGGACGCGGCGGTCCGGGGCGGTGACCCGCACGTACACGTCCGGCCCGGTGGTCAACCGCTCGATCTTCACCACACCGGTGGGCACCTTCAGCGAGGTGGTCTCCAGACCACGCTTCGCCTTCGGGTCCCAGAGCAGCACAGTCGCGTCCCCGTCCGTGCCGCCGGTGCCGACCGTCAGCTTGTACGGCTGCTCGTCGGCCTTCGCGGCGGCGGCCTTCAACACACCGACCGGGTCGGCGCTCGCCGACGCCGCCGGACGACCCGGGCCCGGGTCGTCGTCGCCGGCGGCGACCAGCGCCCACGCCCCGGCACCGACCGCCACCACGAGCACGGCGACAACGGCGATCAGCTTCGGTTTCGGCACTGTCATCTCCCCCGGGCGGTGCGGTCCGGCCAGACTAGCCGGACCGCCCGTCGTCACGCCCGGCTGATCGCGTTGGCGTGGATCGCCTCGTGCAGATACGCGGCCAGGCCCGCGGCGATGTTCTCGTAGTACGCGGTGAACCGCTCGTCGGCCAGGTACATGTCGGCCAACCCGGTCTGCATCTCGTACGAGCACTCGTAGAACCAGCGGCTGATGAGCTGCCGGTGCTCCTCGGCCAGGTCCATCACCTCCGGACTGTCCGCCGGCACGCCCGAGGCCATCAGCGCGACGATCCGCCGACCCCAGTCCTCGTTCTCCGCCTTGATCCGCAGCCAGTCGTCCTTGCCGTAGCGGGAGGCCCGACGGTTCGACTCCCGGTACGCGTCGGTGTCACCCCAGCGCCGCTCGGCCTCGGCCTCGTGCTGCTCCGGGTCGACGTCGCCGAAGACCTCGAACCGCTCCTCCGGCGTGAGTTGGATGTTCATCTTGCTCGCCTCCATCGCGAACTCGATCGCCGTGACCATCTCCTGCAACCGCTTGAGCCGTACCGTCAGCAGTTCGTGCTGCCGGCGCAGGTGCGCGGCCGGATCGGCCGCCGGGTCGTCGATGATCGCGGTGATCTCCTCAAGCGGGAAACCAAGCTCCCGGTAGTACAGGACGAGCTGCAGCCGTTGCAGGTCCGCGTCGTCGTAGCGGCGGTAACCCGCCGAGGTGCGCCCGCTGGGCGAGAGCAACCCGATCTCGTCGTAGTGGTGCAGCGTCCGCACCGTCACGCCGGCCACCTTCGCCACCTGACCCACCGTGTACGCCATGGTCCCCCTCCCTTCCGGGAACCAGGCTCCTGCCTGCCGCTACGTGAGAGTCAACTCTGATTCTGGCCCACCATGGCGGGGCCGTCCGGCCGCCCGTACAGATAGCCCTGGCCCCGTGGGCAGCCGATCGCGGTGACCGCCTCGTGCTGACGCTCGGTCTCCACCCCCTCGGCGACCACCGCCAGGTCGAACGCGCCGGCCAGGCGGGTGACCATCTCCACCGTCGCGTACGCCCGGTCGTCGGTGCCCAGTCGGGCCACGAACGACCTGTCGATCTTCAGCTCGGTGGCCGGAATGCGGTGCAGGTAGCTCAACGACGAATAGCCGGTGCCGAAGTCGTCGATGGCGATCCGGATGCCCAACTCCCGCAGTTGGTGCAGCCGCTCCAGCACCGCCTCGGTGCCCTCGATCAACGCCGACTCGGTCAACTCCAGTGTCAACGCCCGTGGTGCCAACCCGGCGGCGCTGGTCGCCGCGGTGACCGTGGCGATCAGATCCGGCCGACGCAGGTGCGCGGCGGCGATGTTCACCGCTACCGTCGCCTCCGGCATCCGGCCCCGCCAGGTGGCGGCTGCCCGGCACGCCTCGTGGATCACCCAACGGTCGATCGGCAGGATCAGCCCGGTCTCCTCGGCCAGCGGCAGGAACCTCGACGGCGACAACATCCCCAGCCGGGGATGCCGCCAGCGCACCAGCGCCTCGGCGCTGCGCACCGCACCGGTGGTCAGGTCGACGATGGGTTGGAACTCCAGGTGCAACTGGTCCTCGTCGACAGCGCGGCGCAGGTCGGCGATCAACTCGGCGCGGGAGACGGCCGACTCGCGCAACGCCGCCGTGCACGTGCGGTACGCGGACT
Organism: Micromonospora sp. DT15; assembly: GCF_049841475.1. Taxonomy (NCBI): domain Bacteria; kingdom Bacillati; phylum Actinomycetota; class Actinomycetes; order Micromonosporales; family Micromonosporaceae; genus Micromonospora; species Micromonospora sp. DT15. Next base: position 148,172 of record NZ_JBNCKJ010000010.1, read on the forward strand.
TCCCGGCCGCCTTGGCCGCGTACATGGCGATGTCGGCGTCGCGCAGCAGGTCACTGTGGGAGGCGTGCTGCGGGCCGTACTCGGCGATACCGATGCTCGCCGACGGGTGCACCCCGACGTCCTCCTCGTCGTCGGACGGCCGCAACGCGTCCAACAGCCGCTCGGCGAGCCGTTCGGGTGACACCGGCCGGTCGCCGTCGACAAGCACGGCGAACTCGTCACCGCCGAGCCGGGCGATGGTGCCGTCGCCGTTCACGGCAGTGTGCATCCGGGCCGCCAGCCCGGTCAGCAGGGTGTCACCGGTGGCATGCCCGAACCGGTCGTTGACCTGCTTGAACCCGTCCAGGTCGAGCAGCAGCACCGCCACCGGTCGCCCGTCGCGCAGGGCCAGGCGCAGCCGCCGGTTGAACAACAGCCGGTTGGGCAGCCCGGTGAGCTGGTCGCCGTACGCGAGCCGGCGCAGCCGGGCCACCAACCGCAGGTTCTCGTTGGCCGCCAGCCCCTGCCGGACGGCGAGGGCGGCCAGCAACACCATCATGGTCACGAACACCAGCTGCGGGGTCTGCCCGGTGGGCCGACGGGCCAGCACCACCGCGAAGATCGCCCCACCCACCGGCAGGTACGGCAGCGCGACCCGCCACCAGGGCGGCAGCGGCGACTCGGCGGTGTCGTCGGTGCCGTCGCAGTCCGGTGGCGGCGGGTTCCGGGTGGCCAGGCCGATCAGCAGGTAGCTCAACGGCCAGCACAGGTCGATCGGGTGACCGGCGGTGTAGTCGGCGCGGGCGACCAGCGACACGTAGACGACGTCGGCGACGACCCGCAGGGTGAGGCTCGCCGCGAGGATCGTCATCGGCCGCCACATCGGCCGGGCCGGCCCGGAGACCGCGACCAGGATGGTGAGCTGCATCAGGTCGAACATCGGGTAGAGCAGCCCCAGCGTGCGCGCCGGGTCGGCCAGCTCGGCGGCGGCGACCCCACGGAAGACCAGCACCCAACCGATCGGCACCAGGGCCAGGGCGACGATCACCCCGTCCAGCAACGTACGGGCCCGCCCCACCGCGGTCCTCGGTGCGGACGGCGAGCTGAGCAGCGCGGCAGTGCCGGTGAGGATGCCCGCGGTGAAGACCACCCCGACCACCGGCGTGTGCGGCAGGTCACCGCCGACGAGCCGCTGCGCCGTCCAGATCGCCCGACCGATCGCGGCCAGCCCCATGGTGAGAGCGAGCAGCGTCCAGAACCGGCGCAGCGGCGCAGGATGCCGACGGGCCACCCCGACGCACGCGAGTGTCGCCCAGCCGGCCACCAGCATCCCACCGAGGTCACTGACCAGCGCGGCACCGGGCAACGCGGCAAACAGCCAGCCCGCCTCCAGCAGGATGACGGCAGCCGCGACGAAAGCACCGGCGGGGTTCAGCGTCCCCGCAGCCTGCTTTCCGTCCTGTCGGGACACGGTCGCTCCGGCTCTTTCGTCGTGCGTGCACCCTCGGCGGCGCCGGTCCACGGCAAACCCCGAAAGCCTAACCAGCGCCCAGAAAGGCCGCCAGAGCCGAACGTTCACCCCGCTGCGGCTCCGGCTTCCGGTCAGCGGCCAGCAGATCGGTTCCAGGGTGAACGGGGCAAGGCGGTGCCGGCCAACGGACGGCGTGCGCGGCGGCGTCTACGCCGGCCGGGGGTGCAGGGCGGGCGGGCAACGGTGTGCACAGCCACGTCGACCGAGGACGTCTGTCGACCGATCAGCCAGCAGAGGAAGCGTTCCATCGTCGGATCAGCCGACCGGGAGGCGCTCGGCGTCGGACCTGGCAACCTCGTACTCCGCCCCGCAGAACGTGCACTGCTGCGCGTACCGGGTGCGGATCGGGATGAGGGGAATGAAGAAGAGGGTGAATTTCGTCGAGCGGCGGGTGATCACCTGCGCGGCCTGGTTGCCGCAGTGGCGGCAGACCTGCTGCACGACACCGGACCGGTCGACCTTGGTACGCAGACCAAAGATGAAGAACATCGCCAGCCAGTACCCACCCAACCGCGAAAAGTCACCAGATCCCGGCAGCAGATCAGGGAAAGCCGGGCGACGGACGTACAAGATCGTGCTCGATCCTGGATGTAGTGGCCTCCGGGGCGAACGAGGCCACTACATCCCTGATCGAGCACGATCAAGGCGGGCGATCAACGCATGACGATCACGGTGACGCGACCACCGTGCGGCTGTCAGCCTGCCGGCGCGGGCTCCAGGCCGGGGATCTCCTCGGAGAGCCAGATCGGCTGCCAGTTCCGCATCTCGTGGAAGCGGCGCAGCTCGAACAGCCCGGCAACCGACCCGCTCCAGGCCGCGTACGGCGGGTTGGCCTCGTCGAAGCCGCTCTGCACGAAGGTCAGCGTGGTCCGGCCACCGGACTCGGCCAGCTCCCAGCTCGTCACGCCGGTCGGCCCCCAGTCGACGGACATCCGGCGGCCGGGCTCCAGGTCGACGACCTTCGCCGCGTAACCGGTCTCGAAGCCGCCCATGGCGTACCGACCGCCGACCCAGGGCTCGATGCCGATCGGGTAGCCGAACCAGGCACTGGCCTGCTCGGAGTCGGTCAGCGACTCCCACACCTTGTCGGCGGGGGCGGCGATGACCAGCTCGCCCCGCAGGTCGGCGGAAGTGAAGTCGGTGCGGGGCAGCAGTGGCTTGCCCTCCAGGTGGGCGGCCAGGTTGGCGATGGACAGCGCCCAGTACGTCTGGAGCACGCCCCGGATGGTGGAGCCGCTCATCGCCTCGGCGAAGTCGAAGTGGCTCTGGGTGAGCGTGAGCACCGTGCTGTCGGCGCCCTCGGCGGTCAACTGGAACTCGGTGGTGGTCTCCACGCCGTCGAGCAGCCAGCCGAAGCGCAGCGTGTCGTCGTCGGCGTGCAGCAGCCGCTGGTGCGGGGCGTCGCCCTCGGGCGTGTAACGGCCCCAGAACTCGTACCGCCGGGGCAGCTCGACCTCGGCGTGCTCGGCCAGCCAGAGACGCAGCTCGGCCGGGTCGGTCAGGGCCTGGCGGACGCGCCCGACGGGCGCGGAGAGACGGGCCTTGACCTTCATCGGCTCACTCATTGTCGTTCCCTTTCGGATAGCAGGCGACGGCCAGCTTGAAGGCATCTCCTTCGCTGCCGCCGTAGCGGGTGAACAGGTCTTGAAGCGCGGTTTGCAGGTCGTGCAGGAACTGCTGACGCTGCTCGGCCGGCACCCGGATCTCGCCGGAGACCCCGATCGAGGGCAGCTCGGGTGCCGCCCGGTCCAGGCCGGCGATGTCGGCCTGGACCTCCTCCATCAGGTCGAGCAGGTAGCCCAGGCTCAGTTCGTCGCGGGCCCGTCGCAGGCCGATCCGGCCGACGAGTCGCGGGGAGAGCCAGTAGGAGCGGGCGGCGGCCTGGTAGATGCCTTCGGTGATGCCGCGGACCTTGCGTTCGTTGACCAGCTCGACGAGGCCAGCCGCGACGAGCTGCTTGACGTGGTAGTAGACGCGCTGTGGCGTCTGGTCGAGTCGGGCCGCGACCTCGGTGCAGGTGCGCGGCTCGGCAAGTTGCCGCAGCACCTCGACGCGATGCGGCTTGAGCAGGACTTCGGCCTGCTCGATCTGCTCCAGGTACAGGACGTCTCTCATGGCAAAATCAGTTTGTACGTACAAAACTTCTTTGTCAATCGCTTCGCGAGAAGCCGCGCCGACTTCTTTCGACGCGGCTTCAGGCGACGGTCAGCAGGTGATCAGGGCAACCAGTCCGGTCGCAGCGGGTAGCCACTCACACCGTTCGGGCCGTTGTGGGTGGCCAACACCTGGTGCAGCTGGATGCCGTTGCGTTCGAACGCCATCCGCGACCCGGCCATGTAGAGCCCCCACACCCGGGCGGTGCCCGCGCCCACCTCCGAGACGCAGAAGTCCCAGTGCTCAACCAGGTTGCGACACCAGGCGGCCAGCGTCAGCGCGTAGTGCTGGCGCAGGTTCTCCTCGTGGTGCACCTCGAACCCGGCGTCGTGCACCTCACTGACCAGTCGACCCGGACCGGCCAGCTCACCGTCCGGGAAGACGTACCGGTCGATGAACGCTCCCGAGCGGTGCGGCGCGCGGTTGTCAGCACGGGTGATGCAGTGGTTGAGCAGCCGCCCACCCTGCCGCAGCCGGCCGCGCAGCGCCCCGAAGTACGCCGGGTAGTTACGCACCCCGATGTGCTCGGTCAACCCGATCGAGGAGATGGCGTCGAACTGCTCGGCCGGCGCGTCCCGGTAGTCGAGGTATCGCACCTCCGCCAGCTCGGTCAACCCCTCCCGCTCGATCGCGGCCTGCGCCCACTGCGCCTGCGCCTTCGACAGGGTCACCCCGAGCGCCTTGACGCCGTACTCGCGGGCCGCATGACGCACCATGCCACCCCAGCCGCACCCGACATCCAGCAGCCGCATCCCCTTCTTCAGCGCCAGCTTGCCCGCGACCAGGTCGTACTTCGCCGCCTGGGCCTGCTCCAGCGTGTCGTCCGGGGACCGGAACACCGCGCAGGTGTACGTCATCGACGGGCCCAGCACCTTCTCGTAGAAGGCGTTCGACACGTCGTAGTGGTGCGAGATGGCTGTGCTGTCCCGCACCCGCGAGTGCCGCATCCCGTTCATCACCCGCTTCCAGCGGGGCTGCGCCTCCTGCGGCGGTGCCGGCGGCGGCATCAGCCGCTCCCAGCCCAGCCCACGGACCAGCGCCAACCCCTCGGCCAGCGACGGTGGGCGTAACCGCAGCTCGTCCTTGAGCACCCGCAACGCCTCGTACGGGTCACCCGGGTGCACGCCCTGCAACGCCAGGTCACCACTGACGTACGCACGGGCCATGCCCAGGTCGCCGGGCGCCGTGAGCAGGTACGAAAGCCCACGCTCGGATTGGATCGCCAGGGTGATGCCGGCGTCGGACGGGCCGACGGCGCTGCCGTCGTACCCGGTGATCCGCACCGGCAACGGCCCCGTGGTGACCGCGCGGATGACATCCGCGACGGTCGGACCCGTCTGCCGGCCCCCCGCCGGCGGGGTGGCGGGGACGCTCGCCGCCCCCTGATCTCTGTCGGTCAGGCTCATGCTCGTGCTACCGCCTTTTCGTACAGTCCCGTCAGCCGGTGGTCCGGGTCGTAGCGGTCTTTCACCGCGCGCCACGTGTCGCCGCCGTAGAGGCGATCGAAGGCGTCCCGGTCGTAGTACGCATCGGAGTAGAGCGACTTGTGCCCGCCCGACTCCGACACCCTGCGTTCGATCGTGCGGTTGACGTCGCCGTCGGCGGCGCCCGGCGCGATCGGCACGCTCCCCCAGAACCCGATGTTGACGTAGTCCTGCCCGGGCCGCAGCGGATACAGCGGCCAGGACCGCGCCGAACCGGGCCCCGCCGGCTCACGCAGTCGCAACGGACACAGCCACACCGGGTTCATTCCCACCGCGCCGGCGAACCAGCGCAGGAAGTCGGCCGTACGGTCCAGCGGGATCTCCACGTCCTGCACGACCCGCTCCCGGGCCGGCTGCCCGCGCAGCCGGTCGATCCGGGCCGCCACCTGGTGGCGGTGCTCCAACCGGACCAGTCGGTGGTAGAAGTCGCTGCGCCGGTAACGCGCCGGCCAGAGCCTGCGCACGACCGGGTGCTGCGCGCCGAACGCCGACGAGCACCAGAACCAGTCGGTGTCCCAGCGCCACAGATAGTCGTACGCGGTGAGCACGTCGCGGGTGCGCTGGCGCAGCGACCGGTAGTAGATCGACTGACCGGTGTAGTCGCTGGGCGGGTCGGCCCCGTCGGTGAACGTGGCGAAGACCAGGTACGCCTCGCCAGGGCTGAACATCACCCCGTCCATCGCGTCCACCGGTTCGCCGGCCCAGGACCGGGTGGCGGTCACCTCCGCGATCGCGTCGGTCAGCGCCTCCAGTTGGGTGAACCGGACGTTGCGCAACGCCACGTACCGGCCGACCGGTTGCAGCTCGATGCGCAGCCGGGTGGCGTACCCGAGGCTGCCCAGCGAGTTGGGGAACGCGGTGAACAGGTCGGCGTGCTCGCCGTCGGGTCGGGCGGTGATGATCTCGCCGGAGCCGGTGAGCACGTCCAACTCCTGGACGGACTCGTGCGGCAGTCCGTTGCGGAACGAGGTCGACTCGATCCCGAGGCCGGTCACCGCGCCGCCCAGCGTGATGGTGCGCAACTGCGGCACCACGAGCGGCATCAGGCCGTGCGGCAGCGTCGCGTCGACCAGGTCCTCGTAGGTGCACATGCCCTGCACGTCGGCGGTGCGGCCGGCCGGGTCGACCGACAGCACGCCGTTCAGGCCACTCACGTCGAGCCCCGGAGTCCGGGGAGCGGACCGGGGGCGGAACAGGTTGGAGGTGCGTTTGGCCAGCCGGACAGGCTCGCCAGTGGGCACCGCGGCGTACGACCGCCGCAGCGTGTCCACCGCTTGATCATGGTCAATTGGGTGATCCACACGCTCAGCGCGCATGTGATCACCTTACGCTCGCCTTCTGGAAACCGTGGGATGTCGGCCGTGGCAGTTTCCCGTCCGCTGGCAGGCCCGACGGCTACCGTGGCGGGCATGCCATCGCCAGCGATCACCGCCCTGGACGCCGCCCAACTGCCGTATCGGCTGGTCAGCCACGGTGCCGTCGGCAGCCTCGCGGAGGCCGCCGCCGCCCGGGGCGTGACCGTCCCCGACGTGGTCAAGACAATCGTGGTCCGGCGCGGCGAAGACGATCACCTGTTCGTGCTCACCCCCGGCGACCGGGTCATCTCCTGGCCCAAGCTGCGCGCCCTGCTCGGGGTGCACCGGCTCTCCATGCCGGACGCGGCGGGCGCACTGGCCGCCACCGGCTACGAACGCGGCACCATCACCCCGTTCGGCGCGAGCACTGCCTGGCCGGTGGTCGCCGACGAGCGGCTGCGCGGCCGGGAAATCACCCTTGGCGCCGGCGAGCGGGGTCTCGCCATCGCGATCGACGCCGACGCCGCGATCGCCGCCCTCGACGCCACGGTGGCCGACGTCACCGACGAGCAGCCCACCCGCTGAGCCTCGCCGACCCCCGCACCGCCGGGCTGGCTCCGGCGCGACGTCGTGGGTGAGGATGGCGCGTATGTCAGCGCCCGAGGAACGCCCCGATCCCGCCGGCACCGTCTACGGCGGTCACCGGGCACCGCGCTCCGGCCCGCTGGCCGATCCGATGCTGCGGGTCGCGGTGGCGGTCGGGGCCGTCGGCGTACTCCTGGGGGTCGTCTTCGCCACCGGGCTGCTCGACGGTGACGGCGAGCCGTCGGTGCCGGCGTCGGTCGCTTCACCGTCCAGCGCGGCGCAGCCCAGCGCGCCGACCGGCGAGCCGAGCCCGACCGCACCGGCCGAGCCGTCGCCGACTCCGTCAGCCAGCACGCCGGCCGCCCCGCCCACCGGGCCCCGGGTGCTGCGCGCCACCTCGGGCCTCTGCCTGGGGCTCGACGGTGCCGGCAAGGAGGCCGGGGCCGAGTTGGCCGTGTGCACCGGCGCCCCGGAGCAGCAGTGGGTGCTCAGCCCGGCCGGCGCGGGCGTGCTGTCGTTGACGAACGCCGCGTACGGGCAGTGCCTCGACGTCGAGGGTGGCAGTCAGGACGACGGAGCGCGGTTGCTGCAGTTCCCCTGCCACGGTGGGGCCAACCAGCAGTGGCGGTTCGGCGGGACCGACACCAGCGCGGTCCTGCTCATCGCCGCGCACAGCAACAGGTGCGCCCAGGCCGACGACGACGCCGTCGAGGCGGGCGATGACATCCGGCAGCGACAGTGCGACGGCCGGCCGGCCCAGCAGTGGACAGTGAGCTGACCGGCCGACGCGTCGCACGTCCCGTGCGGCCGTCAGGTCCAGCGCGGTTCAACCCCGGAACCTCCACGCCCTGGGCGCGGTCGCGGCGACCAGCACGGCCTCCGGCACCGCTCGGCCCGGTCGGCGGCGCAGCAGCAACGACAGCCCGGCGGCGCCGATCGACAGCGCACCCGCCACATACCAGGCCATCGCGTAGTCGCCCAGCCGGTCCCGGACCAGCCCCGCGCCGGTGGCGGCGACCGCCGCGCCCAGTTGGTGCGCGGCGAACACCCAGCCGAACACCACAGCTCCGGCGCCACCGAAGTACTCCCGGCACAGCGCCACCGTCGGCGGCACCGTGGCCACCCAGTCCAGGCCGTAGAAGACGATGAACACCAGCATGCTCGGCTCGGCGGTGCCGGAGAAGAGGCTCGGCAGCACCAGCAGGGACAACCCGCGCAGCGCGTAGTACAAGCCGAGCAGCAACCGGCTGTCCACCCGGTCGGTGAGCCAGCCGGAGGCGATGGTGCCGACAATGTCGAAGAGCCCCACCAGGGCGAGCAACCCGGCCGCCGTGGTCTGGGCCATGCCGTGGTCGTGCGCGGCCGGCACGAAGTGGGTACCGACCAGGCCGTTCGTGGTCGCCCCGCAGATCGCGAAGCCTCCGGCCAGCAGCCAGAACGGCCGGGTCCGGGCCGCGGTGGCCAGCGCGCCGATCGCCCGGGCCGCCGCGCCGCCGGTCGCCGGCGGCGCCGCGACGACCTCGGTCGCCCCGTAGGCGGGCAGGCCGAGATCCGCCGGGTGCTCGCGCAGCAGCCACACCACCAGAGGTACGACCGCCAGCGCCGCCGCGGCCACCACGAGTGCGGCGGTACGCCAGCCGTGATCGCGTACCAGGATGGCGATCAGTGGCAGGAACACCAGTTGCCCGGCCGCCCCGCCGGCGGTCAGCACTCCGGTGACCAGGCCCCGCCGGTGCACGAACCAACGGCCGGTGACGGTGGCCACGAACGCCAGCGCCATCGAGCCGGTGCCCAGCCCCACCAGCACACCCCAGCAGAGCAGGAGCTGCCAACTGGCGGTCATGAAGACCGTCAGACCGCTGCCCGCGGCGACCAGCAGCAACGCCACCGAGACCACCCGGCGGATGCCGAACCGGTCCATCAGGGCGGCCGCGAACGGCGCGGTGAGCCCGTAGAGCAGCAGGTTGACCGAGACGGCCGCGGAGATCGTGGCCAGCGGCCAGCCGAACTCCTCGTGCAGCGGGTGCAGCAGCACCGACGGGGTGGCGCGGAACCCGGCCGCGCCGACCAGCGCCACGAAGGCAACGGCGGCGACCAACCAGGCGGGATGCAGACGGCGGTTCTTGGTCACGCGACAAGTCTGAGCGGGGCCGTTGACGGCGACGAGTGGCCGGAAAGCCATCATGCGCAATAATCGGGCCATGACCGATCGCCCGCACCGGATCGCCGTACTCGCCCTGCATCAGGTGGTCGGCCTCGACCTCGGCACCCCGTCCCAGGTCTTCGGCACGGCCCGGGCCACTGACGGGACACCCTTCTACGACGTCCGGGTGTGCACCCCGGGTGGGCAGCCCGTACGCAGCACCGCGGGCTTCCAGGTGCTACCCGACCACGGGCTGGCGTTGCTCGACACCGCCGACACGGTGATCGTCCCCGGCATCCACGACGGCACCGTCCTGTCCTCGGGCATCGTCGAGCCGGACGTGACCGAGGCGCTGCGCGCGGCGTACGAGCGGGGTGCCCGGATCATGTCGATCTGCACCGGAGCGTTCGTGCTCGCCGCCGCCGGGCTCCTCGACGGGCGGCGGGCGACCACCCACTGGGCGTACGCCGAGCAGTTCCGCCGCCTGCACGACCGGGTGGACCTCGACCCGGGCGTGCTCTTCGTCGGCGACGACCGGGTGCTCACCTCGGCCGGAGTCGCCGCCGGCATCGACCTCTGCCTGCACGTCATCCGCCTCGACCACGGCAGCGAGGTGGCCAACCGGGCGGCCCGCCGCTGCGTGATGCCGCCGTGGCGCGACGGCGGTCAGGCGCAGTACATCGAGCAGCCGGTGCCGAAGGCGACCGACACCAGCACGGCGGGAGCCCGGGAGTGGGCGCGGCAGCGGTTGCACGAACCGATCGCGCTGCGCGACCTGGCCGAGCAGGCGCGGATGAGCGTGCGCACCTTCACCCGACGCTTCCGTTCGGAGACCGGCCTCAGCCCGGCGCAGTGGCTGCTGCACCAGCGCACCGACCACGCGAGACTGCTGCTGGAGACGACCGACCTCACCGTCGACCAGATCGCCCACCGCTGCGGTTTCGGCACCACCGCCGCCCTACGCCAGCAACTGCACCAACGCATCGGCGTGGCCCCGTCCACCTACCGCCGCACCTTCCACCCCCGCCCCGAACTAATCAAGACCTGACCGCAACCCCGCACACCCCCGCGCTGCACCCCCGGGCCGCACCCCCGGGCCGCACCCCCGGGCCGCACCCCCGCGCGCCCTCGGCACCCCGCGATCTTGCACTTTTGGTCGCCCGTATGCATGGTTTGCCCATAATTGCGGGGGCAGGAAGTGCAAGATCGCGGAGAGCATGGGCGCGGGGCAGGGCTCGTTCGATCTTTCGTTCCGGGTCCGTGCAGCACTACTTGCGGGCGTGATGACTGTGGGTCATCAAGATGACTCACAGACATCACGCTCAATGGACCACGGCACCCGTGCCGGGTCACACTGAACAGCCGCCGCCCGTACCGCCGCCGCTCAGGACCGGAGCAGGTGCAGTTGGGACTGGTGCTTCGGCAGGTGCACCCGGGTGTGCAGGTCCAGGGTGCGGGACCAGGGCAGTGGCTCGTCGACGACGAGGTCGAAGCCCTCGCGGAGGTGCGTCTCGACCGGGGTCTCCGCTGCCAGGCCGAGCTGGTCGACCAGCCCGCACAGCCGGTCGCTGGTGCCGTGCAGCAGCGCGGTCAGGCCACGCAGGCCACCCTGCTCGGCGGCGAGCGCGTCGAGCTGCGGGCGGTGCACGTCCTCCTCCAACTCGTAGTAGGCGAACGGCGAACCGGCCAGCAACGCCTCGGTGGCGTGGATCATCAGCTCGTCGTTGGCGACCAGATGCGCGACGATCTGCTCGGCACTGAGCTGCCCCTCCGGAGCCGGACCGAACCCGCCAGCGTCGACCTCCGCGAACAGGGCACCGTAAGCCCGCCGCAATCCCCCGCTCTCCATCCCCCCAGTCAACCCGCCGCGGCGAGAGTTAGCGGCGGGATTGGCGGGAGCGGAGGTAGTCGCTGACCACGTACTCGCCCAGGTCGTCGGTGTCCGGCGTGAACATGCGACCCCGGCTGCGGCGGGCCACCGCGTCGACGAAGCGTCGCAGACCCGGGTCGTCACCGAGCATGAACAGGTTGAGCGTGGCACCGTAACGGCTCAGCCGGTCCACCTCGCGGACCGTCGCCTCGATCGTCTCCGGCAGCGGCGGCCAGTGGAACAGCGCCTCCCCGTCGTCCGGATCCAGGTGCGCGGTCGGCTCGCCGTCGGTGACCACCAGCACGATCGGCTCGGCGTCCGGGTGCCGGCGCAGGTGCCGGCCCGCCAACCGCAGCGCGTGCTGGAGGTTGGTGCCCTGCTCCATGTCCGGCTCCACGGCCGCCAACTCCTGCTGGGTGAGCGTCATCGCCTCCCGGCCGAAGCCCACGATCTGCAGGGCGTCCTGTGGGAAGCGCGTCTCCATCAGGTGCGCCAGCGCCAGCGCCGTCTGCTTCATCGGCCCCCAACGACCCTGCGAGATCATCGAGTACGACAGGTCGACGCAGAGCACCACAGCGGCCGAGGCGCGCCTCTCGGTCTCCACCACCTCGAAGTCGTCCACCGCGAGCTGCACCGGGACCGTCGGCCCGGCCCGACTGACCGCCCGGGTCAACGTGCGGACCACGTCCAACGGCTGCTCGTCGCCGTACTGCCAGGGCCTGGACGCGCCGCTGACCTCGCCCGCCGCACCGGCCGAGCGCAGGTCGTGCTGGCCACGCGGCCCGGCGGTCAGCTCCGCGAAGACCTGCCGCAGCGCGGTCCCGCCGAGCCGGCGCAGCGCCTTCGGGCTCAGTGTGAGCCCCTCCGCGTCCCGGCTGACCCACCCCTGGCGGCGCAGCTCCCGCTCCAGGTCACGCAGACGGCGAACGTCATCGGCCGCGTCCCGGCCCAGTGTGCGCGCCACCGCGTCGACGTCCACGTCGTCGAGGGTCGCCCCCGGGTGTTCCTGGTCGAGCTGGTCCAGCAGGTCGTCCAGGTCGCCGATCTCACCCAGCGCGCCGGCCGCGTCGGCGTAGTCCAGCGGCTGGTCGCCACGGACCCGCTCGCCGCGCCCCCAGCGCAGATCGGGTCGCAGCGCGCGCAGGTTCGCGTCGAGCGCGGACAACTCCCCCGCGAGGCGGTCGCCGAGCGACTGCTGCATGAGGCCAGCCAGCTCGGCGCGCTGCCGCTCGGAGAGCGAGTTCATCAGCCGCTCACCGGCCGCCGCCCGGCGGGCCAGCACATCGATCAACTCGTCGACGTTCTCCGGCTTCTCCGGGAAGAAGTCGCCATGTCGGCGCATGAACTCGGCGAACGCGTCGGTGGTGTCCTCCGCGCGACCGTGCCGGGCGAGCAGGTCGTTCAGATCGCCCATCATCTCGGCGAGCCGCTGCTGGGCGGCCGGGTCGGCGGAGGCGCGCACCGCGTCGCGCATCCCGGCGAAGCGCTGGCCGAGCACGTCGTCGCGGAGTTGGTCGAGGATCTGCTGGTACGCGCGGCGGGCATCGTCGCTGGCCCACTGGTAGCCGGACAGCTCCTCCACCGCCCGCGCCGTCGAGCGCGGCAGATTGTCCAGCACCGCCTCGGCGAACCGCGCGGCGTCGTCGTCGCGACCCCGCAGCTCGTCCCGCTCGGCGGCGAGGGCCTGGTCGAGCAGGGCCTGGGCCCGGGTCACCGCCCCGTCCAGGTCACCCCTGCGCAACGCCTCCCGGCGTAGCCGCCGAGCCCGGGCCGCCAGGTCGTCCAGGCCACCCCGTCCCTGCGGGCCACGGCGCAGCAGGTCACGCAGCGCCTCCCGCAGGCTGCCGCCGGCCAGCACCTCGGCACCGACCGCGTCCACCGCCTCGCGCACGTCGTACGGGGGTGCGAGCGGGTCGGGCCCGCCGTTCCACTGCCCGTAACGGAACCGGTTGCCGGCCACTGTCAGCCCCGGCCGCCGTAGACGGTGCGCCCCGAGTCGGTGACGTCCTTGCCGAGCCGGCGGGTCAGGTGCAGCCCCTCCAGCACGAACTCGACGGCGGCAGCGGCCTCCTCCGAGGTGGGCGCGTCGCCCAGGTCGAGCCGGTCCATGACCTTCGCCAGTCCGGGTACGGTGCCGACCTGGCGCAGCAGCTCGGCGGCGCTGACCAACTCGCCGGTCTCGATCGCGGCGCCGTCCTCGACCAGGGCGGTGAACCCGGACAGGTCCAGCCCGGCCAGGCGGGCCCGGAACGTCTCGGCGGTCGCCGTACGCAGCAGGTGCGCGAGGATCTCGGTCTCCCGGCCCTCCTCGCCGCTCTCGAACTCGACCTTGCCGCGCAGCGTGCTCGTCACCGACACCGCGTCACCGACGCGGGCGACGGCGGCCTCGGGGCGTCCGTCCGGGGTGTCGGAGGCGGCGAGCAGACCGGCGCGACGCAACGCGGCACCGGCGACCGTCTCGGCGGCGGCGATGGCGAAGCGGGCGGAGACACCGGAGCGCGGGTCCACCGACGGCGACTCCCGGACGGCGCGGGCGAAGCGGGCCAGCACCTCCAGCACGTGTTCGGGCACCTCGGCGAACAGGTCGGCCTCCTGGCGGATCAGCGCCAGCTCCAGCTCCAGCTCGACCGGGTAGTGGGTGCGGATCTCCGCGCCGAAACGGTCCTTGAGGGGAGTGATGATCCGGCCCCGGTTGGTGTAGTCCTCCGGGTTGGCGCTCGCCACCAGGAGCAGGTCCAGCGGCAGGCGCAGCTGGTAGCCGCGAACCTGGATGTCGCGCTCCTCCAGCACGTTGAGCAGGGCCACCTGGATCCGCTCGGCCAGGTCGGGCAGCTCGTTGACGGCGAAGATGCCCCGGTTGGTGCGCGGCACCAACCCGAAGTGGATGGTCTCCGGGTCGCCGAGGGTACGACCCTGGGCGATGCGGATCGGGTCGACGTCGCCGATCAGGTCCCCGACGCTGGTGTCCGGGGTGGCCAACTTCTCGCCGTACCGCATCGAACGGTGCAGCCAGCCGATCGGCAGGTCGTCACCGGCCTCGGCGACCTGGGCGACCGACGCCGGGGTGAGCGGGTGCATCGGGTGCTCGTTGAGCACCGAGCCGGGCAGAACGGGGGTCCACTCGTCGAGCAACGCGCCCAGTGAGCGGATCAGCCGGGTCTTGCCCTGGCCGCGCTCGCCGAGCAGCACCATGTCGTGCCCGGCGAGCAGGGCCCGCTCGACCTCGGGCAGCACTGTGTCGTCGTAGCCGACGATGCCGGGGAAACGGGTCTCGCCGGAGCGCATCCGGGCGAGGAGGTTGTCGCGGAGTTCCTGCTTGACGGTGCGGTACTGGTGACCGGCCGCCCGTAGCGCGCCGAGCGTGCCGGGCAGGTCGGCCGGTGGAACCGGGATTACCGGGGTAGGCGCAGTCACCCGACCCACGCTAGCTCACATTCGCGGGGGCGCCCCGGGCATCAGGGGCCCCCGCTCCCACCCTCAGCCCCGGTCGCAACGCCGGCAGGCACCGCGACGGCGCAGGTGGTAGGCGTACGTGGCGACGCCGAGGGCCACGCCCCACAGCGGCCAGAGCAGCATCGGCGCCCCGGTCATGCTGAACCCGCCGGTCAGCCGCCAGAACTCGGGATTGCTGAGCAGCCCCAGCGAGGCCGCGGTCACGGAGATGGCGACCAGGGTGGCCGGCACCACGGCCAGCTTCACCGGCACCCGACGGCCGGCCAGGCCGAGCATCCAGCGCGGGAAACGCTCGCCCCAGCGCTGCACCAGTCCCAGGGTGAGGATCGCGCCGACGCTGGCGAAAGCGCCCAGCCCGAGCCCGGCCCAGACCAGCCCGGTGTCCTGCATCTCGGTCAGGAACTCGCGGGAGATGCCGAGCGGGATGCCGGCCGCCCAGGCGAAGCGGGTCACCGCGTACGTCAGGGGGATCACCGCGGCGATGCCGGCGGCCCACCGGCCCCAGCGGGTGGCGGCGGCCGGGGTGGTCCACCCCTTGCCGGTGTCGGCGCGGCCGCAGCCGACGCAGGCCCCGGCGGTACGGCGCTGCCAGGCGAGTACCGCCTCGACCAGCAGCAGCCCGCCGGCCAGCGCCGCGAACCGGGCGAACAGCGCCCAGTTGAAGACATCGGAGTAGTCGATCGGCGGCCAGCCGAACGGCGCCCCGACGATGAGTATCGGCAGGTAGCCGAGGACGATCAGCACTCGGACGTCCGGCACGACCAGGACAAGGACGAACGCGACCGCCCAGCCGTAGCCGGCGAGCAGCGCCCGCAGCGGGCCGGGTGATCGCGCCGCCGGGCGGCTCATGGCCAGGGCGGCCACCGCGGCGGTGAGCAGCACACCGGCGAAGAGCGGGGTGGCCACCTCCACCGGCACCAGGCGGAGCAGGCTGACGTCGCCGCCGTGGGGGTCGTTCGGGCCGAACGGGTAGCCGGCGCCGGTGAGCGTGCCGAGCAGGGCGAGCACGCCCCACAGGCCGAGCCAACCGGCGGCCAGTGGGGCCAGCCGATCCGGCCAGCGGGAGTCGGTACGGGGCAGAGAGGCAGTGATCGTCGTCATGCTCTCAGCCTCGACTGACAGCCGCCGGATTCCCTCCCGGCCGGCGGTGAACCCCCTCCCCCGATGGAGGGACCGATCAGCCGGACGGGGTGACGAAGCCGGACTCGTAGGCGGCGATGACCGCCTGCGTGCGGTCGCGGACCCCCAGCTTGGCCAGCACGTTGCCGACGTGCGTCTTGACCGTTTCCACCCCGACCACAAGGTGCGCGGCGATCTCCGGGTTGGACCGGCCGGTGGTCATCAACCGCAGCACCTCGGCCTCCCGTTCGGTGAGCCGGGCGGTGCTCAACCGGTCGCCGCCCGCCGGCCCGTACGCCCCGACCAGTTGGCGGATCGCGGCCGGGAAGAGCAGCGACTCGCCGGCCGCGACCACCCGGACCGCCTCGACCACCTCGGCGGGCCGGGCCCGTTTGAGCAGGAACCCCGAAGCGCCGGCCCGTAGCGCCTCGTAGACGTACTCGTCGTTGGCGAAGGTGGTGACCACCAGGACCCGGGGCGGGTCGGCGGAGGTGGCCATCAGGTGCCGGGTGGCCTGGATGCCGTCGATGCCGGGCATCCGTACGTCCATCAGCACCACGTCGGGCCGGTGCCGGGCGACCAGCGGCGGCACCTCGGCCCCGTCGGCGGCTTCGGCGAGCACGCGCAGGTCGGGTTGGGCGTCGATGATGGCCCGCAGCCCCACCCGGATCAGCTCGTCGTCGTCGACGATCAGCACTCCGGTGGTCATGTCGTCTCCTCGTACGGCAGGCGGGCCCGGATCAGCCATTGGTCGCCGTCCGGGCCCACGGTCAGCCGGCCGCCGAGCAGCAGCACCCGCTCCCGCATGCCGTCCAGGCCTCGACCGCCCCGCCCCGGCCAGCCCTGGTCGGGGTGGCGCACCGCGTTGGTCAGCTCCAGCTCCAGCGCGTCGCCCCGCAGGTCCAGGCGTACCGTCACCGGCCCGCGGCCGTGCCGGGCGGCGTTGGTCAGTCCTTCCTGGACGATCCGGTACCCCTCCCGGGAGACCACAGCGGGCACCCGGGCCGGGTCGCCGGCGCGTTGCGCGTGCACAGCCAGGCCGGCCGCGCGTGCGTCGGTGACCAGCCGGTCCAGGTCGGCGAGGGTACGCTGCGGCGCCACCACGGGCCGGTCGCGTCCGTTCTCCCGGAGCAGCCCGAGCACGTGGTCGAGGTCGTCCATCGCGGTCCGTCCGACGTCCTCGATGGCGGTGAGCGCCCGCCGGACGAACTCGGGGTCGGTGTCGAGGACCTCGCGGGCGGCCCCGGCCTGGAGGGTGGCCACTGTCAGCGCGTGGCCGACGGAGTCGTGCAGCTCCCGGGCCAGCCGGTTGCGTTCGGCGAGCCGGGCGGCCCGTGCTTCGAGGGCGGCGATCCGCTCCGCCTGGGCCGGGCCGAGCAGCACCGGCGCCATGGATCCGGCGAGCGCGCCGAGACCGGCGACGGCGTAGCCGAGGACGACCAGCAGGAGCACCCCGGTCACTGTCAGCCAGCCGCTGTCCTGTCCGTCCAGTGGCCCGAACTGTTCCTGGCTGATCACCTCGGTGCCGATGCCGAACTGTTGGGCGATGAACGCGAGTGCCATCGGCAGGGCGCTGAACAACCCGATCATCACCAGCGCGCCGACGATGAGGTGGGTGGCGATCCAGAGCGCGCTGCGCAGCCGGGTCTCCCGGTCGCCGTGGTGGCCGGGCGCGGGGTCGGGCAGGTCGACGCCGAGCAGGGCCCGGACGGCGGCGATCTCCAAGGCCCGGCTGCCGTCCAGCAGCAACGGGACGACGGCGATCAGTGCGGCGATGACCAGCAGGACGTAGACCATTGGACGGGGGATCGCCGAGTCGGCGAGCAGTTGGGCGAAGGTCACCGCGAGCAGCCCGTACGGCAGTGCCAGCACGCCGCCGAGCAGCAGGAACACGCCGCGTCGCCAGGTGGTGCCGGCGACCAGCGGGGCCAGCGCCGCTCGGAGGGTCACCTCGTCATTCTGCTGCCCGGACGGGTTCCGCCGACTCCCCCGCGTCGGGGAGATGTCAGCGGTGGTCGGCGACGTACTGCTGCGGATCCTTGTCGCGGAACGGCAGGTTGCGGCCATTCTTGTGTTCGCCGTAGAAGGTCAGCCAGCGTTGGCCCAGCTCGGCGCGGAGTTCGGTGCTGGCGTGCCGGCGGAAGTCGGGCAGCGCCTCGTCCTCTTCCTCGGCCAGGTGTTCGCTGTTCTCCCGGCGGGCGTTGCCGACCGCCTCCCACCACTGGTCCGAGCCGACCGGGTGCAGTTTCGCCTCGGCGATGGCGTCGCGGATCTTGTTGTGGTCGCCGATCGCGTCGGCGGTCTCGTCCTCGCCGTCGTCGCCGTGCTTGACCAGGTGCGGGTAGAGGATCGCCTCTTCCGCCTCGGCGTGGATGTCCAGGTGCAGGGCGAGAGCGTCCCAGATGGCGAGCATCTCCTGCTCGTCGCGGGCGTCGTCGAGGCGGGCGAAGCCACGCCGGAAGGCGGCGTGGTCGTCCAGGATCAGTGCGGTGATGTCGTCCACTGTGCTCACTTTCCGGTTGGGTTGCCGAACCGGGCACGCAGCATCGCCGGCATCGCGGCGAGCCCGGTGATCGGGCGGAAGCGTTTCGCCGCCTCAGCCAGCGCCGTGTACTCGTCGTCGGCGAGGTCGATGTCGGCGGCGGCGGCGTTGCGTTCCATCTGCTCGACCCCGGACGCCCCGGGGATGGCGAGCACGTTCGGGTGGCGCAGCAGGTAGGCCAGCGCGATCTGGCTGGGGGTGGCGTCGTGGGCGTCGGCGACCTGGCGCAGCGTGTCGATCAGGGCCGCGCCGCGCTCCAGGTTCTCCGGCAGGAAGTACGGGTTGGCACGCCGGACCGCACCGGTCGGCGGGTTCCTGGCGTCGTAGCGGCCGGAGAGGAAGCCCTGCGCCAGCGGGCTGTACGCGATGACCACCCGGCCGGCCTGCCGCGCGTACGGCAGCAGGTCCTGCTCGGGCGCGCGGTCGAGCATGCTGTAGCGGACCTGGTTGCTGAGCACCCGCCGGCCGAGCGCGGCTTCGGCGATCTGCCAGCGGCGCAGCCCGTAGTTGCTCACGCCGACGTCGCCGATCAGCCCGACGTCCTGAAGGGTCCGCATGCCGCGCATCGTGTTGTGATCGGCGACCAGCGGGTTGTGCTGGTGCACCTGGTAGAGGTCGATGCTGGTGACGCCGAGCCGGGCCGCCGAGGCGACCGCCCGCTGCTGCACCACGGCGGCCACCGGCAGCACCGGCAGGATCTTGCTGGCGATCACGACCTTCGGCCGGTCGTCGCCGAGGGCCGCGCCGAGGATGCGTTCGCTGCGCCCGAAGCCGTAGATCTCAGCGGTGTCGAAGACCGTCACACCGAGCTCGACGGCCCGCCGGACGATCTGCGCCGCCTGCCGCTCGAAGTCCGGGCCGTACCCCCACTCCCGGGAGCCGAACTGCCAGGTGCCCAACCCGATCTTGGACAGCGGTTTGGGGGTGTCGAGCGCAATGAAACGCATGGCGTCGAAACTACTCCGATGTCCCGGTTTCCACGCCCGATCCACGCCAGGGCGGGCCGGAGCTAGGCTCATGATCGTGACTTACCTCGCTGCGGATGACCGCTACGACACCATGACCTACCGGCGCAGCGGACGCAGCGGCCTGCGACTGCCTGCCGTCTCCCTCGGGCTGTGGCACAACTTCGGTCCGGACCGCCCGTTCGAACGGCAGCGCGACATCGTCCGCCGCGCCTTCGACCTGGGTGTCACCCACTTCGACCTGGCCAACAACTACGGCCCGCCGCCCGGTTCGGCGGAGGAGAACTTCGGCCGGATGCTCGCCACCGACCTGAAGCCGTACCGGGACGAGTTGGTCATCTCCAGCAAGGCCGGGTACCTGATGTGGCCCGGCCCGTACGGCGAGTGGGGCTCGCGCAAGAACCTGATCTCGTCGCTGGACCAGTCGCTGGGCCGGATGGGGCTGGACTACGTCGACATCTTCTACTCGCACCGGTTCGACCCGGACACCCCGCTGGAGGAGACGATGGGGGCGCTCGACGCCATCGTCCGCTCCGGCAAGGCCCTCTACGTCGGCATCTCGAACTACAACTCGGAGCAGACCGCGCGGGCCGCCGCGATCCTGCGCGAGTTGGGTACGCCGCTGCTGATCAATCAGCCGTCGTACTCGATGCTCAACCGCTGGACCGAGTCCGACGGCCTGCTCGACACGCTGGAGCAGGTCGGTGCGGGCTGCATCGCGTACAGCCCGTTGGCGCAGGGTCTGCTGACCGACCGCTACCTGGGCGGCATTCCGGCCGACTCGCGGGTTCGCACCAGCGTCTTCCTCAACGAGAGCGACCTCAGCGACGAGAAGATGGCCACCATCCGTGGGCTCGGCGCGGTCGCCGAGGGGCGCGGCCAGTCCCTCGCTCAGCTCGCGTTGGCCTGGGCGCTGCGTGACCCGCGGATGACCAGCCTGATCATCGGCGCGAGCAGCGTCGAGCAGTTGGAGACGAACATCGCCGCGCTGAACAACCTCGACTTCACTGCCGACGAGTTGGCCGAAATCGAGCGCCACCTGGGCTGAGCACCGTCGGGTCCCGGGCGGGTCGGTTCACCAGATCCGGCGCCGCCCGGCCCGGTGGTTACGCACCTCGCACTGCCGGCCCACCGGCGCGGCGGCGCTGCGGCGTCGTCGTCCGGCACCGATCAGCAGCAGCGCCAGGACCAGCACGGTGGTGGCACCGGCCAGCACCGGCCACCGGCCGCCGAGGTTGGTCACCGACGCCACCGGCACGCCCGGGTCGGCCGCCGCCGCCACCGCCGTCTCGGTGGCGGCCGCCCCACTCGCGGCGGTACGCGGCGCGCTCTTCGTCGCGGCGGCCTTCGCCGGGGTGGGGGTGGCCGTGGCACCGGTGGCCTTGGCGCCGCGGAACACCACGTCGGAGCAGGAGTAGTAGGTGTCCGGCGTGTTGGAGTTCTGCCAGATCGTGTAGATCAGGTGTCGGCCACTGCGGCCCGCTGGCAGCCGGCCCGCCAACTGGTACGCCCCGGCCCGCACCGGCGGGTCGGTCAGTGTCAGGAACGGGCGCGACTCCAGATCCGCCCAGGTCAGCTTCTTGCTCGGGTCGTAGTCGGGCGTGGTGACGTAGAGCCGGAAGGTGCCCCGGTGCTCGATGGTGGTCCGGTACCGGAAGGTGAACTTCGCGCCGGTGGTCAGCGTGGTGCTGGGCCAGTCGGTGCGGGGCAGGTCCAGTCCCCGGTACGCGGACAGCCCTCCACGCACAGCTCGCCGTCCGGGATCCGTTCCCGATCTCGCCCGTTGATCGTGGAAACGCGCACGTTGTCCCATTCGCGGACCGCCGCGCCGGCCTGGATCGCCGCCCGGCAGGCGCTGGTGGCCGCGTACCGGCCCTCGGGGCCACAGGCAGCCGCGCGACTGATCGGGTCGGTCGGGGCGCCGTGGGCGGCTGCGGGTGTGGCGGCGAGCGGCACTGTCGCGGCAGCGACCAGCACCGTGGCGACGAGCCGACGTACGGGCATGAGGATGACCTCCGCCCACTGGTACGGCCGGCAGACGGCAAAGGTTCGACGCTGACCGGCCGGGAATCCGGCGGGTGGGTGCGGCGTTTCGATACACGGAACCGCTAGCACCGAGGAGGCAGACATGAAGGTACGTAGCTCGTTGCGTGCGCTCAAGCAGAAGCCGGGTTCGGTGGTGGTCCGCCGTCGCGGCCGGGTGGTCGTGGTGAACCGCGCCAACCCGCAGTGGAAGAGCCGCCAGGGCTGACTGAGCCCTTAGCGGACATTTAGTCGCCAACGCCCTGACCGGGTCATCCGGTCGGGGCGTTCTGCGTGCTGGGGCGGCCTGGTGGATCGACTAGGGTGATTCGGAAGATCACCCCGACGAGGAGGAACCGGTGTTCATCTTGGAGCTGTCCTTCGGCGACGAACCCGACCGGCTCGCCGCCCGACCGGCGCACCGGGAGCGTCTCCAGGCCCTGCACCAGGAGGGCCAGTTGGTCATGGCCGGGCCGTTCGCCGACGACTCCGGAGCACTGCTGATCTTCGACGTCCCGGACGCCGAAGCGTTCGCCGCTGTCGTCGCCGAAGATCCCTACTACCGGACCCCCGGCGTGACGATCGCCAGCCAGCGGGAGTGGTCACCGATCGTGCGGTAGCCACGCTGCGGCAGAACCGCCAGCAACAGCAGAACGCCCTGGTCGGATAATCCCGACCAGGGCGTTTCTCAAGGGTGGAGCCGAGGGGACTCGAACCCCTGACCCCCACACTGCCAGTGTGGTGCGCTACCAGCTGCGCCACGGCCCCTTGCTGTTCTCCCGGTCGCCCGGGCACTGGGAAACTATACACAGACCGGCCCGCATGGTCATCTCGCGGGGTCCCCCGCCAGGCCGGGTCAGTTGAGCGCCACGTCCGGCGGAAAGTGCGCGACGGCGGCCATCATCCCGCCCTGTCGGCGCAGCACCATCGGCCACAGGTCGTCGGGCCGGTCGACGAAGGCGTCCCCGGGCAGCCCGTCCAGCACGAACCAGGACCCGTCGGCGATCTCCTGCTCCAACTGGCCGCTGCCCCATCCGGAGTAGCCGGCGAAGACCCGGATGCCGCCGATGCTCTCCCGCAGCCGCTCCGGGTCGACCGAGAGGTCGATAGTGCCGACCGCTCCGGAAACCTGGTGGAAGCCCTTCAACCGGCGCATCGGGTGCCGCATCCGAGCGAGGCAGATGGCCGAGTCGGGCTGCACCGGGCCACCCTCGAAGAGCACCGCCGGGTGGCGGGCCAGGTCGCTCCAGTCACCGAGCACCTCGGCCACCGGCACCTCGGTGGCCCGGTTCAGCACCACGCCGAGCGCGCCGCCAGGCTCGTGGGCGACAAGCATCACCACCGTACGGTCGAAGTTCGGATCCTTGAGCGCCGGAGTCGCGACCAGCAGCCGCCCGGTCATCGACTCCATCGCTCGTCCGCCGATCGCCTGGCCCTCTCCCTGCATGCCACACACCCGTCAACCGTGAGCCCGCGCCGGGCGCCGGTCATCGACCGGATCCGCCCGCCGCATCGGGTTCAGCCGCGCTGTCAACGCCATGCCTGGCACCATAGCCTGCGTGCTGGGTGCTGGCTAAGGTCTGACCGGCGGGTGATCGGACAGTTAAGACGAAGGGCCGACGCGCCCGGCGGCGGAGCTCCCGGTGATCGACCGATCGGGGCCACCGGCGGCCGAAAAACGCCCGAAAGGTCCGTCACATCCCGATAGATTCGGCTGATCGGGAGGGCGAGCGCGGTTGCCCCTGCCCGCGAGACGGAGGCGGGTGCGATGGCAACTGTCCGGGACGCGACGTACGACGTGCTCCGCACCCTCGGTATGACCACTGTCTTCGGCAACCCTGGTTCCACCGAGGAGCCGTTCCTCCAGGACTTCCCCGCCGACTTCCACTACGTCCACGCGCTGCATGAGGCGACGGCCGTCGCGATGGCCGACGGCTACGCCCAGGCCAGCGGGATGCCCGCCCACGTCAACCTGCACACCGCACCGGGCACCGGCAACGGCATGGGCAACCTGGTCACCGCCTGGCACAACAAGACCCCGCTGATCGTCACCGCCGGCCAGCAGACCCGGGAGATGCTGCTCCTGGAACCCCGGCTGGCCAGCCGCCGACCCACCGAACTTCCGCAGCCCTACGTGAAGTGGGCCTACGAGCCGGCTCGGGCGCAGGACATCCCCGCCGCGATGCTGCGGGCGTACGCGACGGCGGTGCAGCCACCGGCCGGGCCGGTCTTCCTCTCCCTGCCGATGGACGACTGGGCCCAGCCGGCCGACCCGCCGCCCGCGCCGCGAACGGTGGCCACCCGGTTCGCGCCGGACCCCCAGCGGTTGGAGGAGTTCGTCCGCGTGCTGGCCGGCAGCCGCAACCCGGTGCTCGTGTACGGGCCGGGGGTGGACCGCTCCGCAAGCTGGTCGACAGCGGTCGCGCTGGCGGAGCGGCTCGCCGCGCCGGTCTGGTCGGCACCCGCCACCGAACGGTCGGTGTTCCCCGAGGACCACCCGCACTTTCGCGGCGTGCTGCCGTACGCGATCGGTCCGCTCGCCGAGGCGCTGCGCGGGCACGACACGGTGCTGGTCGTCGGCGCCCAGGTGTTCCGCTACTACCCGTACGTGCCGGGCGGGCACCTGCCCGACGGCGCCCGCCTGCTGCACATCACTGACGACCCCGACGAGGCCGCGCGGGCCCCGGTCGGTGACAGCCTGCTCAGCGATCCGGGACTGGCCCTGGCCGCGCTGGTCGAAGGGGTGCCGCCGAGCGACCGGCCGGCACCCAGGCGACGGGAGGCGCTCGCGCCACCGGAGATCAGCACCCCGCTGAGCGCCGACGCCCTGTTCGCCGCACTGGCCGCGCACTGGCCGCCCGACGGCGTGCTCATCCAGGAGTCACCCTCCAATCTGTCCGCGCTGCGTCGTCAGCTGCGGATCACCCGCCCGGCGTCGTACTTCACGATGGCCAGCGGCGGCCTCGGCTACGGCCTGCCGGCGGCCATCGGCATCGCACTGGCCGAACGGGACACCGGGCGCGGTCGCCCGGTGGTGGCGGTGATCGGCGACGGCTCCTTCCACTATTCGGTGCAGGCGCTCTGGACGGCCGCGCGCCTGGCACTGCCGGTGGTGGTCGTCGTCCCGGTCAACCAGCAGTACGCGATCCTCAAGGCGTTCGCCGAGCTGAAGCACACTCCCGGGGTGCCCGGCCTGGACCTGCCGGGGTTGGACGTCGTCGCGATCGCGGCCGGCTACGGCTGTGCCACGCAGGTGGTGGAGACCCCTGACCAGCTCGGCGCGGCGCTCTCCGCCGGGCTGCGCGCCGACCGGCCCACTGTGGTGCCGGTACCGATCAGCACCGAAGTGCCCGGCATCCTCTGAACCGGGTCAGCGCGGTCCGATCGACAGCGGGGCGCCGGTGAGGACGTCCAGCACCGGTCGGCTGCCCAGCGGTGTCGCCAGGGTCACGGTGACCGGCTCCACCTTCAGCAGGTCGATGCATTCGCCGGTGGCCCGGGTGACGCCGCCACCGACCACCACGACGTCCGGCCGTTCCCACACCAACGGCGTGATCCCGGTGTCGCACGCGCCGACGCCGAGGCGCACTGTCAACCGGGCGCCGTCGACGGCGGCCAGGTCCTGGGCCGCCACCAACCCGTCCGGCAACGGCCGGGCCGGCGTGGTCGGCTCGGGCACGGGGGTGACCGCCGTCGGCGCGACGGCGAGCCGGACCACCGGCGTGGTCAGCTCCTTGATGGTGAACAGCCAGGCCGGGACCTGCGCCACGCCACGGCTCGTGCGCACCGGCACGGCGCCCAACGTGACAGCGGTGACGGTGAGCGGGAGGCAGGCGGTCTGCGTGCTGCTCGTGACCCACCCGTCGGGCCCCGGTTCGACTGTGGGGCCGCCGGGGGTGGGCCGTCCGGGCCGTTTTGGCCGCCCCGGGCAGGGCAGCGGGTCACCCTGGTCGAGCTGCCGGTACGCCTCGGCGGCACTGACCAACGGCAGCGTCAACCGGCCGTCCGGGAACTGGATCTCGCCGCCGACCCGGGTGGGCGGTATTCCGACCTGCTCGCGGTACCACCCGGCCCGGAAGGCCGCCTCGGTCTCGGGGGTGAAGCCCGGGTCACCGGTGAGCACTGTCGGCCCCTCCAACGGCACGTAACCCGTGCGCCACTCGACGCCGGGCCGCCACGCCTCGGCGACCTGAGCGGCCCGCTGGGCGAAGGCCTCCGCCCCGTCCGTGCGGCTGGGCGGGCCGCCGGCCGGACCGGCGTCGGTCGCGGCACAGCCCGTCAGGAGCAGCAACGGGAGTACGAGCAGCAGGGCGAGCCGATTCATGCACGGTTCGACGCCTCCGCCGACCGGCTGGTTCCCGACCTGAATTCAGGTCTCGCCACCCAGATCCGTCTGGTACGCCTCCCAGAGCAGGTCGGCGCCGCGCCGCCGATGTCGGGCCAACCGCCGCAGCAGGTGCCCGGCCCGGTGTCGCAGCTCATCGGGGCGCGTCTCGGGCCGCTCGGCGATCTGCTGAACCGCCAGGATCACGGCGACGATCGCCTCGTGCTCCCGGGTCAGCAGCCGCACCCCGTGGTCCAGTCGTGGCGACTGGCTGAGCAACTCCCGGTAGAGGCCGGTGGGACCTTCGGTGACCCGGACGTGCTCGGCGAAACCGTGGCGCACCGGACGCAGGCGAAGGAGCACCTCCTCGCGCCAGCACGGCTCGGTGCTCGCGACGGCGACGGCCCGGCCGAGGGCGTGCACGTCACCGGCGAGGCCGGCCGGGCGCGGCACGCCGGGAAGACCGAGGGAATGTGGATCGGCGGGGAGCCCCGCCGGATGCGCGACGCGCGGTTGGGCGACGACTGACGGCTGCTGGACCGGACCGGTGACCATTGGCACCTCCCGCACGGCGACTCTGCTACCCCATACCGCGATGGTGAGGCTGCCCGGCCCACCCTGTCCAGGGCCCAGGCTCGTCTCATCTGCCCCGTTGACCCCAGTGACCCCACCAGCCCCGCTGCTGTGGGCCTCCAGCCCTCCGCACGGCCGCCTGGGACGTACGACCGCCTCAGTCGGCCGACGGGCGCTCTGCCAGCCGGCGCAGGTGGTCGGCCACGGCGGTCGCGTCGCCCGCCGGCTCGTCGCCCGGTCGACCCGTCGTGATCGCCTCGGCCAGCGCCCGCAGCTCGGACGGCGGCAGGACGGGCAGCCCCATGCCGCGCAGCGGGATGGTGACCCCCCGGGCGCTCCCCGGGTCGGTCGCGAGAATGGCCCGCGCCTGCGGTTCGCCAGCCGGGTCGTCGTCCGCCTCGCGGTACGACACCGCACCGGACTCGATCCGGGCGGTGGCGAGGTCGACGGTGCGGGTGCGCAGCGCACCGCGTACCCGAGCCCGGCTGCCGTCCAGCCAGGCGGCCGTACGGAGCACCCGCAGCACCAGGTAGAGGCCGAGCAGCACAAAGGGCAGACCACACAGGCCGACCAACGGGCTGGGACCGGACTGGTTCGGGTCGACGGAGTCGCGCAGCCCGGGCGGCAACAGCCCCGGTGGCAGGTCGCGAGCCTCCTCATAGGAGGCGAACGCGTCACCCCGGCCGGTCAGTCGGCGCAGCAGCCCATCGGCGACGAGGGGCAGCGCCACGAACGCCGCGCCGACGGCCGTGAGCAGGACGCCGAACACCACCGCCACGACGCGCTGGCCGGGCGACGCGCCGACCGACAGGCGCAGCTCCTGGTTGGTCACAGGAGGCAGCGTAAGACCCCGCGAACAACGAAGCGCCCCGGCTGGTGGGCCGGGGCGCTTCGTTCGAGGTGGTGGAGGTGCCGGGAATCGAACCCGGGTCCTTCGCCGGTTTGTCAGGGCTTCTCCGAGCGCAGCTCGCTGTGCCTCTACTCGGCCCCACCGCTCACGCGAGCAAGTTGGTGTGACGGGCCCAGTCGCTGATTAATCTCGCCGCACGGACCCCGCGACCGGGTCCGATTGGCCAGCCTCCTAGCTGATGCCGGCTACTGGGACGAAGGCGTTCCCAGGCCGACAGACTTAGCTACTCGCCTCAGGCGGCGAGAGCGAAGTCAGCGCGATTTTGCTTGGCGCTTATAAGTTTCCGACGACCGATTCTCGAGACGACGTCGGCTTCCTCGGCTCGCTTCCCCTGTCGCTGCGTACGAAGTCGAAACCAGTCACCCCCTCGACAGGCCGCCGATGTGGCGGCACTGACAAGACTAACGCCTGCCGCAACAGCTTTCATCCCGAGCCCCGGGCCGGCACGCCGACCCGGACAAACAGGATGAACTAGTCGTCCATTCCCTTGCCACGTCGACCGGACACCCGGGCGATCTCCCGATCCGCGTCGCGCTTGGCGAGATCCTGGCGCTTGTCGTACGACTTCTTGCCCTTGGCCAGGGCGATCTCGACCTTGGCCCAGCCGTCCGAGAAGTAGACCTGCAACGGGACGATGGTGAAACCGCCCTCGCGGGTCCTGCCGAGGAGCTTGTCGATCTCGCCCCGGTTGAGCAGCAGCTTGCGGGTACGCCGGGGCTCATGGTTGGTCCAGGTGCCCTGGGTGTACTCCGGGATGTGCATCGCGTGCAGGAACAACTCGCCGTCACGTTCCTGCGCGAACGCGTCGACAAGTGACGCTCGCCCGGCCCGAAGCGACTTGACCTCGGTGCCGGTCAGCGCCATGCCCGCCTCGTACGTGTCGAAGATGGCGTAGTCGTGGCGCGCCTTCTTGTTGGAGGCGACCACCTTGCGCCCCTTTTCCCGTGGCATCGGTGCCACCCCCTCTCCTGGCGTCCGCGGCCGGGCCCACCCCGGCCGGACAACCGATCATGCTACCCGAACGACAAGGACCCTCCCGCGCCGTTTATTTCCGGCTGCGGGAGGGTCCTCGGGAGACCACGGGACGACCCGTACGGTGCCTAGACCCGCAGGTAGAAGCGCAGGGTGATCCAGGCGGTGCCCGCGCTGACAAGACCACCGACGCCGGCCATCAGCGGGAAGATGAACAGAATGTCGCCCCAGGTGATCGGCGAGAGCAGACCCTGCAACGCGCTCAGCGACCCGTCGAAGAGCAGATACTTCGCCGCGACCAGGGCCACCAGACCGAGGAGTGAACCGATCAGGCCGGCCACCACGGCCTCCAGCACGAACGGCGCCTGGATGAACCAGTTGGACGCGCCGACCAGCTTCATGACCGCCACCTCACGCCGCTTGCTGTACGCGGCCACCTGAATGGTGTTCGCGACCAGCAGCAGGGCGGCGACCGCCATCACGATGGCGGCGGCCAGGGCGATGTTCTGGATCGCGGTGAGGATGTTGAAGATCTTGTCGAGCAGTCGACTCTGGTCGACGATCTCCTCGACACCCTCCGTGTCCTTGTACTGGTCGTAGACGTTCTTGTACTGCTCCGGATTGTTCAGTGTGAGTCGGAAAGACTCGGGCAGCTGGTCCGGCTTGACCGCGTTGACCAGATCCGGCGCGTCCTGGTACATCGACTTGAAGCGCTCGTACGCCTGGGCCTTGTCGACGTAGATGACCTCCTTGACCAGGGGGTCGCCGTCGAGCTTGGTCTGCAGGTCGGTGCGCTGCTGCTCGCTCACCTCCTGCTCCATGAAGATCGAGACCTGGATGTTCTTGTAGTAGAGGTCCTTCATGTCGTCGACCTGGCGGTACATCAGACCGCTGGCGCCGAGCATGGTCAGCGAGACCGCCATCGTGATGATCATCGCGATGGACATGGTCACGTTGCGCCACAGTCCGACCAGTACCTCGGACAGGACGTATTTCACGCGCATCGGGATTTCCTCCGGGTCTCCGGCATGAGGTGTTCGTCGTCAGGCTGCGCAGGGGTGGAGCGCCGGCTCACCCGTAGACGCCGCGGGCCTGGTCACGCACGATGCGACCGCTCTCAATCTCAACGACGCGGCGGCGCATCTGGTTCACGATGTTGGAGTCGTGGGTGACCATCACGACGGTCGTGCCGGTGCGATTGATCCGGTCCAGCAGACGCATGATCTCGATCGAGGTGTCCGGGTCCAGGTTTCCGGTGGGCTCGTCCGCCAGCAGGATCAGTGGACGGTTCACGAACGCCCGGGCGACGGCGACCCGCTGCTGCTCACCACCGGAGAGCTCGTGCGGGTAGCGATGCTCCTTGCCACCGAGCCCGACCAGCTCCAGCACCTCCGGCACGACCCGGCGGGCAACCGCCTTCGTCTTACCGATCACCTCAAGGGCGAACGCCACGTTCTCGTAGGCGGTGCGGTTGGGCAGCAACCGGAAGTCCTGGAAGACGCAGCCGATCGATCGCCGGAAGTGGGGTCGCTTCCAGGATCGCATCGACGTGACGTCCTTGCCGTTGACGACGACGCGCCCCTTGTTGGGGGCCACCTCGTGCAGCAGCATTTTGATGATCGTGGACTTGCCGGAGCCGGATGGACCGATGAAGAAGACGAACTCGCCCTTCTCGATCGAGACGGACACGTTGTCGAGCGAAGGCCGGGACGCCTTCGGGTACGTCTTCGTCACTTGCTCAAGCTGAATCACGGGTGGTGAGTCTACGCGGTGTAACAACTGAGCCAAGCCCCACGCCCCACAGATCCGGCGCGCGTCGTCGAATCAGGCCTCTACCTGGAGATCGATGACGCGCTCCGCCCGCGAGCCGTCACGCAGTGTCGTTGGCGAGTTGACGCTGCTTGCGCCAACGGATGCCGGCCTCGATGAAATCGTCGAGGTCGCCGTCGAAGACCCCGCTCGGATTGCCGGTCTCCTGCTCGGTTCGGAGATCCTTCACCATCTGATACGGGTGCAGGACGTAGGAGCGCATCTGGTCGCCCCACGAGCTCGTGCCGCCGCTCTTGAGGCCGGCCATCTTCTCTTCCTCCTCCTGGCGCTTGCGCTCCAGGAGCCGGGCCTGGAGCACCCGCAGCGCGGAGGCCTTGTTCTGCAACTGGGACTTCTCGTTCTGGCAGGTCACCACGATGCCCGTCGGGATGTGCGTCAGGCGCACCGCCGAGTCGGTGGTGTTGACGCTCTGCCCACCCGGCCCGGAGGAGCGGTAGACATCGACCCGAACCTCGTTCTCCGGGATGTCGATGTGGTCGGTCTGCTCGGTGACCGGCAGAACCTCGACACCCGCGAAGCTGGTCTGCCGACGGCCCTGGTTGTCGAACGGGCTGATCCGGACCAGCCGGTGCGTGCCCGACTCGACGCTGAGCGTGCCGTACGCGTACGGCACCTTCACCGCGAAGGTGGCCGACTTCAGGCCCGCCTCCTCGGCGTACGACGTCTCGTAGACCTCGGTGGGGTAGCCGTGCCGCTCCGCCCAGCGCAGGTACATCCGCAGCAGCATCTCGGCGAAGTCCGCGGCGTCCACGCCACCCGCGCCGGCCCGGATGGCGACCAGCGCCTCCCGGGAGTCGTACTCGCCGGAGAGCAGGGTGCGGACCTCCATCTCCTGGATGGCCTTGGTCAGCCCGGTGATCTCCGACTCGACCTCGGTCAGCACACCCGGGTCGGCCTCGGCCTCGGCCAGCTCCAGCAGCACCTGGGCGTCGTCGAGCCCGGAGCGCAGGCTGCCCAGCTTGCTGATCTCGCCGTTGACGTACGACAGCTGCGAGGTCACCTGCTGGGCCTTGGCCTGGTCGTCCCACAGATCGGGGGCGGAGGCCTCCTGCTCCAGGCGGGCCTTGTCCTCGTGGAGCCGGTCGAGGTTGAGGACGGCCTCGATGTTTCGCAGGGTCGCGTCGAGTTCCTTGAGCTGTTCGGCGTAATCGGCAGCGGTCACGACAGACAAGCGTACTGCGTCGGGAGCGGAGCAGCTCGTTCCCTATGCGCGAACCCGCCGACCATCACCCGACGGGGGCGGACTTCAACCATGACAGGGCCGCCCGGTGGTAGGCGACGGCGAACTCCAGCGCGCTGGCGTCGTACGTCTCGCCGTCCCGTTTGGCGTTCTTCACCTGCTCCCGCACCTGGGCGAGGGCCTCGGTGTGGTATTCGTTGGCCGAGGCGTAAAGGCCCTTCAGCTGGCTGGCGGAGTGCAGGTTGCCGAACGCCATCCGGAGCGCTATCGGGTTGCGGATGGTGTCCCGCCCCGGGTTCTCCGCGAGCCAGCGGGAAAACGTCCGTTTTCCGCTGGCGGTGAGTGCGTAGGGCTGGCTCATCCGCGGGCCCGGCTTGCCGAGCCGCACGTAACCCCGCTCAGCCAGCACCGGCAACTCGCGGTACACCTGACTGCGGGTCATCGACCAGTACGGCGCCAGACGGCGCTCAGCGGCGGCCATCAACTGACCGCCTGTCATCGGGCCCTCGTGGAGGAGGCCGAGAAGGGCCGCCGCCGTAGGGTTGACTCCGGAATCCGCCATGGCCACTACGCTGCCACTTTGCGCACCCGGCGTCCAGGATTTGCCGGTTTGCCACCCGACAGGACTTCCTAAGTGCACTGTCGGCGGCAGACTGTCCGTTGAGGACTATCGATGGATTGCCACATTCCGGGCATCCCGCCGGCGGCGCCCACGCGCCGCCGGCGGGTCGTCGCCGGTCAGCCCATGTGGGGGTACGTGTGGTCGGTCGGCGGCACGAAGGTCTCCTTGATCGTCCGCGGGGAGACCCAGCGGACCAGGTTCAGCCAGGAGCCTGCCTTGTCGTTGGTGCCGCTGGCGCGGGCGCCACCGAAGGGCTGCTGCCCGACCACCGCGCCGGTCGGCTTGTCGTTGATGTAGAAGTTGCCGGCCGCGTACCGCATCCGCTCACCGACCGACTCGACGACCCGGCGGTCGGTGGCGAACACCGAGCCGGTCAACGCGTACGGGGCGATCGACTCCGCCTGCGCGACGACCTCGTCGAAGCGGGCGTCGTCGAACACGTGCACGCCCAGGATCGGCCCGAAGTACTCGGTGGTGAAGGTCTCGTGAGCGGCGTCGCCGCACTCGAAGAGCGTCGGTCGCACGAAGTAGCCGACCGAGTCGTCGGCGGTGCCGCCGGCCAGCACCCGGCAGCTGTCGTCACCGGCGATCAGCTCCAGCGCGGCGGTGTGCCGGGCGAAGGCCTTGTCGTCGATGACCGCACCGCCGAAGTTGCCGAAGTCGGTCACGTCGCCGTAGGTCAGCGAGTCGGCGGTGGCGGCCAGCCGGTCCCGCAGCCCACCCTCCCAGATCGAGCGCGGCACGTACGCCCGCGAGGCCGCCGAGCACTTCTGGCCCTGGTACTCGTACGCGCCACGGATCAGCGCGGTGTGCAGAGCGTCCACGTCGGCGCTGGTGTGCGCGACGACGAAGTCCTTGCCGCCGGTCTCGCCGACCAGGCGCGGGTAGCCCCGGTAACGGGAGATGTTGTCGCCCACGGTCCGCCACAACTGCTGGAAGACCTTCGTTGAACCGGTGAAGTGGATGCCGGCCAGATCCGGATCGGCGAGCACGACATCGGAGACCTCCTCGCCCCGACCGGTGACCATGTTGATCACGCCGGGCGGCAGGCCGGCGGCCTCGAACAGCCGCATCGTGAAGTGCGCGGCGAACTGCTGGGTCGGGCCCGGCTTCCAGACCACGGTGTTGCCCAGCAGGGCCGGCGCCGACGGCAGGTTGCCGGCGATGGCGGTGAAGTTGAACGGGGTGACCGCGTAGACGAAGCCCTCCAGCGGGCGGTGGTCGAAGCGGTTCCAGACGCCGGGCGAGGACGCCGGCTGCTCCTCGAGCAGGCGACGCGCGAAGTGCACGTTGAACCGCAGGAAGTCGATGAACTCGCACGCCGCGTCGATCTCCGCCTGGATCGCGGTCTTCGACTGACCGAGCATGGTGGCGGCGTTGAGCGTGTCCCGCCAGGGACCGGCGAGCAGCTCGGCGGCTCGCAGGAAGATCGCGGCGCGCTCCTCGAAGGGCAGCGCCCGCCACATCGGGGCGGCGTCCTTGGCCGCCCTGGTCGCGGCGCGCGCGTCGTCGTGGGTGGCGTGCCCGGTCACCCCCAGCACGTGGGCGTGCTTGTGCGGCTGCACCACGTTGATCGGGTCACCGCCGGCCATCCGCTGCTCACCGCCGATGGTCATCGGCAGGTCGATGCGCTCGGCGGCGAGCTCGGTCAGCCGCCGCTGGAGCCGGTCCCGGTCGGGGCTGCCCGGCTCGTAGTTGCGAACCGGCTCGTTGCGCGGCTCGGGAACGGAGAACACGGCATCCATCAAGGCTCCTGGCGATCTCGACAGCAGTGGCGAAACCGGAACCGCGGGCACCGACCGGATGGCCGGACACCGGACGCCGCACGGGAGGCCGAGCAGCGGCGGGACCTCCCGTGATTCTCCCACGACGGGCCGCGCGACCCACTTCCGCCACCGCCCCGCGCCAAGGACCGCCCCACCCCTCCTCCCCTTACCGACCGGCCTCGATCCGTCCCGCCGTCCCGGGGCGACAGGCAGCCCAGCAGGCCCGCGTACCCTGAATGGTCGGTGACCTGCCGCCTCGAAGGGGAGACGATGACCAAGCAGCCCAGCCGCGTCCCCGCGGTCAAGCAGCCCGGCCGCGTCCCGGCCGCTGAGTCGGACGAGCCGGCGGTCGACGCGGCCAGCGCCGGCAGTCGGCCGCTTCCCGCCCCCGGCGCCACAGTGCTCGCGCTGCTGGCGCTCGGCTGGCTGGCCGCCATGCTCTGGTCCACCCGGGAGGCCATCACCTCGGCGGCGGCCGGGGTCACCGCGATCAGCCTCTCCGCGTTCGCCCTGCCCGGCGTGATCTCGGCCGCGCTGGTGGCCGGGGCGGCCGTCGCGCTGGCCGCCGGCAACCTGCTGGCCCGCCGGTACGGCGACTGGGCCACCCTGCGCTTCGCCGGGGCGATCGGCGGCGGAATGCTGGTCGGGCTCGCCGCCGCGGTGGCCATCAACCTCACCTACTTCGACACGTCCACCACCAACGTGATCGCCGGCACCACGGCGGCCGCGGCGATCATCGGGGGCGCGCTGGCCGGCGCGCGGACCGCCCCGGCGATCGGTGCTGTGGTCACCGCCGCCCTAGGCACGCTGATCTTCGTGGTCGCGTTCAGCCGCGCCCGGGACCCGCTGTTCGACCTCTTCGGCTCCGGCGACAGCCAGGAGTCGTTGATCAACGCAGCCAAGTGGGTGTCCCGCACCGAATCGCTCGTCGCCGGGCTGCTCGCCGGGCTACTGGCCTTCGGCTACCTGACCTGGGCGCGGCGTCGAGCCGTCCGCCGCGATCCCGAGGCACCGACGCTGCGCTGGCCGGCGTACCTGCTCGCCGGCGCCGGCCCGGGGCTCCTCCTACTGCTCGCCGAAGTGATCATCAGGGTTGGCGGCCGGTCGCTGCTCGACCTCGCCAGCGCGCTCAGTGAGGCCGACGCGGTAGCCCAGACCTCGCTGGGCACCTCGCGGGTCGACAACGGCATCTGGGTGCTCTTCGTGGGGGCGCTGACCGCGCTCATCGCGTTCGGCCGCACGCTCAGCCCCGCCCACAGTGACGACGACGAACCCGCCAGCGACCCGAACCCCGTCGCGGACCAGGCCGACCCGGCGGACGACAAGCCGGGCTACGCCAAGGCGTTCGACGCCGACCCGGCCGAGACGTTCGACGCACCTGAAACCTCCGGAGCCGACCCGGCAAAGGCCGACCCAACGCGCTGAGCCGCCCCCCTCCCCGGTCGATCATGGAGTTGTGGTGGGCGGTTCAACTGCCTGTGCGGCTTATGTTCACCACCACAACTCCATGATCGGAGCCGGGGGCAGCTCGGGCGGTCGGGGCCGGTGTTCCCGGTCAGTCGGTGGCGTTGAGAACCTGGTCCAGCTCCGTCACGTCGTACCACTCCAGCTCGTGGTCCTCGGCGCCGTCGACGGTGAACTGGGCGTCCGGGTCACCAGCCGCCGCCTCGGCCACCACGTCGGCAGCCGCGCCGACCTCCTCGGCCGCGTCCGCGCTATCCACGTGGATGGCCGCGACGGCACCCACCGGCACGGCGTCGGTCAACGCCACAAAGCTGGAGCCCAGCTCACCGTCGCCGCGCCCGACCGCCGCCGACGGCAGGTCGACCGAGACGACGACGCGACGCCGGGGAGCGGTCGGATCGGCCCGGAGCAGGTGCAGGGCGTCCTGGGCTGCGCGGGTGAAGGCGACGTACTCCAACTCCTCCTCGTCACCCTCGGCGTACCACTCACGAAGCGCCGGAGTCACGGCGTGCGCCTGGTCGGCGGCCAGCCCCTCCTCGCGAAGCCGGGCCAGCATCGGTACGGTCGCCGGCACGTACACCCGGACAAGCTCGTCGGTCACCGGTCGTCTCCCCGCGTCGTCCTCCACCGGCGGCCGCCGGCACGGGCGCAGATCATGCCGCACGCCGTGACCGTCATACACCCCGCCTCCGGCCGGAGGAAGTTTCCCGCCGGTGTGTCCCGCGCGGGTTGGTCGGCCACTGAACCGGTGCGGCACTGGGCGGCGAGGTCTGTCGGTGGCAAACTGAGCCAAACGACATCAACCCCGGGAGTTTCTGTGGAACCCAGGTTCCTGCTGCTCTCCGACGTGGCCGCCGAGCTCAACGTGTCGGACTCGCAGGTCTACCACATGGTGCGCAGCGGTGAACTGCCGGCGATCAAGATCGGCGGGCGCGGCCAGTGGCGCGTAGAGCGCACCCGGCTGGAGGAGTACATAGCGCGCAAATACGATGAGACGGCAGACTGGGTGCAGAGCAACCCGCTGGTCGACCGCGACTCCGAGTAGCAGAGCCCCGGCCCACCCGCCCATCCGTCCCGCCGAGCCCGCCGAGCCCGCCGAGCCCGCCCGAGCCCGCCCGAGCGGATGATCCACTCGGTTTCGCGGAAGTCGTGGCATTGAGGCCGCTCGGACACCGCGCTATCAAGGAACCCGAGTAGATCATGCCCTTTGTCGGGCCGAGGCCGCCGCGAAGCCATTGACCGAGGCCGTTCTGTCACTCAGAATCGAGCTTGTCGGAGGCAAACGTAGGCAAACGCAAGATCGAAGGGGCCCTGATGAGCGGAGCGCGATCCGGTCCTTCCCGACCACCAGTGCGGCTACGCCCCGTTCCGCCCTTCGATCCGCCCTACGTGGACGAGAGCGACGGGTCGTACTGGCCGGGGCCAACCGACGGTCAACTCGCCCTCGATCTGTTCGCCTCCACCCGGCCCAGCCCGATTCGGCCGGCGGAGCGGCGAGCAGCCCTGCGCCCGGTGCCCAGCCGGTCCACCACCCACCCGGTCGCGTCGTTGCCGCCGTCGACCGCACCGGAAACCACCCGGGCCGCGCACCGCTTCGTCGGCACCTGCCTGGAGGTGGTCAACGGCTACCGTTCGCCGGCCCAGGTGCGAGCGCTACTCGACCCGACCCGAGCGGGCGACCTGCTGACCGAGCTCGCCCGCGCACCCGGCCGGGCCGGGACATCCCGCCGCCGTAGCGGCCGGCCACTGGTCCGGCTGCTACGCCTGCGGGTCTGTGAGCCCCGGGAGACCGCAGTGGAGGCGGCAGCCGTCCTCACCGGCACGGGCGGCCGAAGTTGGGCGATGGCCCTGCGCCTCGAACATCGCCGGGGCCGCTGGCTCTGTGTCGCCCTGCACGTGCTCTGACCCGCCTGCCCCGGTCGGTCGCGAGGCTCACAAGAACACCGACGGGTCCCGGCCTGGTCGGCCGGGACCCGTCGGTCAGACGCTGTCAGTGCAGCTGCTGTTGGTCAGTTGCCGCCGTTGGGCGCGCCGTGGCAGCGCTTGTACTTGCGGCCCGAGCCACACGGGCACGGTGCGTTGCGGGACGGGCCGTTGCTCGCCTCCGCCTGGTTCGGTGCCGGCCGACGGGCAGCAGCCGACGGAACAGCCGGGCCACGCAGCCCGGATGCCGGCCGCTGCGGCGCGGACGGCGCGCTCCGCCCCGGTGCCGCCGGAGCACCCGGAGCCGGTCGGCCCACACCGAGCGCCGGAGCCTGCTGTTCTGCCTGCTCCACGGCGACCGCGCCCGGGCTGGCCTCACCGTCGATGGTGGGGGCGGAGTATTGCAGGCCCTGCCGCCGCGGTGCCTGGTTGAGGCCCTTGGCCCGGATCTCCACCGGCTTGTCGAGCAGGGTGACCTCGTCGGCCCCCTCCTCGGGCTCCGGTTCGGTCACCTGGACGTCGACGTTGTAGAGGAAACCGACTGTCTCCTCCTTGATGCCCTCCATCATGGTGGCGAACATGTCGAAGCCCTCGCGCTGGTATTCCACCACCGGGTCGCGCTGGGCGTACGCCCGGAGGTTGATGCCCTCCTGGAGGTAGTCCATCTCGTAGAGGTGCTCGCGCCACTTGCGGTCGATGACCTGGAGCAGCACCATCCGCTCGAGCTGGCGCACCCCCTCGGTGCCGAGCTGCTCCTCACGCCGGTCGTACGCGGCGTTGGCGTCGTCCTTGAGGCGGGCGACCAGGAAGTCGGCGTCCATGCCGGCCCGGGAGCCACCGGCCTCCTCTTCCAACTCCTCGATCGTCACGCCGACCGGGTAGAGCTGCTTGAGGCTGGACCAGAGCTGATCGAGGTCCCAGTCTTCGCCGTAGCCGTCGGAGGTGGCGCCCCGCACGTACGCCTCGACGGTGTCGTCGATCATGTTGCGGACCTGGTCGGAGAGGTCTTCACCGTTGAGCACCCGGAGCCGCTCGGCGTAGACGACCTGGCGCTGCTTGTTGAGCACCTCGTCGTACTTGAGCACGTTCTTGCGGATCTCGGCGTTCTGACCCTCGATCTGGGCCTGGGCGCTCTTGATCTGCCGGGTGACCATCTTCGACTCGATGGGCACGTCCTCCGGGATGTTGAAGCGCTCCATCACCGCCTCGACCGCTCCGGCCCGGAAGCGCCGCATCAGCTCGTCCTGAAGGGACAGGTAGAAACGGGACTCGCCCGGGTCGCCCTGCCGGCCGGCACGACCACGCAGCTGGTTGTCGATCCGCCGGGACTCGTGCCGCTCGGTGCCCAGCACGTAGAGGCCGCCGGCGGCCGAGACCTCTTCCGCCTCGGCGTCGCAGGCCTGCTTCCAGGTCGGAAGGACCTCCTCCATCGCCTTGGCGTACTCTTCCTCGTTCTCCAGCGGGTCGAGGCCGCGCTGGCGCAGCTCGTTCGCGGCGAGGAACTCGGCGTTGCCACCGAGCAGGATGTCGGTGCCGCGGCCGGCCATGTTGGTCGCCACGGTGACCGCGCCCTTACGCCCGGCCTGGGCGACGATCTCGGCCTCCCGGGCGTGGAACTTGGCGTTCAGCACGTTGTGCGGGATGCCACGGCGGCGCAGCAGCTGGGAGAGGATCTCGGAGTTTTCCACCGAGACGGTGCCCACCAGCACCGGCTGACCCATCTGGTGCCGCTCGGCGATGTCCTCGATGACGGCGTTGAACTTGGCCTTCTCGGTCTTGTAGATGACGTCCGGCCGGTCCTCGCGAACCATCGGGCGGTGGGTCGGAATGGTCACGACGCCGACCTTGTAGACCTTGTTGAACTCGCTCGCCTCGGTCTGCGCCGTACCGGTCATCCCGGACAGCTTCTCGTAGAGGCGGAAGTAGTTCTGGAGGGTGATGGTGGCCAGGGTCTGGTTCTCCTGCTTGATCTCCACCCCCTCCTTGGCCTCGATCGCCTGGTGCATGCCCTCGTTGTAGCGACGGCCGTGCAGGATGCGACCGGTGAACTCGTCGACGATCAGGACCTCACCGTCGCTGACGATGTAGTCCTTGTCGCGCTTGTAGAGCTCCTTGGCCTTGATGGCGTTGTTGAGGTAGCCGACCAGCGGGGTGTTCACCGACTCGTACAGGTTGTCGATGCCGAGCCGGTCCTCGACCTTGGCGACACCCCGCTCGGTCACCGCGATGGTGCGCTTGGAGTGGTCGACCTCGTAGTCGCCCTCGCCGTCGGTGCCGGCCTGGAGCCGGGCCACCACGCCAGCGAACTCGCCATACCAGCGGGCGGAGTGCTCGGCCGGGCCGGAGATGATCAGCGGGGTGCGGGCCTCGTCGATCAGGATGGAGTCGACCTCGTCGACCACCGCGAAGTTGTGCCCGCGCTGCACCAGCTCTTCCTTCGACCAGGCCATGTTGTCGCGCAGGTAGTCGAAGCCGAACTCGTTGTTGGTGCCGTAGGTGATGTCGCACTCGTACGCGGCCTTGTGCTCACTTGCCGGCCGGTTGGGCAGCACCACGCCGACGGTCAGCCCGAGGAACTCGTGCACCCGGCCCATCCACGCCGCGTCACGCTGGGCGAGGTAGTCGTTGACCGTGATCACGTGGACGCCCTTGCCGGAGAGCGCGTTGAGGTAGACGGCCATGACCGAGGTCAGCGTCTTGCCCTCACCGGTCTTCATCTCGGCGATGTTGCCGAAGTGAAGCGCCGCGCCGCCCATCACCTGGACGTCGTACGGGCGCTGGCCGAGCACCCTGGCGGACGCCTCACGGGCAACCGCGAACGCCTCCGGCAGCAGGTCGTCGAGGGTCTCACCCTCGTCGAGCCGCTCCCGGAACTGTTCGGTCATGCCGGCCAGTTCCTCGTCGGTGAGGTTGATGTAGTCGTCCTCGATCGAGCTGACGGCATTGGCGATCGCCTTGAGGCGGCGCACCATGCGGCCCTCGCCCGCGTTAAGGACCTTTTCCAGAATCGACACGGATCAACGCTCCCCTAGACAGTCTCGAACCATCGTAGGCGCTTCATCGGCGCGATGGTCACTGGTGGCGGTGCTCGACCCCGCCGAACCCGACATAACTCGCGTCCTGCACACGCCCCAAACGTTATCCGGTTACGCCGTCGGCGAACGCTGCGGCAGGATGCACGGGTGGAGCTCGTGGAGATCATCGAGGACGGCGTGCTGCTGCGACCCTGGCGAGAGACGGATGCCGAGGCCGTGCACCGAGCCTGCCAGGACCCGGACATTCAGCGTTGGACCACCGTACCGCGCCCGTACCGGCCGGAACACGCCCACGGATTTGTCACCGAGATGAGCCGGAAGGCCTGGGCCGAGGGCACCGGGGCACCGTTCGCGGTCTGCGACCCGGACACCGGGGAGCTGCTGGGCTCCAGCGGGCTCACCTCGATCGGCGAGGACGGCACCGGTGAGATCGGCTACTGGACGGCACCCTGGGCGCGTGGTCGAGGCGTGATGGTCCGGGCCACCCGGGCGGTGGCCCGCTGGTCCTTCGACACCCTCGGGCTTCGCCGGCTCATCTGGCAGGCCGAGGTGGGCAACCACGCCTCCCGGCTGGTGGCCCTCCGGGCAGGTTTCCGGATCGACGGCAGGTTGCGGCTGGCCGACCCGGCGCTGCTGCCCGGAAGCGCGGACGGCTGGATCGGCTCGCTGCTGCCCGGCGAGGTGCCGGCCGCCGGGTCGACCGGTCCGGCCGGGCCGGGCACCCTCGCCGCCCGCCGGGCCGCCATCTTCGGCCGCCCGCAGCCCGTTCTGTTCGCCGAGACCGGGGCCGGCGAGCTGCGGTTGCGGCCCATGGAGGAGAAGGACCTGGACGCGGTGGTGCAGACCTGCCGGGACCCGGAGACCATCCGCTGGACGACGGTGCCGGACCCGTACGACCGGGCCGACGCGGAGGGCTACCAGGCGTACGGCCGCGACTCCTGGGCTCGGGGGGACGCCGCCTGCTTCATGATCGCCGACGCCGACGACCGGTACGTGGGCACGCTCGACCTGCGGCTCTCCCCCACCGACCCGCTGGTGGCCGACACCGGCTTCATGACCGCGCCGGCGGCCCGGGGCCGGGGCTACCTGCCCGCCGCGCTGGTCGCGCTCAGCGCCTGGGGCTTCAGCACGTTGGGCCTGGCGCGGATCGAGTGGAGGGCGAACGTGGGCAACACCGCCTCCCGGCGAGCGGCGGAGAAGGCGGGCTTCCTGGTCGAGGGGACGGCCCGGGGTGGCGTGCAGCACCGGGGCGAGCGGGTGGACGTGTGGGTCGGTGCGCTCCTCGCGAAGGATCTGGGATGAGTCTGCGGCCGGTCGTCGAGGCGCACGGGGTGCGGCTGCGCCCCTTCCGCCCGGAGGACAGCGCCGAGGTCGTCGACGGCTGCGCGGACCCGCTGACCCAACGGTTCGTGTCGAACCTCCCGACGCCGTACACCGAGGCCGACGCCCGCTGGTGGATCGACGTCGGCGCCCCGGCGGCCTGGACCGGCGGCGGCACGGCGTACGCCGTCGCGGACCCCGCGACCGATCGGCTGCTCGGCGCGGTGGGGCTGAACAACCCGGTGCCCGCCCGGGGTCAGCTGGAGATCGGCTACTGGATGCGGCCGGCGGCCCGCGGTCGCGGGCTGGCCACCGCGGCGACCCGCGTGCTGAGCGAGCACGCGTTCGCCGCCGGGGCGGCCCGGCTGGAACTGCTCACCGAACCGGAGAACGGTCCGAGCCAACGGGTCGCGCTGGCCGCCGGCTTCCGCTACGAGGGTCTGCGCCGGTCGGCCGGTGCGTCCCGCGACGCGGGCCGGCACGATCTGCTGGCCTGGGTACGCGTCACCGGTGATCCGCCCGGCCCGACCGCCCGGCTGCTGCCCGACCTGCCCGGCGGGGTGCTCACCGACCAGGTGGTGGCGCTGCGCCCCCTCGCGCCGGACGACGCGGCGCTGATGTACCGGTTGCACAGCCGACCCGAGGTGGTGGCGAACCAGGCGCCGCCGGTGCCGCCGACCCGCGAGGCGATGGAGCGGCGTTGTCGTCTCGCGCAGAGCGGCTGGCTGACCGGCGAGATCGCCAGGCTGATGATCACTGACGTGACCAGCGGCGAGCCCGTGGGCAGTTGCGGCTTGTCGTACACCGACGTGGCCGCCGGCGAGGCATCGGTCGGCTACGCGTTGCTGCCGGAGTGGCGCGGCCGGGGGTACGCGACGCGGGCGGTCCGGTTGCTCGCGGGCTGGGCGTTCGGCTCGGTCGGTATCGCCCGGCTGTCGGCCGGAACGGTGCCGGACAACGCCCCGTCGCACCGGGTGCTGGAGCGGGTCGGTTTTCGGCGCGAGGCAGTTCAGCGCGGGCGACTGCCCGGACTGGCCGGTGCCCGCCTGGACGACCTGACCTTCGCGTTGCTGCCCGCCGACCTCCGCTGACCGGTGTCGCGGGGTTGTGGTGGGGGCACCCCACCACAACCCCACGAGCTGCCGGTCAGGTGGCGAGAGAGATGATGCCGTAGTCGTACGCGTGGCGCCGGTAGACGACGCTGGGGCGGCCGGACTCCTTGTCCTGGAAAAGGTAGAAGTCGTGGCCGACCAGTTCCATCTCGAACAACGCGTCGTCGATGGTCATCGGCTCCGCCGGGTGCACCTTCTCCCGGGCGATGTGCCACGGCTGGTCGTCGTGCTCCTCTTCGACCCGTTCGGCAACGGCGGTGCCGGCGCGGGCGCCATCGCTCGGCGCGCTCAGCGCGTTGGGCACCAGGTCCGCGACCGGCAGGCCAGCGGTGGCCTCGGCGACGGAGATCGGCGCGTGCCGACCCCGGTGTACGCGGCGGCGGTCGGCCGCGCGGCGCAGCCGGGTGTCGAGCTTCGCGATGGCCGCGTCGAGCGCGCTGTAGAAGTCGTTCGTGCAGGCTTCGGCCCGCATGACCGGGCCCCGGGAAACGCAGGTGATCTCCACCCGCTGGCAGTGATCGGCCTGGCGCGGATTGCGCTCGTGAAACAGCTCGACATCAACGCGAATAAGTTTGTGGTCGTAGCGTTCGATCTTCGCGAGTTTCTCGGCTACGTGTACCCGGTAATGGTCCGGCACTTCGACGTTTCGGCCCTTGACCACGATGTCCACGTGACCTCCCTTTTTCGGACGGTCTTCGATCCGGTTGCCCGGCCGCGCGCCGTGGGGAGACCCGCTGGCGTCGACCGGTTGGTACGGCTACGCCTCCTCTCACCGCCGAGGGTGGTGGGAACGACCTCCTACCCCCGACAGCGAAACGCTAACTCTTGTTTGCCCGGCAGTCACCCCATGTTGCCGAGACGACCCAGGATTTTTCGCAGCTCATACACCAACGGGTGAAACGGAAACACTATGGGTTACGACTGGTGCCTTTTCTCGGTCGCCGCGAGCACCGCCGCAACACCCGGTGCCCATCCTGTAGCGGTCAGCACCCGGCTCGCGGCGGCGAGGGTCACGCCGGTGGTGACGATGTCGTCGAGCAGCACCACGACCGGCGCCGGGCCGCCGGCACGACCCCGGACCGGCCCCGTCGGGCGGGGCTGGAAGGCCGCCTCGGCCGCCGCCGCGCGCCCGGCGCTGTCCAGGGTGACCGAGTCGGGCCGGGGTGACGCCCGCAGCGGACGGTGCACCCGCACCGCCCAACCGCTCCGGTTGAGCCGGGCCGCGCAGTGCCGGGCCAGCCGGTCGAGGTGGTCCCCGTAGCGGGACCGGGCCGCCGCCGCGGTGTCCGGGACCGGAACCAACGCCAGCGGACGGGCCCCACCGACGGCCGCCGCGACGACCTCGGCGAGCAGCGCGCCGAGCGGGCGAGCAAGCCCGTGTCGGCCGTGTTCCTTGTACGCCAGCAGAGCCTCGCGCAGCGGACCCGCGTACGGGCCGAGGGCGACGCAGGACGGCAGGCCCGGCGGGGCGGGGGTGGGGCGGACCGCCCGTGGCCGCAATGCACCCAGCGCCACGACACAGGCTGGGCAGACCCCGTGCCGCAGGCCGGGTCGGCGCTCCCGACAACCGGCGCAGTCGGCGGGCAGCACCAGGTCGGCGAGGTCCGCCCAGAGCCCGCTCACCGTGTCAGTAGAGGAAGAACGGCGCCGACGGGTTGCTCGGCCGGACACCGGTCGGCACCGGGGCGATGTCGCGTACCCGGCCGGGCTCGATCCGTTCGAACGGGCTGCTGCGGTAGGCCACCCCGTTCGCCTCGTACATGTACGCCCCGCCGGGCGTCCGCACACTGCGGTTGGTCGGGTACGCGGTCAGGTGGGTCACCTTGGCGCCGAGGTCGGTCCGCAACGGTGTCTCCAGGGCGCCGTCGACACTGATCTCGTAGATCGCCGGCTGGCCGACCGACCCCGCCACCACCAGCTGGTCCTCCCTGCCCCAGTCGACAGCCGTCGGGTTCGTCAGCGAGGTGACCAGCTCTCGGGGCGGGCCGATGGAGGCCCCGCCGCCGTCGAGGTTGACCGCGG
Organism: Micromonospora sp. DT15; assembly: GCF_049841475.1. NCBI lineage: Bacteria > Bacillati > Actinomycetota > Actinomycetes > Micromonosporales > Micromonosporaceae > Micromonospora > Micromonospora sp. DT15. The sequence continues at coordinate 192,367 of NZ_JBNCKJ010000010.1, forward strand.
CGACGTAGAGACGGCCGCCGACGATCAGCGCCACCCGCTGGCCGTCCAACCCGGCGGCCACCGCGGTGACCGCGGCGGAGGGCAGGTTGAGCGGCACCGGATACATCCGGGCCGCCTCGTCGAACCGGTAGAGCTGCCCGTCGGCCACGACGAGGCCGCGGCTGGGACGGTTGTCGACCGTACGCAGCCAGACCGGTCGGCCGATCGAGGAGTATTCGGCGCCGCTGCGGCTGACCACGGAGACCGGGTCGGCACCCGTGCCCACGGCGAGTCGGTACCGGTTCTTGCCGCTGCTGGCGACCACCATCGCGGCGAGGATCCGGCGGTCCTTGGCCAGCCCGAGGCTGGCGGAGACGACGTTACGGTTGGCCTCGGGTGTCAACGGCACCGTGCCGCTGGGCTCGCCGTCGAAGTCGAGTGGGTGGATCGCGCCGTCGTACACGCCGAACCGCTGCGGGCTGGTGGCATACGGGTAGAGCACCCGGGCGTCTCGTCGCTCGCCCAGGTCCACCACGGGCTGCGCGTTGTTGCGGATCTTCAACTCCAGCTGACCGGTGAGGTCCCCCAGCGACCAGGCGATCTGCGTAATCAACTGATCGATCCCGCTCTGGTCGTCGCCGGACATGTCCAGGTTGACCTCCCACCGACCGTTGCCGCCGGTGGCGTTGTTGATCAGCTCGGTGCGGTCGGGCAGCCCGACGACTCCCGGGCGCAACCAGTCGGAGGGGCCACCGACCAGCCACTTCACCACCTCGTTGACCTGCCGCTCGACCGGCACCGCCTGCGGTCGGTAGCGCTGGTCGGGCACCAGGCGGCTGCGGTCCGAACTCCAGAAGTAGATCGTCTCGTCCTGGTAGTACTCCCGAAGGGCGGTGTCGCTGAGCAGCAGCACGTTGGGCGGGTTGATGACGTAGAGGCCGGCCCGGTCATCGTTGACGCCGCCGTTGAAGGACGCACTGCGCAGGCCGAACTCGTACTCCGTCTCGGTCGCCACCGGTGGGGCCAGGATGCCGTTGGTCCGCAGCACCCCGATCTGCTGCACGGTGATCTTGACGGTCGTGGTCGAGTCGCTGTTGAGGGTGTAGACCGCCTCGCGCAGCCGGACCACGTTCAGCGCGACCTCGCTGCCCTTCTTGTCCTGCAGGCGAGTCTTGTCCTCCGGGGCGATGAACGCCTTGACCCGCTCGTACGCCCGATCCGGCTCGCCGGCGGCGGCGGACAGGAAGTTGCGGACGAACGTCTCGTTGACGCTGCCGCTGGCCGTGCGCGTCGGTGGCTCACTGCCCCGACTGATCACACCGGCCTCGGTCGCGGCGCTGCCCTTGCCGTCCACCCGCACGTCGGATGCCGCCGGAATGCCACAGCCGGCGCCCAGCAGCACCATCACGCCGAGGGTTCCGAGCAGAGTCGGCCGTCTCACGAGCGCACCTCCGTCCGCTGCCCGTCCCCGGCGGGAGCCGGACCGATCGCCAGTGCCCCGCCGGTGCCGGGACCGATGGCCAGTGGCCCACCGTCGCGGGGGCCGCCGAACGGCAGGGCGGCGTCGGCCGGCACCAGCCGCAGCGGTGAGGTGGTCAGCCGATCGCCAGCACGGGCCGGCAGGGTGAGTCGGAACTGCGCGCCCTGCCCGGGAGCACCCCACGCCTCCAGCCAGCCGCCGTGCAGCCGTGCGTCCTCCAGGCTGATCGACAGGCCCAGCCCGGTGCCCCCGGTCTGCCGGGCCCGCGACGGGTCCGCCCGCCAGAACCGGTTGAACACCAGCTTCTCCTCGCCGACCTTCAGCCCCACGCCGTGGTCGCGGACCGTGATCGCCACGGCGGTCTCGTCGATGCCAAGGGTGATCAGCACCGGGCGGGCCTCACCGTGCTCGACGGCGTTGCCGACCAGGTTGCGCAACACCCGCTCGACCCGGCGCGGGTCGACCTCGGCGATGACCGGCGTGCCCGGCAGGTCCAGTTCGATCGGTACGCCAACCCGCTCGGCCAGGCCCGCCAGCCGGTCGACCACCCGGTGCACCACCGGCACCAGGTCGGTCGGCTCGGAATCCAGCATGGCGAAGCCCGCGTCGAACCGACTGATCTCCAGCAGGTCGGTCAGCAGCTCCTCGAAGCGGTCCAACTCGGCCTGGAGCAGCTCGGCGCTGCGGGCTACGGCGGGGTCGAACTCGTCGCGCTCAGCGAAGATCAGGTCGGCGGCCATCCGCACCGTGGTCAGCGGGGTACGCAGCTCGTGGGACACGTCCGAGGTGAAGCGGCGCTGCAACCGGGACATCTCTTCCAGGCGCAGGATCTGCCGTTGCAGGTTGGTGGCCATCTGGTTGAACGACGCGGCGAGCAGGGCCAGGTCGTCCTCGCCGTTGACCACCATCCGCTGGTCGAGCAGGCCCGCGGAGAGCCGCTGGGCGGTACGTGCGGCGACCCGGACCGGGTTGACCACCAGCCGGGTGACAAGCGCCGCGAGCAACCCGAGGAGGATCACCAGCGCGACCCCGGTGGCCACCACCGTGGCGCGGGCGTCGGCGGCGGTGACGTCCTGCCGGCCCAGCGGGACCAGGTAGTAGAGCTCGATCTGGCCGAAGCGGGTGGGCACCGGCGAGCCGTAGACAAGGTATTTGGTGGTCTCGCCGGTGAGTCGCCCGGTGCGGATCTGACTGGCCACCTTGCCGTCGGCGATCGCGGCCCGCAGCTCGGGGCTGATCAGCGGCTGCACGTTCGCCGACGGGGAGGTGCGCGTCTGGATGTCGTTGGGATAGTCGTCGGCGGTGATGGCCACCACCACGCCGCTGGTCTGCTGGGGGTCGCCGCCGGCCAGGTAGTTGACAGTGCCGTCGATGGTCTCCTGAAGCTGCGCCTCCTGCGGCTGGCCGTAGAAGGAGACCTGCTTGGCCGCGTAGCTGGCGCCGGTTGTCACCCGCTGCCGGACGTCGCTGCGCGCGCTGTCGAGCAGGATGGTGGTGATCTTGTCAGCGATCAGGAACGCGAACCCGCCGACCAGGAGGCTGGACGCGACCAGCGTGATGGTCACGACCCGAACCTGGAGCGAGCGACGCCAGGTCTGGTGTGCCCGACCCACCGCACGAGCGACCCGACCACTCACCGCACGCCAGAGCTCCCCGCCGGCGCTGGGCCGGCGGGCTGCCGTACTCGGGGAGGGTGGGGGCGGCGAGGTCGACACAGTGCGACCAGGCTATCCGGTCCCCGCCTTGTAACCCACGCCCCGCACGGTGAGGATGATTTCCGGTCGCTCCGGGTCTGGTTCGATCTTGGCCCGCAACCGCTGGACGTGCACGTTGACCAGACGGGTGTCGGCCGCGTGCCGGTAGCCCCAGACCTGTTCGAGCAGCACCTCGCGGGTGAAGACCTGACGTGGCTTGCGGGCGAGCGCGACCAGCAGGTCGAACTCCAGCGGCGTCAGCTTCACCTCCTCGTCGTTGCGACTCACCGTGTGCGCGGGCACGTCGATGGTGATCTGGTTGTCCGGCGGCCCGATGGTGAGCATCTCCGGGGCCACGTCCTCGCCTCGGCGCAGTCGGGCCCGCATCCGGGCCACCAGCTCCTTGGGCTTGAACGGCTTGACCACGTAGTCGTCGGCGCCGGATTCCAGGCCGAGCACGACGTCGACGGTGTCGCTCTTGGCGGTCAGCATGACGATGGGCACGCCGGACTCCGCCCGAATCGACCTGGCGACGTCGATCCCGCTCATGCCGGGAAGCATCAGGTCAAGCAGCACTATGTCGGGACGACTGTCGCGAAAAGCGGCCAACGCCCGCTCGCCGTCCGCCACAAAAGAGGGCAGGAAACCCTCACTGCGCAGCACGATGCCGAGCATCTCGGCGAGCGCGGGGTCATCGTCGACCACCAGTACGCGGGCTCTCATGGGATTAATATTGCATCCTCATTCAGTTCGGTGGGACCGGCGTCCGCCGGTAACGCTCAGCGCCGCCGTCAAACCGGGTGCCAGCAGTCCGCGGCGGCGGCGCCACGTGCTGCGGTGCCTGGGCGCACGGATGGCCGCGGGCCAGGCTGCCACCATGATCCCCCTTTGGCGGCGCCCGGCGCCACCGCAAGCCGGACCGATCCGGCTGTCGCCATCCGGACGACGGTCAGCCGAACAGCCCACTCCCCCAGTGTTCCCCGCCGTCGCGTACCCCGGGCGGGCAGGCGAACACCCCGCTGGAGACGTGTCGCAGGTACTCGTTCATCACGTCGTGCCGGGCCAGCTGCGTCTGGATCGGCACGAACTGACGGCGTGGATCACGCTGGTAGGCGATGAAGAAGAGGCCCGCGTCGAGCCGGCCGAGGCCGTCCGAGCCGTCGACGAAGTTGTAACCCCGGCGGAGCAGTTGGGCCCCGCCGTTCCGGCTCGGGTGGGCCAGCGTGACATGGGCGTGCTCGGCGATCACCGGCTTCCCGTCCGCGCCACGGGCGGCGAAGTCGGGCTCGTCGAACTCGTCGCCGCGACCCAGCGGCGCGCCGCTGCCCTTGGCCCGGCCGACGATTTCCTCCTGCTCGGCGAGGGAGGTCCGGTCCCAGGTCTCCACCAGCATTCGGATCTTGCGGGTCACCAGGTACGAGCCGCCGGCCATCCAGTCCGGCCCGTCGCCCGGCTGCACCCACAACTGGTCACGCAGCAGGTCGGTGTCCTCGGCCTTGAGGTTGGCCGTGCCGTCCTTGAACCCGAACAGGTTGCGTGCGGTGGCCTGCTCCCGCGTGGTCGACGAGGTGCGACCGAAGCCGAGCTGCGACCAGCGGACGCTCACCACGCCCATGCCCAGCCGGGCCAGGTTACGGATCGCGTGCACCGCCACCTGCGGATCGTTGGAGCAGGCCTGGACGCAGAGGTCGCCGCCGGAGAGCTGCGGCTGCAACGCGTCGCCAGGAAACTTCGGCAGCTCGGCGAGGGCGGCAGGACGACGCTCGGCAAGGCCGAAGCGGTCCCGTCCGTCGGCGTCGCGGAACAGCGTCGGCCCGAAACCGATGGTGAGGGTGAGCTGCGAGGGAGGCAGGCCGAGCGCCTCGCCGGTGTCGTCCGGTGGGGCCTCCGGCATCCCGCCGACCGCACCCAGCACCCCGGCGTCGCGCCCCGCGGTCATCCGGGCGGCGGCGGCCGTCCACTCCTGGAGCAGTTCGACGAGTCGGGCCCGGTCCTTGGTGATCACGTCGAAGGCCACGAAGTGCAGCCGGTCCTGCGCCGGGGTGACGATGCCGGCCTGGTGCTCTCCGTGGAACGGCACCGCCCCGGCCGGGTGGTCGCTCGCCGCGGCCGGGCCATGGGAGCCGTTCAGCAGCGCCCCCGCGCCGGCCGCCACTCCGGCGACCCCGGCCACCCCGGCGCCGGCCAGGGTGATCGCCCGGCGCCGGGTGAACCTGCTTCCGCTCATCGACTCGACTCTTTCTGCCAGGTGGTCACTTCGCGACGGCCGCGGCGACCTTGCTGATCGGCTCGGCGAGCGCGTTGATCCCGTCGGAGAGCTCCTTGAGCTCGGCCTTGCTCAGCGCGGTGTGCAGCTTCCACCCGTCGCCGTCGCGGTGCTTGCCGAGCAGGCCCTCGACGTTCGTGAACTCGGCGTCCAGCTGACTCACCAGCTCCGGCGAGCGCTGCTGCAACGCGGGCCGCAGGGCAGACACGGCGGCCTTGGAACCTTCGAGGTTGGCGGCGAAGTCCCACAGGTCGGTGTGCGAGTAGCGGTCCTCCTCGCCGGTGATCTTGCCGCTGGCCACCTCGTCGAGCAGTTCCTTGGCACCGTTGGCGAGCTGGAGCGGGGAGAGCTTCTCGGCGTTCGCCTTGGCCACGATCTCCTTGACATCCACCAGCAGGCGGTCGGCGATCGGGCCGTCCTTGGAGATGTCGCCGGACTGCCAGAGGTCCTTCTCGATCCGGTGGAAGCCGGTGAACTCCATCCCCTCCTCAAGGACCTCCTCGCGGCCGTCGATCTTGGGGTCGAGGTCACCGAAGATCTCAGCGACCGGCTCGATCCGCTCCCAGTAGGTGCGGGCGACCGGGTAGAGCGCCTTGGACTTCGCCACATCGCCGGCCTTGACCGCGCCGACGAACTCCTCGGTCTTGTCCAACAGCGCGCTGGTCTGGCTCTTCACGTACCGCTGGTAGTTGTCCGTGGCGTCACCCAGCGCGGCGTCGGCGGTGAGCGGCTGCGCCGACCCGCTGACCTTGAGCGCGCCCCGGATGCCCTTGCCGCTCATCCCCGGCTTGCAGGCCGTCTGGTACGTGCCGGCCGGCAACTCCACGTGCAGCTCGCGGCTCAGCCCAGGGGCGATGTTCTCCACCTCGCCCATCACCCGGTCGCCGTCGGCGTACACGTAGAACTCGGTCACCTTCGCACCCGAATTGGTGATCTTGAAGGTGGCGGTGCCGGCGCCCAGGTCGGTCGAGCCGACCTCACAGGCGGTGTCGCTGGCCTTGACCACGATCGGTCCGCCAGACCCGGCCGAGTCGCCCTTGTCAGAGTCGGAGCAGGCGGCCAGACCGGCCGTGGCCAGCACGCCGGCGGCGGCCAGCGCGAAGAACTGGGTGGTACGCATCGAAGCTGTCTCTCCTCGTGGGTCAGGCACGCTGCGGCGCGGACGCCGCCTCGGCCTCGGCGCCGGTGTCAGCCCCGCGCTCGGTGACGGTGGTGGTGGTCGCGGTGGGTGCCGGCTTACGCCGGGCCGGTCGCAGGAAGAGCAGGAGCACCGGTACGGCGTACGCGACCCAGGCGATCGTCTCCAGCACTGTGGGCGCGGGGGTCACGTTGAACATGCCGGCGAGCAGGGCCGCGTACCAGGTGCTCGGGTCGAGCACGCTGGTGATGTCGAAAGCCAGGTCGTTCAGGCCGGGCAGGACGCCGGCCTCCTGGAAGTCGTGCACGCCGTACTTGAGGATGCCGGCGGCGACCAGGATCAGCAGCGCGCCGGTCCAGGTGAAGAACTTGCTGAGGTTGATCCGCAGGGCGCTGGCGTAGAGCAGCACGCCGAGGACCACGGCGGTGACGATCCCGCCGATCAACGCGAGCAGCGGGCCGCTGTCGCCGGCCGCACCCTGGGCGGCCGAGTAGAAGATCAGCGCCGTCTCCAGACCCTCGCGGATCACCGCGAGGAACGCCATCCCGGCGACGGCGAGGGACCCGACGGCCAGCGCCTCGGTGAGCTTGCCCCGCAGTTCGCCGGCGATGGTCCGGGCGGCCCGGCGCATCCAGAAGATCATCCAGGTCACGAAAACCACGGCGGCGACCGAGGTGATCGCCTCGAACAACTCACGATCCTCGGATCGGGACAGCAGCGAGGTCGACGTGTACTCGATCAGCCAGCCGAAGAGCACCGAGAGCGCCACGGCCAGGCCAACGCCCGCCCACACCTGCGGCAGCCGGTCCCGGCGCTGCGACTTCACCAGGAAGGCGACCAGGATGCTGACCACCAGGGTGGCTTCCAGCCCTTCCCGCAGACCGATCAGGTAGGTGGCGAACATCCGAGCTCCGAGTAGGTTAGGCACGCCTTGGTTGACTTAGGGCAGGCATACCTTCCTCCTGGTCAGCGTCGTCGTCAAGTCGTTCACGACAAGCTCACCCTGTCTACGGCGAACTCCACTGTGCGAAGATCGCGCCGTGAGGGGATTCCTGCCGTGGTTGACGGTCCTGGCCGTGGTGCTGCTGCTCAGCGCACTACGCCTACGGGCACTGGCCACCCTCGTCTCGCTCGGCTGGCTGGCCTGGTGCATCTGGACCTGGTTCCGCCCCACCCGCCGCACCTGACCAAGCCCCGACCCCGCGGACCCGCGCCCGAGCCCCGGCCCGGCAGGGCGGAGACGACGGACCGGGCCGGCTGCGAAAAGCCGACCCGGTCCAGAGGTGTCGATCAGTAGCGGTAGTGATCCGGCTTGAACGGACCCTCCGTGGAGACGCCGAGGTAGGCGGCCTGCTCCTTGGTCAGCGTGCTCAGCTTGGCGCCGAGTGCGCCGAGGTGCAGTCGGGCCACCTTCTCGTCCAGGTGCTTGGGCAGCACGTAGACGCCGATCGGGTACTCCTCGGTCTTGGTGAAGAGCTCGATCTGGGCGATCGTCTGGTTGGCGAACGAGTTCGACATGACGAAGCTCGGGTGCCCGGTCGCGTTGCCCAGGTTCAGCAGGCGACCCTCGGAGAGCACGATGATGGCGTGCCCGTCGGCGAAGCGCCACAGGTCGACCTGCGGCTTGATGTTGATCCGCTCGACGTCGGACCGCTTGGCCAGCCCGGCCATGTCGATCTCGTTGTCGAAGTGGCCGATGTTGCCGACGATGGCCTGGTGCTTCATCCGGGCCATGTGCTCGTTGGTGATGACGTCGAAGCAGCCGGTGGCGGTGATGAAGATGTCGGCCTGCTCGACAACGTCGTCCAGGGTGGCGACCTGGTAGCCGTCCATGGCGGCCTGCAACGCGCAGATCGGGTCCACCTCGGTCACCACGACCCGGGCGCCCTGGCCGCGCAGCGACTCGGCGCAGCCCTTGCCCACGTCGCCGTAGCCCATGACGACCGCCATCTTGCCGCCGATCAGCACGTCGGTGGCACGGTTGATGCCGTCGATGAGCGAGTGCCGGCAGCCGTACTTGTTGTCGAACTTGCTCTTGGTCACCGAGTCGTTGACGTTGATGGCCGGGAAGAGCAGGGTGCCGGCCCGGTGCATCTCGTAGAGCCGGTGCACGCCGGTGGTGGTCTCCTCGGTCACGCCCTTGATGCCGGCGGAGATCCGGGTCCACCGCTGGCCGTCCTCGCCGAGCGAGCGGTGCAGCAGCTCGAGGATGACCGCGTACTCCTCGGAGTCGGCGGACTCGACGGGCGGGACCGCCCCGGCCCGCTCGAACTCGGTGCCCTTGTGTACGAGCAGGGTCGCGTCGCCGCCGTCGTCGAGGATCATGTTGGGGCCCTGCCCGTCCGGCCAGGCGAGCACCTGCTCGGTGCACCACCAGTACTCCGGAAGGGTCTCGCCCTTCCAGGCGTACACCGGAACCCCGGCCGGAGCCTCGGGGGTGCCGTCCGGGCCGACGACGATCGCCGCGGCGGCGTGGTCCTGGGTGGAGAAGATGTTGCAGGACGCCCAGCGCACCTGCGCGCCGAGCGCGACCAACGTCTCGATCAGGACGGCGGTCTGGATGGTCATGTGCAGGGAGCCGGTGATCCGCGCGCCGGCGAGCGGCTGCGCCTCGGCGAACTCGCGACGGATCGCCATCAGGCCGGGCATTTCGTGCTCGGCGAGCTGGATCTCTTTACGCCCGAACTCGGCGAGCGACAGATCCGCCACCTTGAAGTCGCCGTCGGCGAGCGTGCTCGGCCGGGCCTCGGACGGCGTGCCGCTGGCGGACGCCGGGAGGGTGCTGGTCATGAAAGCTCCTGTCGAACGATGTCTGCGCCGACCTTCCACCTTACGCGCGTCGGCGACGGGCATCAGGCACGGTCGGCGGACAGCGCACGGGGCGGTCGGTGATGGACGGACTTTCCCGCCCACGTCCCGCCCGCCCCGTGCATCCCCCCGGTTTGGTTCCCCCGCACGTTCTCGGACCGTCGTCGCGATAACGCTGCGTACTCATAGAGTCACACTCAGGCAGGATGACGTCAAGCTATTCCGGAAAAGTCGGACTTGTGTCGTTGGCTAGGGTCGGGGTCAGCGCAGCCCGGACGTCGCCACGAACGCCACACCGGTGCCGTCGATCCGCAGCGGCGCTTCCAACGCCGTACCGATCGCCGCCTCGCCGGAGGCCAGCGTCAACGCGCCGGCACCGTCGTCCACGGTGATCGAACCACCAGCGCAGAGCACCACCCGGGGCCCCGGCAGCGACAGTGTCACCGAGGGCACCGCCGCGTCGACCCGGACCCGGTGCAGCGCGAAGTCGTCCACCGGCACGGGCCAGCAGTCCACGCCCGGGCCGACCGGCTCCGCGGCCCGCACCGGATCGACGAGCACCTCGAAGCGCAGCACCCGCAACAACTCGTCGACGTCCACCCGCTTCGGCGTCAGGCCGCCGCGCAGCACGTTGTCGCTGGCCGCCATGATCTCCACGCCGCAGCCACTCAGGTAGGCGTGCAGGTTGCCGGCGGGCATCCAGATCGCCTCCCCCGCCTCCAGCCGCAGGTGGTGCAACAGCAGCGCGACCAGCGCACCCGGATCCCCCGGGTACGCCGTGGCCAGTCGGCGGGTCAGCTCCGCGTCCGGGCCGTCGACCGGGGCCGCCACCACAGCGGCCAGCAGGTCGTGACGCCTGGCGACCGGCCAGCCGAGCAGCGTCCGCACCGCCGTCCGCAACCCTGCCGGCCCGGACCGCAACGCGGCGACCACAGGCGCCAACTCCGGTACGCCGAACGCCGCGAGCGCCTCGGCCGACTCCGCCGGATCCCGGAAACCGCACAGCGCCTCGAACGGGGTGAGCGCGACAAGCAACTCCGGCTTGTGGTGCGGGTCGGAGTAGTTGCGCGGCCCCTCGGTGCGCCCCGCCTCCGCCGCGTAGCCAGCCTGCGCCTGCTCGGCGTCCGGGTGGGCCTGCAGGCTCAGCGGAGCGTCGGCCGCGAGCACCTTGAGCAGGAACGGCAGCCGGTCGCCGAACCGCTCGGACACCCGCTGGCCGAGCCACTGCCCTGGTTCGTCCCGCACCAGGTCGCAGAGGCTCACCCGCAGGCCGGCACGATCCACGAGGGCCGGGGCGCCCGGGTGGGCCCCCAACCACAGCTCCGCCTCCGGGCCCGCGCTCGGCACCGCTCGCCCCTGGAGGAGGGCGATGGCCGAGCGCGAGCCCCAGGCGTAGTCCCGGATCGGCCCGTACAGTGGCTCCACGCGTCAGCCCCCGGGCCGCCCGGCCGGCTCGCCCGACGTGTCCTGCGGCTGCGGTACCGCGGTGTCGGCCGCGGCACCGGTGCCGGCCTCGGCGGCGGCGGTGCTGTAGACGTCCGGCTCCAGATAGATCACCCGGGCGATCGGCACCGCGGCGCGGATCCGCGCCTCGACGGCGTTGATGCCACGGGCCAGGTCGTGGGCGCTCTCCCACTCCGGAACGGCGATCTTGGCGGCCACCATCAGCTCTTCCGGGCCCAGGTAGAGCGTCTTCATGTGGATGATCCGCTCCACCTCGGGGCCTTCGGTGACGGCCCGCTCGATGGCGGCCAGCTCGGACGCCTCGGCGCCCTCACCGAGCAGCAGGCTCTTCGTCTCGATGGCCAGCACGACGGCGATGACCACCAGCAGGATGCCGATCATCGCGGTGCCGGCGGCGTCCCACTCGCCGTTGCCGGTGATCAGCGTCATGGTGACGCCGAACAGGGCGAACACCAGACCGACCAGCGCGCCGAAGTCCTCCAGGAGCACCACCGGCAGCTCCGGCGCCTTGGCCCGGCGGATGAAACGCACCCAGGACTGGTTGCCCCGGATGTGGTTGGACTCCTTGATGGCGGTCCGGAAGGAGAACGACTCCATGATGATCGCCAACACCAGCACGACCACCGGCAGCCAGTGCCAGGACTCGATGCCGCCCTTGTCATGCCACTTGTGGTACGCCTCGTAGAGCGCGAACAGGCCACCGATGCTGAACAGCACGATGGACACGATGAACGCGTAGATGTAGCGCTCCCGGCCGTACCCGAACGGGTGTTCCGGTGTGGCCGCGCGCTTCGCCCGCTTGCCGCCGAGCAGCAGCAGACCCTGGTTGCCGGAGTCGGCGACCGAGTGGACCGCCTCGGCCAGCATCGACGACGAGCCGGAGAGCAGGAACGCGATGAACTTGGTGACGGCGATGCCGATGTTGGCCAGCAGGGCGGCGACAATCGCCTTCGTCCCACCGTTGGCGCTCATGCCACCGCTCCGCTTCGCCGCACGAAGCCGCTCGGTCCGCGCATGATGCGCCGCCCCGTACGTTCGTTCACTGGTTCGATAGCTCCTTCATCTCGGTGATGGCCGGAACGGCCATCGGGTCCAACCCGTGTGCCAGAGCAAGGTAGATCGAGGCGAAATCCGGAACGGCGATCAGCGACGCCAGCCGCTCCAGGGCGGAGCCGCCCTCGGCGGTCACCACGTCGCACCGCACGCCACGGCGCTCCGCGAGGGTCTGCACCGCGTCCGCACGGCGCTCCTCGACGGCGAGCGGCTCGTCGGTGTCGTCCTCGGCGTTGAGCCCGCCGTCGCGCAGCAGCACCAGCCGCAGCCGGGTGCCCTCGCCGTCGTCCTCGGCCGGGTCGGCGAAGATGTCCCGCTCCCCCTCGGCCAGGCCGCCGAAGACGCCGTCGAGCAGCCCGACCCGACCCCGCCCGGCCTCACCCAACGCTCCGGTGACCACCGGGTAGCGGGCGTTTGCCGACAGGGTGTCGCCGAACCGGCGGGCCGCCACCGTGGCCAGCGGGGACGAACCCCAGACGATGGGGATCGAGCCGGCCAGGCCCAGCGCCAGTGACTTCGCGGGGTTGACGAAGGACTCGGCCGCGGACCGGCAGCGGTCCGCGTCCGCGTCGAGCCGGGACGCGGTCTCGGCCAGGTCCGCCTCGTTGACCTTCACGAGCCCGAGGGAACGGGCGGCGAGCAGGACCGGCACCGTGAGCGCCCAGAGGCTGGCCCGGGCCGGGGCACGCCGGGGCACCGGGATGAACGGCGCCCGGGCCTGCTCGGCGATCGACTGCAACTGCGAATCCGGGGCACCCACGGCGACGAGTCGGGCACCACGGCGGTGGGCCGCCTCGGCGGCGCCGAGCGCCTCCGGGCTACGTCCGGACGCGCTCACCGCGATCACCACGTCGGCCGCGCCCACCCAACCGGGCACGCCGGCGGAGCGGTGCCCGATGATCGGGACCGGGCAGCGTGGGCCGGCGACAGTGGCCAGCACGTCACCGGTACGCCCGGCGGTGCCGATGCCGGCGATCACGACGGCTCGGGGCCGCCCGTCGTCGGCGAGCACCGCGAGGTTCGCCTCGGCTGCCAGTGCGGCGCTCTCGCGAACCTGCGCACCGGCCGACGCCGTGTGCCGGAGCATGCCGCCCGGGTCGGCCTCGGCCAACGCCTGCGAGTTGTCGAGCAGGGCCTCGTCGGCGTCACGGCGCCCACTGACCCCGGCCGTACCGTCGATCATGAGGACTGCCCGGGGCCGCCGCGCGCCTCGTCGAGCAGCAGCACCGGCACGTCGTCGCGGACCTCGAAGATCCGGCCGCACTCCGTGCAGGTCAACGTCTGCGCCTCGGCGTCATAGGTGAGCGGGGCGTGGTGCGTGTCCGGACAGGCAAGGATCTCCAGCAACTGCGGATCCAGGGCCATGGCACGGCTCCTTCCACGTGTACGGCTTGACCGACGGCGGTGCCGACCGGCGCAGGCGATCTTATCGGCGAACGCGGTCGAGCACGTCGTCCCGGAGCGAGACCATCCGATCCCGGGTGGGCGCCTCGACGTTGAGCCGCAGCAGCGGCTCCGTGTTGGAGGCGCGCAGGTTGAACCAGGCGCCGTCGGGGAAACGCAGGGTGAGCCCGTCCATCTCGTCAGCGACCGCGTCGGGGTACGCGGCGCGCACCTCGGCCACCGCCGCCGCCTGGTCGGTCACCGTCGAGTTGATCTCGCCGGAGGCGATGTAGCGCTCGTACTCACCGGCCAACACGGACAGCGGCAGCGACTGCTCACCCAGCGCGGCCAACGTGTGCATCGCGGCGAGCATCCCGGTGTCGGCGAACCAGAAGTCCCGGAAGTAGTAGTGCGCGGAGTGTTCGCCGCCGAAGACGGCGTTGGTGCGGGCCATCTCCGCCTTGATGAAGGAGTGCCCGACCCGGGCGACGACCGGCTTCCCACCGTGCTCCCGGATGATCTCCGCGACGGCGCTGGAGGTGATCAGGCCGTGGATCACCGTGGAACCCGGGTGCTTGGCCAGCTCACGGGCGGCGACGAGTGCGGTGATCGCCGACGGTGAGACCGGTTCGCCGCGCTCGTCCACCACGAAGCACCGGTCGGCGTCACCGTCGAAGGCCAACCCGATGTCCGCCCCGTGCTCGACCACAGCGCGCTGGAGGTCGACCAGGTTCGCCGGGTCGAGTGGGTTGGCCTCGTGGTTGGGGAAGCTGCCGTCCAACTCGAAGTAGAGCGGCACGATCTCCAGCGGCAGCGGCGACAGGGCCGCGTCGCCCAGCACCGTCGGAACGGTGAAGCCACCCATGCCGTTGCCGGCGTCGACGACCACCTTCAACGGCCGGATACCCGACAGGTCCACCAGCTTGCGCAGGTAGCCGGCGTAGTCGGGGAGCAGGTCGCGCCGCTCGGCGGGCCGGGTCGGCGCTCCGGCGGGACGAGCGTCGCCCGAGTCCAGAAGTGCCTGGGCCCGCTCCCGGATCTCGGCCAGGCCGCTCTCCTGGCCGATCGGGCGCGCGCCGGAGCGGCACATCTTGATGCCGTTGTACTGCGCGGGGTTGTGGCTGGCGGTGAACATCGCGCCGGGCAGGTCGAGCGAGCCGGACGCGTAGTAGAGCAGGTCGGTGGACGCGAGGCCGATCTCGATCACCGAGCGGCCCTCGGCGCGTACCCCGGTGGCGAACGCGGCGGCCAGGCCGGGCGAGGTGGCCCGCATGTCGTACCCGACGACGACGGCGTCGCCCGGCTCGTCGGTGGAGTTGAGCAGTTGGGTGAAGGCGGCGCCCAGTGCCTCGGCGGCCCGTTCGTCCCACTGGTCCGGCACCGTCCCGCGGACGTCGTAGGCCTTCACAATCTGGGACAGATCAGACACGTGTTCCACTCCTTGGCCGCAGGTTAGACACCGATCCTGAGCCTAACGGAGGGCCGGGCCGTCCTCCGCTCAGCCGGGGAGGCGGGGGATGAACACGGTGTGGCCGTCACCGTCGGTGGGCGGGTCACCGGGCTTCGGGCGGCCGTCGGGCCGGCCCGGCATCGGCTGGGTGGCCTCCGGCGCGGGGGTGTCCGGCCGGGCACCGTAAACCCCGCCGGTGGCGGGACGCGGTGACGGCACCGCACCACCCCAGGTGGCGGCCGGCGGCTGCTGGCCGTACACCTGACCGGGGCGACCGGGCGCGGCCGGCAACCCACCCCCGGCCCGGTAGGTGGTGCCGCCCGGGTTGCCCGGCAGGGTGTCGGGCGCCTCGTCGGACGGCTTGCGGTCCTGCCGTGAGCGGCGGAACAGCAGCACGATGAGCAGCAGCCCGACCGCCACCAGCACAATGCCGAAGTACATCACCGGCGATCCTCCCCCTGACGACTCGGCGGCGGTCGCCGTGGTGCTCGGCGCCGCGGAGACGCCGCCCTGCGCCGCCGGGTTCACCGCCTCGTCGACTGTCGCGACCTCGGTCGGGCTCGGAGTCGGCGACGGCGTCTTCGACCGCGACGGAGTCGGCGACGGAGTGACCCGCGCTCCGGTCAGCCGCGCCGCATCGGTGGCGCGACCCAGCGTCTGGCCAGAGGCGCTGATGCCCACGCCCGTGACCACGAGACGGCCACCCGGCGAACCCGCCGCGAACGCCACCCGGTAGCGCACCGTGATGCCCTTGCCCTTGCACAGCGTCGGCTTCGAGGGTGACGTCTGCGCTGTCGACACAGTGCCGGTGCCGCCGGTGACGGCCACCGGGAACCAGCGCCCGCCCGCGTTGACCTCGACCGCCACCTGGTTCGGCTGGAGGCCCTGGAGGCTGAAGCCCAGCGCGGTACGCAGCAGGACACACCCGTCGGTGCGCTTGCGCACCGCGACGTTTACCCCCTGCGCGGAACCACCGGCGGCGAAGCTGCTGGCCGCGCCCACCCGGACCGAGTCCTGGTCGGCCAGCGCCGGTGACGCACCGAGCATCACCAGGCCGCCCGCAAGACCGCAGACCGCCGCGAGCCGTGCCACGCGTCGACGCACTGTCATGATTACCTCGCCGTTCTCCCCGGGTGGGGTCCGCCGGCCAGGCTACTACCGGCCCACCTGTCCCACCGGTCATAGAGCGCCCCGCATGTGTGCGGCGTTACGGTTTAGCGCCCCTCCCGACAGCCAGACTGACCAGCCAATCAGCGGGCGCGCTCCGCCTCGGCGAGGGCGTCACGGCACAGCCGGTCAGCGGTGCGGGTGGTCTCCGGCGGCGCGCGCCATGATCCACTCGGCTTCACGGAAGTCGGGTGGTCCCGCCGCCCCGGATGCCCCGACATCAATGAACCCGAGTCGATCACCCTCGACCTGAGGCACCGACGCCATCCCCGGTGACCCCGCCATCCTGGGCAGGATCACGGCCGGCCCGGCCCCTGATCGCACCCAGGCCGAGGGCGAAGGCAGTGCAGAAGGCGACACCGAAGGCAACGCCACCCTTCGCACCGAACACGGGAATGCCGATCGCCAGACCGATCAGGAGGCCGACCGGCCAGGCCCAGACAGTGGACCTGACGCTCTGCGTACCAGATTTCGCCACGCGTCGATCTTATTCGGCCCCGCGAGGGCCCCGCCGATCGCTCCAACTCGTCGCGGCCTCCTCGACCCACCGGCCAACCCAAGACGACCGCC
The DNA here is from genome assembly GCF_049841475.1 of Micromonospora sp. DT15. Classification (NCBI taxonomy): domain Bacteria; kingdom Bacillati; phylum Actinomycetota; class Actinomycetes; order Micromonosporales; family Micromonosporaceae; genus Micromonospora; species Micromonospora sp. DT15. Next base: position 208,819 of record NZ_JBNCKJ010000010.1, read on the forward strand.
CGCTGCCGAATCCCACGAATGAGCGCCTGCTCTCTCGCTTGCACGCGCAATCACTGCCGACCGGATGGCTGCGGGCCGCCGGCGCTGACATCAGGCGTGAACATGGCTCGGATGCCGTCCTCGTCGGGCAGCGCGCCCCCACTGACGGTCTCAGCAACCCTCTCAGCCGTGGCCCGATCGACAGTTTCGAAGCGGTCGACGTTGCGATAGTCGTCAACAAAGCGAACGACCAGACCCGGATCGAAGGCCCAGCGTCCGCTGCGGTGATCCCAGAGGATGGCATTGCCTGCGCCTACGTCCATTACGAAGAGTCCGGCTGGACCCCCGAGCCTCTCGTCATTCCGGTAGACCACGTAGTAGGTCAGACTGCGGCCCATCCGATTCGTCACCAATCCCGGGCGCTAACCCGAATCGACTGTGTCGACTTCGACGCCTATCGGCGACTCTCGATCGAGGCGACCTGCACGCCCGCCGCTTCAACCTCCGCCCGGACCGCAGCCAGCAGATCCCGCACGTCCGAGTCGCTCGGCTCCGCCAGCACGTCGATGTCGAGGCGCCACCCTTGGCTGTCCACGTCGCGCCAGAGCCCAACGCTCGTAGATACCCCTGCGATCGTCCGTCTGACTTCGCCGAACAGCTCGTCCCAGTCGTCGCCGAGACGTCCAACTTCATTCAGGCTGAGCACGGCTCGCAGACGACCCAATGTGGCCCGATCCATCTCCCCGTCTAGATTAATTACCCAACTAGCTGACATTCGGCTCCCCGACAATCCAGTCTGAATCTTGGAAGTGGGACGACACTCCGGTTCCGGATCGATCCGGCGGGCCGGCACCAGGAAAAATCGCTGGCACCACGTCGCGGCCCAGATTACGTGCGTGCCGCTCGGCCCAATCAAACAGGTGAGGGAAGCACTCTCGCGCCACCTTCTTCGTCACAAAACCGTACCTCGCATTGACGACACGAAGGCCAGGATATTTCTCGGCCGCGTGTTGCCGTGCCTGCTCCACCATCTCATCAGAGGAAATTTGGAAGTCGAAATCACTCGGCTCTTCGAGGCCCAGCCGGTACATGGAGTCGAACGGCCTACGCAGTGGAAGCGGCAGTCCCTGCGACCAGCCCTGCAGACGCGCCAACGCCTCCGGGTCGTCGACCAAATCGGACTCCGTCGGCATCTTCTTGTGGGGACCCGAGAAAAATCGAGCCGACGAGCCCTGAAGCCGAATGTCGACAGTTGACAGGTCTAGACCATCCTCTCGCAATGCATCGAAGAGACCGGCCGTCATCTGTGCAAACTGCTCCCGGGTAGCTCCAAGAGGCGCCGACCTGTCGGCCCAGGCCAGGACGGCATCGGGTGTGATGCCGAGGAACTCGCAATCCTTCGGGTTCAACTGGCGGCCAGACTCATCCGCAGGCAACAGTGGACCGGCAGCCTGCCAACCGGGGTTGCCCCTATCTTCTCCTGCGGTCTCCTGCCCGGTCTCGATTCGGTTCTGCCCGCTATCGGCACTCGCCGAGCCCGGGCCGTCGAGGAGCAGGTACATCCGGTTGATGTACGGGTCGCCGTGGCCGCCGTCGTCGCGCGTCGGCGGGTGATCCGGCAGGTCGGGCCGTTCGCTGAACCGGCCCCGGGGCAGTCCGCCGAGCGGCATCGGTCGGCCGTCTCCGCTCAGCACCAGCGCGTCGATGCCGACCACGTCGGGGTAGAGCGGCCGGTCCCGGACCACGCCGTTCTGTGGGTCCACGTAGAGCACTGTGCCGTTCTGGTTGAGCGCGACCCAGGCGTGCGAACCGCCGTGCGCCCACTCGGTGACCAGGAACGAGTAGCTGCCGTGCCCGCCCAGCAGCAGTTGGTCGTGCAGGTTGCGGTAGCCCCGGTCGGCGGCCTGCCGCGCCTGTGCGGAGTCCGTGCGTTGGCCGGACGCCGGGGCGAGGAGTTTCTGGAAGCGCCCGCCGGTCACGTCCTCCACCCGGCCCGGGCCGCCCGCCTCGCCACGGATGGGGCGTCGGATGTCACCGTCGAGGTAGCCGTCGAAGGTTCGTGGCGCCGACACGCGGGGGCGCCCGTGCACCCACGTCTCGAACAGCGACAGTGTGCAGTCCAGGCAGTTGATGCCCCGGGTGGCGTCGGCCGCGGGACCGCCGTCGTTGAGCAGCCCGAACCAGCCGCCGTGTCGGGGGTCGGCGGTGCGGGTGACGGTGCCGTCCGGTCCACGGGGCATCTGTCGTTCGACGTCGACCTGGTGCAGGGCGAGCGGTGGCCGGAGTCCTCCGGGCTGCCCGTACGGCCGGGAGTCGTCGATCGGCGGCGGATCGTCGTCGCCGGTGAGCATGGACGGGCCGGTGGTCTCCACCGCGCCGAGCGCGAGCGCGCCCACGTCCCGGTTGGCGTGTTCGAAAGTGGCGCTGATGTCCACGACCGGCGGGGCCGTGGTGCCGGCCAGCACCGCGTCTGCCAGGTCACGCCATTCGGCGTACGCGCGTGCTTCCTCGTTCGCGGCGCGCTGCCAGCCGTCGGCCCACTGCCGGTTGCCGGCCTGGTGCAGTTGACGGGCGTAGGTGGCGTACTCGACGGCTCGGCGATCGTGTTCCACGGCGCGGGTGCGCAGTCGGGCGGCCTCGGCGTGCCGGCGGTTGTTCTCGAACCCGGTTCGCAGCGATTCGTAGTGGTCCTGGTAGCGCCGCCGCTCGGCGGCTTCCGCTGCTGCGGCCCACTGCGCCGCGTACGCGTCGTTGGTTTCGGGCTCGCGCACCGACGGGGCACCGAACGCGGCCACGTCGACGGGGATCGACGCCCTTCCCCGGGCGGGATGGTCGGGCGACCGCACCGGTGCGGGCGTCTGCCGGGTCGGGACACGCGCCGGCACGGTGAATCGACCCACCACCGGTGGGGTGGAGGCGACCGGCAGCGGCCCGTTGGCGGTCGTCTGGGTGCCGTAGGTGATCGGTGCCGCCGGGCCTGGGGTGATCGTTGGTGCGGAGGGGCCGGTCGCCGGAGGCCAGGCGGTCGGTCCGGAGGGGCCGGTCGCCGGAGGCCAGGCGGTCGGTCCGGAGGTGGTGACGTGCGGGGAACTACCGGGCTGAACCGGCGGCACACCGGTGGCAGCCGGCCCGCTGCCCGATTCGAGGGGACCGACCACGGGCGCGGACGCCGACGAAAGCCTCGGATCAGCACCCACCACAGATTGACTCGGATCACCTACCGCCGACGTGGCCGGGTTGGTGGTCGTCGCCGACAGCACGGGGTCGGCCGTGACCGGGTGCGGGACGCCCGATCTGTCGCCGAACGACCCACCCGTCTCGGAGGCGCCCACCGCCGCGCTGTGCACTGCGTCCACGTCGGACAGCGCGCCAACCGGCGTCGGGGACGACGTGTGCGCGTCAGGCGCGACCGGAGACGCCGGCCCGGCTCCTCGTGACTGCTCGACAACCGGTGGTGTCGGCGCAGCCACCTCGTCCGGTGGAGTGGTCGCGACAGCCTCCGTCGCCTGCATCGGAACGCCCGCAGCAGTCACCAGACCACCCGAAGCCACACCACCGGCAGCCCCCGCGGAAGGAGCACTCGCGGCAGACGAGACCCCGAAGGAGGGAGCCGCTCCGGCAGAGGCCGCATCCCCCGCGACGGGCAACACCGGCGGAAGGGAGGGGCCCGTGAAGGATGCTCCGGCGAGGGCGTTGGCCTGCGCGTCGAGCCGGGCGCGTAGCGCGTGGTCGGTCTGCCCGGTCGCCGAACCGGTGGCCCCGGACGCGGCGGCGCGCGCCACGTCCTCCATCGAGGTCAGGCCCTGACCGGTGGCCAGGCTCGCCGCACTGTCGGCGAGCACCTCGCCGGTCATCTCCCGCCCCAGGTGCTCCCCGACCTTCGCCGCCCGCCCGGTGGCGTGCCGGCCCAGGCCGGCCAGCGGTGCCACCGCCCCGCCGGCCAACCCGCCCACCGCCGACGCGCCGAGATCGGTCAGGTCCAGGCCGTGTGCCCGCCCGCTGGAGTTCTGGTACGCCTGGGTGGCCAGGGTGACCCCGGCCTCCTCGGTGGCCTCCTCCAGCCCGCCCCGGGCGGCCCGCTTGGCGAACCCGCGCACACCGCCTCGGGCGACCTCCTTGGCGGCCCGCTCGCCGGCCTCCTTGAGCCCGTGCTTGAGGGACTTGCTGGCCAGCTGGCCCATCAACCGCTTGAAGATCTGTTGAACCAGCAGCCGCGTCGCGGTGATCGCCGCCCCGGCGGCCGGGGTTGCCGCACCGGCGGTCAGCACCGCCGCCACCGCAACGGTGAGCAACTCGATGACCAGGATGCCCAGCTCGATCCAGACTTCCAGCTTGGCGCCCTCGATGTCGCAACCGCACTCCTCGACCAGCCGGCCCAGGTCGGCCGTGACCGCGAGCAGCACGGGCAGCGGAGCGTCGGCGCCCTCGGCGATCCCCCGCCAGGCCGCCTCGAACGCCGCGTCGACAGCTCCGACGCCGCCGTACCCGTTGTGCACCTCGACGGCCGCCGTGGCGGCGTCGGCGTGCGGGCCGGCGAGCACGGAGGCAACCGAGTACCACTGGTCGGCGACGTCCCAGACGGCCCGCTCGTTGCCATCCGGCCACTGCACGCCGACCACCCAGTCGAGGGCCTCGTAGATCCAGCCGGGCACGTCCCACGGCGCGTGGTCCAGGGGGTGCGGGATGGGGCTCGGCAGCACGCTCATCTCAGCTCGTCGGCCGTCAGCGCCGGTCGGCGGCCCGGCCGACCCGGGCGGCGTTGGCCCCGTCGGTCTGCACGCTCGCGTCGACCGCCTCGACCACGTCGCTGCCCAGCTCGGTGAGCCGGTGCCCGACGCCGGCCCAGGCCCGCAGCACGGTCTGCTCGAACCCGCGGTAGTTGCGCTCGAAGGCGGCGCCGATGTCGTCGCGACCCCAGGGCCGGGCACCGCTGGCGGCCTCGATCGCGCCCCCCTCCGCCGCACGACGGGCCTTCACCGCCTCGCCGGCGAGCGCCAGGTCGGCACCGCCCCGGCGGGCCCGGGACGGATCAAGCCAGAGCTGCCCGTCGGTCATGGCTTCGCCTCACCTGTGCCGAGGACGGCGTCGGCCCGACCGAGCAAAGTGGCGTAATCGCCGGTCTTGAGGAAGTCCGTCGCCCCGGAGCCGGCCGGCATGCTCTCGGCGACGAGGTCGCGGGTGGCGTCGGCGGCGGCGGTCGCGGCGGCCCGGATCGTCTCGGTGACCTTTCGGCCGAGCGCGTCAGCGTCGCGGTCCCGGTAGATGGCCGGCGTCAGCTCGACCTCGATCACCTGGCCCTGAGCGCCAACTGTCGCCGTCACCTGCCCGTCGGCCGACCGGCGGGTCACCCGCAGCGCGGCGAGTCGCGTCTGGAGGGTGTCCAAACCGGATCTGAGCTGCCGGTATTGCCCATAAACGTCGTCGAATCGGGCCCGTAGCTCGCGATTGACGCTCCGGTCCGCCTGTTCCCCCACCGCCGCCCTCCCGTCACCGTCGGTAGAGCGAAACAATACCGGCCGCCATCGATCCGCGTAGTCCGGTAGTTTCATAGCGTGATCGACCGTCAACAGGCCGAGCAGCTCGCCGCCACCTGGGCCCGCCGTGACTCGCAGCGCCTCGGTCACGAGTGCACTGCGATGGTCGACGAGTTCGACCTGGGGTGGGTCATCACGTCCGTCGTGCCCACCGAGGTGCCCACGGTGCCGGGTGACCTGCCGACGACGGTCATCGACAAGCAGACCGGCACTGTCACCACCTGGCCCCGGGTGCCGAGCGCTGTGGTGGCGGAGCTCTACCGGCGTAGCCGGCCCCCCGGGCCGACAGCCGCCCGCACTCTCGACCCGTCGAGCCTGCTGGTCCGGGAGATCCATCGGGGTGCCACCCCGAACACCGCCGCGCACCTGACCATCGACGGACGGATCTGGACGGCCCAGGGCACGAAGGCCGACGTGCCACTCAACCATCACCCGCTGGTCCGCGACTATCTCGACCAACTGCCGCCCGGCGAGTTGATGCGCGGCGGGGCGTCTCACGCCGAGCTGATCGTGGTCTCCGATGTCCTGCACGAGTACGACCACCGCCGCGCCGCCGAGGGCATCGCGCCGATGGGGCGGGCCGAGGCAGCGGCGCTGCTGGAGGGGGCCCGCTTCGAGATCTTCCGGGTCCGCGAGCCGGGCGACCCTGCTGGCGGGCCCGCCGAACGGCCCTGCGACTCGTGCATCTCCTTCCTGGTCCGGGCGAACGTCCTCCCTGAGTCGGCTCGCGCCTGGACCGAGACCTGGAACGCGCCGCAGGCACCCGACCCCGATCCTGGGCGGTTCCCGGCGGAGGTCGCGAACGCGCTGGTCGCGGCCGGTTGGCAGCCACACATCGGGGATCAGATCATGGCCTCCGCCGCCGTCCGGGACGTCACGTCGGTGCCGGGGCGCAACCATCGGCACGAGGTCTTTCCCGCCGCGGTGGAGGCGCTCACCGCGTTCCCCAGCCTGGTCGGTGCGCGACGCGGCCGGGGCGAGCAGGTGTGGATCTCCCGTTTCGACATCCGCCCGCACACCGTCGCGCACACCGCCGATACTCTCGCGGACTTCGGCGCGGTGCTGGGCGTACGCCTCTTTCCGATCGGCACCGAGCAGCAGGACAGCATTCTGGCGGTGGACGAGCGCGGCCGGGTCTTCGCGCTCGACCAGGCCGGCGAGTGGTTCCTCGGCGACACCATCGACGCCGCGCTGACCACCCTGCTGCTCGGCCGCGCACCCGCCCGGGTGCGCGACGACGGCACCTGGCCGGCCGACCCGAGTTAGAGCGTGAGGCCGGTCAGCACCATGACCCGGGCCTCGGTGTAGTCGTCCATCGCGCTGCGCAGCCCTTCCCGGCCGACGCCGCTGCCCTTCACTCCGCCGTAGGGCATCTGGTCGGCGCGGTACGACGGCACGTCACCGATGATCACTCCGCCCACCTCCAGCGCGCGGGCGGCGGCGAAGGCCACGTCCAGACGTCGTGTAAAGACGCCGGCCTGCAAGCCGTACGCCGAGTCGTTGACAGCTGCGAACGCGGCCTGGTCGTCGGCGACCGGGGTGACCACCAGCACCGGCCCGAACACCTCCTCGGCCACGACCTTGGCGTTCGCCGGCACGCCGGTGAGCACGGTCGGGGGGTAGGTCGCGCCGTCGCGGAGGCCGCCCACCTCGACGGTGCCGCCGGCGGCGACCGCCTCGGCCACCCACGTCTCGACCCGGCGGGCCGCGTCCTCGGACACCATCGGCCCGACGTCGGTCAGCTCGGACGCGGGGTCTCCGGTCCGCAGCCCTCGCACGGCCTCCACCAGTCGGGGCAGGAAGTCGGCGTGCAGGGCGTGGTGCACGTACACCCGCTGGACGGCGATGCACGACTGGCCGGCCTGGTAGTTGGCGAACGTCGCGATGCGCTGCGCGGCGAAGTCCAGGTCCTCGTCGGCGGTCCAGTCCGCGCAGAGCACCGCGGCGGCGTTGCCGCCCAACTCCAGCGTCACGTGCTTCTGCGGCGCGGCGCGGCGGATGGCCGCGCCGACCGGCCCGGAGCCGGTGAACGACACCACGGGTAGCCGGGGTTCGGTGACCAGTTCGGCGGTGCGGTCGTTGGGCAGCGGCAGCACCGAGAACATCCCGGCCGGGAGGTCGGTCTCGGCCAGCAGCTCGCCGAGCAGCAGCGCGGTCAGGGGCGTCGCGGGCGCGGGTTTGACGATGATCGGCGCGCCGACGGCGATGGCCGGCGCCACCTTGTGGGCGACGAGGTTGAGCGGGAAGTTGAACGGCGTGATGCCCAGCACCGGCCCGCGCGGGACCCTGCGGACCAGGGCGATCCGCCCCTCGGCGGCCGGGTCGGTGTCGAGTCGTTGCACCTCGCCGGAGAAGCGGCGGGCCTCCTCGGCGGCCCACCGGAAGGTCGACACCGCACGCCCGACCTCGGCGCGGGCCCACTTGAGCGGCTTGCCGTTCTCCGCGGTGATCAGGGCGGCGATCTCGCCCGCGCGCTCGGCGAGCCGCCGGGACACGTGGTCGAGGGCCGCCGCGCGGGCGTGCGCGGGCAGGGCCGCGGCCTGCGCGGCCACACCGGCCGCCGCGGCAACGGCGGCGTCGACCTGGTCGGGCGTGGCGAGTGTGGTACGCCCCACCGGGCGGCCGTCGTACGGGTGGTGGACTGTCAACTCACCCTCGCCGGTGGCGGGGCGGGAGGCGACGAAGATGGGTACGGGCTCCACGCGGAGCAGAGTAGCCGAGCGACCGGCCGACGGAAACAGTCGCGATAACCCTTGTCTGCCGCGAATTCAGTAGCGAAGATGGCAGAGAGATTGCGATAACCGCCGCAGAATCGCGCCCCCGGCCCCCTCGGAGTGATCCCTCATGAGTGACCAGCAGCAGCTGCGCAACTTCGTCAACGGCTCCTACGTCGACCCGTCCGATGGCGGTTACGCCGACCTGGTCGACCCCTGCACGGGTGAGGTGTTCGCCCAGGCCCCGGTCTCCGGCGCCGCCGACGTGGACGCGGCGATGAACGCCGCCGCCACCGCCTTCGAGAGCTGGCGGGAGGTCACCCCGGCCGAGCGGCAGCGGGCACTGCTCAAGCTCGCCGACGCCGTGGAGGCGCGCGCCGCCGAGCTGGTCGACGCCGAGGTGCGCAACACCGGCAAGCCCCGCCAGCTCACCGCCGAGGAGGAGCTTCCCCCGGCGGTGGACCAGTTCCGGTTCTTCGCCGGCGCCGCCCGGATGTTGGAGGGGCGGTCCGCCGGGGAATATCTGGCCGGGCACACCTCCTACGTGCGGCGTGAGCCGATCGGCGTCTGCGCGCAGGTCACCCCCTGGAACTACCCGCTGATGATGGCGGTCTGGAAGATCGCCCCCGCGCTCGCCGCCGGCAACACAGTGGTGCTCAAGCCGTCGGACACCACCCCGGTGTCGACGCTGCTGCTCGCCGAGATCGCCGCCGAGTTCTTCCCACCGGGGGTGTTCAACGTGGTCTGCGGCGACCGGGACACCGGTCGTACCCTCGTGTCGCACCCGACCCCGCAGCTGGTGTCGATCACCGGCTCGACCCGCGCGGGCATGGAGGTGGCCGCCGCGGCGGCCCCCGACCTGAAGCGCACGCACCTGGAGTTGGGCGGCAAGGCCCCGGTGGTGATCTTCGACGACGCGGACGTGGCGGCGGCCGCCGAGGCCATCGCGATGGGCGGCTACTTCAACGCCGGGCAGGACTGCACGGCGGCCACCCGTGTGCTGGCCGGCCCCGGCGTCCACGACGACTTCGTGGCGGCGCTCGCCGAGCAGGCCCGCAACACGAAGACTGGCGCACCGGACGACGCCGACGTGCTCTACGGCCCCCTGAACAACGCCAACCAGCTCACCCGGGTCAGCGGTTTCGTGGACCGCCTGCCGGACCACGCGGCGATCCAGACCGGCGGGTCCCGGCAGGGCGAACGCGGCTACTTCTACGCGCCGACAGTGGTCTCCGGGCTGCGTCAGGCCGACGAGATCATCCAGGACGAGGTGTTCGGGCCGGTCATCACCGTGCAGCGCTTCTCCGACGAGGACGAGGCGGTGCGCTGGGCCAACGGCGTCGACTACGGCCTGTCCGCGTCGGTCTGGACGCGCGACCACGGCCGGGCCATGCGGATGACCCGTCGGCTCGACTTCGGCTGCGTCTGGGTCAACACGCACATCCCGTTCGTCTCCGAGATGCCGCACGGTGGCTTCAAGCACTCCGGGCACGGCAAGGACCTCTCGGTCTACAGCCTGGAGGACTACACCCGGATCAAGCACGTCATGCACAACATCGAGGGCTGACCCATGACCACGTCCGAGGAGCTGCACAAGCGGCGCGTCGACGCCGTGGCCCGAGGTGTCGGCAGTGTGATCACGTCCTACGTGGACAGTGCTTCCGGCGGGACGGTCACCGACGTGGACGGCCGGGAGTGGATCGACTTCGCCGCCGGCATCGCCGTGACCAGCGTGGGCAACTCGGCCCCGAGGGTCGTCGAGGCGGTCCGGGCGCAGGTGGAGCGGTTCACCCACACCTGCTTCATGGTCGCGCCGTACGAGTCGTACGTGGCGGTCTGCGAGCAGCTCAACGCGGTGACGCCCGGCGGGTTCGCGAAGCGCTCGGCGTTGTTCAACTCCGGCGCGGAGGCGGTGGAGAACGCCGTGAAGGTCGCCCGACACGCCACGGGACGGCCAGCGGTAGTGGTGTTCGACCACGCGTACCACGGCCGGACCAACCTGACCATGGCGTTGACCGCGAAGAACATGCCGTACAAGCACCGGTTCGGGCCGTTCGCCGGGGAGATCTACCGGGTGCCGATGTCGTACCCGCTGCGTGATGGTGGGCTCTCCGGCGCCGAGGCGGCGGCCCGGGCGATCGAGATGATCGAGAAGCAGGTCGGCGCGGAGAACGTCGCCGCGCTGCTCATCGAGCCGATCCAGGGCGAGGGTGGCTTTGTCGTACCCGCGCCGGGTTTCCTGCCCGCGCTGAGCGCGTGGGCGACGGCGGCCGGGGTGGTCTTCGTCGCCGACGAGATCCAGACCGGTTTCTGCCGTACCGGTGACTGGTTCGCCTGTCAGCACGAGGGCGTCGAACCCGACCTGGTGACCCTGGCCAAGGGCATCGCCGGTGGTCTGCCGCTGGCCGCGCTGACGGGTCGGGCCGAGCTGATGGACGCGGTGCACGTCGGTGGGCTCGGCGGCACGTACGGCGGCAACCCGGTCGCCTGCGCCGCCGCGCTGGCCACCATCGAGACCATGCACGAGCTGGACCTGGCCAGTGCGGCCCGACGGATCGAGTCGGTGCTGGTCCCCCGGCTACGGACCATCGCCGAGCGGGATCCCCGGGTCGCCGAGGTACGCGGCCGCGGCGCGATGCTCGCCGTGGAGCTGGTGCTGCCGGGCACCCTCACCCCCGACCCGGCCGCCACGGCGGCGATCTCGGCGGCCTGTCACGCCGCCGGCCTGCTCACACTGACCTGCGGCACGTACGGCAACGTGCTGCGCTTCCTGCCCCCGCTGGTGATCTCCGACGGGCACCTCAACCGAGGCGCGGACATCCTGGACGCCACCTTCGGCTGAGCGGGCAGGGGCACGCCGCGACTGATCGGGCAGGGGCACGGTGTGCGGGCCCCTGCCCCGATGTCAGCGAAGCACCTCGACGGTGTTGCGGCGCACCAGGTTCTTGCCCGGCTCGCGGATCTGCTCCATGGCGGCGGAGTTGAGCAGCACGCAGCTACCCGACGGGCCGGTGATCGTCACAGTCGTCGCCCGGTTGTTGTCCAGGTTGGTCACCCGCAGCCGGGTGCCCACCGGGAACTGCCCACTGGTCGCCGCCGGACCGGCGGCCTCCTCGAAGAAGGTGATCGCCCCGGAGCACACCGACTGGGGCGCCGGGCCGGGCACGCCGGGAGACGCGACGCCGGGACGGACCGTGCCGGGGGCCGGAGCGCCGGCGGGCGGGGCCGCGCCGTCGACGCGTTCCACCACGTTGCGGCGGATCACGTTCTTGCCGGGCTCGCGGACCAGCTCCATGGCAGCGGCGTTGAGCAGCACGCAACTGCCCGACGGGCCGGTCACCGTCACAGTGGCCGCCCGGTTGTTGTCCAGGTTGGTCACCCGCAGCCGGGTCCCCACCGGGAACCGGTCGCTGGTCGCCGCCGGCGCCCCGCCCTCCGCGGAGAAGGTGACCGAACCGGAGCAGACCGACGACCGTGCCGGGGCCGTGTCGGCGAACCCGAAGCTGGTCCCCACCGACACGCCCACCGCGGCGAGCACCGCCACACTCGCTGCCAGCACGTGCCTGCGCTGCACCCTCATCGCCGTCACTCCCGTCCTCGGTGGTGTTCTTCACCCACCGGTACGGACCGGAGCGTCCTACCGTTCAGCCGGCACGGGTATCGATCGTGCGGCGGCCAGGTCCACCGGCCCGTACCGGGTGCTCGGGGCCCTGGTGATCAGCGCCCAGTAACGGTCGCCGTACGACCAGTGCCACCACTCGGTCGGGTAGTTGACCATCCCCGCGCCGCCGAGGGCGTCCACCATGATCTGCCGGTGCCGGCGGGCGGCACCCCCTATCGTCGGCGCGTCGGTGAAGCAGGCGTCGGCGCTGTCCTCCGGTGTGGCGTCGATGGCAGTGCCCAGGTCCAGCTCCACGCCGTCGTCGGTGCAGAGCGTCAGGTCCACCGCGCCACCCGTGCTGTGCGGGGCCACCTCGACCGGTGACACGAACTTCGTGGTCTCCCGGTGCAGCCGCTGCGGCGACCAGTCCGGGTGCCGCCGGCGCAGCTCGTCGCGGTAGCCGGTGAAGATGGCCAGTTGCGCCTGGTACGGCCGGTAGCCCTCGACCACCAGCAGCCGCAGCCCACCGGGCAGGGCACGCTGCGCGGCAAGCAGGCGGTCCACGACACCCGCGCGCAAGCGGGCGTACGCCCCGGCCGGGTCGGCCGCCCGGCCGTCGAGCCGCAACTCCGGCAACTCACGCAGGTCGACGAAATCCTCGCCGTCGTCGGCGCTGGGCACCGCCGCCACCCGGGGGTCGCAGAGCAGGATCATCGGATGCTCCCCGGCGTGCCCACCGACCGTTCCGCATGGCGGACCCGGGCCAACTCGACGAGTCGGTCCACCACCTCCCGGTAGCCGACCCCGACGGCGGCCCACACCTTCGGGTACATCGAGTGCGCGGTGAAGCCGGGCATCGTGTTCAGCTCGTTGACGTAGAGCTCACCGGCCGTCGCGTCGTAGAAGAAGTCGACCCGGGCCAGACCCCAACCGCCGATCGCGGCGAACGCGCGCAGCGACAGCTCGCGGACCCGCGCGGTCACCTCGTCCGGCAGCACGGCGGGAACGATCATCGGGTCGGTGTCGCCGAAGTACTTCTGCTGGTAGTCGAACCAGCCGCCGCTGACCTGCACCTCGCCCACCGCCGACGCCTCGGGACGCCAGCCACCGAGCACCGCGCACTCCAACTCCCGGCCGACGACCCCCTGCTCCACAATGACGAGTTGGTCGTGGCGAAGCGCCTCCTCCACGGCGGCGGCCAGGTCGTCACCCTCGTCGACGCGGGAGATGCCGATCGACGAGCCCATGCTGGCCGGCTTGACGAACAGCGGCCGGCTCAGCCCGGTCACCACCTTCTCCGGGTCGTCGACCTCCCGGTAGGTGTGCGCGTCGAACGACACGTACGGGGTGACGGGGATGCCCTCGGCGCGCAGCGCCCGCTTCATCGCCACCTTGTTCATACCGACCGCCGAGGCGAGGATGCCGCACCCGACGTACGGCACGTTCAGTGACTCCAGCAGCCCCTGCACCACACCGTCCTCGCCGTACGGGCCGTGCAGCACCGGGAAGACCACGTCCAGCTCGGCGTGCACCGCGCCGGGGGCGTTACCGGCGGACACCTGCACGACACCCGGACGCGGACCGGCCCGCAACTCGACGGCCGGCCCGGTCACCACCAACTGGTCGTCGATGGCCCGCTCGCCGGCCGGTCGGTCGCGCAACTCGGCCAGCAGCGCGTCGGGCATCAGCCGGAAGCCGCCGCTGCGGGTGACACCGATGGCCACAGTGCGGTAGCCCCCACCGGCGAGCGCCCGGGCCACCCCGAGCGCGGAGGCGCAGGAAACCTCGTGCTCCGCCGACGGCCCACCGAACAGGATTCCGATCCGCACTGGCGCGCTCACGCCGCCGCCCCTTCCTCAGCCAGGTCGGCGGAACCCGGGGCCATCAACCGGGCCACCAGCGCCGCCTCCACGTTCCCGCCGGTCAGCACCACGCCAACCGTCCGCTGCCGGTCGCTGTCCGACGCCCTTCGCCTTCCGCCGTCCGGGGGAAGCCGGAGGGCGCCGGCCAGGCCCGCCGCCCCGGAGGGCTCGGCGAGCACCTTGAGCTCCGTCAGGATCAGCCGGAACGCCGCCGCGATCTCGTCGTCGTCGACCCGGACGACCCCACGCAGCGTGTCCCGCACGATGGCGAACGGCAGCTCCCCCACGCAGGACGGCCGCAGCCCGTCCGCGATGGTGGTCGCCGGCGCTACCGGCACGCGTACACCTGCCTCCAGGCTGCGGGCGAGCGAGTCGCAACCCACCGGCTCCACGCCGTACACCTCGATGCCGGAGCCGGCGGCGGCCAGGCACGCTCCGGCAACCCCGCCACCACCACCCACCGGTACGACCAACGCGTCCAACGGCGTCCCCGCGCGCTCGGCGTCCTCGATCAGCTCCAGGCTCGCGGTGCCCTGCCCGGCGATCACGTCCGGGTGGTCGTACGCGTCGACGACGGGATGACCGCTCTCGTCGCTGAGCCCGTTGGCCACCGCCACCCGCTCCTCGACGCTGGTGCCGGCGAACACCACCCGCGCCCCCGCCGCGCGCGCCCGGTCGACCTTCGTCGACGCGGCGTCGACCGGCAGCACCACTGTCGCCGCGAGCCCGTGCTGCCGGGCCGCCAACGCCACCGCCACCGCGTGGTTGCCGGTGCTCTGCGCGATCACCCCGGTGTGTCCGGCCACCGCGAGGCGGCCGACCGCACGCAGCGCACCCCGCATCTTGTACGAGCCGCCGTGCTGGAGGTTCTCCGCCTTGAGCAGCACCCGTGCCCCGGCAAGCTCGTCGATCACCGGGGAGCGCAGCACTGGGGTGCGGACCACGTGGCCGGTCAGCCAGCGGCTGGCCTCCTCGACATCGGCCCGGACCTGACCAACTGTGCCTGTCATCGTCTCTCCTTTTCGGGCACGCCACAGGCAGGGTCCAGCGGTACGTGGACCCCGGTGACTGTGGGTGGAAGTGTCAGTTCAAGGTGGGTAGCTGGACGTCGACCCGCAGGCCGCCGTACTCGGCGGGCCGGGCCGCGATGATGCCGTCGTGGGCCTGGGTGATCGAACGGGCGATGGCCAGGCCCAGCCCGGCCCCACCGCCCTGCGAGGTCCGGTCCCGGGCGAGCCGGCGGAACGGCTCGAACAGACCGGCGACCGCCTCGGCCGGCACGGGCTGACCGGTGTTGACCACTGACAGCGCCGGCACGCCGCTCACCACGACGGTCAGCGAGCCGCCCGGCCTGTTGTACTTAATCCCGTTCTCCACCAGGTTGGTGACCAGTCGTTCCAGCAGCACCCGCTCGCCGACGACCACCCGGGGTTCGAGATGGGTCTCCACGGTGACCCCGGCCTCCCGGGCCCGGTCCAGGTAACCGGCCAGCACCGCCTCGACGATCGCGTCCAACCGCTGCGGTATCCGCGAACGGAGACCCTGGTCGCTCTCGCTGAGCGCGAGCAGGCCCTCGATCAGTCGTTCGTTGCGCTCGTTGGTCTCCAGCAGCTGACTGGTCAGCAACTCCAACTGCTCGCCGGTGAGCGCCCTGGCCATACCGACCTCGATGAGCGTCCGCTGCACGGCGAGGGGCGTACGCAGCTCGTGCGAGGCGTTCGCGGCGAACCGCCGCTGCCCCTCGTACCCGGCGGAGACGCGTTCCATCATCTCGTCGATCGCCCTCGACAGCCGGGCCAACTCGTCGCCGCCCCGGGGCCGGATCCGGTGACCGAGGTTCTGCGGGCCGAGCTGCCCGATCGGCCCGGCCAGGTCAGCGACCGGGCGCAGGCACCACGCCGCGGCGAACCAGAGCCCCACCAGGACGGCGAGGGTCACGAGCAGGACGGCCACCAGGGGCAGCATGAACGCCCCCGGCCGTACGTTGCGACACACCGCCGACATCCCCGGCACGGGCAGGTCACAGAACTGCTGCCCCCAGTTCCAGGTCACCCCCGACAGCCACTTGCCCATCGCCGGCAGTACCGGGCCGGCCAGCAGCGCCAACAGCCCCACCAGCAGCACCCGACGTCGGGGCGTCCAGCTCACGCCGTGCCGCCGATGCGGTAGCCGGCCTTCGGGACGGTGTGGATGATCGCGGGATCGCCGAGCTTCTTGCGCAGGGTCATCACGGTGACCCGTACGGCGTTGGTGAACGGGTCGGCGAACTCGTCCCAGGCCTGCTCCAGCAACTCCTCGGCGCTGACCACCTGGCCGTCCGCGCGCAGCAGCACGTGCAGCACCGCGAACTCCTTGGGGCTCAGCGCGAGAGGGCGACCGTCCCGGGTGGCCAGGTGCCGACCCACGTCCAGGGCCAGGCCATCCTGGGCGAGCACCGGTGGCAGAGCCGGCGTCGACCGTCGCCCGAGGGCCTGCACCCGGGCCACCAACTCGGCGAAGGCGAACGGCTTGGTCAGATAGTCGTCCGCGCCGAGGCCGAGGCCCTCCACCCGGTCCCGGATGCCGGCCGCCGCAGTGAGCAGCAGCACCCGGGTGCCCACCTGCGAGTCGGCGATGCTGCGGCACACCTCGTCGCCGGTGCGTCCGGGCATGTCCCGGTCCAGCACCGCCACGTCGTACCGGTTCACCCCGACCCGCTCCAGCGCACCGTCACCGTCGTAGCAGACGTCCACGGCCATCGAGAGGCGGCGCAGCCCTTCGGCCACCGTGTCCGCCAACAACCGCTCGTCGTCCGCCACCAGCACCCGCACGTTTTCCCGCTCCCCCAGTTCGGCTTGCCCGGCATACCGTCGCAGGCCCGGGTTAAGGGTTCTGTAAGCACCCGCCGCAGCCATCCTCCACGCGGCTGTCCAGCGGGCAAACCATCGCAACCCAGCCCCCGCCCCCTTCGCCCCCGTCTCACGTCATCTGCGCCGTCCGTCCTAACAACACGAGAAGCCAAAGCAATCAACAGTGACCCGCATCACAATCCTCAGAAGACTCCCGCCCCAGGCCCCGGCCCCGCCCCACCCCGCCGATCTTGCACTTTGTGTTGCCGAAATATGAGTAAGGCGTTTTTTGTCGGGGCAGAAACTGCAAGATCGGCGAGGGCGAGGGCGGAGGGCACGGGGCACGGGGCACGGGGCACGGCATGGGGGAGTTAGGAGAGGGCTGCGCGGATGGTGGCTTTGATGTGTTCTGGGCGGCGGTAGAGGTCGCGGTCGGTGAAGTAGCGCATCCGCCAACCCGCTGCGGCCAGCCAGTTGATCCGCTCACGGTCGTGCCTGAGTCGATCGCGGTTCAGGTGCGACAGCCCGTCGTACTCGATGCCGATTCGGCGTTCGCGGTAGCCCAGATCGAGCCGGTACAGAGGGATGCCATGGCGGTCGGTCACCCATAGTTGCGGCTCCGGCGGCGGCAGGCCTCCGTCGATCAGGATCAGTCGTAACTGGCTTTCCTGTCGGCACTCCGCCCTGCCGTCTGCCAGCGGTATCAGTTGGCGGGCCTGGCGGACACCCCGCAATGCGTTGTGGGCCGCAACCTCGGCCAGCAGGTCATCCTGGGTGACCAAGCCCGACCGCAGCGCGGCGTCGAGCACTGGGAGTGCGTCGACTCGACGAGCGGCGCGTGCGAGGTCGACTGCGCAACGCGCCGGCGGCACGCAGGGTATGCCTGCGACAAAGATCGGCCGAGCAGGTAGAACCGTCCGGTGAACGACCACGCCGGGCAGACGGGGCTTTGGCACCTCGGCGGGCAACTGGATGTGGATCAGATCGTCGCGCAGGACCCCGAAGCCGTATCGGCGGGCGGCACTCTGCCGCGCCAACATCGCTCCGTCGGGCAGCCGGAGCATCAGGGCACGCAGTTCGTCGTCGTCGTCGCAGGGCTTGTCGGCGTAGACCCCTCTGCGCACACGCAGGATTTCCTCGCGGTCGAGTCGAGTACGTATCCGTCCAACGGTGAGTTGCCGCATCAGCGCGTCCGTACGCCACAACTGAGTTGCCATGGAGGGAGGCTGACCGACCCGAACCCCCACCAGTGCCCCGCAACAACTACCTGTGGAAAACCAACCCCCCTGTGGACAACCCCCACAACACCCTCAGCCGTGCTAGCACCAACCCCCAAAATCCCCACGCCAAACCCCTCACCCCCGCGATCTTGCACTTTCTGTCAGAGAAATGTCCGATAGGAGGCATAAGTAACCGCAGATAGTGCAAGATCGCCGAGGCAAGGGTGGGGTGAGGCGCGACGCGGGGTTCGCGGGGTTCAGGACTAGTCGCAGGCTATGCCGTCGCCGTCTCGGTCCAGGTCGTAGATGTCGTCGCCGATGACCCTGATCGGCCCTCTGACGTACGCGGGGCCGTTGCCGCTGCCACCCGCGCAGTCGACGTCGCTGGCGATCGGGACGCAGCCGCTGTAGTTCGGGTCGCACTTCGACGACTGCGGCTTCTTGGTGCCGACGGCCACGACCTGGGTCACCGGCTGCTTCGTCACTGCGGATGTGACCAGCTTCTTGGCCGTCCGCACGCCGTCGGTGGTGGTCACCTCGTAGGTCATGGTCCGGACGCCGTTCACGCCCTTGGTTCGGACGACCCGCTTGCCCTCGGCCAGCGACGAGTCCTTGACGGTCCGCTCGCCGTACCGGATGGTGGCCTTCTCCGTCACGGTCGTCACCTGCACCACCGGCACGGCCGCCGCCGACGAGGGCGCCGTGGCAGGCACCGACGAGGGCACTGTGGAGGGCGCGGCGATCGGCGACTCCTCCTGGGCCGGGGCCTCCTCGGTCGGCTCGCCGGGCGCGGCCAGGATCGGCTGTTGCGCTTGCTCGGCGGCGGTGCCGGTCTTGGCCGGCTCCGGCTCGCCGGTCAACGCGCCGACGATGGCGGTGCCGGTGCAGCAGAGCAGCAGGATCGACAGCGTGACCGAGCCGAGGATCACGGCGACCCGGCTGGCGGGAGTGGCCCGGCGGAACCAGTTCGGTCGGGGCGTCCTGTCGAACGACGGCGGGTACGGCGGCCCCGGGTGCTGTGGTGGTTGCATCGTCACGGCGATGAGTGTCGTCGCAAACACGGCGTGCAATATCCCCCGTCGTGTTCGTCACCTGCGCCTTTCGCTTCGCGGGAAAGATCGGTGGGCGCGTTGGCGGGCGACGAGTCGGCAGGTGCGGCAAACCTCCAGGCTGGCGGGGCAGGGCCGATCGTGCGGGTATCAGCACCAACAAAAGCCGCAAATCACCACGCACCGCATCGACAGAGGTCGGAGATCGAACTACGGCGACGGAACTGTCGCTATGCCGTCAACGGGATGAGCTCACCGTTCCTCCATCGCCCATGGTGAGCCGTAACCGTTCAGCAGGTCGAGGAAGGGCATCGGGGGCAACGCCTCCGGTCCGAGCACGCCCACGCCGGCCCACGCGCCGCTGGCGAGCAGCTCCAGGGCGACGACCGGGTTGACGGCGGTCTGCCAGACCACCGCCTGGTGCCCGTACTCCCGCATCGACCACTCGTTGTCGACCACGTGGTACAGGTAGACCTCGCGGGGTTGCCCGTCCGGGCCGAGGCCGCGTACCCAGGTGCCGGCGCAGGTCTTGCCGCGCATCCGGGCGCCGAGCGTGGCCGGGTCGGGCAGGCTCGCGGCGACCACGTCGCGCGGGGAGACCTCGACGCCGCGTACCCGCACCGGGGAGACGGCGTCCAGACCGAGCTTGTGCAGCGTCTTGAGCACCTCGATGAACTCGTCGCCCAGGCCGTACTTGAAGGTGACCCGCCGGGCCTTGACCCAGCGCGGGATGAGCAGCACCTCCTCGTGCTCGACGTTGACGCACTCGACCGGCCCGATCCCCTCGGGGAAGTGGAAGACCTCCGGCTCGGAGAACGGCTCGGTGGTGAACCAGCCCCGGTCTTTCTCCCAGATGACCGGCGGGTTGAGGCACTCCTCGATCGTCGTCCAGATGGAGAACGAGGGCGCGAAGTCGTACCCGTCGACTGTCAGGTTCGCCCCGTCCCGGACACCGATCTCGTCGATCTCGCTGAACAGTTCGTCGGCGGCGTAACGGGCGAAGACGTCGGAGAGGCCGGGCTCGACCCCGATGCCGCACAGCGCCAGCCGACCGGCCGCCGACCAGGTGTCAGCCAGCGCGAACTGTTCGTCGCCGAGCTTCACGCCGGTCTCGACGTGTGACAGCGACATCGCCATGTCGAGGTAGTCCGCGCCGGCCGCGAACGCGCCGTCGAAGATCGGCATGACGAACCGCGGGTCGACGGCGTTCAGCACGTGCGTGATCCGGTGCTCCCGGCACAGTGCGGTGACCGCGTCGGCCGAGGAGGCGTCCACCTGGGCGGCGACGAAACGGTCACCGTGCCCGGCGACCGCCCGTTGGGCCCGAACGGGGTCGTGGTCGGCCACCACGATGGTCTCGAAGAAGGTCCGTCGGGCGGCGATGGCTACGGCGGCGGAGCCGACGCCACCGGCGCCGACGAGGAGGACACGCATCAGGAATCAAACCCCAAACCGAAACGATCGAGAGTACGGAGCCAGAGGTCGCGCCGACCCTCGCGCGCGTCGGCGCGGGCCAGTGACCAGCGGGTGAGATTGATGCCGACCGCGCGGACGGGTTCCGGTGGGAACGGCAGTGGCTTGCGGCGAACCAGGTCGAGCCGGGTCAGCGGGGTGTTCCCGCCGTCGAGCAGGTCGAGCAGCACCCGGGCCCCGAAGCGGGTGGCCCCGACGCCGAGGCCGGTGTAGCCGGCCGCGTACGCCAGCCGACCGCCGTAGGCGGTGCCGAAGAACGGGCAGAACCGGGTGCAGGTGTCGATGACTCCGCCCCAGCGGTGGCTGAACCGCACGTCGGCGAGCTGCGGGAACGTGGTGAAGAAGTGGCGGGCGAGGGTGGTGAAGGTGGCCTGTCGTTGTTCCAACTCGGGCGCTACCCGGTTGCCGTAGTGGTAGACGGCGTCGTAGCCGCCGAAGAGGATCCGTCCGTCGGTGGTGATCCGGTAGTAGTGGAACTGGTTGGCGGTGTCGGCGAGCCCCTGCCGGTTGCGCCACCCGATGGCGTCGCGCTGGGCGGGGGTGAGCGGCTCGGTCATCAGCACGTGGTCGTAGACGGGCACCAGGTACGCCCGCAGCCGGCGTAGCAGCGGCGGGAACGCGTTGGTGGCCAGCACGACCCGACGCGCCCGGATCGAGCCGGGCAGGCCAGCGGCACTGGTGTCGGCCCGGCCACTGTCGGCCGGGTGTACGGCGGGACCGGTGCCCAGGGTGCTGGCGTGCACTGCCGCACCGTCGGCGCGCAGTCCGGTGACCCGTGTGTGCTCGTGCACGCGTACGCCGAGGTCGAGGCAGGCGCGGCGTAGCCCCCAGGCCAGTTTCGCCGGGTCCACCATGGCCACCCGATCGGCGTCGAACATCCCACCCAGGTACGTCGGTGAGTGCACCTCGGCGCGCACCTCGTCCCGGTCGAGCAACCGCACCCGGTGGCCGTACCGGCGGGCCAGGTCCGCGTCGGCGGCCAACCCGTCGAGTTGGTACGGCTCGACGGCGACGGCCAGCTCACCGGTGCGCTCGAAGTCGCAGTCGATGTCGAACTTCTCGACGGTGGCGGCGATGGCGTCCAGGTTGTCCCGGCCGAGGCGTTCCAGCTCGCCGACCTCGTCGGGGAACCGGTCGACACCGTTGGCGAGGCCGTGGGTCAGCGAGGCGGCGCAGAAACCGCCGTTGCGCCCGGAGGCCGCCCAACCGCAGGTCCCGGCGTCGACGAGCAGGACGTCCCGGTCCGGGTCAGCCTGTTTCGCCAACAGCGCGGCCCACAGTCCGCTGTAACCGCCGCCGATCACCAGCAGGTCGGCGGAGTGCCGACCGCTCAGCGGCGGTAGCGGGTCGGGGCGGTCCGGGCGGTCGAGCCAGTACGGCACGGGTGCCGCGTCGGCCAACGCCCGGCCGGTATGTGGGAGCGTCATGACGGCACACCGGTCGGACGATCCGCATTCGAAAGGGTCATGACGACCGACGCGGGTGACCTGACGGCCCTGCCAGCAGCGCGGCGCGGCGGGCCCGTCGACCGCGCAGCGAGCTGAGCCCCACGAGCAGCAACGCGACAGCGAACATCGCCGTGCCGATCACGTTGACCTGCGGTGGGATGCCACGCTGGGCGGCGCCCCAGACGTACATCGGGAACGTGACGGTGGTGCCGGCGTTGAAGTTCGTGATGATGAAGTCGTCGAAGCTGAGCGAGAAGGCCAGCAACGCGGCGGCCACGATGCCGGGCAGCACCAGCGGCAGGGTGATCCGCCGGAAGGTCTGCCACTCGTTGGCGTAGAGGTCCATGGCGGCCTCCTCCAGCCGCCGGTCCATCCCGGCGAGCCGCGCCTTGACGGTGACCACCACGAACGACACGCAGAACATCACATGCGCGATCACGATGGTCCAGAAACCCTGCGGTACGCCCGCCGACACGAACAGGGCCAGCAGCGACGTGCCCATCACCAGTTCCGGGGTGGCCATCGGCAGGAAGATCAGCACGTTGATCCCGGATCGGCCCCGGAAGCGGTGCCGGACCAGCGCGAACGCCATCAGGGTGCCGAGCACTGTGGCGACCACCGTGGCGATGAAGCCGATCTGCACGCTGCGGACCACCGCGTCGCACATGTCCGAGGTGGCGCACGGCTGCCGCCAGTTGTCCAGAGTGAACTCGTTGAAGTCGTACGACAGCCGGCTCGACGGCCGGTTGAACGACAGCCCCGCCACCACCAGGATCGGCAGCGCCAGGTAGCCGAGCACCAGCAACGCCACGATCATCACCCAGCGGTCCGCCAACCAGCGGGAAACCCTCATCGGAGCCGCCCTTCGTTCGCGACTGCGGGGCTCCGCTGCGCTGCACTCCTCGCGCTCACAGGACCTCCTCCGTGCCGGCTCGACGGAGGTAGCCGAAGACCACCGCGAGGATCGCCGCCATCAGCAGGAACGACAGCGCGGCGCCCTGCGGGTAGTCCAGTCGGACCAGGAACGCCGAGTCGATGACGTTGCCGATCATGTATTCGTTCGGGGTGCCGAGCAGCTCCGCGTTGATGTAGTCGCCGCTGGCCGGGATGAAGAACAGCAGCGTGCCGGCGACCAGACCGGGCATGGACAGCGGCAGCGTCACCCGACGGAACGCCTGCACCGGGCTCGCGTACAGGTCGGTGGCCGCCTCCAGCAACCGCGGGTCAAGCCGCTCCAGGCTCGCGTACAGCGGCAGCACCAAAAACGGCAGGAAGTTGTACGTCAGGCCGAGCACCACAGCGAACGGGGTGGCCAGCAGCCGACCGTCCGGGGCGAGCAGGTGCACGTCGCGCAGCAGACCGACGAGTGCGCCGTTGTCCGACAGGATCGTCTTCCAGGCCAGGGTGCGGACCAGGAAGCTGGTGAACATCGGGGCGACGACGCACACCAGCAGCAGGTTCTTCCAGCGGCCGGCCTTCTGCGCGATGGCGTACGCCAGTGGGTAGCCCAGCAGCAACGCCAGCACCAGGGCCAGCCCGGCGTAGCCGAACGAGCGCAGGAACTGCGGCCAGTACGCCTGGAGCACGTCCGGGTAGTTGCCGACCGCCCAGGTCATCGCGTACCCGGTGGAGAGCGAGCCGCTGGGGTCGTACAGGCTGGCCGCCGCCAACTGCACGAGCGGCACACCGAAGAAGATGAGCAGCCAGGCCGCACCCGGCAACAACAGGAGGTACGGCAGGAGTCGGCGTCGCCCGGACCGGGCTGCCGGTGGCGCGGCGGGCGGGCGCCCCGACCCGGTGGGGGCCAGCAGGGTCACGACGACACACCCACCGGCTCGTCCAGCACCGGTGACGTCCGGTCGGTGTCGGCGGCGTCGCGGGGCAGCAGGAACGCGTGCCGCGGATCCCAGTACGCCACGGCCTCGCTGCCGACCGCCACTGTCGTCGACGTTCCGCTGTTGGCGGCGAAGACCGACAACTCGGTGCCCCAGCCGGTGCGCAGCAGGTACTGCGTGCTGACTCCCACGTAGGAGGCGTCGGTGACCACTCCGGTGACGTGCTGATGCCCGGCGGGCACCTGGTCGGCGGAGCCGACCAGAATCAGCTTTTCCGGGCGTACCCCCAGGTGGACCGGACCGCTCTCGGCCCGTGCGCGGCCGGCGGGCACAGAGAAGCGCGTGCCGTGCGCCGTCACCGCGACGTCGCCGCCGCCGACGCCGGTGGCCTCGCCGGCGAGCAGATTGGACTGGCCGAGGAAGTTCGCCACGAAGGCGGTGGCGGGAAACTCGTAGATGTCGGCCGGGGCGCCCAACTGCTCGATCCGGCCGGCGTTCATCACCGCGACGGTGTCGGCCATGGTCATGGCCTCCTCCTGGTCGTGGGTGACGTGCACGAAGGTGATGCCGACCTCGGTCTGGATGCGCTTCAGCTCGATCTGCATCTGTCGGCGCAGCTTGAGGTCGAGTGCGCCCAGCGGCTCGTCGAGCAGCAGCACCTGCGGCCTGTTGATCAGCGCGCGGGCAAGCGCGACCCGCTGCTGCTGCCCCCCGGAGAGCTGGGCGGGTCGGCGGTTGCCATAGCCGTCGAGCTGCACCAGCGACAGCATCCGAGAGACCTCGTCGTCGACCGAGCGGATGCCGCGTCGGCGCAGCCCGAAGGCCACATTCTCGAAGATGGTGAGGTGCGGAAAGAGCGCGTAGCTCTGGAAGACGGTGTTCACCGGCCGCTTGTACGGCCGCAGCCGGGCGATGTCCGTGTCACCGAGCAGAACCTGGCCGCTGGTCGGCTCCTCCAGGCCGGCGATCATCCGCAACGTGGTGGTCTTGCCGCAGCCGGACGCGCCGAGCAGCGCGAAGAACGAGCCCTGCTCGACGGTCAGGCTCAGGTCGTCCACAGCGGTGAAGACGCCGAACCGTTTGGTGAGGTCGGCCAGGCGCAGGTCGCCGGCGGGTGTCTCGCGCGCCATCCTCATCACGCCCCGATGACCTGTTGGAACTTGCCCTCGTACTCCTTTTCCTGCTTCTCGTCCAGGGCCATGAACACCTTGGACTTCGACAGCAGCGCCTCGTCCGGGAAGATCAGCGGGTTGGCGGCCAGCTCGGGATCGATCTTCTCCATCTCGGCCTGAGCGCCCTTGACCGGGCAGATGTAGTTGACGTACGCGGCCAGCTTCGCCGCGACCGCCGGCTCGTAGTAGTAGTTGATCAGCGCTTCGGCGTTGCCCTTGTGGGTGGCCTTGTTGGGGACCATCATGTTGTCGCTGTAGAGCATCACGCCCGAGTCCGGCGCGACGAACCGCACCTTCTCGTCCTCACCGGACAGTTGGATGACGTCGCCGGACCAGCCGATGCACGCGGCGATGTCGCCCTTGGCCAGGTCGGGCGCGTAGTCGTTGCCGGTGAACTTGCGGATCTGCCCGGAGTCGACTGCCTTCTTGAGCTTGTTGAGGGCGTCGTCGAACTGGGCGGCGGTGAAGTTGGCCGGGTCGTGTCCGTTCGACCCGAGCAGCAGGCCCATTGTGTCGCGCATCTCGCTGAGCGCTGTCACCTTGCCCTTGAGGTCGGGGCGGGTGAGCAGTTCGTCGACGGTCCGCAGTTCCTTCGTGACGTTGCCGTTGTACGCCAGGCCCGCCAGGCCGGACTGCCACGGGATGGAGATCCGGTTCTCGGTGTCGAAGGGGCGGTTGAGCAGCGACGGAAGCAGGTTGGCCTGCACGTTCGGGATCTTCGCCGGGTCCAGCTTCTGGATCCAGCCGAGCCGGATCATCCGGGCCGCCATCCAGTCGGTCAGCACGATGATGTCGCGGTCGGTGCTCTGACAGGCGGCAAGCTGGTTCTGCACCTTGCCGAAGAACTCGTTGTTGTCGTTGATGTCCTCGGTGTAGGTCACCTGGATGCCGGTCTTCGTGATGAACTCGTCGAGGCTCGGCCGCTTGGACTCGTCAGCGTCGTCAACGTCCATGTACTGCGGCCAGTTGGCGAAGGCGAGTTTCTTCTCGGTGCCGGAGAGGTCCTCGCTGACGCAACCAGCTTCGGTCTGCTGCGCGCCCTTGGTGCCGCAGCCCGCGAGGCTGCCGCCCATGGTGAGCAGGGCGGCCGAACCGAGAGTGCCGGTGAGCAGTCCACGCCGGGAGAGGGGCCGGAGGGGAGTACGCATGACGACTCCTAGGGGGTCATCGTCGGCGGGCGGGACGGGGGAGGCACGCCGGCGGGAATGTCGGGAGGGTCAAGTGCCATGGACGACTGATCCTGACATGAGGTGACCTCCCTTACAAGGGATTCCGTTGTGGGAATAGCGATGCACGACGAAATACGCCAGACTACGCGGTGATACACGCGCGACATCAGGATTCGGGACATGGGGAGCGGGCAATGACAAACCGGCAGCACGAGAACAGCAACGGGAGTCGACGCGTCGCTGTCCGTGAAGGCGCCAATCACGCTCTGCTGGATGACGTGGCCAAGCAGATCATCGAGCAGCTCCAGGAGGACGGCCGCCGCCCGTACGCGACGATCGGCAAGGCGGTGGGCCTGTCCGAGGCGGCCGTCCGTCAGCGGGTGCAGCGACTGCTCGACTCCGGGGTGATGCAGATCGTGGCGGTGACCGATCCGCTCCAGCTCGGCTTCAACCGGCAGGCGATGATCGGCCTACGCACCGACGGCGACCTGGAGGCGGTCGCGGACCGGCTGGCCGAGCTGGACGAGGTCGACTACGTGGTGATCACCGCCGGGTCGTTCGACCTGCTCACCGAGGTGGTCTGCCGCAACGACGACCACCTGCTGGAGATCCTGCAACGACTGCGCGCGGTGCCAGGGGTGATCTCCACCGAGGCGTTCGTCTACCTCAAGCTGCGCAAGCAGACCTACACCTGGGGTACGGCCTGACGCCCCGGTTTCACCGCGCCGACGAACGACGTCCAGGCGGTCGGGGCGAAGGTCAGGGTGCCGCCGTCGCGGTCCTTGCTGTCGCGTACCAGCACCCGACCAGGCAGGTTGTCGGCCACCTCGACACAAGCGCCACCGTTGTTGCTGCTGCGGGTCGCGGTGCGCCACCGGGCGTCGGTCATGTCCATGTCGTGGCCACTTCCCTGATCAGCTCGATCGACCGTCGTCGGGGGAACGCCTCGCCGGTGACGCTCTCCCACCTGCGTCCCAGGCTAGCGACGTCGAGGGGGTCGGTCACGACCTGACCGCGGAGTTGATTGTCGAGATACGCCAATTCCGCCCCGTCGGGCAGCCGCCCGAGAATGAAGGGTCCGGCCAACCCGGTGTGCCACGGGCTCTCGGCCGGGATGATCCGGACCTGCACATGCTCCCACTCGGCCACTGTGGCGAGGTGGGCCAGTTGGCCGGCCATCACGGCGCTGTCGCCGACCGGTCGGCGCAGCACCACCTCGTCGATCACCGCCACGAGCTGCGGTGGGGCATCGCGGCACAGGACTGCCTGCCGGTCGAGGCGGCTCGCCACAACTTCGTCCACCTCGGACGGTGCGACCAGCCCACCGGTGCCCAGGATCGCCCGGGCGTACCCCTCGGTCTGCAGCAGACCCGGCACCAGCAGCGGCTCATACCACCGGAGTGACGTCGCGTCCTGTTCCAGCTCGGCCCACGGACGGAACCACGGCAGGTCGCGGCGGCGGAACGGCTCAGGCCAGAGATCGGCCGCCTCCCGGCGCAGCACCTGAGCCACCGCCACCCGGGTACGCGGATGCGGGATGCGCCCAGCGGCGAGCCACCGCGCCGCCGTCTTCGGGTCGACGCCCACTTTCGCGGCCAACGACTCAACCGTCTCCCCCGCCTCGGCCATCGCCAC
The DNA here is from genome assembly GCF_049841475.1 of Micromonospora sp. DT15. Lineage (NCBI taxonomy): Bacteria > Bacillati > Actinomycetota > Actinomycetes > Micromonosporales > Micromonosporaceae > Micromonospora > Micromonospora sp. DT15. The sequence continues at coordinate 236,338 of NZ_JBNCKJ010000010.1, forward strand.
CCGCAACGCCTCGTTCGCCACCAGACCCCTCCGCCGCTCCGCCGTGCCCGCTTCCCGTGCCGCTGGTCCGTGCTGCTGGTCCGTGCCGCTGGTCCGTGCCGCTGGTCCGTGCCGCTTCCCCGTACCGCTTCCCCGTGTCGGTCATCCGCGTCGGTCGTCCGTGTCGGTCATCCGTGTCGGTCATCCGTGTCGCAGCTCCCTGTGGCCAGCAGACGGGGCCGCTCGGTACACGTCGCGGGGGACGTTAGTCACGCTGGGTGTCGGTGTCTGCGCTCTACCGGCGTGTTGCGGTGTGACGTGTTGGCGCGCATTCCGGACGCCCCCAGGCCGTCCCCACGTGCCCCGCAAGCGTCCCGAGGGCAGCGCCTCCCCCGACCTGAGGCCCACCCCTCCCGACCTCCAGCACACCCCTCCCGACCCCCAGCCCGCGCGATCCCCGACCCAAGACTCACCCTCCCGACCTCCAGTCCGCGCCTCGCCGGCCCCGCGAGGCCCCTCCCCCCACGCTTGATCAACTCGACTCCACCGATGTCGCGGTATCCACCACGTCCGGACACCGCGATTTCAGCGAACCAGTGTGGATCGATCCGGCCGCCGAGGGAGGCACCACCACCGGGCGGGTCCTTTGGAGCTGATGTCGCAAACGATTCGGCGATCCGCAGGGCGAACCCGGAAGGACACTGGCACCGAGCCAGGCTCATCCGGACCGGCGGCCGTGATGTCGCAGACGATTCAGCTCCAAAGGCCGCCAGCAGCACACTTCCGACTCCTGCCGCCCGACGATCATCCAGCCGGACAGCAGTACGGATTCCGTTGCCACCGTGACGCCTGCACGCTGAATCCGTCGCCAACTAACCGTGGTACCGCCGATAACACTTGCCCCGGAGGTCTCGACTGTGCGATAACCGTTGGCAGAGCGGCCGGCCTCACCCCTTTGACCGGCCCGACGACCGATGGGGCTGACATGGCCAACGCCACCGACCACCTCTGGATGCACTTCACCCGGATGGCGAGCTACTCCGCCGGCGAGGTGCCGACCATCGTGCGCGGCGAGGGAGCGTACGTCTGGGACGCGCAGGGTCGCCGCTACCTGGACGGGCTCGCCGGGCTCTTCGTGGTCAACGCCGGCCACGGCCGCACCGAGCTGGCCGAGGCCGCCGCCAAGCAGGCCGGCGAGCTTGCCTACTTCCCGCTCTGGTCGTACGCGCACCCGAAGGCCGTCGAGCTGGCCGAAAGGATCGCCGCGCTCACCCCCGGCGACCTCAACCGGATCTTCTTCACCACCGGCGGCTCCGAGGCGGTCGAGGCGGCGTGGAAGCTGGCCCGCGCGTACTTCAAGCGCACCGGGAAGCCCAACAAGTACAAGGTGATCAGCCGCTACATCGCCTATCACGGCACCTCGATGGGCGCCCTGTCGATCACCGGCCTGCCCGGCATCAAGAGCGACTTCGAGCCACTGGTGCCGGGTGCGATCAAGGTGCCGAACACGAACTTCTACCGGGCGCCCGAGCACGGCGACGACCCCGAGGCGTTCGGCCGCTGGGCCGCCGACGAGATCGGACGGGCCATCGAGCGGGAAGGCCCGGACACTGTCGCCGCGGTCTTCCTCGAGCCGGTGCAGAACTCCGGTGGGTGCTTCCCACCGCCGCCCGGTTACTTCGAGCGGGTACGGGAGATCTGCGACGCGTACGACGTACTGCTCGTCTCGGACGAGGTGATCTGCTCGTGGGGGCGGCTGGGCGAGTACTTCGGCGCGGTGCGCTACGGCTACCAGCCGGACATCATCACCACCGCCAAGGGCATCACCTCCGGCTACGCCCCGCTCGGCGCGATGATCGCCAGCGACCGGCTGATGGAACCGTTCCTCACCGAGACCGGCATGTTCGCCCACGGGGTGACCTTCGGTGGGCACCCGGTCTCCTGCGCGGTGGCGCTGGCCAACCTGGAGGTCTTCGCCCGCGAGGACCTGGTCGGGCACGTACGCGCCAACGAGGACGCCTTCCGCGCCACCCTGGAGAAGCTGCACGACCTTCCGATCGTCGGGGACGTGCGCGGCGACGGCTACTTCTACGGCATCGAACTGGTCAAGGACAAGACCACCCGGGAGACCTTCACCGAGGCCGAGTCGGAGCGCCTGCTGCGCGGCTTCCTCTCCACCGCACTGTTCCAGGCGGGCCTCTACTGCCGGGCCGACGACCGGGGCGACCCCGTCATTCAGCTGGCCCCGCCCCTGATCGCGGAGCAGCAGCACTTCGACGAGATCGAGCAGATCCTCCGCACAGTCCTAACCCAAGCCTGGACCAAGCTCTAACCCCCCACCCCACCCCACCCCCACCCCCACCCCCACCCCGTTGATCATGAAGTTATTGCCACGACACGCCGAGGCGCGGGGCAATAACTTCATGATCAACGCCGGAAGGAGGCGCGGCCGGGCCGGGCCGGGCCGTTGGGCGCGGCGGGCCTCTGGGGCGCGGGGTTTAGTGGTTGGGGGGGATTACGCGGAGGTGGCCTCGGCGGCCGGTCTGGTGGGGGTTCTCGGGACGGTTCTGGTCCGGCTCCGGAGGGCGGGGGGCCGGGCGGGCGGCTTCGCGGACCGCTTCGGCCAGCGCGACCAGGTCGTCCGTGGTGGGCGGCGGCGGTTCGAACTCGCCCTCGTGCCGGACGACGTCCCAGCCCCGCGGCGCGGTCAGGCTGCGGGCGTGCGGCTCGCACAGGTCGTACGTGTGCGGCTCGGCGAATGCCGCCAGCGGCCCCACCACCGCTGTCGACTCGTTGTAGACATAGGTCAATGTGGCGACCGCTTGCCGGGGGCAGCCGTTACGGGAGCAGCGCCGTGGTGACCTCACGTGCGGCAGGGTATCTCCATTACCGGGTCCGGCGCATCGCTTCGCGTTGCGACACGCCCGTCATGGTGATCACAGTCGAACGTTCTGGGCGCGCCGCGCCACGGGAGCGGCGCTGCCGCTGACCAGCCCGACACGGGCGCTACCCTTTGCCTCATGACGAGCCCGGAACACCGCCGCCCTGCCTCTGGCCGGCGTGGGCATCGTGACCGGCACGGGCGGGGCCTGCGTGGGCGGCTGGTTCCGGCCACTGTGCCGCTGGCGCGGACCAAGGCCGAGGTCTTCGACGACCTGGTCCTGGACACCGTCGAGACGCTGGAGCGTCGGTTCGCCAAGGAGCTGGCCGGGGTCGAGTTCGCTGTCGAGGACGTCCCGCCGGACTTGAACGTCTACGACTCGGACGTGCTGGAGGACGGCGAGGTCCCGTTGGCCCGGCTGCTGCCCGGCCGCCCGGGCCGGCAGGAGGTGCCGCCGCGGATCGTGCTGTACCGGCGGCCCCTGGAGTTCCGGGCGATGGACCGTGAGGACCTCGCCGATCTCGTCCATGACGTGATCATCGAACAGGTGGCAAACCTTCTCGGGGTGGATCCGGACGAGCTCGCCTGAGCCGAGCCCGACGGGCCGACCGCGCGGGAAGCGGACGGTCGGGCGGCCCCCGCCGCCCCGACCTCAGGCCGCCCCCCGGCAGCCCCGCCCCTCACACCGCTGAGGCAACCTTCGCCTCGACTCCCGAACCACCGCAGGCGGCCCCTCGAACCACGCAGACCTCTCACAACGCGCAGGCAGCCCCGCGCACCGCTCAGGCGGCCCGCCGCTTCAACTTGCGCCGCTCCCGCTCGGAGAGCCCACCCCAGATGCCAAACCGCTCGTCGTGACCCAGTGCGTATTCGAGGCACTCGGTCTTGACCTCGCAACGCGAGCAGATCCGCTTCGCCTCACGGGTCGAGCCGCCCTTCTCGGGAAAGAACGCCTCGGGGTCGGTCTGCGAGCACAACGCCCGCTCCTGCCACTCCGGCGCGTTTCCGAGCAGGTCGGCCACCTCAAGCTGGCCGTCCATCAAATGCCTCCTTGTCGCGCACCGGCGTCATCGCCGCTGCAACCCCCCACGCGAAAGGCGTGCTTGTCCATCCCGTCCCGTTTTGTTGCGTTCCGCGCGAACAACCCCATTCAAATTACACGCGTGTAATGCGTGCGCCGTCAAGCCAAACTTGATAATGGAGTCGCCCTCCCGACACCCCCGGTCGGCCACTCGGGCCGTCCAGCCTCGCAACCTGCCCTATCGATTCAGACCCCGGCCGAGTAACGCCCTCTCCGGCGAGTTGCCCGACTTTTCTGCCGTGGCGCTTCTCCGACGAGTCGCTGAGCGGCCGGCACCAGAGACCGTCACCCCTAAGCTGATCTTGAATGGGGGACAGGTTAACGCGGTGCGGCGCAGACCGCCCGTCGAGCTGCGGACAGGACTCGCGCCCCGTCCACAATGTGGACGGGGCGCTGGGGTGAAACAGGTGCGTCGAGGTCAGACGGCGGCCCCAAAACCGCTGCTCGGCCAGACAAACTCGGCCACCGCTCCACCATGGACAGTGATGGTGCCGGCAGACGTGTGATCATCCCACCAGACGGTATAGATCCCGCTCGGCAGATCGGGATAGACCGCGCTGTGGAACGAGCCGTCGCGCACCAGGCGCTCACGCACCGCCGAGTGGACCCGCCGGTCGTCGTCGCGGCTGATCTCGATCTCCCGGCCGCGCAGATCCCGACCCGTGTAGACGATCAGCGCACCGGTGTCACCGCCCAGATCGAGGACGACGGTCCCCGTCTCCGTCGGCCCGTACGCGTGCTCGTGCATCCGCGCTCCCCGCCCCGGTCAGGACGCCGCCGACGGGTTGTTGAACCCGTCGTACGGCGTGCCCAGGTAGGGGAAGTTTCCGAGGAACGGCGCTGTCACGTCGGCGGCGCTCAGCCCCGGGGTGACCGCGGCGGCCGCCGCGTCCGGGCGGAATGTCTTGTCCACCAACGGGACGGTGACCCCGGCGATGGCCCGCAGGGCGATGCTGACCACGTCGTCGCCGACCCGCCGCCCGTTCGGGAAGCCGGCCAGGTCGCCGCCGAGCACCCCGAACCGGTCCGGGCGCCTGGTCGGCGGGATCGCGGTGTTCAGTCGCAGCATGTCGGCCTGCACGTCGCCTGTGGTGTTGGTGAAGCCGTCGATCAGCCCGGCCGGCACGCCGGTGAGCAGGATCGCCACCAGGTCGGCCCGGGCCTTCTTCGCCTTGGTGAGCTTGTCCAGGTTGGGGAAGACGTCCGGGTAGAGCGCCGGCAGCAACGCGGCCAGCTCGGGCTGCTCGACGAACTGGGCGAACCGCTTGTCCTCCGACGGCGGCAGCGAATTCCACAGGTCCTTCTTGGACATCGGCACGATGACCTCGTTGAACAGTGGGTTCCCCAACCGCGAGACCTGGGTGAACGGGCCGGTGCTGGTGTCCGCCGCGCCCCGGTCGCCGAGCACCCGCACCTGCCGGCGCGACGCCGACGTCCACACCCCGATCACCGAGGCCCGATCCGTGGCACCGTAGCGGTTGGCGCGCCGACGCACCCGCTCCAACGGCACCTGCACGGCGATGCTGTGCACGTTCATCCGGTCGGTGGCGTTGACCGGCTCCCCCTCGGCCTTGAAGATCTTCTTCCCCGCGACGTGCAATTGCTGGAACGGCCGCAGCGTGCCGAGGTCGAAGATCGCCCCGAGGTCGACGAAGAACCCGTCGGCGCGTTGCCCGGCGAAGACCCGCTCCCCAGTGGAGAGCGAGTAGGTGGCCTGCCGCACCAGGTCGGCGTACTTCGGCGTGGACAGCGGACCGACGTTGCACGGCGGGCACTGCAGCTTGTGGGCCAGCCGGTGCTCGCGGCCGTCGGCCACCCGGGTCAGGCTGTAGAACTGCCGCCGGTTCCAGTTCTTGCTGTCCAGCGAATCGATCGGGCCGGTGTTGTAGAGAAAACTGTTCGGGTTGGTGATCTCGGTGGTGAATTCGAACCGGTAGGTGACATCCGGGCGACCGTCACCGTCGTTGTCGATATGGATCTCGTAGCGCACGTCGTCGCCGAACTCGAAGAAGTTCGGGCCCCCGGAGGGGAGCTGCAACGGCACGTAGTTGGCGATCAACGTGACCGTGTCGCGTTTGTCGGGGCTGACGAACGCGTACAGGTCGGAGCTGTCGGCGACCGGATCCTTGGCTATCTCCGGGGCCTCGCGGTGGGAAGACATGACGGACCAACCTCACTGGGCGGGGACAGGATGGCGGAGCGGAAGGTCGGGTCAGCGCCGGGCGGCGCGCCGCAACCGGTCCGCCAGGCTGCGGTCGCGTACCTCGATGCGCCTCTCACCGACGAAGACGTCCATCGTTCCGGAGTCGGCGTCACGGAGGTGCACGACGATCGGTTCGTCGGCACGTCCGGCCGCTCCGGGGGCGTTCTGCGCGGCCGACAGGCCCGGCACGGTGAGCGCGGCGGCGCCGAGGGTGGCGCTCGCCGCGGCGGTCAACGTCTGCCGGCGGGTCAGTCGCGGCCACTGCCGCTTCCGCTGATCACTGGTCATGGGCAACCTTTCCGGCGGTGGCGCGAACGCGCCCGCGGAGACGGACGGGTCCGGTGCCGTCTCGCGACGCCGCCGGGCCCCTGAGGGGACACCGGCGGCGGTCCTCGCCGCGACCGCCACCGGCATCGCGTGGTACGGCCGGTGGCGGGGAAAGGTTCGACGTCAGGGCCGGGCGTGACCGTACGCAGTCGACCGCTTGCGCGCCGGACGACCGGCGGCCTTCGCGATGGCCCGCAACTGCTCCTCGGTACGCGCCGAACCGTTGTCGGAGCCTGCCATCCGGGAGATGGTCTCCTCCATCAGCGTGCCGCCCAGGTCGTTGCAGCCGCCCTGGAGCATCGCGACGGTGCCCTCGTCGCCGAGCTTCACCCAGGAGCACTGGATGTTGTCGATCCGGCCGTGCAGCAGCAGCCGGGACATGGCGTGCACCACCCGGTTCTCCCGCCACGTCGGCCCCGGGCGGGCGATACCCGCCAGATAGATCGGAGCATTCGTGTGCACGAACGGCAGCGCCACGAACTCGGTGAACCCGCCCGTGCGGTCCTGCACCCCGGCCAGCACCCGGAAGTGCGCCAGCCACTGCCCGGGGTGGTCGACGTGGCCGTACATCATCGTGGAGCTGGACCGGATGCCCAGCTCGTGGGCGGTGCTGACCACCTCGACCCAGGCGGCGGCCGGGAGTTTGCCCTTGGTCAGCACCCAGCGCACGTCGTCGTCGAGGATCTCGGCGGCGGTGCCCGGAATGGTGTCCAGCCCGGCCTCGCGCAGCTGGAGCAACCACTCACGGACCGGCACCCCGGCCTTCGCGGCGGCGGTGACGATCTCCATGGGCGAGAATGCGTGCACATGCATCTCGGGCACCCGGGCCTTGATCGCGCGCACGATGTCGGCGTACCCGGTGACCGGCATCTTCGGGTCGATGCCGCCCTGGAGGCACACCTCGCTGGCACCGGCCGCCCACGCCTGCTCCGCCCGGTCCGCGACCTGCTCGACGGAGAGCCGGTACGCGTCGGCGTCCCGCTCACGCTGCGCGAACGCACAGAAGCGGCAGCCCACGTAGCAGACGTTGCTGAAGTTGATGTTGCGGTTCACCACGTAGGTGACGTCGTCGCCGACCGCCGCACGGCGCACGTCGTCGGCGAGGCGACACAACTCGTCGAGCGCCGGGCCGTCCGCGCCGAACAGCGCCAGCGCGGCATCGGTGTGCGAGGGATCGAGCAGCGCCGCCGGGTCGTCGGCGGCGAGCCGCAACCCGGCCGCCAGGTCACGGTCCGCACCACTCCCGGCCGGCGCCACGGGTATGCCCGCCCGGCGGGCGGTCGCCTCCGGGGTGACCTTGCCAGCGACCTCGGACCAGTCGCCGTAGACGCTGTCGAAGTCGCCGCGCCGGTCGTCGGTGCGGCCGGTGGTGTCGATGGTGGCGTGCAGGTCGACCCGCCCGCCGAACACCTCCTCCGGCTCCTGCCACGGTCGTCCCTGCGGCATCGCCGACTCGACCGCCATGCCCGTCGACGGATCGGCCAGGGCGCCGACGTGCGGCAGCAGCCGAGGATCGAGCCACGGGTCACCCGCACGCACGTACTCCGGGTAGATCGTCAACCGCTCCCGCAGCGTGAACCCCGCCAGCTCGGTGTGCCGGGCCAACTCGTCGATCTGCGGCCAGGGGCGCTCCGGGTTGACGTGGTCGGGGGTGAGCGGGGAGACGCCACCCCAGTCGTCGATGCCGGCGCGCAGCAGCAGGTCGTACTCGCCGGCGATGAGGTTCGGCGGGGCCTGGATCCGGGCCTTCGGGCCGAGCAGCAGCCGGGCCACCGCCACCGTGGCCGCCAGATCGTGCAGCTCCGCGTCCGGCATGCCGCGCATCGCCGTGTCCGGCTTGGCGCGGAAGTTCTGCACGATCACCTCCTGGAGGTGGCCGTACTCCCGGTGGGCGCGACGGATCGCGAAGAGCGCGTCCACCCGCTCCCCCGGGGTCTCCCCGATGCCGATCAGGATGCCCGTGGTGAACGGCACCCCGACCCGGCCCGCGTCCTCGAGCACCCGCAACCGGACCGCCGGCTCCTTGTCCGGTGAGCCGAAGTGCGGGCCACCCGGCTCGGACCACAGCCGCGTCGCTGTCGTCTCCAGCATCATGCCCATGCTCGGCGCGACCGGCTTGAGCCGTTGCAGCTCCGACCAGGACAGCACCCCGGGGTTGAGGTGCGGCAGCAGACCGCTCTCCTCCAACACCGCCACCGCGCAGGCGCGCAGGTAGTCCAGGGTCGAGTCGTAACCGCGTTCGTCCAACCAGGTCCGCGCCGCCGGCCACCGTTCCTCCGGCCGGTCACCCAGGGTGAACAGCGCCTCCTTGCAACCCTGCGCGGCACCGGCCCGGGCGATCGCGAGGACCTCGTCGCGGTCCAGGAACGGCGCTGGCAACCGGTGCGGCACCGTCGCGAAGGTGCAGTAGTGGCAGCGGTCCCGGCAGAGCCGGGTCAGCGGAATGAAAACCTTCTTGGAGTACGTGACCACACCCGGCCGCCCGGCGTCCCGCAGCCCGGCGTCGCGGACTCCCCCGGCGAGCCGGAGCAGCTCGTCGAGCGCGTCGCCACGAGCGGACAGCAGCGCTGTCGCCTCGTCGAGATCCAGCGCCCGCCCGTTCGCGGCCCGGCCCAGGGCCCGCCGCACGCTCGCATCGCTCGGGCCGGAGTGGGTGCGATCAACCATCCACTCACCCTATGCGCAGCCCGACGCCACCCAACCAGTCCCCACCTCGCCCCGCGCCGTGCCGTGCCCGGTCGCAGCCTCCCGCGCGGTGCGCCCCGTCGATCAAGGAGTTGTGGTGGGTGACAAAGCGTCTCGTAAAAGCGCGAATCCGGCACCACAACTCCATGATCGACGGAGTTGTGGTGCCGGAGCCTCGCGATCTTGCAGTTTGTGTCCCGACTTAGGTGACAGCTCGCTCGTTTCGACTACCGAAAGTGCAAGATCGGCGCGGACTTCGGGTCAGCGGGTCAGCGGGGCTGGTCGGGGTGGTCGTTGGGCTTGATGTGTTGGGTGCGGTCGTTGTCCGGGTCGGTGGGGTGGGAGATGACCTCGGTGGGGTCGGCGGACTGGCGCGGGATCGCCTGAGTGGGGTCGGCCGACGGCGGCTGCCCGAACGGCGGCACGGCCGGGGACGGCGGCGCCGACTGAGGGGCGGGGTTCGCCTGGGGCGCGGACTGCGGCGCCTGGAACGGCGGGGCCGACTGGGGGTGCGGCGGCGCGGACTGCGGGTGCGGCGGGGCCGACTGCGGGTGCGGCGGGGCCGACTGCGGATGCGGCGGGGCCGACTGCGGGGCCTGGAACGGTGGCGACTGCTGGCCGTACTGGCCGGCCTGCGGGTAGCCACCCGGCTGACCAGCTTGCGGGTAACCACCACCCGGCTGGCCAGCCTGCGGGTAGCCGCCGCCGGGCTGGCCGGGAGCGGGCCAGCCACCCTGCGGCTGGCTGCCGGGCTGGCCCGGGGTCGGCCAACCGCCCTGCTGCTGCGGCCAGCCCGGCTGGGGCTGGCCGTAGACGCCTGGCTGCGGCTTGGCTCGCGGCACGTAGTAGTGGGCACGCCAGATGGTGTAGACCACCCAGGCGGCGATAGCGAAGATCACCATCCAGGCGAACCGGGTGAGCACACCGAGCAGCGCGTCGAGCACCTCGGCCTCGGCCAGCCGGCCCACCGTCCAGATCAGCATGGTCAGCGTGCCGAACAGTGCGCTTACCGCGTACTCGACGAGAGCTGCCTGCGTGATCAGCTTCGCCTTCGCCAACACCGGCGAGATGTGCGTGGCCAGCAGCACCGCCAGCAGCGGGAGGCCCACCGCCTCCACCCCGACGAACGCGTAGAAGGCGCTACCCGCGCGGTCGGTGAAGGAGCTGTAGTCGTTCGGGGCGATGAGCCGGAGCAGGCCCACGAAGAGGAACACGGCGTTGGCGCCGAGCAGCGCGAGCGCGGCGAGCTCCCGTAGTGGCTTGGTCAGCTGGCGGGCCTGCGTCGCGTCGGCGGACGCGGGCTCGGCGGGGCTGGTCACGAGCTCCCCCTCGGGGCATCAACGGACAGGTGACCGTGAGCCTAGTCTCCCGGGCCACCCACCGATCGGAGGCGTCACGTGCGCGAGGATGGTCGACATGCGCATCGTGGTTCTGGCCGGCGGCATCGGCGGCGCCCGGTTCCTGCTCGGCGTCCGGGCGTACGCCCGTGACGTCGGCGCTGAGGTGACCGCCGTTGTCAACGTCGGCGACGACCTGTGGTTACACGGGTTGAAAATCTGCCCCGACCTGGACAGCGTCATGTACACCCTCGGCGGGGGCGCCGACCCGGAACGGGGCTGGGGTCGGGTCGGCGAGAGCTGGACGGTCAAACAGGAGTTGGCCGCGTACGGGGCCGAGCCGACCTGGTTCGGCCTCGGCGACAAGGACATCGCCACCCACCTGGTCCGCAGCACCATGCTCAACGGTGGTTATCCGTTGAGCGCGGTCACCGAGGCGCTGGCCAGCCGCTGGGAGCCGGGCGTACGCCTGTTGCCGGCGACGGACGACCGCCTGGAGACCCATGCCGTGGTGGAGGACGACCAGGGTCAGCGGGCGATCCACTTTCAGGAGTGGTGGGTGCGGTACCGCGCCGACATCCTCACGCACCGCTTCGTGTTCGTGGGCGCGGAGACGGCGAAGCCGGCACCCGGGGTGCTGGACGCGATCGCCTCGGCCGACCTGGTGTTGATCGCGCCGAGCAACCCGGTGGTGAGCGTCGCGCCGGTGCTGGCCGTACCGGGGCTGCGTGCGGCGGTGGCGGACGGCCCGGCACCGGTGGTGGGTGTCTCCCCGATCATCGGCGGCGCGCCGGTGCGGGGGATGGCCGACCGTTGCCTGGCCGTGCTCGGCGCGGAGTGCAGCGCGGCGGGGGTGGGTCGGCTCTACGGCGGCCGGGCGAGCGGCGGTCTGCTCGACGGTTGGCTGGTGGCCGAGGAGGACGCGGGCACCGTGGTGCCCGAGGTGACGGTCCGCGCGGTGCCGCTGCGGATGACCGACGAGGCGGCGACGGCGGCTATGGTCCGCGCCGCGGTGGAGTTGACGTGAGGCTGGAGATTCTGCCGGTGCTCGGCATCGGTCACGTGACCGAGGGTGACGATCTGGCCGCGGTGATCGCGACTGCCGCGCCGTGGCTGCGCAACGGCGACGTACTGGTGGTGACCAGCAAGATCGTTTCCAAGGCGGAGGGGCGGCTCGTCGACGTGCCGGCGGACGGGCCGGAACGGCTGGCCGCCCGGGACGACGTCCTGGCCGGTGAGACCGCCCGGGTGGTGGCCACTCGGGGGGCGACCCGGATCGTGCAGACCCACCACGGCTTCGTCATGGCCTCGGCCGGGATCGACGCGTCGAACGTGGACAAGACCCAACTGGTGCTGCTGCCTGTCGACCCGGACGCCTCGGCGCGGGCTCTTCGGGACGCGCTTCGGGAGCGCTACGACCTGGATCTGGCCGTGATCATCAGCGACACGATGGGACGACCCTGGCGCAACGGGCTCACCGACGTGGCGCTCGGGGTGGCCGGCATGACGGCGATCCGGGACCACCGGGGCGAGGTCGACCCGTACGGCAACGAGTTGCAGTTGACCCAGATGGCCGTGGTGGACGAGCTGGCGGGTGCCGGCGAACTGATCAAGGGCAAGTGCGATCAGGTCCCCGTCGCTGTGGTGCGGGGCTATCTGCCGGCCAGCAACCCGGACGACGCCGGCGGCGCGCGGGCGCTGATCCGCGACGCGGCGCAGGACCTGTTCTCGCTCGGTACCGCCGAAGCCCGCGCCGCCGGGCTCTCCGACGCCGCCACCCTGACCGACGGTCCGGGCCCGACACCGGCGGACCTGACCGCGGTGCGACGGGCGATCGACGCGGTCGCCGGGGTGGTCGCCCCCGGCACGGTCTTCACACTGGTCGACGAGGCCGAGGTACGCGCCGGACTGGTCGCCGAGATGCCCGGGTGGCCGGACGGCGCCGACCTGGTGCTCGGCTCGGCCCCGACGCCCGTCGAGCCGTTCGGTCTGGTCCGTTTCGGCGCCGACCTGCACCGGCTGCGCGTCGCCCTGGCCGCCCAGGGTGTCGGGTCGACACTGTTGCCGCCGCCGCCGGGCAGCCCGGCGAGCGCCGCGCTCGCCCTGTAGAACCCCCTAAGGCCTGTGCGAACGGCCGGGTCACGCGTCCAGCATGGCCCGGCCCAGCGGGGTCAACGTGTGCAGCACGCTGTTGCGTTCGCGGTGGCTGACCAGCAGACCAGCGTTGCGCAGGACTGTGGCGTGCTGGCTCGCCGCCGCCGGTGAGATGTTGAGCTGGCGGGCGACCTCCCCGGTGGTGCAGCCCTCGTCGCTGGCCTGCAACACCGCCGCCCGGGTGCGGCCCAGCAGCGCGGCGAGTGATTCGCGGGCAGCACCGGACGCGGCGTCGGCGTCGGCGGAGACCAGCGCTCCCAGCCGGTCCACCGGGTAGACCAGCACCGGTGGCAGCGCCGGGTCGAGCAGTGCGACAGGGGTCGCAGCGCAGAAGAACGACGGCACCAGCAGCAGCCCACGGCCGTCCAGGTGCAGCTCCCTGCTGTGCGGGTAGCTGTGGACCTCCAGCACCCCGCTCTCCCAGCGCATCGCCGGCCGGAGGCTGGCGAGCAGGCCCTCGACGCCGCCGTCGAGCAGCGCCCGCGCCCGCCGCGTGCGGTCCGCCGCAACCGCGGCCTGGATCCGGCCCCAGTACGGGCTGATTGCCAGCGAGCGGTACTGCTCCATCGACTCCGCGAGGTGGTGCAGCGCCGACACCTCACCGCGAGCGAGCGCTGCCGCGGAGGAGGGCAGCTGATTCTCGGCGGCCAGCACGCTCAGGTCCCGGTGCAGCAACTCGGCGGGGGTCCGGCGGAGCGCGTCCAGCCCGGCCTCGAAGCCCTCGACGCTGGCGTACGGGGTGAGGAAGTCGGGGAAGTAGCCACGCGGCGGGTTCAACGCGAAGAGCAGGCGGAGTTGTTCGGAGGCGGAGTTCTGGCGCAGATCCCGGGCCACGCTGCGCCGCCAGTTGGCGGTCAGCGGATCGCGGGTGCGGCCGCGCAGCACGTGCAGGCTGAGGACCAGCTCCCAGACCGGGTCCGCCGCCGGCGCCACCCGGGTCCGGAGAATGTCCTCCCCAGAAAAGTGGATCTTCAGCATGGAGCGCTCCTGTGTCGCCGACAGGGGGGATGCCGGATGACCGTTCGACTCTACCTGGCCGGCAGTAATCTCCATCTTTAAGCCTGGACTGAAAAACCTCGACGGCTCCGGGGCCGGTTAGGCATGCTTCCCATGCCCGAACACGGCGCCGTGCGTCCTTGACGCCCGTGCTGCCGGGGGCACCGGGACCGGGGAGGCCCCGGTGATCGGACGGCACCACGAGGGTCTGCGGCCCTTGCTCCGCGGAGGTGCCGTCCGGTCATCCGCCCCCGGCGCCGGCTAAGCCGACCCAGAGCGCGACCCGATGGTCCTCGTCCGTGACGTAGAACGACCGTCCGTCCAGCTCCGCCACGCCCTCGACGTGGTGAAACGGGGCCAGGTCCGCCACCTGCTCCCCGACGAGCCGCCGCCCGTCGCCCGCCTCGCCACCGGTGAGCCGGAAGCGGACGTGCCGGGAGGTGACCTCACCCCCACCCGGATGGTCGTCGAGCAGGACCGACCCCTTCCCCAGCGCGTCGATCGAGCCGATCACGGCCGCGTACCCGCCGTCCGCCGTCGGGGTGATCGCGCGGAAGCCGGTCAGCTGCCCCGGCGCGGTGACGCCGGTCAGCACGTACGCGCCCAACGCCCGGGGCCAGGCCCGCTCGGCCGTGAACATCCCGGGCACACCGGCCACCTCGACCAGGATCGGCTCACCGGCATCGGTGACCGGAAACCGCAGCCCGAGCAGCACCGTCCCGGCCGGGGTGAACGCCGCAGCCTCCACGTTCAACGGCAGGTCGTCCGGGGCCAACCGGCTCACCCAGCTCTTCTCCCGGACGGTCCCCCGAGCCAGCGTCTCCACGATGAACCGCTCCCGCACCCGCTCCCCCGCCGGCAGGAGGGTCAGCGGCGCCGCGGCGAGAGCGTCGTTCACCGCCCGGTGCAGGCGAAACGAGTTGCGTACCACGTGCACCGGCACCGGCCCGGCCGCCGCGTCGTCCTCGCGGAACCGGGCCACGAAGGCGCGCCGAGGGCGCAGCGGGCCTGCCTTCGAGCCGAAGTGGGAGCCGAACACGTACACCCAGCCGTCGTGGTGGGCGAGCGCCTCACCGTCCTCGGTCCGCCCGTTCTCCACACCGGAATCCGCCGGCACGTGCAGGGCCGTCCACTCCCCGTCGTCGCGCTCCAGCAGCAGCGCCAGGCAACGCTCCACCGGCCCCTCGTCCAGCACCGTCCAGAAGCCCCGCCGGGCCCCGTACGCGCGCAGCAGCGCCGCCGACCGCACCGGCAACAGATCGCTGGCCTCGTTACCGGCCACCACGAATTCGACGAGTCGCAGGGTCACCGGGCCAGCGTACGGAGCACACGCTCGTAGAGTGGCGGGGTGCCCGACACCGTGATGACCGGCCCGACCGCCCAGCCGACCGACCCTGAGACCTACCAGGCGCTGCACGCCGACGCCATTGCGTTGCTGAAGGGCTGGCAGCCCACCAGCCCGGACGCGGCCAGCGCGCGGGACCGGACGCTGGCGTTGCTCGCCGCCGGCCCGATCGCGATGAGCCGGCAGCACCGCCCGGGGCACGTCACCGCCAGCGCGTTGGTGCTGGACGCCACCGGCTCCCGGGTGCTGCTCTGCCTGCACGGCAAGTTCGGGCGTTGGGTGCAGCTCGGCGGGCACTGCGAGCCGACCGACCAGACCCTGGTCGGCGCGGCGCTCCGCGAGGCCACCGAGGAGTCCGGGATCGCCGGCCTGCGCATCGACCCGGTGCCGATCGACGTGGACGTGCACCAAGTGCAGTGTCAGGGCGGCTCGGCGCACTACGACGTCCGGTTCGCGGTGATCGCCCCGCCCTCGGCCGTGGAGCAGGTCAGCGACGAGGCCGAGGAGCTGGGCTGGTTCCCACCGGACCAGCTGCCCGAGCCACTGGCCGGCGGGACCGCACAACTGGTCGCACCGGCCCTCGCCGCTGTCAGACGTAGCCCTCTTCGCCTCGCCCCTTGAGCTCGTCGACGAGGCTCTTGACGTCCTGCGCCCGGTCGCGCGGGCAGACCAGCACCGCGTCCGGGGTGTCCACCACGATCAGGTCGCGCAGACCGAGCACGGCCACCAACCGACCCGACTGCGGGACGACCACGAGGTTGCTGCTGTCCCGCAGCAGCACGCCCGGCTTGGCCTCCGAGCCGAGCACCACGTTGCCCGCGTCGTCGGCCGACAGCACGTCGCCGAGGGTGTGGAAGTCACCGACGTCGTTCCAACCGAAGTCGCCCGGCACCGTCGCCACCCGACCCGCCGTTGCCGCACCCTCCATCACCGCGTAGTCGACGGAGATCTTCGGCAGGGTCGGCCAGATCGCGCCCAGGACGTCGTCCTGCTCCGGGGTGCCCCAGGCGGCGGCGATCGCGGCGACGCCGGCGTGCAGCGCCGGCTGCTGGCGGGCCAGCTCGGCGAGGAAGACGTCCACCCGCCACACGAACATGCTCGCGTTCCACAGGTGCCGGCCCGAACGGACGTACGCCTCGGCCACCTCGGCGGCCGGCTTCTCCTTGAACTCGGTCACCGGCCGCCACGGCACACCCTCGGTCGGATCGCCGGTCTCCAGGTAGCCGTAGCCGGTCTCCGCACGGGTCGGAGTGATCCCGACGGTCATCAGCATGCCCTGCTGGGCCCCGTGGACCGCCTCCTGGACGGTGCACACCCAGCTGTCCGGGTCGCGGATCAGGTGGTCGGCCGCGAAGCTGCCCATCACCGCGTTCGGGTCACGTGCCGCGATGACCGCGGCGGCCAGCGCGATCGCCGCGCAGGAATCCCGGGGGGAGGGCTCGACCAGGATGTTCTCCTCCGGCAGCACGGCCAACTGCCGTGCCACCGCCGTGACGTGCGCGGCGCCGGTGACCACGAGGATCCGATCCGGTGTGGTCAGCGGCGCGAGCCGTTCGACCGTCGCCTGGAGCAATGAGGCGCTGGTGCCGGTCAGCGGGTGGAGGAACTTGGGATGGCCGGCGCGGGACAGCGGCCACAACCTCGTGCCACTGCCACCTGCCGGAATGACCGCATAAAGCATCCGCACATCATGCCCGACGTACCTGCCCAAAGTGGCACGGGTCACCCGCAGTGGTGCGGAGGGTCAGGAGCGGGCGCGACTCCACGCGGAGATGTGCACCTCGGCGCTGGACTCCCAGGTGAACTCCTTGGCCCTGTCGAACCCCGCCTTCGCCAGCGACAACCGTCGCTGCTCGTCGTCGAGCAGGGCGGCCAGGTCGATGCTGATCTGCTCCGGGTCCTCCGAGGTGTACGCGACCGCGTCGCCGCCCACCTCGGGCAGCGAGAGCCGGGGCGTGGTCAGCACCGGGGCGGCGCACGCCATCGCCTCCAGGATCGGCAGCCCGAACCCCTCGCCGTAGGACGGGTACGCGGCGACCAGGGCACCGCCGAGGAAACCTGGCAGGTCGCCGTAGCGGAGGTAGCCGGGGCGCAGCAGACGCAGGTGCGACGGCACCTCGGCCACCGCCCGGTCGATGTCCTCGTCGTGCCCCTGCCCACCGGCGATCACCAGGGCCGGCGGGTCGACCCGGTCGGCCACCGCCCGCGCCCACCCACGGATCAGGTTGGGCACGTTCTTTCGCGGCTCCTTGGCACCGAGGAAGGCGACGTAGCTGCTGTTGCCCAGCCCCAGACGCGCTCGCACCCGAGCCTTCTCCTCCTCGGTGGGAGCGTGGAAGGCAGCCTGGTCGACGCCGTGGTAGGCGACGTCGATCCGTGTCGGGTCGGCGTCGAGCAACCGGATCAGCTCGTCCCGGGTGGCCTTGCTGGGCACGATCACCCGGTTGGCGCGGCGCAACGAGGTCTTGATGGCGCTGCGGAAGAACGTGCGGCGCGACTTGTCGTAATGCTCCGGCTCGGTGAAGAACGTCGCATCGTGCACGGTGACCGTGACCGGACATCCGGCCCGCAGCGGGCAGGTGTAGAAGGGCGAGTGAAGCACCTCTGCGCCGACCTGCTGGGCGAGCAGCGGCAGACCGGTCTGCTCCCAGGCGAGCCGGGCCGGACGGTGCGCCACGGCGGCCGGGGCCGGGATGATCTCCGCGCCGGGCAGCATGCGGGTGTACCGCTCAAGATCGGTGCGGAGACTGACCACCGCCAGCTCCACCCCCGACCCGCACACCTTGCCGAGGGCGCCGAGCAGACCGTCGACGTATCGACCGACACCACCACGGTCGGTGGGGACACTCGTGGCGTCGATGAGCACGCGGGGCGGGCGACCGGCGGTCACGGGGCGACTCCTTGTACTGGCGAGACTGTGGGGAACAACACTCCGGGGGTAAAGCCTACGCCGGGGCGCGGGGCCGACGCTGACTGCGACCCGACGGTACGCCGACTTGTCATCGTCATCGAGTACGGCCCGCAGGGGCGTATCGTTCGCGCCGATGGCCGACAACATTGCCCGGGTGTTCGCCGACGCGATCGCGTCCGACCCGACCCGACCGCTGCTCACCTGGTACGACGACGCCACCGGCGACCGCACCGAACTCTCCGGCGTCACGTTGGCGAACTGGGTGGCGAAGACCGCCAACCTCCTCGTCGACGAGGTCGGCCTCGCGCCGGGCACCCCGGCCGGCGTGGTGCTGCCGCCACACTGGCAGACCGCGGCGGTGCTGCTGGCCTGCTGGTCGGCCAAGCTGAGCGTCGTCGACACGCCGGGCGAGGTGGGGGTGCTCTTCGCCGCCGCCGACAGGTTCGACGAGGCGCAGTCCTGGTCCGCCGACGAGCGCTACGCCCTCGGGTTGGCCCCGCTCGCCGCCCCACTTCGACAGGTGCCGCCCGGATTCGTCGACTACGTCGTCGAGGTACGCGGACACGGTGACCACTTCACGCCGCAGTCCGGCCCCGGCCCCACCGACGCGCACCTGCTGAGCCGCGCCGAGGCCCGCGCCACCGAGTTGGGCATCCTCCCCGGCGCCCGGGTCCTCATCGACGCCGCCCGGCACCCCGACCCGGTCGACTGGCTGCTGGCCCCGCTGACCCGGGCCGCCACAGTGGTCCTGTGCGCCAACCAGGACCCCGCCCGCCTGCCCGCCCGGTTGACAGCGGAAAAGGTCACGCACTCCCTCTCCTGACCACGCCCGCCCCGCCCCGCCGGGGCGGGTCAGGACGTCGTGCGGGACTGAGCGAGGGCCGCGAAGGCGGTCAGGGACTCGGGGTTGGCGAGGGCACCCTTCGCGGCGGCCTGGTCGACCGGGGTGCCGGTGAGAATCTTCTTGACCGGTACCTCCAGCTTCTTCGCCGAGAGGGTGCGGGGCACCGAACGCACCTGGTGGATCTCGTCGGGCACGTGCCGGGGTGAGAGCGCCGTGCGCAGTTCACGGCAGATCTTCGCGCGCATCGGGTCGTCCAGCTCCAGACCCTCGGCCAGCACCACGAAGAGCAGCAGCTCACCGGCACCGCCCTCGTCGTCCTCCAGGTGCACGACGACCGAGTCGAGGACCTCGTCGAGCCCTTCCACTACCGAGTAGAACTCGGCGGTGCCGAGACGCACCCCACCACGGTTGAGGGTGGCGTCGGAGCGGCCGGTGATCACGCAGCCGCCCCGCTCGTTGATGGTGATCCAGTCACCGTGTCGCCAGACGCCCGGGTAGACGTCGAAGTACGCCTCCGCGTAACGGGTGCCGTCCGGATCGTTCCAGAAGCCCACCGGCATGCTCGGCATCGGTTCGGTGATCACCAGCTCGCCGAGTTCGCCGATGACCGGTGTGCCGTCGGCGGAACGGGCCTCCACCTTGGCGCCCAACGCCCGGCAGGCGATCTCACCGGCGTACACCGGCAGCAGTGGCACCCCGCCGACGAACCCGGTGCACACGTCGGTGCCACCGGAGAGCGACTGGAGTTGGACGTCGTCGCTGACGGTCTCGTACACCCAGCGGAAGCCCTCGGCGGGCAGCGGCGCACCGGTGGAACCCACGCCGCGCAGCGCCGACAGGTCGGCGACCTCCCGGGGGACCAACCCGGCCTTACGGCAGGCCAGCAGGTACGGCGCGGAGGTGCCGAAGTACGTCGTCCCGGTCTCCGCCGCCAGCCGCCACAGCGCGCCCAGGTCAGGCTCGGCCGGCCGGCCGGGTTCCGCCCGCACCCCCGGGTTGCCGTCGAAGAGCACGATGGTCGCCCCCACCGCCGGGCCGGAGACCAGGAAGTTCCACATCATCCAGCCGGTGGTGGTGAACCAGAAGAACCGGTCGGCCGGGCCCAGATCGTGGTGCAGGGCGAGCATCTTCAGGTGCTCCAGCAGGATGCCGCCGTGGCCGTGCACGATCGGCTTCGGCAGGCCGGTGGTGCCCGAGGAGTACAGCACGTAGAGCGGGTGGTTGAACGGCACCGGCGTGAACGTCAACGGCTCGTCGGTGGGTGCGGCCAGCTCGGCCCAGCCCAGCGCGCCCTCGGGTGCGGGGCCCGTCGGGTCGAGGTAGCCGATGCTGACGGTGTGGCGCAGCGACGGCAGGGCGGCCCGGATCGCGGCGACCTCGGCACGCCGGTCCACCGGCTTGTCGCCGTACCGGTAGCCGTCCACGGCGACCAGCACCGTCGGTTCGATCTGCTGCCAACGGTCGGTGACGCTGCGGGTGCCGAACTCGGGCGCGCAGGACGAGAAGATCGCGCCCAGGCTGGCGGTGGCCAGCAGCAGGACGTACGTCTCGGCGATGTTCGGGGCGTACGCCGCCACCCGGTCACCGGCGGTGACGCCGAGCCGGCGCAGCCCGGCCGACACCCGGCGGACCTGCTCGCGCAACTCCCCAGCGGTAAGCGTGACCGGCGGGCGGGTCTGCCCGTGCGCGATCACCACCGGGTCGTCGTCGGCCCGCCCCGGCATCCGCAGCACGTTCTCCGCGTAGTTGAGCGTGGCGTCGGGGAACCAACGGGCGCCGGGCATCCCCCGCTCGGCGAGGGTGGCGCTCGGCGGTGTGTGCGCGATCACCTCGAAGTGGTCCCAGATCGAGCGCCAGAACCCGTCCAGGTCGGTGGTGGACCAGCGCCACAGCGCGTCGTAGTCGGCGAAGTCCAACCCGCGGTGCTCCCGCAGCCAGCGCAGGTAGGCACCGATCCGGGACCGCTCGCGTACGTCCGCCGGCGGCGTCCACAGCATGTCACCCACTGCTCCACCCTCCCCCTGGCCCGACACGACACTGTGACTGGGCCGTGGCGCCATCTTGCCCTACCTCGAAGCGCCATTCTGCGCACCGGGTAGGCCAACCGACGCGTGCCCGTCCCACACTGCAACCCGCCACCTCATGTGGGTCAGCCGGCGCGGTGGGCCTGGATGGCGCGGCGGCGGGCCAGCCGGTGCGCTCGGCGGATCTCCGCCTCCTTGTACCGGCGCTCGTCCTCCGCCGTCTCGGGCAGCACCGGGCGGACCGCCCGCGGCGCCCCACCCACGTCCACGCCGACGAACACCAGGTACGCGGTGGCGACCCGGACCGGCGCGTCCTCGGCCGAGTCCCACCGTTCGGCGACCACCCGCACGCCCACCTCCATCGAGGTCTGGCCGGTCCAGTTCACCTGGGCGTGCGCGTGCACCAGGTCGCCGACCCGGACCGCCTCGGAAAAGACGATCTCGTCGATCGCCGCGGTCACCGCGGTCCCTCCGCTGTGTCGGGCGGCAGCCGCCCCGGCCACGTCGTCGACGAACTTCATCAGGACCCCGCCGTGCACGGTGCCGTACAGGTTGACGTCCACCGCGGTCATGATCTTGCTGAGAGTGACGCGCGAGTACGACGTCGGCTTGCCGGTTGGAGGGGCGGAGAGGTGCTCAGTCATGTCGAAAACGGTACGGTGCGCGGATGCGACATCTCTGGAGCTTCCTCGCCGGGCTGGTGGTGGCGCCCATCACCTGGGTGCTGGTCACACTGGGGCAGGACGGGTCGAGCCGGACGGTCGACCGCTGGGTGGAGATCGGCACGTTCAACACCGCCAACCTGATCGAGCCGGCCGTGTACCTCGGTGTCGGCGGTGTCCTGCTGGGCCTGCTCGGCACGCTGCGCTTCTCGCCGCTGGGCCCGTTGGTGGCCGGTGCGTTGCTGGTCACCCCGTACATCGGGATGTTCGTGGCGCCCTTCTCGGTGCGGGACGCGATCCCGCACGAGTGGAAGGTGTTCGGCGATCCTCTGCCGCTGCGACTGCCCGTGGAGAACGGCACGCTCTTCCTGCTCGGCCTACTGCTGCTGATGGCGACCTTCAGTCAACAGCGGTGGCGGCAGTGGCCGAGCCCAGCGACCGAACCGACCGCGGCACCCACCCCGGGGTCGGACGGAGGCCCCCGCGACGACAACTTCACGTTGACCGACTGGACGCCTCCCGCGCCCACGGAGCGCGACACCGCGCCCCTCACTCTGGGTTACCCGGCCGACTCGACATCGACCGATCCGCTGCCCCGCCGGGTGGGTGGCGAATCACCCTGGTCCGCCCCACCGCGCGGCCAACCGCGACCCGAGGACACCACCGAGATCCGCTGATCGCCGGGGCGGGCCGGGTGACCGGCCCGCCCTCCGTCTCTTGCGGGCTAGTGCAGCGCGATCGCCAGGTCCGGGTCGACTGTGCCGAGGCCGGCGCGGGGCACGACGAGGAGCATGACGATCAGCGCGGCGGCCATACCGCCCGCGATGACTATCGCCATCGGTACGCTCCCGGTGCCGAACAGACCGGCCAGTGGCGCCGACAACGCACCGATGCCGAACTGCACCGCGCCGAGCAGCGCTGCGGCGGTGCCGGCGGCCTCGCTGTGCCGGCTCATGGCCAGTGCCGGCGCGTTGGGCAGGGCGAGACCGGCGGCGGCCAGGACCAGCCACAGTGACGCGAGCAGGGTGCCCAGGCCACCGATGCCGGTCGCCGCGAACATGACCAGCAGCAGTCCGGCTGCCGTTCCGGCGATCAGGGCGCTCACCAGGATCTGCTGCGGGGTGTAGCGGCGCAGCAGCCGCACGTTGAACTGGGTGGCCCCGATCAGGCCCACCGCGCCGGCCCCGAAGGCGATGCCGAACTGCTGCTCGTCGAGGCCGTACTCCTGCTGGAGCACGAACGACGAACCCGAGACGTACGCGAACAGGGCGGCCATCGCCAGCCCGGCGACCAGCACCAGGCCGACGAACGCCCGGTCGTTGAGCAGCCCCCGATAGTCGCGGAGGGTGGCGCTCACCCCGCCGTGCCGCCGACGCGCCACCGGAAGGGTCTCCGGGAGCCGGAACGCGGCCACGACGATCAGCAGCGCGCCCAGCACCGCCAGCGCCGCGAAGACGCCCCGCCAGTCGGTCCAGCTCAGCAGGCCGCTGCCGAGCGTCGGCGCGAGGATGGGCGCCAGGCCCATGACGAGCATCAGCCGGGAGAAGATCCGGGCGAAGGAGGCACCGCTGAACAGGTCGCGGACCACTGCCGTCGCGACCACGGTGGCGGCGGCGACGCCGAGCCCCTGGAGTACGCGCAGCCCGCCGAGGACCTCGATGTTGGGTGCGAAGACGCACAGCACGGATGCCACGATGTGCACGGCCAGACCGGCCAGCAGCGGCACCCGTCGCCCGACCACATCGGAGAGCGGCCCGATCAGCAACTGGCCCAACGCGAGACCGACAAGCGTGCCGGTCAGCGTCAATTGCACGGCGGTCTCGGTGGTCTGCAGGCCCGCCGTGATGGCGGGTAGCGCGGGCAGGTACATGTCGATGGTCAGCGGCCCGATCGCGATCAGGGCGCCCAGCACCAGGACGAGCTGCGCCCGCTGACGGTTGGTCATCAGGTCGCCGGGCAGTACCTCTTGCGCGACGGCTGATTCGTGTCCGGTCTTGTCCACCAACTGCTTCATCATCTCGATCTCTCTGCGGAAGCTGGTGCGTCGTCACGAGCGGCGGCGCGGGCGTCACCGGAGCCGCGCGGACGCGGCGTCCCAGTGTGGGGTGCCCGGCGGTGGGCAGCGTGGATGTGACGAGGCAGGGGTCGTGGCGGGGGTGGCCGGGTGGCGCGATGATCCGAGGGTGATTCTCTCGGTCGGCAACACCCCGGCGGTGTGTGACGTTCCCGGTGTGTGGGGAGTCACCCCACCCCGTCCGCCGCGCGACTCGCCTGCCGGACCATGCCGGGTCGGGCGGGCCGGGTGACCGGCCCGCCCTCCGTCTAACTCCCCGCCGCGAGGGTGGCCCGGACGGTTCCCAGCAGGGCGTCCCGGGCCGTCATTGGAAAGAAGTGTCCGCCCGGCAGCACGTGCAGGGTGGACCCGGCCGACGTGTGCTCCCGCCACGGCGCGACCCGATCCGGCTGCACCTCCCGGTCCCGGTCCCCCGCGAAGGCGACGATCGGGCAGCTCAGCGGCGGCTCCGGCCGGTACTCGTAGGTCTCGCAGACCGCGAAGTCGGCGCGGATGGCGGGTAGGAGCAGGTCGAGCAGTTCGGGTTCGGCCAGGATCTCCTCGTCCAGACCGCCCAGCTCACGCAGCCGTTCGACGACCACCGCGTCCGGTTGGTCGTGAATGTTCGGCGAGGTACGCCGCAGCCCCGGCGCGAGGGCACCGGCGGCGAAGAGGACCCGGGGCGGCGGCACCGCGCGGCGACGCAGTTCGCGGGCCAGCTCGAAGGAGACCAACGCCCCCATACTGTGCCCGAACAGGGCGTAGGGCACCCCCAGCTCGGGGGCCAGCGCCGGGGCGAGGGCCTCCACCAGCTGCCGCACCCCGGTGTACGCCGGCTCACGCCAGCGGGACTGCCGTCCGGGCAGCTCGACCGGGCAGACCTCGACATCGTCGCCGAGCAGCTCCTGCCACCCGTGGTACGCCGAGGACCCACCACCGGCGTACGGCAGGCAGATCAGTCGGACGGCGGGGGTGACGCGGCGGCGCGGCCCGGCGGCCAGCCAGCCCTGGGCGCGGGCGGGCGCGTGGGTGGTGAGGCGGTTCACGGAACGGCTCTCCTAGTACGTCGGCTCGTCGGCAAGCAGGGCACTGGCCTCCTCGTCGGACATCTCCTCCAGCTCACTGAGCAGGTGGTCCTCGATGGCGAACGCGGCGGCCTCCAGGGTGGGACTGTCGAACAGCACCCGGATCGGCACCTGCACGTCGAACGCCTTGCGCAGGTGCACCACGGCCCGCATCGCCAGCAACGAGTCACCGCCGAGGGCGAAGAAGTTGTCGTGCACGCCGATCCGGTCGACCCGCAGGATGCCGGCCCAGACCTCGGCGATGGTCTCCTCCAGGGTGGAGCGGGGTGCCACGTACGGCACGTCGTCCGCCTCGACCGTGTCGGCCAACTCCACCAGTGGTCGCCTGTCGACCTTTCCGTTGGCGGTGAGCGGCAGCTCGTCGATCTCGTGGAACGCCGCCGGCACCATGTACCCCGGCAACTTGCCCGCGAGGAACTCGCGCACGTCCGTCGGCACGGCACCGGCGACCCGGGGGACGACGAAGGCGACGAGACGCTTCGCGCCACGCGGCTCGCCCTGCGCCACCACCACCGCGCCGCGCACCTCGGGGTGCTGGGCGAGGGCGGTCTCGATCTCGCCCAGCTCGATGCGGTAACCCTGCACCTTGACCTGGAAGTCCTCCCGGCCCAGGAACTCGATCTCACCGCTCGGCAGGAACCGGCCGAGGTCACCGGTGCGGTACAGACGGCTTCCGGTGGCCGGGTCCACGACGAAACTCGCCGCCGTCCGCGCCTCGTCGTGCAGGTAGCCGCGGGCCAGGCCGACACCACCGATGTGCAGGTGCCCGGGAACCCCGGTGGGTCGGGGGCGCAACGCGTCGTCGAGGACGTGGAAGGTCTGGTTCACCATGGGCCGCCCGTACGGGATGCTCGTCCACTCCGCCGGGACCGCCCCGATCGGGTAGAGGATGGACCAGATCGACGCCTCCGTCGCGCCACCGAGGCTGACCACCTCGGGCCCGTCGAGCGTCTGCCGGATCCGGTCCGGCAGGGCGACCGGGATCCAGTCACCGCTGAGCATGACCAGGCGCAGGCCGCCGGTGGCCTCTCGGACCGTGAGGTGCTCGACGAACAGCTCCATGAGGGCCGGCACCGAGTTCCAGATCGTCACGTTGGCCTTGGTGAGCAGGTCGAGCCAGGCGGCCGGATCGCGGTGTGCCGCCGCCTCCGGGAGCACCACCGCGCCGCCGACGGCGAGCGGACCGAAGACGTCGTACACGGACAGGTCGAAGCTCAGCGACGACAGCGCCAGGACCCGGTCGTCCTCGCCCACCCGGAAGCGCTCGTTGATGTCGACGACGGTGTTCAACGCACCCTCGTGTTCGATCATCACGCCCTTGGGCAGGCCGGTGGACCCGGAGGTGAAGATGACGTACGCGAGGTTGTGGGGGGTGGTGTCGATCGCTGGCAACGCACCCGCCGGGAGGACCCGCAGCTCGTCCACCCGCAACACCTCGACGTCGCCGAACCGGTGCGCCCCGGGGCCGGCCAGGCGCCCCTGGGTCAGCACCACACGCACCCGGCCGTGCGTCAGCAGGAAACGCACCCGCTCGTCCGGCAGGTCCGGGTCGATCGGCAGGTACGCGGCCCCGGCGGCGAGCACACCGAGGATGGCGGCGCACTGCTCCCAGCCCTTGTCCATCACCACCGCGACGAGGTCGTCGGGGCGTACCCGCAGACCGACGAGGTGGGCGGCGATCGTGCGGGCGCGGTCCGCCAGCTCGCCGTAGGTGAGCGTCCGGGTGGGCGTGATCACGGCCGGGCGCTCGGGCACCCGGGCGGCGGTGGCGAAGAACGGCTCGTGCAGCAGGCCCACCGGCAACGGCGCCTCGGTGCGGTTGTACGCCGCCTGGGCGGCCAGCTCCGCGCGGGGCACCAGCGACGGCACCGGGTCGGCCCAGTGCGCCTCGTCGGCGGCGAGCCAGTGCAGCACCGACAGCGTCGCCGAGTGCATGGCAGCGACCATGCCCTCGGGGAAGAGACCCTCGACGGCGTCGATGTCCAGCACCAGGGCACCGTCCATCTCGTACACCTGGGTGTCGATCCAGATCTGCGGTGTCTGCGAGATGGAGTAGACCACCTCGCCGATCTGCGGGTGCCCGCCGATGCCCTGGAACAGGCTGGTGAACACGACGGGCATGACGGCGGCGGCGTCACCGCGTACCCGCTTCAACTCCCGCGCGACCCGCACACCGCTGAACAGTCCGTGGTCGAGGTCGGCGAGGAGTTGGTCCCGGATCGTCCGGGCGCGGGTCTCGAACGACGCCGCACCGCCCGCGTCGATCTCCAACAGCGTCACCGAGGTGAAGTCACCCAGGATCGCGTCGACCTGCGGGTGCAGCGGCAACCGGTGCGCCATCGGCAGGTTGAGACTGAACCGCTGGTTCTTCGACCAGGTGGCGACCACCTCGCCGTACGCGGCCAGCAGCAGCGCGGTCGGAGTGAGGCCGCGCCGGGACGCGGCGGCCTTGACGACGTCCCACTCGTCCGCCGGCACCTGCCCGGTGAGCCGGGCGAAGCGGGGCGCGGCGATGGTGTGCGGGTCGGCCGCCAGCGGCAACTCCGGGGCGAGGGCCAGTGTCGGCACCCGCTCCTGCCAGTACGCGGCGGCGCGCTGGTACCGCTCAGTCGACTCCGCAGCCCGCGCGGCGAGCACGTAGTCGCGGAAGCTCAACTCCAGCTCGGGCAGGGTCGCGTCCGGCTCGTGGTAGAGCAGTGTCAACTCACGCATCACGATGCTCGACGCCCAGGCGTCGGTGATCAGGCCGTCGATGCTGTAGTGCACCCGCCCCCGACCTTCGTCGAGCAGTGTGGCGCGCAGTTCGAACAGCGGCCACCGGTCCGGCACGAACACCTGGTGCGACATGGCGGCGCGGGTCCGCTCGAAGCTCGCGTCCACCTCGGCGGTCGGGCGACCCCGCATGTCCTCGGTGACGACGACGTAGTCCGGTACCTCGTCGAGGACCTGCTGCTCGCCGTGCGGCAGCACGACGGTACGCAGCGACCCGTGCCGCCGGATCAGCCGGCGCAGCGCCCGCTGCAACCGCGACACGTCCAGCTCGGGGACGTCGAACTCCTCGTAGCCGTGCATGCCGACGTTGCCCAGCTCGAACACGCCGGTGCGGCCGATCCAGTACGCCTGCTGCACATCGGTCAGCGGGAACGGCAGGTGCGCCGACGCCGGGTCCGGCACGACGGCCGGCAACGACTCGGGGCCGCTGACACCGACCTCGGCGCGGGCCGCGCGTACCGCTGCGGCGAGGCCACGGACCGTCGGGTCGGCGACGAAGGCGCGCAGCGGGACGTCCGCCCCGCACACACGGCCGACCTGGGCGACGAGCTGAGCGGCGAGCAGGGAGTGCCCACCCAGCTCGAAGAAGCCGACGGTGGGCGCGACGTCCCCTTCGCCGAGGAGGTCGGCGAAGATCGCCGCCACCTCGCGCTCGGTGGGGTCCTCGACCGCGTGGACCTCGGCGGGGTCCTCCGCCGCGCCGCCCTCGGTCTCGTCGAGCACGGTCACCACCACGTACCCCGTGGAGGTCGCCGCGCCCACCACCCGGGCGGCTGTCCGTTCGACGGTCCCCAGGTCCGCCACCGGCCACCCGTAGGTCACCCACTCCGCGTCGGACTCCCGGCCGAGCGCCGCCGCCTGCGCGACGAGGTGGCCGGCGAGCGGGTTGTCCGGCGTACCGCCGAGCAGGTGCACCTCGACGGTGGTGACCGGCTCCCGCACGCCGACGCCCACCGCGGCCAGCGTGGCCAGGGCCTCGTCGGCGGACGTGCGGGCGTCCACCGGCACCAGCACTGTCACCGGACCGGGCTGACCGGCACCGAGCAGGTCGTCGACGCTCGCACCGGCGGTGGTGAGGGCCCGCCGGAACGCGGCACCGACCACCGTGTCGCCGGCGAGCTGGTATCGGGCGCCGGTGTGCCGCTCGGGGGCGGCAGCCGGAGCCGCGGTGACGTGCGGCAGGAAGCGGTGCCCGCCCCGCAGGGCCACCACCGGCTCGGGGTGCGCGCACCTGACCTCCCGGACCACCGAGGCGGCGAGGCGACGGGCGGCCACCGGCGTCGTGGCCGGGAGCACGTCGAGCAGTGTCCGGGTGCCGGACGCGCCGCCGGTCGCCCAACCGGCGAGCACGCCGCGCGGCGGCACCAGCGTCTCGGTGCCGGTCACGTCGAGCGCGCCGTCGGTAACGACGACCACCCGGGCGTACGCGTCGCCGCGCCTGCTGAGCGCGTCGCCCAGGGCCGCGAGCGTGGGTGCCGGGTCGCCCTGCGGAACCGCCAGCAGCACCCCGTCGACCCGCTCCTGCGGCGACAGCGGCGTGCGGAGCGCGCCGGTGGCCGGATCGAGGTCAGCGGCGACCACCCGGGCCACCGCCGCGCGTAGCTCGTCGACGACGCCGTCCGGCAGACCGGCGTCGACGGCCAGCCAGGCACCGGTTGCGGTGGTCGCCGGCCCGGCACCGCCGGCCCGGCGATAGCCGCGCACGACGAGCCCGTCGGCACCCGCCCGGCTCGTCACCGCGTCCCGGGGAGGATCGACCCAGCAGCGTTCCCGCTCGAACGGGTAGGCCGGCAGGACCGTCCGCCGGGGCGGCACGTCACCGTGCAACGCCTCCCACCCGATCGCGACGCCCATCCGCCACAGCGCACCGGCGGCGGAGAGAAGCTCCGTCTCGGCGTCGGCGTCCCGACCCGCCGACGGCAGCGACGCCACCGCGCGGGCGGCCGACCCACCGGCGAGGCGGGTCAACACCCGCCCGGGACCGACCTCCAGCACCACGGCGTCGGCGGCGGCGTCGCGCAGCGCCGCCAGGCCGTCGCCGAAGCGGACGGTCGACCGCAGTTGCCGGGCCCAGTACGCGGGGCTGGTGGCCGACTCGGCGGTGATCCAGGTACCTGTCACGTTCGACACGAAGGGGATCTCCGGCGCCGAGCGCGGCACCTGGGCCACCTCCGCCTCGAACGCCGACCCGGCGGCAGCCATCGACCGGGAGTGGAACGCGTGCGAGGTGGCCAGCCGGGTCGAGGCCACCCCCCGCTCGCGCAGCCGGGCCTCGAGAGCCGCCACGGCCTCGGGCGGCCCGGAGACGGTGCACTGCCGGGGGCCGTTGACGGCGGCGAGGTCCAGCACATCGTCGAGCAGCGGCAGCAGCTCCGCCTCGGCCAGCGGCACCGCGAGCATCACGCCCGGCTCCGCCGCCTGCATGAGCCGACCGCGTGCCGCGACCAGGCGCACCGCGTCGGGCAGTGCGAACACCCCGGCCAGGCAGGCGGCCACCAGCTCACCCACACTGTGCCCGAGCAGCCCCGCCGGTCGTACGCCCCAGTGCGCCCAGAGCTTCGCCAGCGCGTACTCGACGACGAACAGCGCAGGCTGCGCGTACCGGGTCTGCTGGAGCTGTTCCGCGGCGGTCTCCCGCTGGTCGTCGACGGGGAACAGCAGGTCCCGGATGTCCGTGTCGAGCAACGGCGTCAGCAGGTCCGCGGCCCGGTCCACCTCGGAGCGGAACACCGGCTCAGCGACGTAGAGGGCGTTCGCCATGCCGGTGCGCTGCGCGCCCTGCCCGGGGAAGGTGAACAGCACCGCGCGGTCGGTGGCGGTCTCGGCCGGCCGGGTCACCGGTCGCCGCAACACCTCGACCACCTCGGCGGGGCTGCCGCCGACGACCGCCCGGCGGTACGGCAGGGTCCGCCGGCCGCGTTGCAGGGTGTACGCCACCTCGGCCAGCGGCGTGTCCGGGTGGGCGCTCAGGTGCGCGGCGAGCCGCTCGGCAGCCGTGTCGAGGGCGGTGGGTGTGGCGGCGGACAGGGGCAGCACGTGCCGCCGGCGGCTCTCCTGGCCCGCCACGCGGGTCGGGGCCTCCTCCACGACGACATGCGCGTTGGTGCCACCGATGCCGAACGAGCTGACCCCGGCACGGCGCACCCCGCCGGGCCACGGGGTGCGGGCCGCGAAGACGTGGAAGGGACTCGCGTCAAGACCCAGCTCGGGGTTGGCGGTGCGGAAGTGCAGCGACGGTGGGATCTCGCCGGCCCGCAGCGCCAGCACCGTCTTGATCAGACCGACGACCCCGGCGGCGGTGTCGAGGTGCCCGACGTTCGTCTTGACCGAGCCGAGCCCGATGCGGCCCGGCGGCAGGTCACCGAAGGCGCTCGTCAACGCGGCCACCTCGATCGGGTCACCGAGCGGGGTGCCGGTGCCGTGCGCCTCGACGTAACCGATCGTGCCGGGGTCGACCCCGGCGACGGCGAGCGCCTCGGCGATGACGTCGGCCTGCCCGTCCACGCTCGGGGCGGTGAAGCCGACCTTGCGGTCGCCGTCGTTGTTCACTGCCGAGCCTCGGATCACGGCGTGCACCAGGTCGCCGTCCGTCATCGCGTCGGCGAGCCGCTTGAGCACGACGACGCCGGCGCCGCTGCCGGCAACCGCGCCGGTCGCCTCGGCGTCGAAAGCCCGGCAGTGGCCGTCGGCGGAGAGGATGCCGCCCTGGGTGTGCCGGTAGCCACGGCGGCGGGCGATGACCGTCGCGCCGCCGGCCAGCGCGACGTCGCACTCGCCGGCCAGCAGCGCCTGCGCGGCCATGTGCACGGCGACCAGGGAGGTGGAGCAGCCGGTCTGCACGCTGATGCTGGGGCCCCGCAGGTTGACCTTGTAGGACACCCGGGTCGGCAGGAAGTCCTTGTCGTTGCCGATGGAGGTCTGGAACGCCCCGACCCGGGCCACCAGGTCCGCGTTGGGCAGCAGATTGTGCTGCAGGTACGAGCTCTCCCCCACCCCGGCGTAGATACCTGTCACCGGTGTCGTGGAGTCGAACGGGTGACCGGCGTGCTCCAACGCCTCCCAGGCGCACTCCAGGAAGATCCGGTGCTGCGGGTCGAGCAGCTGCGCCTCACGGGCCGAGAACCCGAAGAAGCGGGCGTCGAAGCCGGCCGGGTCCTCGAGGACGCCGAGGGCGCGGACGTAGTCGGGGTGGTTGAACTCCTCGGGTGCGACGCCGTCGGCGATCAGGTCGGCGTCGTCGAGGGTGGTGAGCGATTCCACCCCGTCGCGCAGGTTGCTCCAGAAGGCGTCGAGGGTGGCGGCCCCGGGAACCCGGAGCGCCATTCCGACGACGGCGATGGCGGTGTCGGGCAGCGTACGTTCCTCGGTCATCATGCGTCCCCCCTGTCGTGATGCCGGCCCGGCCGACGTCGCTGTGTGCGCGCCCGTTGGATGGCGGCGCGTGTCTCGGCGCGGTGGTGCGCGGCGGACATCGCCGGCGTCCGGTCCCCGGACGCCAGGTGCCGGGCGAGTGCCCGCACCGTGGGGTGGCGGAACAGCTCCACCACCGGCACGGTGCGACCCAGCCGCT
Organism: Micromonospora sp. DT15; assembly: GCF_049841475.1. NCBI lineage: Bacteria > Bacillati > Actinomycetota > Actinomycetes > Micromonosporales > Micromonosporaceae > Micromonospora > Micromonospora sp. DT15. Next base: position 268,247 of record NZ_JBNCKJ010000010.1, read on the forward strand.
CGGACAGGTGCGTCTGCACCCGCATCACGAGCAGCGAGTGCCCACCGATGTCGAAGAAGTTGTCGTCGACGCCCACCTCGTCGACCACCAGCACGTCTCGCCAGATCGCCGCCACCGCGCGCTCCAACTCGCTGCCGGGCACACCCACCCCGGCAGGGGTCGGGGCGGCGGGCGGCGCGAGGGCGGCCCGGTCGACCTTGCCGCGCTCGTTGCGGGGCAGCCGGTCCAGCGTGACGATCGTGGCCGGCACCATGTACCCGGGCAGCCGGTCGGTCAGGTGCGCGCGCAGCAGCGCCACGTCCACGTCGCCGGGCGTCACGTAACCGACCAGCGTGGGTCGGCCCGGCACGTCCTCGCGCAGCACCGCCGCCGCTTCCCCGACCGCGGGGTGGGCGCCGAGCGCCGCCTCGATCTCGCCCAGCTCGATCCGGAAGCCGCGCACCTTGACCTGGTCGTCCTCCCGGCCGAGGAACTCGAGCACTCCAGCGACACCGAGGCGGACCCGGTCCCGGGTGCCGTACATGCGGTCGCCGGGCGGGCCCCACGGGTCGGGCAGGAAGCTGACGGCGGTGCGGGCCGGGTCCCCGACGTAGCCCTGCGCCACCCCCGGTCCGCCGAGCCACAGGTCCCCCGGGACCCCGCGCGGCACCGGCCGCAGTCCACGATCGAGGACGTACGCCCGCACGCCCGGCAGCGGCAGTCCCACCGGGACGCTGCCGGTGACCGGCTCCCGGTCGCCTCCGGGCTCGTGCACTGTGGCGGTGATGGTGGCCTCGGTCGGGCCGTACGCGTTGAGCCAGCGCACCTCCGGCGCGGCGGCGCGCCACTGGGCGAGCCGTCCCGCGTCGACCCGTTCGCTGCCGACCACGACGAGCCGCAGGTCCGGACAGTAGGCGGGCGGGTGACGGTCCAGCACCGCCACCCACTCGTGCCAGTACGACGCCGGCAGGTTGAGCACTGTGAGTCGTTCCCGGCGGGCCAGCGCGGTCAACTCGTCGAGACCGGGCACCGGCCCGGCCGGCGGCAACACCACGGTCCCGCCCCGGATCAGCGTTCCGAACAGCTCCTCGGCGGCCACGTCGAAGCCGAGCGCGGCGAACTGGAGCACCCGGTCGGCGTGGGTGAGCGCGTAGTGCCCGGCCACCGCCTCCAGGGTGTGCACCAGGTTGGCGTGGCTGACGCGGACGCCCTTAGGTTGCCCGGTGGTGCCCGAGGTGTAGAGCACGTACGCCGTCGCCGACGGGTGCACCGGCGGGCCGGCGGCGGCCGGGGCGGTGAGCACCGCGTCCTCGATCGCGACGAACGGCAGGTCGACGGCGGGCGGGCAGGTCACGCGGGAGCCGAGCAGCAGCACCGCCGACGAGTCGGCGAGGACGTGCGCCAACCGCCTCGGCGGGATCGCCGGGTCCAGTGGCACGTACGCGGCCCCGGCGCGCAGGACGCCGAGCAGCGCCGCCGGCCAGTCGGGGCTGCGCTCCAGCAGGACGGCGACGGTGTCACCGGGGCGTACGCCCCGGGCGGTCAGGTGGGCGTGCACAGCGGCGGCACGGCTGTCCAGCTCCGCGTGGCTGACCTGCCGGTCGCCCTGCACCAGCGCGGGGCGCTGCTGCCAGCGCGCCGCGGCGGCGGCGACCAGGCCGTGCAGAGTCGACGCGGTCGGCGCGCCGGTCGACCCGCCGACCGGCGGGACCGGCTCGGGGCCGGGCAGCAGGTCCAGGGTGGACACCGGGGCGTCGGGGGCGCTCAGCGCCGACTCCAGCAGGGTCCGGTAACTGTGCGCCAGCCGCTCGGCGGTGTCCCTGTCGAACAGGTCGACGTCGTACTCCACGGTGCCGCGCAGCTCGCCCGTGGCGCTGGGCACCTCGTCCCAGGCCACCGTGAGGTCGAACTTCGCCACCCGGCCGGGTGGCTCGGTCACCCCGACCGACAGACCGGGTACCGCGTCGGTCCGCTCGGGCAGGTTCTGTGCCGACAGCATGACCTGGAACAGCGGGGTACGACTGGGGTCGCGTGGTGGCCGGACCGCCTCGACGACCTGCTCGAACGGGACGTCCTGGTGCTCGTACGCGCCGAGCACCGCGTCCCGCGCCCGGGCCAGCACGTCGACGAAGGTCTCGGTGTCCTGCCAACGGGTCCGCAGCACGACGGTGTTGACGAAGAAACCCACCAGGTCGTCGAACTCGGAGCGGGTGCGCCCGGATACCGGGCTGCCGACACTGACGTCGCGGACGTCCGCGTACCGGCCCAGCACCAGCTGAAACGCGGCGAGCAGCACCATGAACCGGGTGACGCCGTGCCGCCGTCCCACAGCGTCGAGGCGTTCGACCAGGGCGGCTGGCAGCCGTACGTCGAACGTCTCTCCCCGGTGTCGGGCGGTGGCCGGGCGGGGACGGTCGGTCGGGAGGTCCAGTGCCGCGGGCGCACCCGCGAGCTGGTCCACCCAGTACGCGAGCTGGGTCGTCCGCGCGTCGCCGGCCAGCAGCGCGCGCTGCCACAGGGTGTAGTCGACGTACTCGACGGTGAGCGGGGCCGGTGCAGGCGTGCCGATGGTCCGGGCGGCGTAGAACGCGCCGAGGTCACGGATCAGCACGCCGATCGACCAGCCGTCACAGACCGCGTGGTGCAGCGTCATCAGGAGCATCGCGTGCTCGTCGGTCAGCCGGACCAGGTGCCAGCGGGCCAGCGGCCCGGTGGCGAGGTCGAAGGGTCGGGCGGCGGCGTGGCGCAGGAGGGCGTCGGCCTGCTCGTCACGGTCGGCCCGGTCGCGCAGGTCGTCCACTGTGAGGACGACCGCTGGCTCGTCGTCCACGACCTGCCGGGGCTCGCCGTCGATCGTCACCAGCCGGGTCCGCAGCGCCGCGTGCCGCGTCACCAGCCCCCGCAGGCCGGCGTCGAGGGCGTCGACGTCGAGCGGGCCGTCCACTGTGAGCACCAGCGGCACCGAGTAGACCGCCTGACCGGCGTCGAGCCGGTCGAGGAACCACAGCCGCTGCTGGGCGTACGACAGGGGGTGCGGCCCGGGGCCGGCGGCCGGCACCGGCGGGCGGGCGTCGTCCGGGCCGGCGTCGGCGACGCGTGCCGCGAGCGCGGCGACGGTGGGCGCCTCGAAGGCGGCGCGGACGCCCAGCCGCACGCCGGCGGTGGCGGCGATCCGCGCCACCATCTGCGCCGCGAGCAGCGAGTGCCCGCCGAGGGCGAAGAAGTCGTCGGCGGCGGACACCACCGGCACGCCGAGCAGGTCCTGCCACGTCCGCGCGACCAGTTCCTCGATCGGGCCGCTGGGCGGCACGCCGTCGGCGGCCCGGACGCCGTGGTGCGCGTCGGGCGCGGGCAACGCTCGGCGGTCCACCTTGCCGTTCGGGGTGACCGGCAACGCGGCCAGCGGCACGTACCAGGTCGGCACCATCGCCTCGGGCAGCCGGGCGGCGAGGTGGGCGCGCAGCTCACCCGCCGGGACCGGGGCGTCGTCCGGGACGACGTAGGCGACGAGCCGACGTTCGTCGCCGTCGCCGTGCACCGTGACGGCGGCCGCCCGGACGCCTGGGCAGGTGGTGAGGGTGCTGGCGATCTCGTCCGGCTCGATCCGGACACCACGGATCTTGACCTGCTGGTCGGCCCGGCCCAGGCACTCCAGTTGACCGTCCTCGCGCCACCGCACCACGTCACCAGTGCGGTAGACGCGGGCGCCGGGCTCGAACGGGCTCGGCACGAACCGCTCGGCGGTCAGGTCGGGCCGGCCGACGTACCCGTGTGCGAGACCGGCACCGCCGATGAACAGCTCCCCCGGAGCGCCGATGCCGGTCAGACGGCCGTGGTCGTCGAGGACGTAGAGCAGCTCCCCACCGATCGGTCGGCCGATCGGGGTCCGCGCCGCGTCGCCGGGCAGGTCGGTCACGTCCCAGGTGCTGGAGAACGTGGTGCACTCGGTCGGGCCGTACCCGTTGACGAGGCGCAGGCCCGGCAGGGCGGCGGCCAGCGTGGCGACCCGGCGGGCGTCGGCCGGCTCGCCGCCGAAGTAGAGGGCGCGCAGCGGGGCGAACATCGCCGGGTCGGCGTCCACGCACCTGTGGAACAGGGCGGTGGTGAGCATCAGCACCGTGACGCCGTGCTCGGCGAGTCGTCGACCCAGCCGGGACGGCGTGAGCACGTCGTCCTTGGGGACGCCCACCAGGCGCGCGCCGTTGAGCAGCGCACCCCACACCTCGAAGCTCGCCGCGTCGAACGACACGTTGGCCGCCTGGGCGACCGCATCGGCGGGCCCGACGGGGAAGTATTCGGCGCGGTGAACCAGCCGGACGATCCCGCCGTGGGTGGTCTCGACCCCCTTCGGCCGCCCTGTCGACCCGGAGGTGTAGAGGACGCAGGCCCGCTGGGTCGGGTACGTCGGCGGCCACGTCGGCGCGGACCGCCCCGCGGGCAGCACCAGCCGGTCGAGCCGCAGCACCGGCAGGTCGTCGACGACGGCCACCGGACCGTCGGCGAGCAGCAGCCGCGCCCCGCTGTCACGCAGCATGAACTCCCGCCGCGCCTCGGGGTAGGACGGGTCCAGGGGCAGGTACGCCGCCCCGGTGGCGAGCACCGCGAGCATCGCCACGACGAGCTGCGCGGACGAGCCCATCGCCAGGCCGACGACACTGCCCGGGGTGACCCCGCGTCCGGTCAGGACGGTCGCCAGAGCATCCGCCTGGGCGCGCACCTCGGCGTACGTGAGGGTGGTGCCGTCGTACTCCAGGGCGACGGCGCCCGGTGTCGCCTCGGCCTGGCTGAGGAACGCCGCCGGAACGCTCGGCGGACCTGCCGTACCGCCGCCGGTGCCCCACCGTGCGATCAGCTCGCGCTCCTGCGCCGACGTGTGCACGAGGGTGGAGATCGGCGCGTCGGGGTCGGTCAGGGCGTTGTCGAGCAACGTCAGGTAGTGGTCGGCGAACCGGCGCATCGTCGCGCTGTCGAACAGGTCCGGGTCGTAGGCGAGGACGCCGGACGCCCCGTCGGGCCCCGGCTCGTCCCAGAGCACGCTCAGGTCGGGCGGCACCGCCCCGGTGCTGGCGGGGGCCGCTCCCACCCCCAGTACGACCGGGCAGAGCGCGGCACGACTCGGGTCGTGGGGTAGGCCGAGCGCCTCGGCCACCCGGTGCAGCGGGACGCCGGTGTACGGCGAGGCCGCCCGCAACCCGGCGTCGACCCGCGCGAACAGGTCGGCGGCCGACGGGTCGTCGTCCCACCTGCCGCGCAACGGCACGAGGGCGTCGTCCAGCGGCGTCGCGGTGGCCAGGTCCCGGGTGCCGGCGTGCCGGCCCAGCACCACCTGCCCCACGGCGAGCAACGGCACGGAGGGCGCGACGCCCACCGCCGCGCTCACCGTGTGCAGCCGTCGGGTGGTGTCCGGGCCGACGGTGAGCGTCACCCGGTCGGTGTGCTGGCGTCGACGGGCCGGGCGGACCCGGTCGGTGACCAGGTCCAGGGTGGGTACGCCGGCCAGGCCGGCCCGCCAGTGGGCGAGCGCGTCCGCCTCCGCGGCCATCGCGCGCGACCCGGTCACTGCACCGGCTCCCCGAGACTCGGCTCGCCGGCGCGCTGCCCGACCGGGTTCGTCGCCCCGGCCAGCACCCCGGCCGGATCGCTGTCGGTGACCCGGGCCACCAGCCCACCGTCGAGCGTCACCACCCGGTCGGCGCCGGCCAGGGTCTCCCGGCGGTGGGCGATGGTGAGCACCGTCGCGTCGGCGAGGTCCACCGCCAGCAGCCGCTGGATGCGGGCGTCGGTCTCGGCGTCGAGGCTCGACGTGGCCTCGTCGATGAGGACCAGCTTCGCGTCCCGCAGCAACGCCCGGGCCAGGCAGAGCAGCTGTCGTTCACCGGCGCTGAGCTGTCCGCCGCCGGCGAACAGGACCGCGTCGAGACCGCCACCGTCCACGCCGAGCAGCCGGTCGGCGAGACCCACCTTGGTGAGGACGGCGGTGACCTCCGCGTCGGGGTACGCACCGGTTGGGTCGATGTTGTCCCGCAGGGTGCCGGGCAGCAGCACCGGATCCTGCGGTACCACCTCGACGGCGGCCCGCAGGTCGGCCAGCCGCAGAGTGGCGGTGTCCACCCCGTCGATGAGGATGCGCCCCTGCTCGGCTGGCACGAACCGCAGCAGCGCGGTGAACAGGCTGGACTTGCCGCTGCCGGTCCGGCCGACGATGCCGATCTTGCTGCCCGCCGGGGCGTCGAACGACACGCCGTTCAGCGCGGCCGGGCCACCCTCGGAATACCGCAGGGTGACGTTCTCGAAGTGGACCTCGCCGGCGGTGGGCCAGCCGGCCGGGGCCGGTCGCCCGTCGGTCGGCTCGACCGGCAGCCGGGTGTAGTCGTCGACACGTTCGAAACTCGCCAACGACAGGTCCATCATCTGCACCGTCATCAGGCTCATCGCCAGCGCCTCCATCAGCGCGTACACGAAACTGATCCCGACACCGGCCAACCCGGCGCCGATCCCGCCCACGGCGACGATCAGCACCCCGTACGTCAGCAGGACTACCGCGCCGAGCATGTCGAGCTTCAGGTTGAAGTGCCGCGACAGCGCGTTGACCGTGTAGTCGGCGTGGTGCGCGACGCGGACCCGCTCACCGAACGCGGCCTGGTAGCCGCGCACCCGGCTGTTCCGGCCCTCGATCGAGGTGACCCCGTCGACGGCCTCGTTGAGCAGCGCGAGCATCGGCTCGTTCGCCTGCTTCGACAGCCGGGACGCCTCGACCGTGCTGGCCCGGGTGAGCCGCTGCCAGCGGAGGTAGACCACCAGCAGCAGCGGAGCCGCCACCAGCATCAGCGGACTGGTGAAGGCCAGCGCCGCCAACGGCACGACCAGGCCGACGGCGACCCGGAGGGTGTCCATCGTGGTCTCCGGCAACTCCAGGTCGATGGTCTCCATGTCACCGGAGAACCGCGCCAGGACGCGTCCGGAGGAGTTGCGGTCGAAGAACGACAGCGGGGCCCGGAAGACCCGGTTCAGCATCGACCCGTGCAGGTTCTGGCCGGCTGACACACCCCGGGCGAAGGCGAAGCTGAACAGCCCGCGATCCAGCACGAGCGCCAGCAGACCGATGGCGGCGAACACGCCCGCGTAGTACAGCGTGTCCTGTCCGGCGTGCTCGGTCCAGTGGCCGAGCCAGAACGACGAGCCGCCCAGGACGGCCTGCCCGCCGACGGCCAGGCCGAGCAGGACGACAGCGAGGAGGCCCGGGGTCAGGACCTGCAGGTAACGGCGGTAGGTGGCGGAACCGACCTTGCCGGCGCGGACCGTCTCCTCCTCCTCCTCGGCGGCCATTTCCTCGGCCACCTCGTCCAGCGCGGCGCCGTCCGGGTCGGACGACGTCGCGGCCTCGGCGGCCATGGCCGGCAGCAGGTCCGGCATCTGCGCGGCGACGTCGGCGAACCGGCCCGCCGCGACCACCCGGCCGCCGTCGAGGACCACCACCCGGTCGGCCCGTCGGGCCACGTCGAGGCGGTGGGTGGCAACGATCCGGGTACGCCCGGCGAGCACCCCGTCGAACAGCGCCTCCAGGATGGTGCCGGCGACCGCGTCGTCGACGGCGCTGGTCGGGTCGTCGAAGAGGTAGACGTCGGCGTCCTCGTAGGCGGCGCGGGCCAACGCGATGCGCTGCCGTTGCCCGCCGGAGAGGTTCACGCCCCGCTCGCCGATGGCCGTGCCGTCGCGGGCCGGCATCGCCGCCAGGTCCGCCTCCAGGGCGGTGGCGCGGACGACCGCCGCGTACCGGTCCGGATCGTCGGGCGAGAAGCAGCGGATGTTGTCGACGACGCTGCCCTGCATGATCCAGGGGCGCTGCGGCAGGTAGACGGCGCTGCCGCCGACCTGGGCGGTACCCGCGACCGTCGGCAGCGCCCCGGCCAGCGCCGCGAGCAGCGCGGACTTGCCGCTGCCGACCCGGCCCAGCACGCAGATCAACTCACCGGGCGCGACCCGCAGGTCGACGCCGGTCAGGACCGGCCGGGCGTCCGCGTCGGCCCCGGGCCAGGTGAACGACGCGCCGTCGAGGTCGACCGCCCCGGCCGGCGCGTCGTCGTCGGTCGACGCCTCGGCGGTGTCCGGGGCCCGCAGGAAGGTCGTCACCTTCCCGAACGCCACCCGCCACTCGTTGCGCATGTCCAGGTAGCGCACCAGCTCAGGCAGTTGGGACCGGAGGACGGTGAGCACGGCGATCGCCGCGAACACGTCGGCCGCCTTCAGTTCGTTGCCCAGCGCCGCGTACGTGACCAGGGTGGCCATCACCATCAGCACCGGCGCGGCGGCGTTCACCAGGTAGAGCGTGGCGAGCCGCTTCTGCCGGCGGACCAGCAACGCGTTGAGCGTCGCGCGTTCCCGGCCGACAGCCCGCTCGGCGACGTCCTCCCAGCCGTGGGTGCGCAGCGTCCGCATGGCCCCCAGGTACTCGCCGACCAGCCCGATCCGGACGCCGTTCGCGTCCCGGATCGCCGGCACCAGCGCGAAGACCCTCTCGTTGGCCACGTGCGACAGCCACAGGCCGGCGATGAGGATGACGATGCCCACCAGTGCCGCCCAGCCCAGCAGCACCCACAGGACCACGCAGGAGCCGGCGATGCCCAGCGGCACCGCCCACGCCATGTGCGTGAACGCGACCCGCCCGACCCTCCGGGCGTCGGACGAGGCGAGGGTGATGACCTCCCCGGAGGGGTGGGCCAGTCGGGCGCCGCGGTCCATCCGCAGGTACTTGCGCAGGATCTCGGTCCGCAGCAGCGCGGTGATCGAGTGCGCGGTCTTCCACACCTCGGACCACTGGTGCTTGTGGCTCAACGCATCCAGGACGTAGAAGCCGGCCAGGCCGGCGGCGATCAGCAGACCCTCCACCACCGGGCCCCGGCCGTCGCCCTCGAACCAGGCGATCAGCTCCCGCACCAGCAGCGGCCCGACGGTCGCGCAGGTCTGGTAGGCCAGGAAGATCAGGCCCGCCCACCAGAACCGCCGGCGGTAGGTCTGGTAGAGGGCCCGCCGCAGCCCGTCCGGTTGGTCCCGCCGGGCGGCCCAGGCACGCTCGAAGACCGGGGTCACCCGCTCCAGGTGGTCGTACCGGGGCGGCGTCAGGCTGTCCGACAGCTTCAGTGGTCGGCGCAGGGACGCCTTCACCAGGATCGAGGGCCATTGGACGAAGAGCCGGGACAGCACTCCCGCGTCCTGTTCGGCACTCGGGCGGACCGGTGTGGTGGTTGTCGACACGGTGCGTCTACTCGTTTCCAGCGAGGGCGAGCGGAGCGAACCCGTAGGCGCGCTCCAGGGCGGTACGGACACTGTCCGGCAGATAGCGGCGCATGGCGTCGAACTCGCGGGCGCGGCTGAACTTGCTTGACTCGGCGAACCGGGGACGTTGCTCCAGCCAGTTCGCCACCGTCAGGGCGGCGAGGTCGGTGTACTGGCCGGCGCTGACACCGACGCAACCGCCCGAGCGGTCCTCGAGCAGGAACGGCGGGCCGTCGAAGGCGGCGTCGAAGAGGGCGCTGCGGGTGACGGTGCCGAACAGGTACGCCAGCGTCTCCGCCTCGGCACCGATCAGCTCCCGCACGGCGGGCCGCAGCTCGTGCGGGATCGCGCCGGTCGGGAAGATCTCCGTGCCGTACACCGAGTGGAACAACCCCGCGTCGCACAGCTCCTGCCGCGACCCCCACTGGGCCAGCAGGTCGTGCACGCCGCGCAGGTGCGCCAGCAGGTTGGCCTCCGAGTGCGCCAACTCGGCCACCCCGTGCGACTCCAGGAAGGCGATCTTCTCGGCGAGCCCGCTCACGCCGCCTCCCGACTGCCGTACGACCCGGTCATCGCCACCAACGTCTTGCGCGGCCCGGTGAAGCTGGACCGGCCGTGCGCCATCGCCATGTTGTCGACGACCAGCAGGTCACCCTGCTGCCAGGGGAAGGCCAGGGACTCCGCGTCGAACGCGGCGCGGATGGCCGCGAGGTCGGCGTCGGTGATCGGGCTGCCGTCACCGAGGTACGCGTTACGCGGCAGGTCCTCCTCGGCGAGCAGTTCCAGCAGCGCCTCCCGGGTGGCCTCGGGCAGGTTGGAGACGTGGAACAGGTGGGCCTGGTTCATCCAGACCGTCCGCCCGGACACCGGGTGCACGGTGACGGCCTGGCAGGTCTCGGTGGTCCGCAGCGCGCCGTCGTCGAACCACTCGTAGGTGATGCCCCGCTCGCGGCAGAATTCCTCCACGGCCTCCCGGTCCATCCCGGGGAACGTCTCCTGCCAGGACACCCCGAGACCGACCCGGTAGTTGCGCACGTACCGCACACCGTGCCGCTCGAAGCGCTCGCGCACCTCGGCGGGGATGCGCTGCCAGACGGCGTGGCTGTCGGCGAGCGGAGTCTCCCCGCCGGTCTGCGCCGGGATGTTCGAGTAGAAGAACAACCGCCGGGGCCACACGCTTGTGTACGCCATCTCGTTGTGCAGCGGGATGACCTCGGTGGCCGGGTACTCGGTGGAGGTGTAGACGTCGCCGACCTTGCTGCGCGGCGTGGACCGGTAGGTGTACTCGGCCATCTCCTCGCCGAAGACCTTGACGAAGGCGGAGAAGGCCGGCGCGTCCGGGGCGTCGAACCCGCGCAGCAGGACAGCGCCGTGGCTGTCCAGTCGGTCGTTGATCAGGTCGAGGTGCTCGGTGGCCCATTGCGCCGGCGAGATGCCGGGCGAGGTGGCCTCGATGCAGGCCACCCGGTTGCGCTCCGGGAACAGGCAGCTCTCTTTCACGTGGTCCATGTCGGAGGTCCTTCCGCGTACGTCGGGTCGTGGTCCGGGTCAGTCGGCGTCCGGCCGGACGAACGACCGGAGGGCGGCCAGGGTCAGGGCGGCGAGCCGCTCGATGCTCGTCCGCTCGTTGAGGTTCTTGCTGTACTTCAGGTGCAGGCTGAGCTCGCCGTTGGCGAACCGCGCGAACACCTGGAGCCGGTGCATGCGTTGCAGCTTCGGCATCGGCCAGGAGTCGTCCATGGCCGGCCCGAGCAGCGGCGACTCCTCGGGCTCGTGGGCGAACTCGCCCCAGTTGTTGAGCAGGATGTCCGGCTTGCCGAGCGGAGCGAGCGCGTCCGCCACCGCCGGATGCCCGCCGAGGTAGCGCAGCAGGCCGAAGGCGAGGCCGCGCCGGGGCACCGCCTCGATCTGCTCACGGACCGACTCCAGCAGGGCCCTCGGGCCGGGCTTCTCGGGTCGGCGGACGAGCCGGGGTGAGGTCATCGAGAAGCGGCCGATGGCACGGGACAGGTCGAGGTCCTGGCCGCCCATCTCCCGACCCCGGGCGACGAGGTCGACCAGGATCGACGACTGACCGGACCAGTCGGTGAAGCCCTGGAGGGTGGCGGCCAGCAGCGCGTCGTTGACGCTCAGGCCGTACTCCTGCGGCACCAGCCGGCGCAGCGCGGCGGTCTCCTCCGCGTCGAGCCCGACCACCACCGTCGCCTCCGACGACATGCAGTCGTCTCCGTCGGGGTGGTCCAGCGGCCAGGTCGGGACGGGTTCCTTGGCCAGCGCCGTCCAGTACGCGATGTCCTCGGTCAACTCGGTGCCATGGGCGAGCGCGTCCAGGTTGCGCGACCACTCGGCGAACGACGCCGTCGGCGACGGCAGGCGCGGCTCCTCGCCGGCCTCCACCGCCAGGTACGCGGTCTGGAGATCCGCCATCAGGACGTCCCAGGAGCTGTTGTCCATCAACTGGTGGTGGACGATCACCACGAGCAGATCGGGACGGTCGGCCCCGTAGCGGACCAGGGCGACCTGGAGCAGCGGCCCGTTCTCGATGTCGAGCTTGCGGTGCAGGGTGCGGTCGAGGCGCTGGAAGGCGACCTCCTGGTCCGCCGGGTCGAGGGCGGACAGGTCCACGTTGGTGAACGGCGTGGGCTGGTAGGGCTCGTTGACCCGGACCGACAACCGGCCCCCGGGTCGGGGGAAGCTGATCCGCAGCGAGTCGTGATGGGTGATCACCGCCGCCACGGCCCGCTCCACCAGCGCCGGGTCGAGTGACCGCAGCGCATCGAACATGAAGATGTGCGTGTACTTGTGCGGGTCGGCGAAGTTTCGCTCGGCGAAGGCCACGTGCGACGCGACGAGCGGGACCACACCGGGGTCCGTACGCCGGACTCCGTCACCACCCGCACCGGCGGTCGTCTGCCCACCGGCCACGGACGCGAGGCCGGCGACGGTGGGGTGCGCGATGAACTGCGCGGGGGTGATCACCACACCTGCCTTACGGGCCCGGTCCACCACCCGGATCACGTGCAGCGAATCCCCACCCAGGGCGAAGAAGTTGTCCTCCGGACCCACCGACGGCACCCGCAGCACCTCCCGCCAGATCGCGGCGAGGACCTCCCGCGCCTTGTCGGCCGGCGTCTGCGCGGCGGTCGCGACCGAGGCGAGCGCGGCGATGGTGGGGTACGCGATGAACTGCGCGGGCGTGATCACCACACCCGCCTTACGGGCCCGGTCCACCACCCGGATCACGTGCAGCGAGTCCCCACCCAGGGCGAAGAAGTTGTCCTCCGGACCCACCGCCGGCACCCGCAGCACCTCCCGCCAGATCCCGGTCAGGATCTCCTCCACCGGTCCACGCCGGGTCTCGGCGCTGGCGGTGGCAGCGGCGGTGGCCGGAGCCGTGGTGGTGGTCGGCGCCGTCAACGCGGCCCGGTCGACCTTCCCGTTGGGCAGCCGGGGCAGGCGGTCGACGAGCGCCACCGTCGGCACCATGTAGTCCGGCAGCCGCTCCCGCAGCGCCGCACGTAGGTCGTCGGTGGAGAGCGCGGCACCCGGCCGCAGCGCCACGTGGGCCACCAGCCGCCGGTCGTCCGCACCATCGTCGTCGCAGAGCACCACGCACTCGCCCACGCCGTCCAGGGCGGACAGCGCCGAGGCGACCTCGTCCGGCTCGACCCGGTGCCCCCGGATCTTGACCTGGTCGCCGATCCGGCCCAGGAACTCCACGGTGCCGTCCGGCAGCAGCCGCCCCCGGTCACCGGTGCGGTAGAGCCGGTCGCCCGGCGTGCCCAGCGGGTCGGGCACGAACCGCTCGGCGGTCGACGCGGCGTCCCCCAGGTAGCCCCGGGCCAGGCCCGCACCCCCGACGACGATTTCGCCGGGCAGGCCGGTCGGCACCGGCCGCAGCCTCTCGTCGAGTACGTACAGCCGCGCGCCCGGGATCGGCCGACCGAGCGGCACCACCGCCTGGCGGCCCGCCCGGTCGATGCGGACCTCCGACACGGCGACGATGCCCGTCGTCTCGGTCTGGCCGTACATGTTGACCAGCCGGGGCGCCGTCCCCGGCGCGTTGCGGATGGCCTCGGGAAGCTCGTAGCGCAGCGGCTCGCTGGCGGTGAGCACCACCCGTGGCCGCCACCCGCCGGGCGAGGTGAGCGCCGGCAGCAGGACCCGCAGGTACGACGGCACCAGGTCAAGCACCTGCACGCCGTGCGCGGTGACGAAGGTGAGCAGCGCCAACGGGTCGGCCAGGTGCGCGCGCCCGGCGACGACCACGTGGCCGCCCAGCGTCAGCGGAACGGCGAACTGCCGCACCGACGACGAGAACGCGAACGACGCGGTGTGCAGGAACACCGGCTCGTCGGGCAGGGCCAGCGCGGCCGGCAGCCCGTCCAGGTACGCGGACAGCCCGCCGTGGGTCACCACAACACCCTTGGGGAGCCCCTTGGTGCCGGAGGTGTAGACCACGTAGGCCGGGTGCTCCGGTCGCAGCGCCGGTGTCGGCCGGGGGCCCACCGGGGCCGGCAGGTCCTCGATAGTCACCACCTCGCCCGCGCCCTGGGGCGTACGACCTGCCAGGTCGCGGGTGGTGAGCGTCATCGCCGGCCGGGCGTCCGCCACGATCGCGGCCAACCGCTGCGCGGGGTACGCGGGGTCCAGCGGCACGTACGCGGCACCCGTCTCCAGGACGGCCAACGCCGCCACGACGACGTCGACGCCCCGGTCGAGGTGCAGGGCGATAGTCGTTTCCGGGCGCGCGCCGCGTTCGGCGAGCACCCGGGCCAGGTCACCGCTGCGGCGGTGCAGGTCTCCGTAGGAGAGGGTCGTCTCGCCGCTGGTGACCGCCGGAGCGTCGGGTCGGCGTCCCGCCTGCTCGGCCACCCGGGCGGCGAGCGTGCGGTGCACTGCGCCAACCGGCAGCGCCGGACCGTGCGCGAGCGCGTCGAGACGCTCCCGTTCGCCCGGCAGGAGGGGATCCACGTCGAAGACGCGCTGGTCGGGGTCACCGACCAACCGGTCCATCAGCACCCCGAGGCGGCTCATCATCGCCTCGACGGTGCCCTCGTCGAACAGGTCGGTGCTGTACTCGGCGTGCCCCTCGATGCCGTCCTCGGTCTCCCACAGGTCGATCAGCAGGTCGAAGCGGGCGGTGCACTGCTCGTTGTCGATCGACGTGAGGGTGAGGCCGGGGCCCGGGTCGGGCAGGCCGCCCGGGGCGTTCTGCAACGCGAAGCGCACCTGGAACAGCGGTGAGTGGCTGAGGCTGCGGGTGGGCGCCACCGCGTCGACGACCATCTCGAAGGGGACGTCCTGGTGGGCGAACGCACCGTGCGCCGTGCTGCGGACCCGCCGCAGCACCTCGCGGAAAGTGGGGTCGCCGGAGAGGTCGACCCGCAGCGCCAGAGTGTTGGCGAAGAACCCGACGAGCTTCTCCAATTCGGTGCTGGTGCGGTTGGCGACGGGCGTGCCGACGGTGATGTCCCGTTGGCCACTGAGCTGGGCCATGAGCACGTCGAAGCCGGCCAGCAACGCCATGAACAGGGAGACCTTCTCCCGCCGGGCCAGGTCGGCCACCGCCCGGGACCGCTCGGCCGACCAACTGACGTCGTGGCGCGCTCCGCGGAAGGTCTGCACCGCCGGTCGCGGCCGGTCGGTCGGCAGGTCCAGCGTGGGTACGCCGTCGAGATGCCGCTTCCACCAGTCGAGCTGGTCGTCCAGCTCGGCGCCGGTCAGCCAGGACCGCTGCCAGAACGTGTAGTCCACATAGGTGTGTGTCAGCTCGGGCAACGAGGACGGCTGCTCCTGGGCGATCTCCCGGTAGAGCGTCACCAGGTCGTCCAACACGATGTTCAGGGACCAGCCGTCGGAGACGGTGTGGTGCAGCGTCAACAGCAGCACGTGCGAGTCGGGGCGTACCCGCACCAGGGTGCCGCGCAGCAGCGGCCCGGCGGCCAGGTCGAACGGAGTGCGCCCCTCGGCGTCGAAGAGGGCGGCCAGCCGACCCTCCGGGTCGGCGTCGCCCCGCACGTCCACCTCGGCGTACGCCACGGCGTCGACCGGCAGGAACTCCTGCACCGGTTCGCCGTCCACGGACGGGAACCGGGTGCGCAGCCCCTCGTGCCGGGCCCACAGCGCGCCGAAGGCCGCCCGCAGCGCGTCGGCGCGCAGGTCACCGTCGAAGCGCAGCGCGAGGGGCACGTTGTAGAACGCGCTGTCCTCGGCGAGCCGGTTGAGGAAGTACAGGCGTCCCTGCGCGTGCGACAACGGCACCGGGCCGGTCCTCGGGACGGCGACGAGACCGGGCCGGGGGGCCCGCCCGCCGAGCGCCTCGATCCGGGCCCCCAGGTCGGCCAACGAGGTGGACTCCAGGAACACCGCCAGCGGCAGCTCGATGTCGAGCTTCTTGCGCAGCCGGGCCATGGCCCGGACCGCGAGCAGGGAGTGCCCGCCCAGGTCGAGGAAGTTCGCGTCCCGTCCGATCGACTCGACCGGCCGCCCCAGCACGTCGGCCCAGACCTCGGCGATGGCCTCCTCCAGCCGGCTCTGCGGAGCTGCCAGGCTGGGCGCCGGCTCGGCCGCCGTGGGCGCGGGCAGGGCCGCCCGGTCCACCTTGCCGTTGGCGGCCAACGGCAGCGCGTCGAGCGTGACGACGACCTCCGGCACCATGTACTCCGGCAGTTCCGCGCGCAGCGCGTCACGCGGGTCGTGGGCCGCGGAATCCCCGGCCGCTGTGACGTACGCGACCAACCGCTCCTCACCAGGCCGGTCGGTACGCAGCAGAACCACTGCCTCGCGGACCTGCGGCAGCCGGGTCAGGGTGGCCTCGATCTCCGCCAACTCGACCCGGTACCCCCGGATCTTCACCTGGGTGTCGACCCGGCCCAGGCAGTCGAGCTCGCCGTCGGGTCGCACCCGGACGAGGTCGCCGGTGCGGTACATGCGCTCCCCCGGCGTCGGGGCGAACGGGTCGGGCAAGAAGCGCCCTGCGGTCAGGTCCGGCCGACCGTGGTAGCCACGGGCCACACCGGCACCCGCCACGTACAGCTCACCGACAGTGCCGGGCGGCACCGGCAGCAGGTTGCCGTCCAGCACGTAGAGCCGCGTGTTGGCGATCGGACGACCGATCGGCACCACACCGGACAGGTCGGTGCCGTCGTGCACCTCGTGCACGCAGCAGCCGACGACGGTCTCGGTGGGCCCGTACTCGTTGACGATCCGCAGGCCCGGAGCCCGGCGCCGCCAGGCGGCGGCGGTGGTGCCGTGCAGCGACTCGCCACCGACGATCAGATAGCCGTCCGCAGCGATGGTCCGGCTCGGAACGGCCCGGTCCAGCGCCTCCAGGTGGGCCGGGGTGAGCTTGACCAGCCCAAGGTCCAGGTCGCTGCCGAGCAGGTCGGTGAGGGTCTCCAGCTCGGTGCCGTCGGCGACGAGCACCACCGGGCGTCCGGCCAGCAGCGGACAGAACAGCGTCGTCACCGACAGGTCGAACCGCAACGGCGAGACCAGGGGCGCGCCCCCGCCCTCGGCCACCCGGTACGTCCGTAGGCTCCACGCCAGGTAGTTGGTCAGACCGCGGTGGGTGACCACCACACCCTTGGGTCGCCCCGTCGAGCCCGAGGTGTAGATCACGTAGCAGGCGCTGTCCGGGTGCGGACGCGGCAGCGGCGGCAGGTCGGTGGTGGCGTCCTCGTCGCCGTCGGGCAGCAGCACCGACACGTCGGTGGTGTCCGGTAGGTCCGCGACCCGGCCCGCGCTGGTGACGACCACCCGCACCTCGGCGTCGGTGAGCATGAACCGCACCCGCTCGGCGGGCTCGCCCACGTCCAGCGGCACGTACGCGCCGCCGGCCTTGAGGGTGGCCAGCACGGCCGTGACGAGGTCGACACCCCGGTCCAGGAAGAGGCCGACGCGGATCTCCGGGCCCACCCCGTGCCGGCGCAGCCGCGCGGCGAGGGCGTCGGCCCGGCGGTCCAACTCTCCGAACGTGACAGTCAGGTCGCCGACCAGGAGCGCGGGCGCGTCGGGGGTACGGGCGGCCTGCCGAGCGAACAGCTCGTGCGCGCGCACGTCGCCGAGGAGCGGGTCCTCGGTGCGGTTGCCGTCCACTACCGCCGCCCGGGTCTCCTCAGCGGACAGGAGTCGGGCCATCCCGACCGGGGCGTCCGGCGCGGCGGTCAGACCGACCAGCAGCACGCCGAGGTGAGCGGCCATCCGCGCCACTGTGTGCTCGTCGAGGAGGTCGGTCGCGTACTCGGCCAGCCCCCGCAGCCGGCCGTCGGCGTCCGGCCACACCTCGACCGTCAGGTCGTGCTTGCTGATCGGCAGGTGGTGTTCGACGGCCGTTACCCGCAACCCCGCCGCCTCGACCTCAAGCGCCTGGTCCTGTACGAGGGCGAACATCACCTGCGCGAGGGGCGTGTGGCCGAGGTCGCGCTCCGGGTCGACCGCCTCCACCACCGTGTCGAAGGGCACCTCGCCGTGCGCCATGCCCTGCTGCACGAGATCGCGGACCCGTCCCACCAGGGCCCGGAAGGTGGGCGCGCCGGAGGTGTCGACCCGCACGACGATCGAGTTGACGAAGGAGCCGACCATCGTCTCCAGCTCGACCCGGGGGCGGTTCGCCACCGGGGTCACCACCGAAACCTCGTCCTGGGCCGCGTACCGCGACATCAGCGCGGCGAACCCGGCGAGCAGCACCATGAACGGGGTGGCACGCTCCTCCTGGGCCAGGCTTGTCACCGCCGGCCACAGGCCGTCGGGCAGGGCGAAGCGGTGCCGCTCGCCCCGGAAGGACTGCACCGGCGGGCGGGGACGGTCCAACGGCAGGTCGATGACGGGTACCGCGCCGGCCAGTGCGCGCTTCCAGTAGTCGAGCCCTTCGGCCAGCTCGGTGGCGCGGTCGGGACGGCTCTCCCAGGCGGCGTAGTCCGCGTACTGCACGGTGAGCGGCGCGAGCGTGGGAGCCCGGTCCTCTGCTCCGGCGCGGTACAGCTCCAGAAGCTCGTCGATGAGCAGGCTGACCGACCAACCGTCGCAGATGCTGTGGTGCAGGGTCAGCACCAGCACGTGCGCGGTGGGCGTCTGCCGGAACAGCGCGGCCCGAGCCAGTGGCCCGTCGGAGAGCGAGAACGGACGACTCGCCTCGTCGCGTACGGCGGCCAGCACCGCCGCGTCGTCGACGGGCAGTGGGCGCGGGGTGAGGTCCACCTCGATGTCGGGCAGGATGCGCTGCACCGGGTCGCCCTCGTTCGCCGCGAACACGGTCCGCAGCGCCTCGTGCCTGTCGACGAGGGCGCGCACCGCGTCGGTGAGCACGTCGAGCCGGAGTGCGCCGGTCAGGCGTAGGGCGGTCGGCACGTTGAACATCGCCGAGCCGGGGACGAGCTGGTCCATGAACCACAGCCGGCGCTGTGCCGGGGAGACGGGCAGGTCGCCACCTCGCGGCACCCGGGCGAGCGCCTCGACCGGCCGGGGGCGCCGGCCGCCGAGACGCTTCTCGAACAGGGCCCGCTTCGAGGGCGACATCGAGTCGAGGCGTGACCGGCCGGGCGAGAGTGCCGCGCCGTGTGGCGCGGGGCGGCTGGCACTCGCGTCAGTGGTCATCAGGCCACCTCCCGAGCAGTGCTCTCCAGGTGCGTCACGAGGCTGCGCGGCCGCATGTCGGTCCACTCGGTGGTGACGTGGTCCAGGCAGGACGCACGGTCGGCGGGCCCGTGAGCCACCGTCCACCCGGCCGGCAGGCTGAGCGACTCGGGCCACAGCGAGTGCTGCCCCTCGTCGTTCACCACTACGAAGAAGCGTCCGTCGGGGTTGTCGAGAATGTTCACGTCTTCCTCACTTTGCGCCTGGTCCCAGGACCCGACGAGGAAGCGCTGAACCGGCACGGCGGCCAGGCAGGGACCATGGCGGTCAGACCTGCCGGCGTCGCAGTCGGGACGCGCGTCCCCAGATCGGGCGTCGTCAACTGTCGTTTGCGGAGACTTTTGCTATGCGTCGCTCAGAGGACGTGCGGAGTTTCACCGCCGCGTGTCTCGCTATCGGATTCCACCACGGCCACGGCCGGCCACCTGCACGTTAATCGGCTATCCGACCCGAAGCCGAGCGCCCTATACGGACGCAACCCGGTCGATGTCAAGCAAATTTTGGCAAGCCACGCTGAACCCACGTCGCGCTCCCCCCCGAAGTTGCGACCCAACAGCGTTCATGAATGTAAACGCAAGCGAGGCACAGAAAACCATCAGACACGGAGCGTGTCAAGACCCTTGCCTGCCGCTGAAGTCGACCATCCCAACCGGGACGTATTTATGACAAATGCTCCGCAGGTGGTTGGTCGACCGAGCACGTCGGCGGGCCCGCCGGCGCTCCGTCGAGCGGGCCTCCGGGCGGTCGGGCGGGACGACCGGAATCGGCCAGAAATGCGTTGCCAGCAACGCGTCTATGCAGTACAGGGGTATTCTCGGCGGGCCCTCTGCGCCGTGCGGAACGATCAACGACGACGCCACCGCCCACAGTGGACGAGGCGCGTCGGAAGGATCACCTTGCCCGGACGGGGAGAATCATTCATCGCGGAAATAGTGGTCACAATCCGACACGGAGACGAGTCTCACACGACAGGCGGAAAGAACGACCGATCATCCATTGGCCGAGCATCCGAATGGTTGGACAACAGTCAATGTAATGGTTGTTAACGTGCGCAATGCGAGGCACGACAGAGCGCGCCACCGTCACCGGATCACTGCCCCCGCGAAGCCGTCTACCATCCGGGCCGACAAGCCGATGCGTGAGCCGCCGGACGATTCCGTTCGATTGCCGGAGCCGATCAGGCCCAGACGACGCGTCTAGCGCCGGATTCCTTTGTCGCACAGGCCGCCACACGCGTGCGTGGCGCCGGGGATAGGCGCTCGGCGCACCTGAAGGCGCCTCCGACGCCGGGCACCCAGCTGGCCGTCGACACCCGAATCCGGGCGGACGCGTGCGCGGACCCATCGATGAGGATCAGTGTGCGTACGTGCCGAATCAGGCCCGGTGCGGCGCTGCCCCACCTTTACCCGAGCGCCGGGATGCCGCGCGCCGGCACCGGCGACTGCCGGCACCGGACGCTTGAGCAACGGCGTTCGGAAACCCCTCGGTCAGCCCTGCAATAGTTGCCGGGCCATCACGATCCGCTGCACCTGGTTCGTGCCCTCGTAGATCTGGGTGATCTTGGCGTCCCGCATCATCCGCTCGACCGGGTAGTCCCGCGTGTAGCCGTAGCCACCCAGCAACTGCACCGCGTCGGTGGTGATCTCCATGGCGGCGTCCGAGGCGAAGCACTTGGCCGCCGCGCCGAAGTAGGTCAGATCCGCGTCGCCACGCTCCGACTTGCCAGCAGCCGCGTACGTGAGCTGCCGGGCCGCCTCGAGCTTCATGCCCATGTCGGCCAGCATGAACTGGATCCCCTGGAACTCGGCGACCGCCTTGCCGAACTGGCGACGCTCGGCCACGTACCCCTTCGCGTAGTCGAGCGCGCCCTGCGCGATCCCGACGGCCTGCGCGGCGATGGTGACCCGGGTGTGGTCCAGGGTCTTCATCGCGGTCGCGAAGCCGGTGCCCTCCGCGCCGATCATCCGGTCGGCCGGGATCCGCACGTTGTCGAGGTAGACCTCGCGGGTGGGCGAGCCCTTGATGCCGAGCTTCTTCTCTGGCGCGCCGAAGCTCACCCCGGCATCGGACTTCTCGACCACGAAGGCCGAGATGCCCCGGGACCGGGCGGACGGGTCGGTGACGGCGAATACGGTGTAGAACTCGGACACCCCTGCGTTGGTGATCCAGCGCTTGACACCGTTGAGCACCCAGTGATCCCCGTCACGTACCGCCCTGGTGGTCATGGACGCCGCGTCACTGCCCGCCTCGGGCTCGGAGAGGCAGTACGAGAACATCGCCTCACCGGCCGCGACCGGCGTCAGGTAGCGAGCCTTGAGGTCGGCGGAACCGGACAACAGGAGCGGCATGGTGCCGAGTTTGTTCACCGCCGGGATCAGCGAGGACGACGCGCAGGCACGGGCCACCTCCTCGATCACGATGGCGGTGGCCAGCGCGTCCGCGCCCGCGCCGCCGTACTCCTCGGGGATGTGAGGTGCGTGGAAGTCGGCCGCTCGCAGCGCGTCGTAGGACGCCTTGGGGAATTCCCCCGTCTCGTCGGCCTCTGCGGCGTGCGGAGCCACCTTCGCGGCGCAGACCTCTCGCACGGCTTCCCGGATCGCCTGGTGCTCCTCCGGCAACCGGTAGACGTCGAACGACTCCCCTGCGGCCATCTCGGCCCTCCCCTTCACCACTATCATGCGCAGTCTGTGACGACTCCTGACCGCCGACGGCGCAGACTGAAGACTAGCGACTGCAGTTCAGGTGATGTTACCGGCGCGTAGGTATGGGCAGGACGGCGCACCTAGCGCGCTCAGCGATGATGGAGATTGAGACAGTGAGCCACCCTCCGGTGCCCCGCCCAGGCGCCGCAGCAGAATGCGACGCGACGACGCGGCGCCAGCGCGAGCGGAGAAGACAGGCGTGACGATCCCCTACCCCACCATCCAGCCGACCCCCGCCATCGCCGCGGTGACCCCGCCCTCGGGCGCACCCCGGCCGCGGGTGACGTTCCTAGGGACTGGTTACCTCGGTGCGACGTACGCCATCTGCTACGCAGAACTGGGCTACGAGGTTCTCGGGTTCGACGTCGACGCCGACAAGATCGCGATGCTGAACGCCGGTCAGGTGCCGATCCACGAGCCCGGCCTGGACGAGCTGCTCCGGCGCAACCTCGCCGCCGGCCGCCTCCGGTTCAGCACCGACATCGCCGAGACCGCCGAGTTCGGTGACGTGCACTTCATCTGCGTCGGCACCCCGCAGCGGGCCGACGGCATGGGCGCCGACCTGTCGTACGTCGAGGCGTCGGTCACCAGCCTCGCGCAGCACCTGACCCGCAAGGCGTTGATCGTCGGCAAGTCCACCGTGCCGGTCGGCACCGCCGAGTGGGTCGAGCAACTCGTCGGCAAGCACACCCCGAACGACCTGGACGTCGAGGTGGCGTGGAGCCCCGAGTTCCTCCAGGAGGGCTTCGCCGTCGACGACGTCCTGCGGCCCAACCGGATCGTGGTCGGCGTCAAGAGCGAGTGGGCCAACGGCATGCTCTACGCCGCGCACAAGGGCGTGTTCGACCTGGCCGCCACGGAGGACCGCGAGGTGCCCCTGGTGGTTACCGACTTCTCCACCGCTGAGCTGGTCAAGGTCGCCGCGAACGCCTTCCTGGCCACCAAGATCTCCTTCATCAACGCGATGGCCGAGGTCTGCGAGGCCTCCGGTGGCGACGTCACCCAGCTGGCCCGCGCGATCGGCTACGACCCGCGGATCGGCAACCGGTTCCTCCAGGCCGGCCTCGGCTTCGGAGGCGCCTGCCTGCCCAAGGACATCCGGGCCTTCCAGGCCCGCGCCCAGGAGCTGGGCGCCGGCGAGGCACTGCGCTTCCTCCACGAGGTCGACCTGATCAACCTGCGCCGGCGTACGCGGGTGCTCCAGCTCGCCGCGGACCTGCTGGGCCGCCGCTCCGGCCCGGCCGGCCCAGACTTCTCCGGCACCCGGATCGCCGTACTCGGCGCCACCTTCAAGCCCAACACCGACGACGTCCGCGACGCCCCGGCGCTCGCCGTCGCCGCGCTGCTTCACAAGGCCGGCGCCGACGTGCACGTGTACGACCCGCAGGGCACCGAGAACGCCCGCCGCGCGGTCCCCGAGTTGACGTACGAGAGCAGCATCAACGAGGCGGTCAACGAGGCCGACCTGGTCTGCGTCCTCACCGAGTGGGCCGACTTCCGCAACGCCGACCCGGTCGCCCTCGGCGAGTTGGTCAAGGGCCGCAAGGTCGTCGACGGCCGCAACTGCCTCGACCCGGCACTCTGGGCCCAGGCGGGCTGGGAGTACCGGGGCATGGGTCGCCCCTGACCCAACGGACGCCCCGCCGGCCGGCCATCGAGCATCTCGATGGCCGGCCGGTGTCGTTGTTTGCCCCGGACCCGCCGACAAGAGTCGAAATCCGCGCCAGCTTTGGGCATGCTGCGACAGTGGGAGTCCACAGTGCGGGTGGAGGGGTGTCGTGGCGACCTTTCAATGCTCCTCGTGCGGCCGGGAGATCAAGCCGGCCGTTCGATGCCCGCACTGTGGGGCAGATCAACCACAGTGGGCCGAGCACCTGGCCGACATCGAGCGTTCGATCGCGGAGATGAAGGCGCGCGACGCCGCCATCGCCCGCGAGCAGCGGCAGATCGCCGCCAAGATGCAGGCCGCGCTCTTCCAGCGGGACATCCTCGCCCACGCCAGCGAGGAGCGGCTCAAGCAGGCCACCCGCCCACGCCGGGTACTGCGCCGCCGCCCCGGCCGGCGACCACCGACTGCCACCATGGGCGCGCCGCCCCGGGTGCCCCGCCAGGGCACTCCGCCCGCCCCCGAGGACCCGCCGCCGCCCCCGCCCCGGGCCGCCTGGCTGGACGTGGACGACCCGGAGCACCCGCCGGAGGCGTCCTCGCGGGAGGTGCAGAACATCCCGCTGGGGCTGGGCGCGCTGCTGCTCGGCGTGGCCGCCGTGGTCTTCGCCGCGGTGGCCACCAGCTCGATGGACGCGCTGGCCCGGCTCGGCATCCTGCTCCTGGCCACCGTGCTGATGCTGCTCGCCCCGCCGGCACTGGCCCGGCGCGGGCTCACCTCGACCGCCGAGACCATCGCCGCGGTCGGCCTGCTGCTGGTGCCGCTCGCCGGCAACGCCCTCTGGGCGGTGGACCGGATCGGCGTCGGCGGCGGCTCGGGCACGGTCTTCGCCGGGGTGATCTTCGCGGTCACCGCCGGCGTCGCATTCGGGTACGCCGGTTGGACCGGTCTGCGCGCGCCCCGCTTCGCCACCGTCCTCGCCGCCCAGCCGGTGCTGCCGCTGCTGGCGTACGACCAGATCACCGGCCCGGGCGGCTGGGCGCTGGTGCTGGCCCTGGTCGCCCTCGTCGACCTCGGCCTGGCCCGCTCCAGCGTGACCGTCGAACGCCAGGTCCGGCAGGACCTGCCATCGCCAGGCACGCCGCCCGCGCCCCGCCAACGAGACGCCGAGAGCAGGCCGGAGGGCGACCCGGAGGAGGCCGCCGAGCTGATCGACGCCAGCGGCGGCGCGACGGACCCGCAGCCCACCAGGCCGGTGCCCGGCCTGCGTGAGCTGACCTGGTTGCTGCACGCCCTGGCGGTCGCCGTCTCGCTGGCGTACGCGGTCACCGCCCTGCTGCGGGCACAGACCGTGCCGACCGCTACCGGCGCCGGGGTGGTGCTGCTGCTGGCCTCCGTGATCGGGCTGGCCGGCGCGTTGGTGCTGCGGCGCCCGCCGCTGCCGGACGTCGCGGCCGGCATCGTCACCCTGGCGGTGATCGGCTCGCTCAGCCGGATCGCCTCGGTGGCACTCCCCGGCCGGGCGCTGCTGCTGATCGCGGCGGTCATCACCGTGACCGGGCTGGCGGTGCGCGCGGTCCCGGAGGCGGCCCGACGTGGCCCACAGCTGGCCTCAGCGGTGGCGCTGACCGTCAGTGGTCTGGTGGTCGCCGGCGGCGCGCTACGCGCCGGGGTGGCACCGGTCCGGGCGGCACTGCCCGCCTGGAACCCCGACCTCAGCCGATACCCGGGCGAGCTGGCCGCCGCCGTCGGGCCGACGACCTGGCAGCTCGCGGGTGCCGCGTTCCTGCTCACCATCGCGGCGGTGCTGGCCCTGCCCACCGAGATCCGCCGGGAGTTCGCGGTCGCCGGCGCGGCGCTGACCGCGCTCGCCGTTCCAGCCTCGTTCGGTCTCGGCTGGGCGACGGCCCCCTGGCCAATGGTGATCACCGCGATCGGCATCGGGATCATCGGGCTGTCCGCCCGCACCGACCGAGCCGCTGTGGCGCACGCCATCGGCGCGGCCGTGGTCGGCCTGTTCGGCGCGGGTGCCAGCCTGGCCAGCCCCACCCTCACCGCCGCGGTCCTGATCACCCTGTTCGCGGCCGGCACGCTTGTCACGCTGGCGCCCCGGATCCGGATCGCCTCGGCCGCCTCCGAGACGGTCACCGCCTGGGCCGCCGGTGGGGCCGCGTTCGCGCTGCCCGGGGCGGTGGCGGCGTTCGTGGCCGCGACCATGCCGAACGACCCGCTCCTCACCCCGGCGAGCCTGCGCGAGGTGACCGTTCCGATCCTGGCGGCCAGCTTCCTGGCGGTCTGCGTGACACTGGGCTACGCGGCCGTCGTGCAGGTCTCCCAGCGCCACATCCCCGTTCCGCTGTCGGTGGGCACCGGGCTGGGCGCGCTGATGGTCACCGCCGCCGCGTTCGGGGCGCCCGGCGCGACCGTCGCCGACGCCTGGGTGGGCGCGCTCCTGCTGGTCGCGGCGGTGCTGCTCTTCCTGGCCCCCTCCATCGACGCCGGCCGTCGAGCCGACCTCACCCTCGACGGCTCGGACCTGGCCGCCGCGGCGGTCACCACCGCCCTGATCGCCACGCTGGTACGGATCGGGGCGGTGCTCGCCCCCGGCGGGCAGCTGGCGGTGGCCGCCGCACTGCTCCTGGTGGTCGCCGTGGCCGCCCGCAGCATGCCGGAGGAGTGGCGACGCGGTCCGATCCTCGGCCTCACCGTCGGCGGCGTCCTGATCGGCGTCCTCGCCGGCTGGACGGCGGTGCGCGGCGGGGTCGGCGTGCTGGCCACCCCCGGCCCGATCTGGAGGGGCGACCTGAGCGACTGGCCGGCCGCCCCCGTCGGCGGTGCCACCTGGCAGGCGCCGGTCGCGCTGGCACTGCTGGCCCTCGCCGCCGGCATCCTGCTCCCGCCGCCGTGGCGCTGGGACGTGTCCGGTGTGGCGGTGGTGCTCGCCACGATCGGCGCACCGGCCGCATTCGATCTGGCCTGGTGGTCACCGGTGCTGGTCGGCGGAATGGTCGCCACCGTGTTCGGCATGGCCGCGGTGGCCACGGAGGAGGCACGCGCCGGGCTGTCCCGGGCCACTGTGGCCGGGGTCGTCGCGCTGCACGCCGCCGGCGCCGGACTGGTCCGCCCGTGGACCACGGCCCTGGCGCTGGGCAGCATCGCGCTGATCGGCGTGGTGGTGGCCACACTGGCCCGCGTCCTCGCCGGTCCACAGGTCGCCGACATCGACACCGAGGGCATGCCGCCGCACCTGGCGCAGATCGGCGGCGCGGCGATCGGTGCCGCCCTGCTGGCCCTCCCGGGTGCGGTGGCGGCACTGTCCGCCGAGTTCGACCACTCGGCGCAGGTGGTGCTGACCGCCGCGCTGGCCGCGACCAGCCTCGGCCTGGCCGCCGTGGCAGCGGTCCGCCGACTGGTGCCGCAATATCTGCCCTGGGTCAGCGTGGCGGTCGTCGGCGGGGCCACCATCAGCGCCCTCGCCGCCATCCCCACCGGCCTCGCCGCAGGCGTCTACGCGGCCGCCGCCGCCCTGCTCGGCGTACTGGCCGAACTGATCCGCGCGGCCACCGTGCCGCCCACCGGCGCGGCCCAGCCGGTCCGGCGCTGGGCGGTCCGACTCGACGGGGCCCTGCGGCGGCTGCCGGACGACGCGGAACGACGGCGGTGGCGGGTCAACCCGGCCGCGGGTGCGTTGGCGGCGGCGGCGCTGCCGACCGCCCTGGCGCTCGCCTCGATAGCCCCCGCGCTGGTCACCGCCCTGGTCGAGCCGCACCGCACACTCACCCGGATCTGGCAGGGCCCGCCGCCGGAGCTGCTCACCCCTCCACCGGACGTGGTCAACCCGACCCACGTACTGACGGCGTTGCTGCTCACCGCGACCGCCGCGCTGGCCGCCACCGGGTTCAGCGGCGGGCGGCGTTCCCGGGCCGTGCCGGTGGTGCTGCCCGGAGCGGCCGTCACGCTGCTGATCGCACCCATCGCGCTGGGCCAGGGCTGGCCCGCCAGCACCGTCGCCGCGCTCTCCGTCTTCACCATCGCGATGCTCGGTCTCGCACTGACCCCACCGCCGGCACTGGTCGAGCGGGCCCGCTCACTGCGGCTGGCCCGGGTGCTGGTGTTCGCCATCGGTCTGGCCGGTGGCAGCGCCGGGCTCGCCGGCAGCCTGGCCGACCGGCAGATGACCCTGTTCACCCTGGGCAGCGCGGTCGGGGTGGGCGCGGTGGCGGCGCTGTTCGGCACCACCCAGCGGGCGCGCATCCTCGGCTGGCTCTTCGCCTCACTCATGGCGCAGCTCTTCGTGCTCACCGTCGGCCTGGTCGCCGGGCTGGCGGCGGTCTGGTCGGCGTTCGGAGTGCTGGCCGTCGGCGCGGTCCTACAGGTGCTCGCCGCGACAGTGCCCCGGCTGCGCCGCCCTGAGGCGCAGCGAGAGGCCTCCACTGTGGAGTGGACCGGGTACGCTGCCGCGCTGATCGCGTTGGCCCTCGCCTTCGACTCGCCCCGTCACATCGCCGCCCTGCTGGCCGCCTGGGGCGCTGTCCTCGGGGTGGCGGCGACCCGACCCGGTCGCCGGCCAGTGGAACGCCGGATCCTGTTCTGGGCGGTGGTGGTCTGTGAGATCACCGCGTGGTGGATCCTGATGCGAGTCGCCGACGTGGCGCTGCCCGAGGCGTACACCCTGCCGTTCGCCGTGCTGGCCCTCCTCGTCGGCGTCCTGGAGCTGCGCCACCGGCCCGACATGAGCAGTTGGGTGGCGTACGGCCCGGCGCTGGTAGCGGCCTTCGTGCCGACGCTGGCGATCGTGCTGGCCACTGAGACCAGCACAGTGCGGCAGATGCTCCTGCTGCTCGGCGCGGTCGCGGTGCTTATCTTCGGCTCGTCCAGCCGGCAACAGGCCCCGGTGATCGTCGGCGCGTCGGTCACCGCGATCACGGCGATCCACGCCCTGTTCAGCCTGGGACCGTGGTTGGCGCTGATCCCGGTGGGCATCCTGCTGCTGGTGCTCGGCGCAAGCAACGAGCGCCGCCGCCGCGCCCAGGAACGCCTACAGACCGCCCTGCGTGGCATGAGATAACGCCGAAGGGTCACGGCAGGGCGAGTGCACTGGTGTCGATCATGGAGTTGTGGTGGGGGACGAAACACGTAAATGCCCTCTCGCCGGGCACCACAACTCCATGATCGACCCGTTGAGGGCGGGTTCGCGGGGGCTGGCGCGGGGTGGGCCGGGCTCGCCGGTGGGCCTTGCGCGATCTTGCACTTTCTGTTGCGGTATAAGGCGCGAAAGCCGCAGAACAACGACCGAAAGTGCAAGATCGCGGGGGCGGGGCGGGGTTCGCGCGGGTTAGGACTGGGGCAGGGTTGCTTGGAGGGCGGCTTCCTTTGTTGCTACCAGCTTCTCCAGGTCCTGCTGGTAGGTCGCCATCTTGGCGCGCAGGCCCTCGTCGGCGGCACCGAGGATCCGTACGGCGAGCAGGCCGGCGTTGCGGGCGTTGCCGATCGACACGGTGGCGACCGGGATCCCGGCCGGCATCTGCACGATGGACAGCAGCGAGTCCATGCCGTCGAGGTGCTTCAGCGGCACCGGCACGCCGATCACCGGCAATGGCGTCACCGAGGCCACCATGCCAGGCAGCGCGGCGGCACCCCCGGCCCCCGCGATGATCACCTTGAGGCCCCGGTCGGCAGCGTCGCGCCCGTACTCGATCATCGCGACCGGAGTCCGGTGCGCCGAGATCACCCGGACCTCGTACGCCACGCCGAAGTCGTCCAACACGTCGGCCGCGGCCCGCATGGTCGGCCAGTCCGAGTCGCTGCCCATGATCAAGCCAACAGTGCTCACTACGGCCCTCTCCTCGTTCCCAAAACCGTGGTTCACCCGGAACCCTGGTTCACCCGAACCCGTGGTTCATTCGAAACCGTGGCTCACTCGTGGCCCTCGCGCAGCCAGCGCGCGGCACGTGCGGCCCGCGCCCGCAGGTCGTCCAGGTCGTCACCGAGCACTGTGACGTGCCCGATCTTGCGGCCAGGTCGCACCTGCTTGCCGTACAGGTGCACCTTGGCGCCCGGCTCGGCGGCGAAGAGGTGGTGCAACCGCTCGTCGATCGACATCCCGCCCGGCTCACCGCCGAGCACGTTCGCCGACACCACCACCGGGGCGGTCAGCGCGGTGTCCCCCATCGGGTAGTCCAGCACGGCCCGCAGGTGCTGCTCGAACTGCGAAGTCCGGGCACCCTCGATGGTCCAGTGCCCGGAGTTGTGCGGTCGCATCGCCAGCTCGTTGACCACGATCGCGGGCAGGCCGGCGTCGTCGCGCACCTCGAACAACTCCACGGCCAGCAGGCCGATCACACCGAGCGCGGTGGCCAGGTCGATGGCGAGCTGCTGAGCGGAGACCGCCAGCTCCTCGTCCAGGCCGGGGGCCGGGGCGAGGACCTCCACGTTGATGCCGTCGCGCTGCACGGTCTCGACCACGGGGTACGCGGCCACCTGACCGAACGGCGAACGGGCCACCTGCACGGCCAGCTCCCGCCGCAGCGGCACCCGCTCCTCGACGATCAGCCGAGTGCCGCCAGCGAGCAGCGTGGTCGCCAACTCGGTGGCCTGGGCGGCGTCGTCGACCATCCAGACGCCCCGGCCGTCGTACCCACCCCGAGCCGCCTTGAGGACCACCGGCCAGCCGACCTGCTCGCCGAAGCCGACGAGGTCGGCGGGCTCCGCGACCGGCCGCCAGGCCGGGTTGGGCGCACCCAGCTCGGTCAGGCGTTCCCGCATGACCTGCTTGTCCTGGGCGTGCAGCAGCGCGTCCGCCGGCGGGTAGAGGGGCACCCCTTCCGCCGCCAGCGTGCGGATGTGCTCGGAAGGTACGTGCTCGTGGTCGAAGGTGACGACGTCGCAGCCCTTGGCGAAGGTGCGCAGCGCGGCCAGGTCGGTGTGGTCGCCGTACTGGACGTCGGCGGCGACCAGCGCCGCGCCGTCGTCAGGGGCGGTCGCGAGCACACGCAGTGACTGGCCGAGGGCGATCGCGGCCTGGTGGGTCATTCGGGCCAACTGGCCGCCACCCACCATGCCGACAACTGGCAGACCGGTACGGGAATCCATAGCGCGGCCAGCCTATCCGGGCCGTCGACGGGCCCACCGGGAGGGCTGGCGACCCGCCTCGGCAGCGCTGGCGGGACCACCCGGCGGGCGGGGCGGGCGACTACCGGGCGTGGCCGTGCGCTCAGCCGAGCTCGGCTACCAGCTCCTCGACCGAGGTGACCGGCCGCTGGCAGACGAAACCCCGGCAGACGTACGCGGCGGACCGCCCCTCGACCAGCGGACGGTCGGCGAGCAGCGGAACACCCGGCTGGTCCGGACGCCCGGCGACGACCACCGCTCCGGGCGGCGCGTGCCGGCGGGCGGCGGCCACCAGGGGGTCGCCGGCCGGGTCGTCGGTGACCACGGCGATCTCGTACGGCCCGGAGAGCAACGCCTCGCCGACGGTTGCCGCGTACCCGGTGAACCGGGGGTGCTTACCGACGATCGGCGCGACAGTGCCGAGGGCCGCTTCGGCGGCCTCCCGGTAGCGCGTCTCCCCGGTCAGCGCCGAGTACGCCACCAGCCCGGCGATCAACGCCGACCGGCCGGACGGGGTGGCGTTGTCGGTCGGGTCGGCCGGGCGGGCGACCAGCCGCTCCGCGTCGTCGGCGGTGTCGTAGAAGGCGCCACCGGGCGCGGCGAAGTGCGCCAGGGCGGTGTCCAGCAGCTCGCCGGCCACTGTCAGCCAGCGGCCCTCGCCGGTGAGTTGGTGCAGCGCGCAGAAGGCCTCGGCAACACAGCCGTAGTCCTCCAGGACACCGGCCGGCTCGCCGACCTTGCCGTCCCGGGAGACCCGGCGCAGCCGGCCGTCCACCAGGTGTACGGCGGCCAGGTGCTCGGCGGCCTGGCGCATCGCCCCGTCGGCGACGATGGTGACGCCGTCCATCAGGTTGGCGTCCTCATCCTGCGGGGACGCGTACACGGCGGCGACCTGTTGGAACTCGGCGATGGCGGTGATCGCCAGGCCGTTCCAGGCGGCCACCACCTTGTCGTCGAGGGCCGGCTGGGGGCGGGTGTCCCGGGCGGCGAGGAGTCGCCCGACCACCTGCTGCCAGCGGGCGCGCACCTCGGGCGCGGCGTCGTCCACGTCCCGGGCGAGCCGCAGCACGCTCATGCCCTTCTCGAACGTGCCGTCGTCGGTGACGGTGAACAGGTCGGCGGCGAACCGGCCGTCCTCCTCGCCCAACGCCTCCACGAGCTGCGCGGGCGTCCAGGCGTAGGTGAGCCCCTCGACGCCCTCGGTGTCGGCGTCCAGTGCGGACGCGAACCCCTGCCCGGGCCGGTGCAGCTCGTCGGCGAGGAACCGGGCGGTGTCGCGGGCCACCCGGCGGGCCAGCGGGTCGCCGGTGAGTCGCCACAGCTGGGTGTAGAGCCGCAGCAGCAGCGCGTTGTCGTAGAGCATCTTCTCGAAGTGCGGCACCGTCCAGTGCGCGTCCACCGAGTACCTGGCGAAGCCGCCCGCGAGTTGGTCGTAGAGGCCGCCCCGGGCCATCGCCTCGGCCGTGTGCCGGGTGATCTCCAGGCTGCCCGGGTCGCCGGTGCGCTGGTGGTGGCGCAGCAGGAAGAGCAGGTTCATGTGCGGCGGAAACTTCGGGGCGCCACCGAACCCGCCGTTCGTGGCGTCGTACTCGCTGGCCAGCTTCGCGGCCGCCGCGTCGAGCAGCGGGGCGTCCAGCGGCGCGGTGGGGCCGCCCACGGCCTGCGCGCCGCCGATCGCCTCGACCACGGCGGCGCCCTGGCCCAGCACCGCCTCGCGCTGCTCCCGCCAGGCGGTGGCGACCGACTGGAGCAACTGGACGAAGTTGGGTCGGGGGAAGTAGGTGCCGCAGAAGAACGGGGTGCCGTCCGGGGTGGCGAAGACGGTCATCGGCCAACCGCCCTGGCCGGTCATCGCCTGGGTGGCGGTCATGTAGACCGCGTCCACGTCCGGGCGTTCCTCACGATCCACCTTGATCGACACGAAGTTGTCGTTCATCAGGGCGCCGACCTGCTCGTTCTCGAACGACTCGTGCGCCATGACGTGGCACCAGTGGCAGGCCGCGTAGCCCACCGAGATGAGCACCGGAACGTCCCGCCGCTTCGCCTCGGCGAACGCCTCGTCCGACCACTGCCACCAGTCGACCGGGTTGTCGGCGTGCTGGAGCAGGTACGGACTGGTGGCCTCGGCGAGTCGGTTCACCTGACGACCATAGCCAGCCCCGGCGCGGACCGCGCGGGCTCCACCCGGACGGTCAGGACGCGCCGTCGGCGCGGAGCCGGAACACGTTCGACTCCGCCGAGTCGCGCAGCGACCCCAGCACCGCGCCGATCTTGTCCGCCGGCATGGGCTTGAAGAAGTGGTAGCCCTGCGCGGAGGTGCAGCCCAACTCGGCCAGGGCCATTCGCTGCTCGGCGGTCTCCACCCCTTCGGCGACCACCCGCAACCCCAACTCGTGAGCGAGGCCGACGGTCGTCCGGACGATCGCCGCGGCCTCCGGCGAGTCGGCCATCCGGATGACGAAGGAACGGTCCACCTTCAACTCGTCCACAGCGATCCGGGTGAGGAAGGTCAGTGACGAGAATCCGGTGCCGAAGTCGTCAACGGCGAGTTGCACGCCCATCGACCGGAGCGTCGCCAGCACCTCGTCGATGACCTCCAGCTCGCTCATCACCACCGTCTCGGTGATCTCCAGAACGAGCCGGTGCGGCGGCACCTGGTGGCGGCGCAACGCCTCGGCGATCTCCGCCGGCAACCGGGGGTCGAGCAGGCTGCGCGCCGAGAGGTTGACCGAGATCGGCACGTCCAGCCCGTCCCGGGCCCAACCGGCGGCCACGCTGAGCGCCTTGTTCAGCACGTAGCGGGTGAAGGCGCCGAGCTGCTCGCTGTTCTCCACCGGCCGGATGAAGTCGGCCGGGTTCAGCCACCCACGCCTGGGGTGCTGCCAACGGATCAGCGCCTCCACCCCGGTGGGCGCACCCGTGGCCAGGTCGACAGCCGGCTGCAACGCCAGCACCAGCTGATCGTCGACCGTCAACGCCTCACGCAGCTCGGCCAGCAGGGCGAGCTGGTCGGTGCTGGCCGCGTCCCGTGCGCCGTCGTACGCGGCGACGTTGCCCCCGCCCTCCTTGGCCTGGTACATCGCGATGTCGGCCCGACGCAGCAGCTCGGTCAGGTCCGCGGTGCCCGCGGCGGCCACCACCACCCCGACCGAGACCTCGATGGACATCCGTACGCCGGCCACCTCGGTCGGTGCGGCCAGCCGTTCGGCGATCTCGCGGGCCTGACGCAACGCGTGGGCCATCGGGGCGGCCCGATCGCCGAGCACCGGCACCGCCGTGAGCAGCAGGGCGAACTCGTCGCCGCCGAGTCGACCGAGCAGGTCACCGGCGCGGACCAGCGCGTTGAGCCGGTTCGCGGTCAGTCGCAGCAGCTGGTCACCCGCCGCGTGACCGAGGGTGTCGTTGACTTCCTTGAACTGGTTGATGTCCAGCAGCAACAGCGCCACCGGGTGGTCGTGGCCGAGCTGTCGCAGCGACTGGTCGCCCTTGCTCAGCATCGCCGCCCGGTTGGCGAGCCCGGTGAGCGGGTCGTGCACCGCCTCGTACGACGAACGGGCTGTCACCAGCCGCAGCTCGTGGTGGGTAGCGGCGTCGTGCAGAGCGGCGGCGAGGGCGTCGCCGAACGCGGCCACCGCGTCACGTTCCCGGGCCGTGGGTGGGGCCGAGCGGGGGAACCGCACCCGCAGCCGACCGACCGGCGTGGCGCCGACCGACAGCGCCCGGCTCAGCTCGTGCTCGTCCGGCTCCGACTGGTCCGGCGGGCTGGTCTCCCGGTCGACCAGTTGACCGCCGGCGTCGCCCCGGTAGCGGTGCCACCGGCCGTCGGCCCGGGCCACGTCGACGTCCACCAGCTCGGCGTTGAACAGGGTCAGCGCCCCGGTGACCGCCGCGCTGGCCACGCCCCGCTCGTCGAGCTGGTTGAGGGCCGCGGTGGCCTCGGCGAAGGCACGCCAGGTGCGCCGCTCCTGATCGGAGCGCAGCCGGTAACGGTAGGTCTGCTGCAACAGCCACAGCAGCGGCGGTAGCAACAGCAACCAGCGCGGGTCGAGTTCCAGAAGGGCGACCACCACGAGGCCGACCGCCACGTTGCCGACGAACATCAGCAGCTTGCCACGCAGTGCGGCGAGCAGCGGCGGGCCGATCGGCAGCCCGTGCCGCAGACCCAGCGTCACGCCGCCCAGCCAGGCGGTCACCAGGAGGTACGTCACCGAACCGGCGATCACGGCCAGCGCCAGGATCGGGGTGGGTGGCGAGAGCAGGGGCCGCCCGAGCGCGGTGGTCACGGAGACGGCCAGTGCGGACGCGGCGGCCAGCGAAGCGGCGATCCGGACGATCTCCAGGGCCGGACGGCGGTCGCTGTGCAGTGACAACAGCGTCCAGGCCAGCCCGGTGCCGAGCAGCGTGGCGGACGGGAGCCAGCCGGCTGGAGTCAGGTAGAGGCAGACGATCAGGGCCGCCTCGCCCCAGGTGATGCTGACCATGCCGGCGGCCGAGCGGAATCGCAGCCGGGCGAGCTGGGCGAGGGCCAGGACGGCGACGGCGATGCCGAAACGGGCCGAACCGCCGAGGGGGTCGTCGGCCGGCAGCCGGACCGGGAGGGTCAGCCCGACCGCGGCGGCGGCCAGGGCGGTCAGCGTGACGGCGGCGGTGAGCACGAGCACCCGGCCCGGTGTGCCACGCACCCCGAGCCGATCGAACGGGTCGTCGGCCGGACCGGAGGTCATCGACCTCCCCCGTCAGCCGACCGACCGACGTCGCGGTGGGCGGCCGGTGCTGTGCTGGTCATCGGCGCCCCCTCCCGCACACGGCTCGGAGACTTTTGGTCCCCCCGGCGGAAGGCTAAGCCAAACCGGGTGGTCGCAACAGGGGGCGACCACCCGGTTCGGCGTGATTCACGCGCGGACTACCCGTTCAGGTGCTGCTGGTGCCCGTTGGGAGCGGGCGTGGATGAATCACGCCCCCCGGTCCCGTCTGTCGGATCGGCGACTGCCGCATCGGCCCTGCTGGGGTCGGTCGGCCCGGACTGCGTGGGGAAACGGTCCGGCAGACGGCGCAGCCGAGCGTTCATGTTGCGGATCAGCAGGATGGTCGCGGTGGCCAGCAGCAGGATGAGGAACAGGCCCATCGGCCCGGCCAGACCACCCGTGCGGGTGTCCCCGAAGTTGTTCTCCGCGAGCACCTGGGCAGCGGTCAGCATGGCGTTCCTCCGATGTGCGGTTGGTAACCAGGGTAGCCCTGCCGGGAATCAGCGCGCGTGCGCCGTCTCCCGCACCCCGGCGAAGAGGTCGGACTCTGGCAGCGGGCTGTCGACCATCGAGCGCGCCAGCTCGTAATCCTCGGTCGGCCAGGCGCTCCGCTGAAGCTCCATCGGCACGTGGAACCAGAAGCCGTCCGGGTCGACCTGGGTGGCGTGGGCGCGCAGCGCGTCATCGCGGACCGGGAAGTATTCGGCGCACTCGACCCGCGTGGTGATCCGCGGGCCCTTGTCGGGGCGGTCCTCCCACCGCTTGAGCCACTCCTCGTAGGGCGACTCCAGACCGGCGGCCAGCATGCCCTCGTGCAAGGCCATGATCTTGCCCTTGGAGAAGCCGATGTCGTAGTAGAGCTTCAGTGGCTGCCAGGGCGCGCCCAGCTCCGGGTAGCGCTCCGGGTCACCGGCGGCCTCGAACGCGGCCACGCTCACCTTGTGGCACATGATGTGGTCCGGGTGCGGGTAGCCACCCTCCTCGTCGTACGTGGTCACCACGTGCGGACGGAACTCGCGCATCAACCGCACCAGCGGGCCCGCAGCGACCTCGACGTCCTGGAGGGCGAAACAGCCCTCGGGCAGCGGCGGCAGCGGATCACCCTCGGGCAGACCCGAGTCGACGAAGCCCAGCCAGGCCTGGTCGACGCCGAGGATCGCCCGTGCGGCGTCCATCTCGGCCCGCCGGATCTCGCCGATGTTCGCCCACACGTCGGGTCGGTCGAGCTTGGGGTTGAGCACGCTCCCGCGCTCGCCACCGGTGCACGTCACGACCAGGACGTCCACCCCCTGAGCGACATATTTCGCCGTCGTCGCCGCGCCCTTGCTCGACTCGTCGTCCGGGTGCGCGTGCACGGCCATGAGACGCAGTTGCTCTGCCAACTTCGGCGCTCCTCGTCTGTGCCGGACGGTGGACCCGACCGGGCTCGACCGGCTGACCTGCCGGGGTCTTTCCTCACCGCACCCTGTCACCGGCCACCAGCGCCGGGCATGACCTGCCATTCCTGCCGCTGGACCGGGTGGGAGGATGGGGCTCTGTCATTCTTGCCGATGCCGCCGACAACAACGCCAGGAGATACCCGCCGGTGACCGAGACGCACGCCACAATTTCACCAGGCGCGCCGGTATTCCCGGCCGGACGCTACGGCCGCCGTCGGGCACCGGGCGGAAAGCGCCGCCGTACGCTGATGGCCGCGCTGGCGCTGTTCGCGCTCGTCGCGACGCTGACCGTGATCTCGGTACGGCTCTACCGCCAGTACGGCGACCCGGTCTACGACGCCCAGGTGATCACCTACACCGACATCACGGACAAGCAGGTGCTCGTCGACTTTCGGGTGACGGTCCCGTCTGGTGGATCAGCGGTCTGCGTGCTGCGTGCCCGGGACCGTGCCGGCGCCGAGGTCGGCCGCGAAGAAGTCACCGTCACCGCCGACCCCGGGGATCGGCACGTCACGACCCGGCACCGCCTGACGACCACCGCGCGGCCGTTCATCGGTGAGGTGCTGCGCTGCCGAGCACCGTCCTGACCTGCCCAAACAGCACCAGAATCGGGGCTGACGGGGCGTTCACCCCCGGTGTGTGATCCGGACACCGGCGGTGATGGCCGACACGCTGTGTCGTACCGCACTGGTAACTTGGTAGTTCACCTGTCAGCCAGCCACGCACAACTGAGGAGAACGCCTGTGTCCACTGGCAACGAGGCGCCCGCCACCTGGCTGTCCCAGGACGCGTACGACCGCCTCCAGGCCGAGCTCGACGAGCACATCGCCAACCGCCCGGTGATCGCAGCCGAGATCAACGCTCGGCGCGAGGAGGGCGACCTGAAGGAGAACGGCGGCTACCACGCCGCCCGCGAGGAGCAGGGCAAGGCCGAGGGCCGCATCCGCTACCTCCAGGAGCTGCTGCGCACCGCGAAGGTCGGCGCGGCGCCGACGGCGGACGCGGTGTCGCCCGGCATGGTGGTGACGATCTACTTCGACGACGACACGAACGACACCGAGACCTTCCTGCTCGGTTCCCGGGAGATCGCCGCCACCACCGACCTGACCGTCTACAGCCCCGAGTCCGCGCTGGGCAAGGCGATCCTGGGCGGCCGCGCCGGGCAGACCTGCACCTACACGGCCCCCAGCGGCGCCGACATCAAGGTGACAGTGGTCAGCTTCGAGCCGTTCTCCGGCTGACCGTCACCGATCGCGTCACCCGCTTCCGACCGGGTCGACCGACGCCGGCACCCCGCTGCCGACACACTGCGCATCCGAGGCGTGGCACCCACAGGTGTCACGCCTCGGCCGCGAAGACCACCTGGTAGCCGCTGGCCCGCAGGGCGCTGATCAGGGTGTCCGAGTGCTCGACACCACGGGTTTCCACCGACAGCGCCACCTCCACCTCGCCGAGGCTGAGGTGCGGGTTGGCCCGCTGGTGTTCCACGTCCACCACGTTGGCCCGGTGCTCGGCAATCTGGCTGAGCAGCGACGCGAGCTGCCCCGGCCGGTCCGAACAGCGCACTGTCACCCGCAGGTAGCGGCCCGCCGCGGCCAACCCGTGCTCGATCACCCGCATCATCAGCAGCGGGTCGATGTTGCCGCCGGAGAGCACCGCGACCACCGGCGTCTCCACCTCGACCACACCGGCCAGCAGCGCGGCCACACCGACCGCACCGGCCGGCTCGACCACCTGCTTGCCCCGCTCCAGCAGCATCAGCAGGGCCCGGGAGATGTCCTCCTCGGAGACCGTGACGATCTCGTCGACCAGCTTGCGCACGTGGTTGAAGGTGATCTCGCCCGGCCGGCCGACCGCGATGCCGTCGGCGATGGTGGAGAAGATGGGCAGCCGGACCGGTTCCCCGGCCACCAGTGAGGGCGGGAACGCCGCCGCTCCGGCCGCCTGCACGCCGATGATCCGGACGTCCGGACGCAACGCCTTGGCGGCCACCGCCATGCCCGAGATCAGACCGCCGCCACCCACCCCGGTGATGATCGTCTTCACCTCTGGGCACTGTTCGAGAATCTCCAACGCCACAGTGCCCTGCCCGGCGATCACATCAGGATGGTCGAACGGGTGGATCAGCACCGCGCCGGTGCGCTCGGCGTACGTGTGCGCCGCGACCAGCGACTCGTCGACCGTGTTCCCGGCCAACTCGACCTGCGCGCCGTACCCCTTCGTGGCGGCCACCTTCGGCAGCGGCGCGTTGACCGGCATGAAGACGGTGGCGTGCGTGCCGACCAGGCCGGCGGCGAGAGCCACGCCCTGCGCGTGGTTGCCCGCGCTCGCCGCGACCACCCCACGCTCCCGCTCCGCGGCCGACAACCGGGAGATCCGCACGTATGCGCCCCGCACCTTGTACGAGCCGGCGCGCTGCACGTTCTCGCACTTGAGCCACGTCGGCCCGCCCAGCGCCGCGCTGAGCGGCCGGGAGGGCTCCAGCGGGGTGGTGCGGGTGACGCCAGCGAGCAACTCCCGTGCGGCCCGCACGTCGTCGAGACCGACCAGTTCCGTCATGCCCCGATCGTGCCATTCGCCCCCGGGGCACCCTGCGGCGACACCGGTGCGAGGCGTGCGGGAGACGATCACGCGGTGGCCGTCGACCCCGTCTCGACGCGGGGATAACCGGGGGCGTGGCGCGTCCACGGGGCGGCCATCTCGAACTGCCCGGCCACACCGAGCAGCAGCAGCTCCGAGCCGGGCGGACCGACCAGCTGCACGGCGACCGGCAGACCGTCGGGGCGGCGTCCGACCGGCACGACGACCGCCGGCAGGCCGGCGATGTTCCAGGGTGCGGCGTACGGGGCGTACCGGATGTTGGCTGTCATGTTCGCCCGCCAGGACCGCTCCGACCAGCGGGCCGCCTCCGGTGGCGCGCTGGCCAGCGCCGGGGTGAGGAGCAGGTCGACCGAGTGGTCGGTGAAGAAGTCGACCGACCGTTGCCGCCAGGCCGCCCGGTCCGCCTCCCGCACGTAGCCGCGACGCTGCGCCCACTCGCCGAGCGCGACGTGTCGCCGGGTACGCCGTTGCAGCCCACGCCGGTCCAGACCGGAGGCCCGGACGTCGGTTGCGGCAGCGGCGAACCAGGTGGCGATGCCCTGCAGGCCGAGCGCGGTCGGGTAGACCGGATCGGCCGGCACGGTGTCGTGCCCGGCGGCGGCGAGGAGCCGACCGGCGGCGGCGACCGCGTCCCGGTTGGGCGCGTCCGGTGCGACACCGCGCACCGGGGAGCGCAGCGAGACACCCACCCGCAGCCGCTGCGGGGGGACCAGCTTCTCGGGACGCCGGCCGGCGAGCACCGAGAAGCCGACCGCCGCGTCGGCAACCGTGCTGGTCAACATGCCGTGCTCGGTGAGGCCGAACCAGTCGTCCGCCCCGAGCTGGCAGGGGACCACGCCCCGACCCGGCTTGAGCCCGACGAGGCCGCAGCAGGCCGCCGGAATCCGGATCGAGCCGAGACCGTCGTTCGCGTGCGCCATCGGCACCAGCCCGGCCGCGACCGCTGCGGCGGCACCACCGGAGGACCCACCGGGGGTACGCGTGCTGTC
The DNA here is from genome assembly GCF_049841475.1 of Micromonospora sp. DT15. Taxonomy (NCBI): domain Bacteria; kingdom Bacillati; phylum Actinomycetota; class Actinomycetes; order Micromonosporales; family Micromonosporaceae; genus Micromonospora; species Micromonospora sp. DT15. The sequence goes on from NZ_JBNCKJ010000010.1 coordinate 308,327, forward strand.
CCACGGGTTACGGGTCACCGCGCTGTCGTCGTCGGTGAGCGCCCACAGCCCCAGCTCCGGCATTCGGGTCACGCCGAGGATCACCGCCCCGGCGCCGCGCAGCCGACGCACCACCTCGTGGTCGGCCTCCGACACGTCGGTGCGGGCGGCGGCCGACCCGTTCCAGGTGGGCAGGCCGGCGACCGGGGTGTTCTCCTTGACCGCCACCGGAACCCCGGCCAGCGGCAGGTTGGCCAGGTCCTCCTGCTCATCGACCTTCTCCGCCTCGGTGATCGCCTCACCGCCGCGAACGGCACGGAACGCTGCCAGCTCACGGTCGGCTCGGGAGATGTACTCAAGGTGGTCGGCGACGACCTGGGTCGCCGAGACGTCACCTCGACGTACGCCCCGGGCGATCTGCTTGGCGGTCGCTCCGACCCAGGTCGCCATGATGTCCTGCACGGCCATCCTTCCCCAGCGGTCAGCCCAGCGCCTGCTCCAGATCGGCGAGTAGGTCGTCGACCGTCTCGATGCCGACAGACAGTCGCACGAGATCGCCGGGAACTTCAAGCGGCGAGCCGGCAGCACTTGCGTGTGTCATCCGACCCGGGTGCTCGATCAGGGATTCCACACCACCCAGCGACTCGGCGAGCACGAAGAGCTTGGCCCGGTTGCAGATCTCGACGGCGTGGTCCTCACCACCGGCGGCGCGGAACGAGATCATGCCGCCGAACCGGCGCATCTGCTTGGCGGCCACCTCGTGACCGGGGTGCGAGGGCAGCCCCGGATAGAGCACCTGGGCGACCTTGGCGTGACCGTCGAGGTACGCGGCGAGCCGCTCGGCGTTGTCGCAGTGCCGATCCATGCGTACCCCGAGGGTCTTGATGCCGCGCAGGGTGAGCCAGGCGTCGAACGGGCCGTTGATCGCGCCCATCGCGTTCTGGTGGTAGCGCAACTCCTCGCCGAGCCCGGCGTCGGCGACGACGAGGGCGCCACCGACCACGTCGGAGTGCCCGCCGACGTACTTGGTGGTCGAGTGCACCACCACGTCCGCGCCGAAGGCGATCGGCTGCTGGAGGTACGGCGAGGCGAAGGTGTTGTCCACCACCAGCAGGGCGCCCGCGTCATGTGCCACGGCGGCCAGGGCGGCGATGTCGGCGATGCCGAGCAGCGGATTGGTCGGCGTCTCCACCCAGACGATCTTCGTGCGGCCGGGCTGCACCGCCGCCCGGACCGCGTCCGGGTCGGAGACCTTGGCCGGGCTGAACTCCAGGCCCCAACGCTGCGCGACCCGGGCGAAGAGCCGGTACGTGCCGCCGTACGCGTCGTCCGGGATCACCACGTGGTCACCGGGCTGGCACACGGCCCGCAGCAGGGTGTCCTCCGCCGCGAGGCCACTGGCGAAGGCGAGACCGACCGGCCCGCCCTCCAACGCCGCCAGGCACTCCTGGAGCGCGTCACGGGTCGGGTTGCCGGAGCGGCTGTACTCGTAGCCGAGGCGAGGTGCGCCGACGGCGTCCTGGGCGTACGTGCTGGTCTGGTAGATCGGTGGTATCACCGCGCCGGTGCGGGCCTCGGGGTCCTGACCGGCGTGGATGGCGAGCGTCTCGAAGCCGTGACTCATTCTGGTGAGGCTAGTGCCCCGTCCCGAGGGCTGGAACGGAACCCGCGCTCCCAGTGGGGGCCGGACCTTCCGGCCCGGCCCCCACGTGCCAGCCAGGGCCCGACGGTCGGTCAGCCGGCCGGTACGGGCAGGACGTGCAGGGTGGCCTGGTTCCGCCCGGTCCAGTCGTAGGAGAGCGCGTAGAGCCGTGCACCGTTCGGCGACCAGGCCAGCCCACCCGGGGTCAGCTCACCGCCTCCCAGCACGAAGCGGGTCAGTTCGGTTCCGTCCGGCTGATAGACGAACAGGTACGACGTGTCCGCCGCGGCGGCGATCCTGGTGCCGTCGCGGGACGGCTCGACGGCGGTCGGGTAGGCGCCGGTGGGGAAGATCGCCGAGGGGGTGGTGATGTCGGCGAACGGGAACGCCTGCACCACGTACGGGGCGCCGGCCGCGGTGTAGAGGGTGGTGCCGGTCGGGTCGAGGGCGATGTCCTGCAGGTTGCTGCCGATCACCGTCCACTCGTTGACCCGCAGCAGGGTGAGCGCTCCCCCGGCTCCGAGCGCGTACGCGTAGACCGACGCCGGGCTCAACGACACCTGCCCGGCCAGCAGCACCGATCGGTTCTGGCTGGCGGCGGCCAGCAGCGGAGCGCCGTAGAAGTCCTGGGTGGTGGCCATCCCCGTCGTCACCCGGGCCGGCTGGCGCCCCAGGTCGATCTGGCCGATGTTGCCGCCCCACTGGTCACAGCCGTAGCCGAACCACAGGTACCGGCCGGTCAACGCCAGCGACGACGGGCACTCGCCCGCGCCGGTGTCGTACCGGGCCGACTCGACCAGCGAGCCGGTGTCGAAGGCGGCGATGGCGTTGGCGGTCGGCAGCGCCACGTAGAGGGTCCGCCGGTCGGCGCTGAGCAGCAGGTCGGTGGGGCCGGGCAGGCCCGACAGCGTGCCGATCACAGTGCCTGTCGCGCTGGTCACCACGACATCGGTGGCGGACCTGCCACCGCTGACGAAGACCCGGTCACCGGCCGACACCACGTCGGCCACCGTGTTCAGCGGCAGTGGGGTGGCGGTCTGCGCGGCGGCCGCCTGGGCGTGACCCGGGACCGCGCCGGTGAGCAGCCCGGCGGTCAGCGCCGCCAGCGCCAGGGTGAGACCTCTTCTGGTCTGCAAGCTTCGTCCTCTCAGAGCATCGACGCGGACGCCGACGGCCGGGATCGTCCCGCGCTCATTCATTCACGTAGATGACTACCACAGCCGGTTCAGGCGTGGGGGGCGCCGTGACCCGCGAGGCCGCCGGCATAGCCTGGCCCGATGAGCGGTTGCGTGTTCTGCGGGATCGTGACGGGCGAGGTGCCGGCGTTCCGGGTGGCCGACACCCCGGACGGGGTGGCGTTCCTGGACACCCGGCCGGTGTTCAAGGGGCATGTTCTGGTGGTGCCCCGGCCGCACCTGGTGACCCTGGCGGAGTTGCCGGCCGACCTGCTGCCCGCCTACTTCGCCATGGTTCAGCGGCTGGCGGTGGCGGTGGAGACCGCCCTCGGCGCCGGTGGGACGTTCGTGGCGATGAACAACAAGGTGTCCCAATCGGTGCCCCACCTGCACACCCACGTGGTCCCGCGTACCAAGGGCGACGGGTTGCGGGGCTTCTTCTGGCCGCGCACGAGGTACGACGACGACACCGAGGCCCAGACGTACGCGGACCGGATCGCGGCAGCACTGCCCGGCGGGGCCTGACTGACGGTCACGCGGGTAAGGAAGCTGGACCCTCCGGTGTTACACGCTGGGAGAGGTACGAGAGGAGATCCCCACCGTGTTTTTGCGCCGTATGAACGCCGATATGGTCTCGCCCGACCAGGCCCTGCCGGGCCGTCCGATCGCCATGCCGGTCGCCGACCGCCACGAGGTGCTGGGCACCCCGTTGCAGGGCCCGTTCCCTGAGGGCCTCCAGGTCGCGGTCTTCGGCATGGGCTGTTTCTGGGGTGCCGAACGGCTGTTCTGGACGCTTCCCGGCGTCTACACCACCTCCGCCGGCTACGCGGGTGGCATCACCAAGAACCCGACGTACGAGGAGACGTGTTCCGGCCGGACCGGGCACGCCGAGGTCGTCCAGGTGGTGTACGACCCCAGCAAGATCAACTATGAGGATCTGCTGAAGGTCTTCTGGGAGAACCACGACCCGACCCAGGGCATGCGCCAGGGCAACGACGTGGGCACCCAGTACCGCTCGGCGATCTACACGACCACCGACGAGCAGCGGACCACAGCGGAGTCGTCCCGCGACGCGTTCCAGCCGATCGTGACGCGGGCCGGCAAGGGTGCGATCACCACTGAGATCGCCCCGCTCGGCAGCTACTACTTCGCCGAGGACTACCACCAGCAGTACCTCGCGCCGACCAAGAACCCGAACGGGTACTGCAACCACGGCCCGAACGGGCTGAGCTGCCCGGTCGGCGTGGCCCGAGTCGGCGGCTGACCACCATCGCGTCAACTGACAAGGCCACTGGGCCTCGAACCCAGTGGCCTTGTTCGGTTTGGGCTCATTCCGGTGGCCTGGTGACCCACCCGACGGCTGCCCCCGCTCGCCCTGGAATGCCCATCAGCGTGGCGCGTCAGGGCCGGTCGCGTACGCGCACGGAGACGAGCATCTGCGACCCGCCGCGTCTTCCACGATGAGCGCCGAGTCGTCGGCGTCAAGCCAGTAGCGCTGCCCCGGCTGGACAAGCACTGGCCGCCGCAGAACCAGCGGCGCACCGCCGCCGGGTCTCACCTCGGTAATGAGCGTCAGCCGCTCTGCGCGCGTCCCGCCTGCCATCGGGCAACGATAGTCCGGGCCGCTCCGGCCGGCCGGGATGAGGGGCGGGATGCATCGTCGGACGTCCGCCACGGCCCAAGCCGGCGGCTGGTCGGCAGCGGCCCGGGGCGGTGGCCTGCTACGTGTCGGCGACGTATACGCCCGACCCCCGGACGCCGACCACGATCCCCCGCGCTTTCAACCCCTCAACCGCGCGTGCCACAGTGCGCCGGGCCGAGCCGTATTCATCGGCCAGCGCGTCGTACGTCGGGAGGCGCTGCCCGCGCGGGAACTCGCCAGCGCCGATGCGCCGCAACAGATCAGCCTCGATCTCATGCGCGGTGTGAGGTATCGGCACGCACACAGACTGCGCCTTCCCACAGCAGGGACTACTTACACCCATTGCACTACTGGCACTACTGGCACTACTGTCGAATCTGCGTGGCGGGTGGTGGATCTGGGATCGGTGCCCGTCGCTGCACCCAAGGGGGCGTCCGCCGGTCTCGCCGATCATGCGGGCGCCCCTCGTACGGCAGGGAGTAGAAGTGTTCAGTGCGCGGGCAGAGGGCAATCAGCCGGTTCGGGTGCCACTTGAGCTAGAAGTATCGACATGGAGCATCGTCGTCGCCGGCCGGGTCGCGTGCGGCAAATGCTGGCGGCCGCTACGAGTAGACACAGCCACGACACCAGGCGAGATTGCCGAAGTCGTCGGTGACCACCAGGAACGCTGCGCTCGGACGCCTCTGCGACCGGCACCGTAGCTCGGGCCGGGCCGCCTGGGCTCTCAGCGGCTGCGGCGCCGCCCGTGACAGCCAGGCGGGTGGAATTCCGCGCAGGCGTGTTGACTCGTCCTCGGTCAGAACTCGCACCGGTAGCACCTGCCTGATCGCCGCCATGAGCGCTCCGCTGAGCTGGCTGGGCATTCCCGTTCGGCCCTGTGATCGAAATCCGTTGCCGAGCCCGACGAGAACTCGATAACGTGGCCGTACACGTGAAAGGAGGTGGTCCAGACTTGTATAGCAATCGGACTCGTGAGGTGGCTGTCAGCTAGCCGCTGTCCTCGACAGTGATCGGTCTGCCGCGAGGCGGGCAAAAGCACCATCGTCGAGACCGTGTGGCAGCGGTGCGGCGAATCCACGACAGCCACCCGACCCCCGGGGTGCCGGCCAAGTCCAGCCGGCCCGCGCACATGCGCGGAGCGCCCCGGGGGTCGCTCCATATCCGCGGGAGTGGCGATGTCCATGCGCGAGCTGGTGGTGCTGGGGACGGCCAGCCAGGCGCCGACCCGTCAGCGCAACCACAACGGGTACGTGTTGCGGTGGGACGACGAGGTGATCCTCTTCGACCCGGGTGAGGGCAGCCAGCGCCAGCTCCTGCACACCACCGTCACCGCCACCGACCTGACCCGGATCTGCGTCACCCACTTCCACGGCGACCACTGCCTGGGCCTGCCCGGCACCATCCAGCGGCTCTCCCTGGACCGGGTGGCCCACCCGGTCGCTGTGCACTTTCCCGCCGGCGGCGCCGAATACTTCGCCCGACTGCGGTACGCCACCTCGTTCTACGAGACCGCCGAGCTGCGGGTCGAGCCCATCGAGGCGGACGGGCAGCGGATCGCCCTGCGCTGCGGCACGCTGGAGGCCCGCCGGCTCCGGCACCCCATCGAGACGTACGGTTACCGGCTGGTCGAGCCGGACGGGCACCGGATGCTGCCGGAGAAGCTGGCCGCGTACGGCATCGCCGGGCCGGCCGTCGGCGAGCTGATCCGCGTCGGGCACCTGGACGTCGACGGACGCCGCGTCACCCGGGCCGACGTGGGCGTGCCCCGGCCGGGGCAGCGGTTCGCGTTCGTGATGGACACCGGCCTCTGCGACGAGGTGTACGCCCTCGCCGAGCACGCCGACCTGCTGGTCATCGAGTCGACGTTCCTGGAGTCGGAGGCCGCGCTCGCCGCCGAGGTCGGCCACCTGACCGCGGCGCAGGCCGCCCGGGTGGCGACCGAGTCCGGGGTACGCCGGCTCGTGCTCACCCACTTCTCCCAGCGCTATCCCGACCCACGCCGGTTCCACGACGAGGCGCGCGCGCACTTCGACGGCGAACTGATCATCGCCGAGGATCTGACCACGGTGCAGGTTCCGCCCCGCCGGGTAGCCTCGGCCGGGTGACCGTCACGCTCCGCCCCGCGACCGAAGGCGACCTGATGGCGGTGGGTGCCCTGCACCAGCGCTCCCGGGTCGCCGCGTACTCCGCCTTCGTGCCGGCCGAGGCACTGGCCGACCCGACACCGGAGGCGATGGGGCGGTACTGGGTCGAGCGGTGGATCTGGGAGCGGGACACCCACCGGATGACAGTGGCCGAGCGGGCCGGGACGCTGGTCGGGTTCAGCCACCTGGGCCCGGACGACGAGGACGACCCCGCCACCGGGCTGCTCAACGCGATCCACCTCGACCCTGCCGAGCAGGGCCGCGGCGTCGGCCGCACCCTGATGGTGGACGCCCTGGACGCCATGCGGGCGCAGGGCTGGCGGCGCGCGGTGCTCTGGGTGCTGCGGGACAACGCCCACGCCCGTTCCTTCTACGAACGCGGCGGCTGGACCCCCACCGGCGCCGAGCGCGCGGAACACATAGGCAACGCCCTCACGCCCCAGATCCGCTACACCCGCCCCCTCTAACCCACCCCGCCCTCGCACCCCACCCAACCCGCGCCGATCTTGCACTCCCTGTCGGGACAAAACCTGACAAGAGCCGCGTTCGGCCGACAGTAGGTGCAAGATCGGCGGGGCGGGGGCGGGGTCCGGGGGTTAGTGGGCTCCCAGGTGGGACAGGAGGTCTTGGCGGGTCAGGACGCCCTTGGGCTTGCCGTCGACCAGGACCAGCGCGGCGTCGGACTTCTCCAACATGCCCACCGCCTCGCTCACCGGCTGACCACCGCCGATCATCGGCAGCGGGTCGCCCATGTGCCGCTCGATCGTGTCGTGCAGGTGGGCCTGGCCGGTGAACAGCGCGTCGAGCAGGTCCCGTTCGGCGATCGAGCCGGCGACCTCACCGGTCACCACGGGCGGCTCGGCCTTGAGCACCGGCAGCTGCGAGACGCCGTACTCGCGCATGTAGTCGATCGCGTCGCGGACGGTCTCGGTCGGGTGCACGTGCACCAGTTCGGGCAGCCCGCCCGGCTTGCTGGCCAGCGCGTCGGCCACCGTCGGCTCTGCACCCGAGTTGTCGAGGAAGCCGTACCGGGCCATCCACGAGTCGTTGAAGATCTTGGAGAGGTAGCCGCGACCGCCGTCGGGCAGCAGCACCACCACCACGTCGTCCGGGCCGGCCCGGCGGGCGACCTCCAGGGCGGCGACCACCGCCATGCCGCAGGAACCGCCGACCAGCAGCCCTTCCTCGCGGGCCAGTCGCCGGGTCATCTCGAAGGACGCCTTGTCGGAGACCTCCACGATCTCGTCGGCGACACCCCGGTCGTACGTCTCCGGCCAGAAGTCCTCGCCGACGCCCTCCACCAGGTACGGACGGCCGGTGCCGCCGGAGTAGACCGAGCCCTCCGGGTCGGCCCCGATGACGCGCACCCGACCCTCGGACGCCTCCTTGAGGTAGCGGCCGATGCCGGAGATGGTGCCGCCGGTGCCGACGCCGGTCACGAAGTGGGTGAGTTCGCCGTCGGTCTGCTTCCACAGCTCCGGACCGGTCGTCTCGTAGTGCGAGCGCGGGTTGGCCGGGTTGCTGTACTGGTTGGGCTTCCAGGCGCCGGGGATCTCCCGGGTCAGCCGGTCCGAGACGTTGTAGTAGGAGCGCGGGTCCTCCGGCGCGACGGCGGTCGGGCAGACCACCACCTCGGCGCCGTACGCCCGGAGCACGTCCTGCTTGTCCTGACTGACCTTGTCGGGGCAGACGAAGACGCACTTGTAGCCCTTGAGCTGGGCCACCAGGGCCAACCCGACACCGGTGTTGCCGCTGGTCGGCTCGACGATGGTGCCACCGGGCTTGAGCAGGCCGGCGGCCTCGGCGTCCTCCACCATCCGCAGCGCGATCCGGTCCTTCACCGAGCCGCCTGGGTTGACGTACTCCACCTTGGCCAGCACTGTGGCCTGGATGCCCTCGGTGACGTTACGCAGACGCACCAGCGGGGTGTTTCCGATCATGTCGACGACGTTGTCGTAGTACTGCACGGTGTGCCCTTCGTTGCGGCGCCGGCGGTGGGCGACCGGGAAGACGATTGCTCACCGCCAGCGTACGTGTCGTCAGGGCACCAACCCCCCGGGGATGACCGAGCTGCGGCGGGCCTCCCACTCAAGGAACCGGTCGGTCTCGGCGAGCACGCTGCCAGCCAACCAGGTGACCATCACCGCGTCGTCGGCCAGCCCGAAGATCGCCAGCGGGATCTCCGGGAGCAGGTCGATCGGCGAGACGATGTACGCCGTCGCCGCGGTCATCAGGGCCAGCCGAAGGCCGCCGTCGTACTCCCCCTTGGTGGTGGCCCTGATCATCCGGGGCAGCGCTGCCAACCGCGTGCCGATCGACGGCCCGTTGCGCGCCCCGGCCGCCAGGGCCCGCGCCAGGGCCGTGAACGCCGCGCTGCGCTTCAGTGTCTTACCCATCGTCGCGCTCCTCTCCGCCGGATCAGCGTGGCGGGTCGGCGCAAGTCGGCCGGCCTCTGGAACCCAGGTACCCCGTCGCGTCGGTTTCCAGGCACCCGGGTGCCGTCACGACGACAGCGGTGTGTCGGGCCAGCGCGATAATGTCGAGATATGGGGGTGGCAGGTTTCGTCGTACCCGATGAGCGCTGGCGGCAGGCCAGGCGCGTCGCCCTGCTGGCGGCCATCGGGACGGGCGCCACAGCGGCGGCCGTGGTGGCGACCGGCGGGGTGCTGGTCGGCCAGGCCCGCCAGGCGCGACGGACCATCCCGATGGCCGAGGCGCCGCCGCCCCGCTGCGACGGAATGTACGGCGCGAAGTTCCCCGGCCCGGCGCTGACCATGGTCGTGCTCGGTGACTCGTCGGCGGCCGGCTACGGGGTGCACCGCCGTCGGGAGACCCCCGGGGCGCTGCTCGCCACCGGCCTGTCCCGTCGACTGCACCGGCCGGTGCAGCTGCACCGCTTCGCGGTGGTCGGCGCCATCTCGGCGGCGCTGCGCCACCAGGTGGAGGCGGCGCTGGAGTGCCGACCCGACATCGCGGTGATCCTCATCGGCGGCAACGACATCACCAATCGCACCCCGCGCGGCCTGGCGGTGCGCTACCTGGTCGAGGCGGTGCACACCCTGCGTGACGCGGGGTGCGAGGTGGTCGTCGGCACCTGCCCCGACCTGGGCGCGATCCGCCCGATCCAGCCGCCTCTGCGCTGGCTGGCGCACCGCTGGAGCCGCCAGCTCGCGGCCGCCCAGACGGTGGCCGTGGTCGAGGCGGGCGGGTGGACGGTCTCCCTCGGTGATCTGCTCGGCCCCCGGTTCGTGGCCGAGCCGACCCGGATGTTCGCCTGGGACCGGTTCCATCCTTCCGCCGAGGGGTACGCGATGGCCGCCGCCGCGCTCCTGCCGACGATGCTCTCCGCCCTCGGCGCGACCCCGGAAAGACGGGCCACACCGACGCTCGGGGACGGCGTACGGTCCCTGCCGAGGGCCGCGCAGGAGGCGGCCCGACACGCCGGCACGGAGGTCAGCGGCGTCCAGGTGCGAGGCCGCGATCGGGGGCCGGCCGGCCGGTGGGCGCAGCTGCGCCGACGGGCGTTCTTCGGTGTCGGCGCGGTGCCGCAGCACGGGTCCGCCTCGGACACCTCGACAGTGGAGGGACTGGCATGAACGAGCGCAGCGCGCGGAGCGTGACCTCCGGCGTCGCCGGCCGACTGGGTCGGGCGGCGGCGATCTCGCTGTTCGCCGGCACTGTCGGGGGCGCCGCCGTCCTCGCAGGTGAGGCGTTCATCGCCCGGCACCGACGCTACGCCGAACCGGAGCTCGGCCTTGCCCTGCGCGCCACGATCGGCCGGGCGGGCGCTGCCCCGCTGCGGCTGGTGTTGCTGGGCGACTCGTCGGCACTGGGCGTCGGTGTCGACCGTCTGGAGGACACCATCGGCGGGCAGTTGGCCAACCTGCTCGCCGAGGGCCCGGCCGGCCGCCGGGTGCACCTGTCCAGCGTCGGCGTCTCCGGGTCCCGCTCGACGGACCTCGCCACCCAGGTGGCCCGGGCCCTGCTCGGCGAGCGGCCCGACGTGGCGTTGATCCTGATCGGCGCGAACGACGCCACCGGGCTGCGCCGGCCCTCCGACGCGGCGGCCTATCTCGGCGCTGCGGTGCACCGCCTGCGCGAGGCGCGTGTCGAGGTGGTGGTGGGCACCTGCCCCGACCTCGGGGCCGTGCGTGCCATCGCGCCTCCGCTGCGCCAGGTGGTCGGCTGGTCCGGGCGTCGGGTGGCCCGCGCGCAGACCACTGCCGTGCTGGAGGCGGGCGGCTCGGTGGTCGACCTGGCCACCGAGACCGGGCCGGTGTTCCGGGCCGATGCCGGGACGCTCTGCCAGGACGGCTTCCACCCCTCCGCCGACGGCTACCGGGTGTGGGCGCATGCGCTGCTGCCCGCCATCGTCGCCGCGGCGGCGGCCACGACCCGGCGCTAGATCGCCCCGGCCAGGGTGACATTTCCCGCCGCGTCCGCTTCTTCCGCGCGATGTTACCGGCGGGTTAACGTTGGTCCATGCCGATTGAGTCGTCCCGCGACGCCGTCATCGTCGCCACCGCCCGCTCCCCCATCGGCCGGGCGCACAAGGGTTCACTGCGCGACGTCCGCTCCGACGACCTCGCCGCGACCATCGTCCAGGCCGCGCTGGACAAGATCCCCGCGCTCGATCCGACCACGATCGACGACCTCTACCTCGGGTGCGGCCTGCCCGGCGGCGAGCAGGGCTTCAACATGGCCCGGGTGGTGTCCACGCTCCTCGGTCTGGACACTGTCCCCGGTGCCACCCTGACCCGCTACTGCGCCTCCTCGTTGCAAACCACCCGGATGGCGATGCACGCCATCCGGGCCGGCGAGGGCGACGTGTTCGTCTCCGCCGGGGTGGAGATGGTTTCCCGCTACGCCCGGGGCAGCTCCGACGGGCTGCCGCCCGAGGCGCAGGCCCTGGTCGGCGGCCGCTGGGAGAACCCCCGCTTCGGGACGGCGGCTGAGCGCTCGAAGCGCCGCGCGCAGGGCGACGCCGAGGTGTGGACCGACCCGCGTGAGGCCGGCGAACTGCCCGACATCTACCTGTCCATGGGGCAGACCGCGGAGAACCTGGCCCAGGTGTACGACGTCAGCCGCGCCGACATGGACGAGTTCGGCGTACGCAGCCAGAACCTCGCCGAGAAGGCCATCACCGACGGTTTCTGGGCCCGGGAGATCACCCCGGTCACCACGCCGGACGGCACAGTGGTGAGCACCGACGACGGGCCCCGGGCCGGCGTCACCCTCGACGCGGTCGGCGGCCTGAAGCCGGTGTTCCGCCCGGACGGTCGGATCACCGCCGGCAACTGCTGCCCCCTCAACGACGGCGCCGCCGCAGTGGTGGTGATGAGCGCCCAGCGGGCCGAGGAACTCGGGCTCACCCCGCTGGCCCGGATCGTCTCGACCGGCGTGACAGGCCTGTCGCCGGAGATCATGGGTCTCGGGCCGGTCGAGGCGTCCCGGCAGGCGCTGCGCCGAGCCGGCATGACCATCGACGACGTCGACCTCGTCGAGATCAACGAGGCGTTCGCCGCGCAGGTCATCCCCTCCTACCGCGAGCTGGGCATCCCGGAGGAGAAGCTGAACGTGATGGGCGGGGCCATCGCGGTCGGCCACCCGTTCGGCATGACCGGTGCCCGGATCACCGGCACCCTGCTCAACTCACTCGAGTGGCACGACAAGACCATCGGTCTGGAGACCATGTGCGTGGGCGGTGGTCAGGGCATGGCAATGGTGCTCGAACGGCTCAGCTGAGCCGAGCTGCCCTCAGAGTGCGCTGCGGGTCGCCGTCACCTCGGCGGCGGCCCGGGCCAGCGCCTCGGGCCCCGGGTGGGCGGCCAGCAGGTCCGCCGTGACCACCCGCAACTGATCGGGTAGGGCCAGGTCGTTGTCGAGCCGGGGCACCACCCGACGGGGCTCCCCCTCGGCGTCGGCGGCCAGGTTGGCGACCTCCTGCACCAGGCGGTGCACCAGGTCGGCGCGGGACACGTTGCCGGCGGTCGCGGCCGCCGCCCACCGGGGCTGCTGCCAGTGCGCGATCTGACGGACCAGCAACTGCACGGCCTTGTCCAACTCCGCTGCGCTCATCGCCGCCGAGTCTACGGCCGACACCGGCCGCGTCCGGATCGGGCCGGTCAGCGGCGCAGGTAACTGAGCAGCCGCAGCAACTGCCAGTAGAGGAATACCAACCCGGTGAGCAGGCCGAACGCGCTCAGCCACGCGTACCGACGGGCTCGGCCGTCCCGCACCGAACGCTCGACGAGATCGAAGTCGAGAATGAAGCTGAACGCCCCGGCGATGATGGCCACCACCGAGAAGGCGTACGGCAGCCAGCCGACCTGCCCGCTGACGCTGTAGACCGCCAGGCCCGACCGCCCGGTGATCAGGTACGACACCAGGTTGACCACGCTGAGCACGGCGATGCCGAGCAGGGTGCCGATCACCAGGCGGGCCAGGCGGGGCGTCGCCCGGATCACCCGGGCCCGGTAGAGCGCCGCCATGCCGAGGAAGACGCCGAAGGTACCCGCCACCGCCTGCACCACGATGCCCGGATAGACCTGCTCGAAGGTGCGGCTCGCCACCCCCAGCAGCAGCCCTTGGAGGATGGCGTAGCCGACGATCGGCACCGGGTTGGTGATCCTCCGCAACGAGATGACCAGGACCAGCGCGATCGAGGCGAGCGCGCTGCCGGCCAGCGCTGCGCCCAGCCACACCGCGTCGGGGATCACCGCCCAGGACACCGCCGCGGCCGCGCCGGTCACCAGCAGCAACCCGACGGTACGGACCACCACGTCGTCGACGGTCATCGGCTCGACGTCACGGGCGCCGAGCACCCGGGCCTCCACCCGGCCGGTTTCGTCCAGCCGGTTGAGCACCGGGTTGTTGCTGCGCACCGCCGCCTCCTTAGCCCGCGTACTCCCCGAAGTCACTCTGCCCCGGGCGGACCGGCGGCGGCGGGCAAACGGCGCGGACGACGGCGCCCGCCCTCACCGGAGTGGGGGCGGGCGCCGGTCGGCAGTGCTGACGAGGTCAGTCGTCGCCCTGGAAGTAGCTCAGCAGGCGCAGGATCTCGATGTAGAGCCAGACCAGGCTGACCAGGATGCCGAACGCGGCCACCCAGGAGTAACGCTGGGGCAGGCCCATCCGGACGCCGTCCTCGATCTCCTTGAAGCTGAGCACGAAGCTCAGCGAGGCGACCACGATGCAGACCAGGCTGAAGCCGATGGCGAGCGGGCTGCCGTCGCGCAGACCGGTGTTGACGCCGAACAGCGCCAGCACCAGGTTGATCATCATGACCGCGAAGAGGCCGACCATCACGGCGATCATGCCCTTGACGAAGGCCGGGGTGGCCCGGATGACCTTCGCCCGGTAGAGCATCGCCATCAGGAAGAAGATGCCGAAGCTGGCTGCGGCGGCCTGGAGCACGATGCCGTCGTAGGCCGTCTCGAACGCCTTGCTGACCATGCCGACGAAAACACCCTCGACGACCGCGTACGCGATCACGAGCGCCGGGTTGGCCATCCGGGAGAACGAAATGATCAAGCCGAGCACCAGGCCGACGACCGCCGCGCCGATCCAGGCGGTACCGACCAGCGCGTCGGGAACGAGCACCCAGGCGGCCGCGGCGGTGATGCCGAGAATGCCGAGCAGAGCGACCGTCTTGACGACCACGTCGTCGACGGTCATCGGCGCCACAGTGGGTGGCGCGGCCGGGTAGTCGGCCTGGGACGGGTACTGCTGGGGAATGCCGGGCTGTCCGTACGGCCCGGCCGGGGCGTACCCGGCGGAGCGCTCCCGCTCGGCCGCTTGGCCGAGCCGGGCGAGCACCGGGTTCGAGGTCTTCACTGTCTGGCCTCCCTCAGGGGGTCGTTTGCACGTGAACGTGCCCTCCAAGAGTAAACGGCAGAGCCAAGTCCTGGAGATCACGAATGAGAATGTGTGAGTCGACCGGTGCCCGGGGCGGGGGTCGAACCCGCACGCCTTTCGGCAGCCGCTTTTAAGGCGGCCGTGTCTGCCTTTCCACCACCCGGGCGAGTGGCACCGGCGCGCCGACACGCCTGGTGCAGTGTCACCGTAGCCGGTCTACGGCGACCCGGCGTACCCCGCCGGCCTGGCCACATTAGGGTCGATGCCGTGAGCAGCGCAGCCCCCACGGCCCCCGACGCCGCCCCTGAGCAGGCATTCCGCCTCGCCGATCGGGCCAACCGCCGACCCCGGGCCACCCGGCTGCTGGCCGCCGTCCGCCGCCACCGGGCGGATCTGCTGGCCGCTCTGCTCTTCGCGGCGCTGGCCGGCTGGCTCACCCACGGGCTGTGGCCCGACCCGAGCGGGCGCATCCTGGCACTCAACCCGGCGGACCAGACCCTCTACGAGTGGTTCCTGGCGGTGGACGCCCGCGCGCTGCTCGGCGACTTCGACCTGCTCACCGACCGGCTCAACGCTCCCGACGGTGTGAACCTGATGGCCAACACCACTGTGATCGCCCTCGGCGTCCTCTTCGCGCCGGTCACCCTGCTGCTGGGCGCGCCGGTCACCTTCGCGCTGCTCGCCGCCGGCAACCTCGCCGGCACCGCACTCGCCTGGTACCTGCTGTTCCACCGGACGCTGCGCGTCCGCCGGCTGGCCGCCGCACTCGGCGGCGGGCTGTGCGGATTCGGACCCGGCATGGTGTCGCAGACCAACAGCCACCTGCACATGACCGCCCAGTGGCTGGTGCCGGTGATCGTCTGGCTGGTGGTCCGGCTGCTGCGGGCGGCCGACCCGGGGCCCGGCACCCCCGACGAAGCCGGCCGTACCCGGACCACCGGGCCGGACCGTCGGCGACTGTTCACCTCTGCCGCGGGGCTGGCCGGCGCGGTCAGCGCGCAGGTCTTCATCGGCGAGGAGGTGCTCTTCCTCGCCGCGATCACGCTGCTGGCGATGGCGATCAGCTACGCCGTGGCGGACCGGGACCTGGCCCGCCGGGCACTTCCCGGGTTCGTCGGCGGGTTGGCGATCGCCGCCGGGCTCGCCCTGCTGGTGCTCGGCTATCCGCTGTGGTTCCAGTTCGCCGGGCCGCAGGGAGTCGCCGACGGGATGTTCACCCCTGCCTACTTCTCCGCCGACCTGAGCAGCTGGTGGGCGCTCTCCCCACTGTCGGTTGCCGGCAGCGGCGAGTCCGCCCGGCTGACCACCGGGCCCGCCGAGTACAACACGTTCCTCGGCTGGCCACTGCTGCTGGTCGCCGCGGTCTGCGCGATCTGGGCCGGGCGACGCCGGCTGGTCTTCGCCTGCGTCGTGGCGGGCCTGGTGATGGGGGCGCTCTCGCTCGGCCCGGAGGTGGTGCTCGGCGGCACCAGGACGGCGGTCCCCGGCCCGTACGCCCTGATCGGAGGGCTGCCGGTGGTGGACGGGGCGTTGCCGATGCGGTTCGCGCTGGCGTTGCTGCCGATCGTCGCCACGCTGCTGGTGCTCGCGGTCGACCGGGCCCTGCGCAGCTCCGGCCGGGCGCGGCGGCTGGTGCCGCTGGCCGTCGGCGCGGCGCTGCTACCGATCTTCCCGACCCCCCTGCCGACCGCCGGACGACCCGCAGTGCCGGAATTCATCACCGGCGGCCACTGGCGGCAGTGCGTACCGCCGGGCGGAGTGCTGGTCCCGGTGCCACTGCCCACCCCGAAGGAGCCCTGGCCGATGCGCTGGGCGACCGCCGCCGACGCGGGTTTCGGGCTGCCGGAAGGCTTCTTCATCGGCCCGTACGGGAGGGGCGGCAGCGCGGCGATGGGCACCTTCAAGCAGCCCACCTCCGCACTACTGGCGGATGTCGCCCGCCGCGGTGACCAGCCGGCCATCGGTGACGAGCAGCGCCGCCAGGCCGTCCGCGACGCGGACTTCTGGGGCGCCTCCTGTCTGGCGCTCACCGACGAAACCCCCCACGCGGACGCCCTGCGAGCAACCCTGGAGCAGCTCTACGGCCCGCCCACCCGCATCGCCGACGCCTGGACGTGGCGGGTCTAGACCAGCCAAGGGAGGTTGGTTAAGCGGCTGATGGGTGGGCGTTTGCCGGTGGCGGTGTGGGGCCTGTGATGGTTGTACTCGTGTA
>NZ_JBNCKJ010000011.1:0-292858 GCF_049841475.1 Micromonospora sp. DT15
AGCTAAGCCCTCCAGCGCCGATGGTACTGCACTCGTGAGGGTGTGGGAGAGTAGGACGCCGCCGGACAATCTTCCAGAGAAGCCCACCCCAATTCGGGGTGGGCTTCTCTGCGTCTCCCCCCTTTTCCGGGGGTCATCAGGGTCCCTGAACCCGGAGACCCGTCACGGTCACGCTCGATCCTGGTTGTAGTGGTTTCGCGGTGTGTGGAGACCACTACAACCAGGATGTTGCACGATCTTGCGGGTGGGGGGGTCAGGTCAGGGGACAGAGGGCAAGGGCCGACGTCCGGGGGTTTGTGGTTCGGCGCTGGGCCTGGCGCCCAGGGCTAGGCTCGGCCTGTGGATGAGGTCCTGATAGTTGTGGTGTTTGTGGGCTGCCTGGCGGCGGTCCTGGGCACCCTCTGGTGGCTCGCGTCCCGGGTTCGTCGCCGCGGTATCGGTGGCGAGGTCATGGGTCCGTTCGAGGAGATGTGGCACCCCGCGGCACACCGGTTCCGGGCCGAGATCCGGGTGCAGGAGAGTCGCGCTGTACCGATGCCACCACAGGGTGGCAAGCGCAATGAGCACGGCGACAACGCCGCCGAGCTGACCCCGGACCTGAGCTGACCCCGGACTCCAGCCGGACCCGGGCTTCAGGACGTCTTCGGACCGCAGACGTAGCGGGGCTCCGCGTCGTAGCGCCAGGTGAACTTCTCCCGCTTGACCACCGCGCCGCCCTTCTTGATGACCCGGAAGGCGTCCTGGGTGAAGCCGTTGATGCCGTTGGTCTCGATGCACGAGGGGCCGGGAGTCAGGTGGATCTGCTTCGGTGTGGTGATGTTGCGGCGCGGCCCGTACTCGGTCTTCACGCTGTCGTAGATCTTCGTGCTCCAGATCGAGACGGTGATCGTGCTCGACGTGTATGACGTGTCGATGAGCACGCCGTACTCGGTGTTGTTGCGGAACTTGAAGTCCAGATTCGGCCAGAAGATTGTCGACTCGATGACCGCCGGGTACCTGTCGAACCAGTACGAGTGCGGCTTGTGCTCGACGTCCTCCAGGCCCGCGTAGTAGGTGGCGTTGAACAGCGTGGTGGTGAACTGCGAGGTGCCGCCGCCGACGCCCGGCACCAGCTTGCCGTCGAGGATGACGGGTGCGTCCCGGTAGCCCTGGGCGTAGCCGCGTTCGCCGGTGTGCCCGTTGAGCGAGAACGTCTTCCCCGGCAGTACGACAGTGCCGTCCACCTTCCTCGCGATGGTCGCGATGTTCTGGCTGCGCGACGAGGCCATGCCGCCGGTGAACCGGGTGGTGAAGGTCGACACCCGCTCCTTGATGCCCAGCCCGGCGAGCTTCTCCCCGGTGAGTTGCGGCGGCGTCGGCTTCAACTCGCCGGTCACCTCGCGGCCGTCCGCCTTCGGCAGCACGGCCAGCAGGTCTCGACCGAGGGCTGCCGTGTCCAGCTGCTGCCCGGCTTTCCCCTCCTTGGCGGTCGGCCGGCCACCGGAGATCGTCATCGTGGCGTCCTTCGGCGGCACCTCGATGGCGGTCAGCTTGTCGCCGAGCGCCGCCCGCAGCCGTTTGACGTCCACCGAGGGGGTGAGCTTGCCGGTCTTGTCGGCACCGAACCGGAGGCTCTTCGCGATGGCGGCGGGCGGGATCGTCACCTGGCCCTTGTTCGTCCGCAGGGTGACCGGTGCGGCGACCGCCGGCTTCGCCAGCTCGCTGACCATCCGGTCCAACTCCTCGGCGGTGGTCGCCGGGTGGGTTTCCACAAGGGGAACGGTGACCGGGGCGCCGGCCAACCAGCCGGTGCGGACCACCTCGGCGGAACGCTCCGGGTTCAGAGCCAGCCCGGGCTTGGGCTGGACGACCTTCGGCGTGGTGCCCTGATAGGTGATCGCCGGCATCGTCATGCCCTGGGCCTGGTCGCCGAGCACCTTACGGAGGGCGTCGTCCAACCGGTCCACGTCGACGGTCACCACGGGCTCGACGGTGCGGGAGCCGACCAACCGGCTGACCGGGTGCGCGTCGGCCTCGGCGGCTGCCGCGACGGTCGCCGGCACGTCGACGGTCAGCCCCACGTCGGCGGGGTTGATCTCGGCGGTGCGCCCGTCGACGGTGACCTTCAGCGGTGTGGCCAGCGTTGCCGCCCGCCGGTCCAGCTCCGCCCGCAACTCCCGGTCGGCGTCCGCGCGGCTCCGGCCGCCCAGTTCGGTGCCGAGCACGCTGGTGCCACGGGGAACATCACCGGCGTACGCCCAGGCGCCGGCACCCGCCACGGCGGCGAGGACGCCACCGGTGATGCCCGCGGCGAGCAGCATGCGCACCCGACGCGGCCGGCGCGGGCTGCCGTCCGGCTCGCCGGGGGCGGCTGTGGTGACCGGCTCAGGTCCGTCCGGCCAGGTGACCGCGGTGACCTGCACGGTGGGCCGGTCGTCGGCGGGTGGACTGTTTTCGCCGTACAGCGTCACTGCAACCTCGATCGCCAGGGTGCCGCGGGAGGTCCTCCCTCCCGGAGCCACCTACGGTAACGAATGCCCGGCCGTCCTCGTCGGCTGCGCCCAGCCGGCGCTGCTACCGCGTGTCGGTCGGCGTGTCGCATCGGCCCGGGGGCGGTGCCGACGGCCGATCATCGACGTGGCACGGTGACCGGGTGGGCACTGCGGAGCGGGTGTTGGCGTACGGGGGCGGATCGCTGGACCGGGCGGGACCGTTGCGCACCGATCCGACGAGGTTGGGCGCACTGCTCACCGGCTCGACCGCCATGTTGTTGCCGATGTGGCGGGACCGTTGTCTCGTCGACGGGCATGGGCCGGTCCGGCTCAGCACGGAACGCGCGGCACTGGTCCGGTCCGCCGCCGGCGAGACCGTCTTCCTGGGGCTCGACGAGGAGGCCGCCGTGTTCGCAGCGGACCTCTCGGCGCTGCCCGAGCAGTCCGCCGTCGAGATGGCCGGTGCGGTGCGCTCCGTCGACGTGCGGGCACTGGTCGGGCGACTCGAACCCGGCGAGGCGGCCGTCCTGGCGTACGCCAGGGGGTTGTTGCACTGGCACCGGCAGCAGCGATTCTGCGGGACGTGCGGCGCGCCGGCCGTCGCCGGCGGTGGCGGGCACCTGCGGACCTGCACCGGCACGGAGTGCGGACGTCTGCTGTTCCCCCGGATCGAGCCGGCCATCATCGTGTTGGTCGAGGCACCCGGTCGGTCGGGGCGCTGTCTGCTGGCCCGGCACGCGGGCGGGGCCGAGGACGCGTACTCGACGCTGGCCGGCTTCGTCGAGATCGGCGAGAGCCTGGAGGACGCGGTCCGTCGGGAGATGGGCGAGGAGGCGGGCGTGACCGTCACCGACGTGACCTACCAGGGGTCACAGGCGTGGCCGTTCCCCGCCGGCCTGATGGTGGGCTTCCGGGCCACCGCCACCTCCGACGAGGTACGCGTGGACGGCGAGGAGTTGCTGGAGGCGCGCTGGTTCACCCGGGCGGAGCTGCGGGACCGGGTGGCCTCGGGTCGCCCGCTCGGTCGGGTGGACTCGATCGACCACCGACTGCTGACGGACTGGCTGGCGGAAGGCTAGTCGGGTCGGCCGCCGGAACCGGGACGCGCCGACGGGCCGTCACCGCCATCAGCGCGGTGGTGCCGATGGCCGTGCCCAGGGCTGCGACGAGGAGACCGGGGACGGTGTGGGGCCGGAGGGTCGCGGTGACGGCCACCAGGCCGGCCACGCCCAGCCACAGCGGTGCCGCCGCCCAGCGCGCGCCGGCCGCGAGGCGGTCGTTGAGCAGCACGAACGTCACCGCGTAGAGCGCACCGACCGCGGCGAAGAGGGGCGCGTACCGGCCCAGGTGGTCGTAGCCGGGCCCACCGGCGAGACGGAAGGCGAGCCCCCCGGCGAGCGTCGAGGCGAGAACGAGCACCACGCCGCACCCGCCTGTCACCGCGAGGGCGACAGTTCGGCTGCGCCGGTCACCGCGAGCCAGCCTCGGTAGGGCGAGGACGGCGGCTACCTGCGGTGCCCAGAGCGCGCCCTTGCTCAGGACGGTGCCGACCGAGTACGCCCCGGAATCCGACGGGGGCAGCAGTTGCCGGGACAGCAGCAGGTCGGCGTAGGAGACGACGAGCATCGCCAGTGTCGCACCGCAGCCGGCAACGACCTGAGCGACGGTCAGCCGTGGGGCGGTGGACGACCGTTGCGGCTCGCGGGCGAGTCGGGCCAGCACCGCAGGGGTGAGGGCGGCGGTCAACGCGCCGACCGCCAGCGCGCCGGTCGGGCCCGTGCCGAGCAGCAACCCGGCGATCACGCCGCCGTAGCGGCCGGCGGCGAGCACCGCCATCCCGATGGCGAGTCGTACGAAGCGTTGGCTTCCCTGCAACTCTCCGAGGGAGCGCGAGGAGAGCACGATCGCCGCGGTGGTGACCGCCAGCAGCGCGGGCATCTCGACCGGGAGATCCAGGGCGACGACCAGCAGGGGCGTCGCCGCGACGAGGGTTCCCGCGCACACTGCGGCGGTGACCGCGGTGAGCCGCCGAGTGTCGGATGCGCCGTGCCGGGCGCGGTGCACGGCGACGGCCAGTTGCAGGCCGAGCCCGGGCACACCGACGATGGCCACCAGACCGAGGGCGGCGGCGAGCACGCTGAGGTCGGCCGGGTCCAGCCGCCGGGCGGCCAGGACCGGCACCAGGTAGGCCAGGCCGTTGACCAGCACCCCGGCCAGGGTGATGCTGATCCCTGCGGCGCCCAGACCGTTGTTCCGTCGGCCCGGATCCTCCGCCTCCGCCGTCCGCTCCGTCTCCGCCGTCCGCTCCATTGCCGTCGGACGGACGGGTCGCCGAGGGCTCACGTGACCTCCGAGAAGGTCGGAAGCTGCCCGTCGGCCGGCCCCGCCGGGTCCGGCTTGGCCAGGTCCGGGTTTGGCTCCTCCCCGACCAGCGCAGTCGCCGCAACGGCCGAGGTCACGGCGGTCGGCCTGGCCCGGCGTACGGGCCGCCGTCGGGCGGTGGTGGAGAGCCAGAGAGCGCCCAGGGCGACGACGATCATGAGTTGCAGCAGGGCGTCGGTGTTGCGTTGCGTCGAATTGAGATAGAGCCACCCGGCGAGCAGGACGAGCACGCCGGGGAGCCACGTCTCGACGGCCCGGCTGATCGTCCTGGCCCGACGTGGGTCGGCTGGCCAGGGCAGGCGGCGTGGGCCGGGTACCGCCAGCATGAACCCCGCCGCGACCAGCAGTCCGCCGATGAAACCGCTCCACAACACCAGCGCGGCGGCACCGACGGCCAACAACGGCAGGGATCGGGTGACCCGACGACGGCCCCGCGGTACGGCGGTCGACGACGTGCGCCCGGTGGGCTGCCGGGCGGGCAGCACCGCGAGGAGGACCACCACCGCCAGCAGGATGCCGCCGAGCAGAAGGCCCGCCCGGTACGTCGTGTCCGGGGCGAAGCGGAGTACCACCTCCCCGGAGGTGCCAGCGGGAAGGATCCAGCCCTGCTGCCATCCGTCCACCACCAGCGGCTTCAGCGTCCGCCCGCCGATGGTCGCCTCCCAGCCGGTGTTGGTGTTCTCCCGCACGGCGAGTACGCGGTCGACGGGGTGATCGACCACCCGTACCCGTCGTTCGGTGGCTCCCCAGGAGCCCACCTCGATGGTGCCGGCGGCCGCCGCCGGGGTCGGCGTGGGCGTCCGCGGCACCAGGGCGACCCGAGTCGGCGAGGCGAGCTTGCTCGGTGTGGTCACGAGGCGATGCTCCCCGCGGCCCAGGTCAAGCTGTCGGGGCGTGGCCCGCCCGCACGGCGTCACCGGCATCTCGCGCAGTTCCAGCAGGTCGCGGAGTGTGCCGCGGAGCGTGGTGGTCACCCGGGACGCGCCGATCTGCAGCGTCGGGCCCGACCCGCAGGCCAGCGTCAGGGGTGCGTCGAGGCGCGGTTTGACGATGGTCGCTCCGGGCAGCACGGTCACCTCGCCGACCGCGACGGGCAGCTTCTCCGGCAACCGCAGCTTGTACGGGTCCGTGCTCGTGGCGGACGGCTTGTCGAGGAACTGGATGGTGATTTCGTCGGTCCGCATCGGCGGGTCCAGGCGAAGGAACCCGTCGTCGCCGAGCAAGCTGCTTCGGAAACCGTCGTCGCCGACCACCCGCACACTGCCGAGGCGGGT
The DNA here is from genome assembly GCF_049841475.1 of Micromonospora sp. DT15. Classification (NCBI taxonomy): domain Bacteria; kingdom Bacillati; phylum Actinomycetota; class Actinomycetes; order Micromonosporales; family Micromonosporaceae; genus Micromonospora; species Micromonospora sp. DT15. The sequence continues at coordinate 6,128 of NZ_JBNCKJ010000011.1, forward strand.
GGCGGCTGCGCCGTCGGCGACGGAGAACCTGAGCCCGGTGATGGTCTGCGGCTTGAGCCACGTGAGGCGCAGGATCGGTGCCTCGTCGCTGACCGCCGGTGACCAACTGGTGGTCGGGTCCCCGTCGAGCGCCGCGCCGGCCCGACCGGTCGGGTCGGCAACGGCCGTTGAGGAGGCGCTGACCTGCGCGGCGAGGCGCAGCGGCTGTGCGTCGGCCACCAGCTTGTCGAGAGTGTTGTCCAGGTCCGGGCCGGCCGTCGGCCGCGCCCACAGCTTGGCGTCATACGCGCCGGCGGCGGGCAGGGTGAGGGTCCGGTCGATGGTGGAGGCGTCCTCGGAACCGCGGACGGCGTCGGTGGAGCAGCGAGGGTGGCCGTCGACGGAGAAGCAGGCCGGTGTGGTGGGCGCCGCCGCCACGACGACGGTCGCCGGCCGGTCGGTGGCCGGTGCGGCGGGAAGGACGAGGGTCCGGCTGGTCTGGATGCCGGGAATCTTGATCTCGGCGATGCCGACCGACCTGTTGCCGAGCGAGCGGAGGTCGTACGCGTCGTCGATCGTGATCTGGACCGCGCGGGTGGCGTGGACGCCGGGTAGTTCGAAGACCATGTGATCGCTGAACTGTTCGATGGTGCGGCTCTCGTACCCGGCGGTGACGGTCACCTTCGTGGGCAGGGCGTCGGCTTTCACGTCGAACCAGACCTCGACCCGGGTGACCCGTGTCGGGTTGGCGAGGCCTACCTCGACCCACTGGCGGTCGCTGGGCGAGTACGGCGCGGACTGCCAGGAGGTTTCGGGATTGCCGTCCATCGCCGCGTACGGCTGGTGCTCGGGGCGGGCGCCGCCGGGGGAGTCCACCTGCGAGCGGGCGGTCGACGCGCGGATCGCGCTGATGCCCTCGAAACGAGCGACGGTGGACTGCTGCGCTCCCCACTCGGGCAGGTAGTCGTGGGCGGGTGCCGTCACCTCGAAGGTGTCGTCGGCGGTGAGGGTCTGTGAGGCGTTGTCGCGCGCTCGGCCGAATGACACGTCCCGCCTGCGCAGCCCGTCGGTCATCGCGACCGGACCGGCGACGCCGGCAGCCGCCGCATCGCCCGCCAGGACCGTTGGCGCCGCGCCGAGCTGCCCTGCCGCGGCGAGGTCGAGGAGCGATTCGGGGCCGCCCACCACGGTGGTCACGGCGTCACTGTCGTATGCGACGACCGGCTCGACTTGCCGGTCGACCCGGTAGACCTCCAACGCCCGGACCGGCACGTCGAGCCCCTGGTCGCGGAACTCGTCCGGGGACGAGGGCCCGCCGCGCAGGGGGCCGAAGGAGGTGACGCGGGTCAACCCGGGTGAGCGCTCCAGCGCCTGCCGGACCACTGCCGGGCGGGCCGTGTCGGAGCGGCCGTGGTCAAGGTCGGCGCGGAACAGGACGTGGCTGATCCCGGACCGGGCGAGCAGGTCGGCCAGCCCGGTCGAGCCGGAGCCGGTGGCGAGTGTCGACTCGATCGCGTCCAGCAGCCGGATCGTGGTCGGTGGGGTGAAGGGGATGGCGTTTCGTACCGCCCACCTGCTGTTCAGCAGCGGCTGGGCGATCTCATCGGTGGTGTTGCCCCAGTCGTACGAGGGGAAGCGCGCCCCGGGTACGACGAGCACCCGCCCGCGCCCGGTGTTCGCGTCGAGCCAGTCGGTGGCCTCATGCCAGTAGCCGGGCACCGCCTTGACGCCGGTTGGCGTGGCGAGACCGCCGGCAAGCGCGGGCGTGGCAACCGCCGTGACGGCGACCATGGCCACCCCGGCCGTGAGCCAGGCGCGCGCGACCGTTCGTGGGCGATGCTGCTCGGGCGCGGTGCGTGCCGCGCGGACGGCCAGGCCGATCAGGTGCGCCATGCCCAGGGCCAGGGGCAGGCGGAGCAGGACGTCGAACTTGTGCACGTTGCGCAGGGGTGCGCCGACGCCGTCGAGGAACTCCCGCTGCGGCCCGGCGAGGATGTTCGGCAGGTCACCGACGTGCCCGAGACCGACGAGCGCGACGCCGAGCACCAGACCGGTGATGAGGAACCGGCGGTGCGGCATCCCCCGTCGGGACAGCCCGAGCACACCGAGGGCGGCGACCACCAGGGTGGCGGCGACCAGTAGCGCCTCGTTGGCGAGTCGTGCGCCGGCCGGAAGGATCGACCCGAACGGGGAGGCCAGGTAGGCGAGCCAGTAGGAGGCGCCGCGGAGCGTCGTCACCGCGTCGGTGACGCTGGTCGTGTTCCGGGCGGTCTCGATGTAGTCCAGGAAGGGTGGGCTGTACCGCCCCAGAACGAGCAGCGGAATCAACCACCACGCCGTGGCCAGCGCCACCGCGCCACACCAGGCGGCGATGGCGGTGACGCGGCGGCGTACGGGTTGGAGGGTGGCGAGCCAGAGCAGGGCGAGTGGCACTACCGCGGCCACGGCTGTGGCGTTGACTCCACCGGCGCAGGCGACGGCGACGGCCGACCCGGCGACGGCGCGCCGCAGGGGGGTGCCGCGGGCGAGGCCCACCAGCGGGATGAGTACCCAGGGGGCGATGGCGCTGGGCCAGGACTCCACCGAGGCGTAGCCGAGCTGGGTGAGGATGCGGGGTGACAGCGCGAAGGCGACACCGGCGATCATGCGTCCGGCGGGCGTGCCGATGCCGAGCCTGCCCGCCAGCCGTACCACTCCCAGGTAGGCGACACAGAAGATCAGCGCCCACCACAGCCGCTGGACCACCCACGGCGCGAGGCCGAGTTCCGATCCGAGCAGGAAGAACGGGCCCATCGGCCAGAGATATCCGTATGCCTGGTTCTGTAGCTGACCGAACGTGCCGGTGGGGTCCCAGAGGTGCAGCGAGCGGAGCAGCCAGCCGGCCGGGTTGACGCTCAGGTCGACCTTGGTGTCGGGAACGACCTGACCCGGGGCCTGCTGGAATGCGAGGGCGGTCAGCGCGATGCAGATGACCAGGTGCCGGAACCGTCGGGCCGTGTGCCGGCTTCGACTGGACCCCGGGGCAGCGCCACTGGTCACCTCTGCACGCATTTCGGCTCCTGTCTTCACCGGCCGGACGCGCACCTGCAGCCGACGACTGTCGCGCGACGTTATCCGGACCGGGCACGGACGGGCGACCAGGGGCGCTGCGGTGGCGTTATCGGGAGAACGGCCGTCCCCACGGCGTGTAAGCGTGTGGCAGGCTGCCGACCATGTCAATGCCAGAAGCTGAGGCCGAGACGCGTCCGGAACGCGTCGCGTCCGATGGCGACCGGCCGGGGCCGGTCGGCCGATGGTTCCGCGCCGACCGCGTCCGCGCGGTAGCGATCGCCCTCATCGTCGTGTCCGTCGCGTGGCGCGCCGGCCTTGCCACCCGTGGCTGGTTCTCGCAGGACGAGTTCGTCATCGCTGCCCAGGTCCTCGACACCCGGTTGGACGCGGACTTCCTCCTGCGTACCTTCAACAACCACCTCATGCCCGGCGGCCTGCTGGTGGCGTGGGCGATGGTGCGGGTGGCGGGCTTTGTCACCTGGCCCTGGGTGGTGCTGCTGGCGGTCGGCCAGGCGGCGATCGGGTTCGCCGTCTACCGGTTGCTGCGCCATCTTCTCCGGCCGGGCTGGGGGCTGCTCATCCCGCTGTGCCTGTTCGTGTTCAGCCCGCTGACGCTCGAGGTTTCCTCGCTGTGGCTGGTCGGGCTGCTCGTGATGCCGATGCAGTTGGCCCTGGTCATGGCAGCGACGGCCCAGGTCTGGTACGTGCGGACCGGCCGGCTGCGGCACCTCGTGGCGGTCGTCCTGTGGGTGGTGTTCGGCCTTCTCTTCGACACCAAGTCCCTGCTGATCGTGCCGCTGCTGTTCCTGCTGACCGTCTTCCTCTTCACGTCGGGCGGCGCCTGGCGCAGCCTGGTGACGACGGTCCGCCGACACTGGCCGGCGTGGCTGGTGCTCGGTGCGCTCTCGGGGGCGTACCTGGCGTTCTATCTGACCCGTCCCGCCCGCGAGTTGGACGAGCCCACATCCGTCGGTCAGGTCCTCAAATTCCTCGGTGATCTGGTCGGCGAAACCGTCGTTCCGGGTCTGCTCGGCGGCCCCTGGCGTTGGGCGTACGCCGGAGACGGTCCTCCGGCCGTGAACCCGTACGACATCGCCAAGTGGCTGTCCTGGGCGGTGCTGGGGGCTCTCATCGTGGTCACCGCGCGGCGGCGCCCGTCGGCCCGGCGGGCCTGGCTGCTGCTCGCGTGCTACCTCGGGCTGGTCGCCGCGCTCTTCGCCGTGACCCGCCTCGGTGGGCCGCTCGGCTCGTTCGTGGGCATCATTCCCCGGTACGTCGCCGACGTGGTGCTGGTCGCCGCGATCTGTGTCGGCGCGGCCCTGTTGGGGACGAAGGACGCCGATGAGGAGGACGTGTCCGCGTGGCCGGTGCCGACCGTTCTGCGGGAGCCGGGTGCCTTTGCGGTCGGCCTGGTCTCGATAATCGTCGTCCTGGCCACCATCGGGGTGGGCACGCTGTGGAGCACGGCCCGTTTCGGGGACAACTGGAGCACCAAGTACGGACGGGACTACCTCGCGACGACGCAGATCGAGCTTGCCGCCGCGGCGCCGGGCACCGTTTTCCTGGAAACCACCGTCCCGGACCGCGTCATCGCCGGCTACTTCTGGCCGGACAATCTCCAGTCGCACTTCTTCCGCCCGGCCGAGCGTCGACCCACCTTCGTGGAGGAGGCCGAGAAACCGTTCATGTTCGACGACTTCGGCCGGATTCGTCCGGTCGTGGTTCAGGGGCGGAAGGTCGTGCCCGGCACGGTGCCCGACTGTGGGCACCTGGCGGAGGGTGGTCAGCCCGCCCGGATCCCGTTGGACGGGTACCTGGAGGAGTGGCCGTACGCGATCCATTTCGGCTATGTCAGTTCGGGCGACTCGACGGCAATCTTCCGTCTCGGGGACAGCGTCCGGGTGATCACCCTGAAGCGGGGGCTGAACGACGTGTTCTTCCTGCTGGAGGGGGCTGGGGACGCCGTCGAGGTCACCGTGAGCACCTCGGGGGTCAGGGTGTGCACCCAACTGATCACCGTCGGCCGCGCGGTGCCGGCACCGTGAATGGTTGAGCAGACCACCGGCGTCGGGGCCCCACCGGTGCGGCGGGTGCGGGACGCGCTGCCGCTGTACGCCGTTGCGGCGGCTGTCACGGTGCTGGTGCTGGCCCCGCTCGCGGCACCCGGCTACGCGCTGCTGTACGACATGGTGTTCGTACCCCGGCAGCCGTTGACTTGGGATCTCGTCGCCCCGGCGCAGACTCTGCCCCGGGCGGTGCCGATGGACGCACTGATGTCCCTGGTCACCCAGCTCGTGCCCGGCTGGGCGGTGCAGCGGGTGGCGCTCGGTGGGGCGGTTCTCCTGGCCGCGGTCGGCGCCGGCCGTCTGGTGCCGACCGAACGGCTCGCGGTCCGGTTGCTCGCCGCGGTGGCGTACGCGTGGACGCCCTACCTTGCCGAGCGGCTGCTGATCGGACAGTGGGGGCTGCTGCTCGCGTACGCCGCGCTGCCCTGGTTGGTCCGGGCGGCGCTGGACCTGCGAGCGGGTCGTGACGGCGCGCTCGCTCGGGTGGTGCTCGCCGCCGCTCCCGCCGCGATCACCCCGACCGGCGGGTTGATCGCGTTGGGCACGGTGGTCCTGCTGGTGTGGGACCGGACGCGCCTTCGCCGGTCGGCGCTCGTGGTGGGCGGCATCGCGTTACTCAACGCCCCCTGGGTGACCGCGGCCCTGGTCACCGGCGCCGGCGGGTCATCCGATCCGGCGGGGGTGGCGGCGTTCGCGGCGCGTTCGGAGAACTGGGCCGGTCCGCTGGTGGCGCTCGCGGGTACGGGTGGCGTCTGGAGCGCACAGGCGACCCCCTCCAGTCGCGCGGCACCGCTGGTGCCGCTGGCGACCCTGCTCCTGCTGATCCTGGCCGGTGTCGGTGCCGGCCTGCTGCGGCGTCGGCTGCCCCCGGGTGCGGCGGTGCGGCTGGCGGTGCTCGCTGGGATCGCCTGCCTTCTCGCTGCCCTCGGGGTGCTCCCCGGCGGGGCCGCCGCGTTGCGCTGGGCGGTGGTGCATCTGCCGGGTGCGGGGCTGCTTCGAGACGGCCAGAAGTTCCTGGCCCCGTACGCCCTGCTGCTGGTGGTGTGTGCCGCGTTGGGAGCCGAGCGGCTGGTGGCCAGGATCGACCGGGAGGTGGCGGGGGTGGTTCTGGTCGGCCTGCTGCTCCTGCCGGTGGCCGTCATGCCGGACCTCGCCTTCGGCGGTGCCGGCCGGCTTCGTCCGGTGAGCTATCCGGCGGACTGGCAGGTGGTCGCCGAGCGGGTGGCCGGCGAGCCGGGGGAGATCCTCGCGCTGCCGCTGTCCGCCTACCGGGCCTACCCGTGGAACCCGGGACGTGTCGTCCTGGATCCGTTGCCGCGCTATCTGCCGGGGACGGTGCTGACCGACGACACACTGCGGGTCGGCGATGTCGCGGTGGCCGGGGAGAATCCACGGCTCCGCGAGGTGCGCCGGGTGTTGGCCGAAGGGCGGCCCGTCTCGGCCACCGGCGTGCGCTGGGTGGTGGTGCATCACCAACTGCCCAGCGAGGTCGACCCTGCGACCCTTCGTGATCTCGAAGCCGTTCACGAGGGACCGTCTCTCACCCTCTACCGAAATCCCGCTGCTCCTCCGGAATCGAACCCCCCTGGACGAGGTGCGTGGGCAGTCGTGATGGCGCTCGGCGCTGCCCTTCTGGTGGTCATGGCTGCCGCCATTTCGGCACTACACCGGCGCCCTACTGCGTGGTAACGTCCGCTCGCACGTCTCGCCATTGGAGGATTGGCATGCGTAGAGCTCTGACCCTGGTCGTCTCCGGCATGGTGGCGGCGTTGCTGGGGATCCTGGCCCTCGGCGGGCTCTCGGCCGCCGCGACCGCCACCGACAAAGAGGCGGCCAACGAGGCCAAGAGTGTTTCGGAAGCGGCCAAGCGTGCCGGAAAGAAGGACCCGTACGCCCCCGTGGTCTACGGCGACAGGTAGGACGGCTCGCCCCGCTGCTGCACTGGGCGGGGCGACTCCACACCGTCCAGCAGGTCCGCGAAGTGCCTACCCGCGGCCTGCCAGGTGAAGCTCGCCGCGTGCTCCCGGGCCTGCGCCCCCATCTCCCGCCGCATTTCGTCCTCGTGCAGAAGTGTGCGCACCTTCGCCAGGTAATCGTCGATGTCATCGGCCAGCAGGCCGGTACGCCCGTCCACGACAGCTTCGGCGACCCCGCCCGCTTCCCGGAACGCGACCGTTGGCGTGCCCGCGGAACCCGCCTCGACAATCGTCAGGCCCCAGCCCTCCTTGAGTGACGGGGTCAGGGCGACCCAGGCCGAGGCGAGCAGAGCGGCTTTTTCCTCCTCCGTCACGAAGCCCCGGAAATCCACCCGCTCGGTGATGTCCAGCTCCGCGGCGAGCTCGCGCAGGTGCGACTCCCACCAGCCCTGGCCGGCGACGACCAGCCGCAGCTGAGGCAACTCGTCGGCGAGGGCCGCGACCGCCCGCAACGCCACCTCGACCCGCTTGTGTGGCACCAGCCGATTCAGCGTCACGAGCAGCGGGAACGGCGCCCGCTCGGCGTCGGTGCGGGGCAGCGCCGGGGTGCCGTTGTGCACCACGGCGACCTGCTCCGGCGGTACTCCCAGCACGGCCAGTTCTCTACGGGTGGCCTCGGAGACGGTGACGTATCGGCACCGCCGGTAGACGCGCACGGCGAGCGACGACTCGACCCACCAGCCGAACCGGGCGGCCCACTGCGGAAGGACCACCGGCCACTGCTCGCGATGCACGTGGTGGATCAGCTTGACCACCGGGCGCCGTGTCCACAGCGGGGAGAGGAACGGCAACCCGTTGCAGACGTCGACCAGGATGTCGGGCCGGCCGCCCCGGCGGCTCGACATTGGGCCCACGCCCACTGCGCCGGCCAGGTAGCAGAGCGCCGCCCAGAGGTAGACGGTGTGTCTGCCGCCGCGCCGCACCAGCCGAACGCCTGCCTCGTTGACCTCGTCGCCGGGTGCCTCACTGTGGGCGGCGCAGAAGAGGGTGGCGCGGAAACCGCGCGACACCAACTCGGCGGCGATCCGTTCCACGTACACCTCGGAACCGCCACCCTCGGGGTTACGGGTGTCTCGCCAGTTGAGGAACAGCACGTGTCCGGGCATGCCGAAGCGACGCTCCACGCGAACCCTACTCTCAAGTAATTTAGGGACGCGCGTCACACTAGGGGCTGGGATGCCGGCCGGCAATGCCCCTATGGGGCAGCGCTGATCGACTGGCGCTACGCGTTGACCGTGGGTGCCGGCGTGACCGTCGGCGCCGCGACTGCCGGTGCGGCCACGTCGACGGCGGGTGTGCCGGACGCCTGCCCGCGCCTGGCCGGTCGCTTTCGACGCTGCGATCCGAGCACCTGCAGGGGCCGCTCGACGCCGTAGTAGCTGACGGTGGCGTACACCAGACCGAAGACCATGGTGAGCGCGAAGGTGTTGAACAGCCCGCCGGTGAAGAGCGGTCGGTCGTCGATCAGGTAGATCAATTCGATGACCAGCGGGTGCCAGAGGAACAGTCCGTACGAGACGGTGCCGAGCCATCGGGCGGACTCGGCGCCGAAGACCTCCTTGACCCGCGTCCGCCCACCGAAGGCCACCGGGATCAGGATCAGTGTCGCGATCGCGAGGTAGAGGGCCAGCTTGACGGCGAACTCGGAGGCTGTCGGGCCGGCGAGGTCGCGGGGGCCGGCGATGGGCGTCGTCGCGATCGCCATCAGGCCGACCGCCGCTGCCCAGCAGGCGATCGGTGCGGAGGCAAGGTCGTCCAGTACGCGGAAGGCGACGGGCGCGGTCCCGGTGCGCAGGGCGACGTGCGCCGCCGCCAGGGCCATCCCTGCGCTGAACCAGGCGGCGTACGAGGGGAGCCACATGGTGTGCAGGCCGTTGCTGAGCCAGCCGAACCCCAAGAGGGCGAGCCATCCCGCAGTAATCAACAAACCCCCGCAGACGATCACGACGGTTCGGACGGGACGCCATGACCGACCAACAGCGAGCACGGCTACCAGCGGCAGGATCAGATAGAACGCGACCTCGGTGGCGAGGCTCCAGGTCTGGGTGAGCCCGGAGCGCAACTGGCCCGGCCCGTAGATCTGGGTGAAGGTGAGGTGGCGAATCCAGTCACCAGCGGACGCCGGCTGATTCTGCGGCAGGACGATCAGGCAGACCAGCACCGCCAGCCAGTAGGCCGGCAGGATTCGTAGGGCCCGCCGCCAGAGGTACCGCCCGGCGCGCGGTCGGGCCTGTCCCGTTGCGGCGCTCAGTGCCCACGGTCGGAACAGCAGGAATCCGGAGAGCACGAAGAAGATGGCAACGCCGACGTCGAGCCGGGCCAGCCATCCGCCCCACGTGGTGTTCATGGTGGCGGCGGTCTGAAACCCGACGTGGTGACCGACGACCGCCACAGCGCCAATTGCTCGCAGCGCGTCGAGGGCGGGGAGTCGGTCGGTTACCGAAGTCTGCGGAACTGTTGGCGCGGCGGCTGTGGACATCTGGACATCCAGGGGGTCGCTTTGAAGGTGACCGGGGAGTAACCTCCCGCCATGTTAAGGATCGGGTGCCCCGGACAACAGGTCGTAGGGCGGCAGGCTACAGGAGGATGAGTGAAGCTTCGCGTGGGCGCCGCGCTCTTCGGGCTCGGTGTTTTGTTGCTGGTCTTCGCGGCTGGGCTGCCGTTCTACGTGGCCCCCTCCGTGACCAAGCTCCCTTATGATCTTGAACCAACGACGTCCGTCGCGGAGGCGAAGAACGCCAAGTTCCTGAAGATCACTCGTGTCGGCGAGTCGGTGAGCATCGAGGTCCTGCAAGGTGACCTCGTCTCCAGCGTCGAGGTCATTCCTCAGCCGGACGACACGAGGGACCGGCTGCCCGAGGACCTCAAGGGCGACGCGGTGATCTGGGACGTCTACCAGACGGTCAGGCGTTCCGACACCTCGGATGTGGTCAGCCAGTACAGCACCGAGCTGGCCCTCGACCGGATCTCCGGCGCGGCCGCCCCGTGGAAGGAGCAGTGGCTCAACGAGAGCGGCGCGGAGCAGACTCCGGTCGGCAACGTGAGTTACTCCGGCCAGATCTACAAGTTCCCGTTCGGCACGGACAAGCGGGACTACCAGGTTTTCGACCGTGACCTGAAGCGGACCGCCCCGGCGAAGTTCGTCGGCACGGAAAAGGTCAAGGGCATCGAGGCGTACCGCTTCGAGCAGCGAATCGAGAACGAGGGGCTGAACACCCCGGAGGCGAGCCTCAAGCCGCTGCTCGGCAGGTTCGCCCCCGGCGCCACCAGCGGTCAGATCGTCTACAGCAACATCCGTACGCTCTGGATCGACCCCGTGACGGGCTCCTACGTGAACGTCCGGGAGCAGCAGAAGAAGGAGTTGCGCCCCGACACCGGCGCCGCCACGGTGCTACTGGACGCGGACTTCAACTACAACGACGACACTGTCACTCGCAGTGTCGAGACGGTCAAGGACAACCGCTTCAAGATCGGCCTGATCAGTTTCTGGGGTCCGATCGCCGCCGGTGTCCTTGGTCTGATCGCCCTCGTCGTCGGCGTATGGCTGGTGACGCGGACCAACGACGGTGCCGCCCGGCACCGCGCCGAACCGGCTGTGGCACCCGGCGCCGACCCGACTCGGACCCGGGTGGACCAAGAACCGGTACGCGACGCGGAGACCGCCGAGCAGCCCAGGACCGAGCCCGCAGGCGGTCCGCTGACCGACGAGATCCCGCCGGCGTCCACGAACTGGAAGTCCGAGGACCCGACGGTGCCGACCCAGCGCCCGGCGCACGGCGAGGTGGAGCAGCGCTGACGGGTACGACAGGAAGCACGACCGGGGGGTGGGCCGCGATGCGGTCCACCCCTCAGTCGTGGAGCGGCACCTGCCTCTAATGCCCTGCGCGGCGCACGGCGTACCGCGTGCAGACCCAGTCCTCGCTGTACAGCAGATCGCGCCACTGCCCGACGATGTCCCCGCCGTGTGCGGCCATGAGTCGCACCATGTCGGTGTGCGGGACGACCGTCATCTTCATCGGCGCCGGATAGTTGAGCAGGTGGCACTGTGCCCAGCTGATCAGGCGGGACGGCGCCAGATGCCAGACGATGCCCCTGGCCGTACGCCCCCGCTCGGTTGGCAACCCGACGACGGCGGTGCCGCCTGGCCGCAACACGCGCAGGAACTCGGCCAAATAGTGATCGATCGCGGGGCGCGGCAGATGTTGCAACACCAGGGCGCTGTAGACCAGGTCGAAGTGACCATCGGGAAACTGGCTCAGGTCCGGTGCGTCGTTGAGGACGAACCGGATGTTCTCGGCGCTGTTCAGTCGCCGGGCGGCCTCCAGCATGGTCGGAGCGATGTCCACACCGACGACCTCGTCCGCGTGTGGGGCGAGTGCCTGCGACAGTCGCCCGACGCCGCAGCCGAAGTCGAGCACCCGCTCCCAGCGGGTGGGCAGACCGAGTTGGCGAAGTTGGCCGGTCGTCTCCTCGACGTCGGTGCGGCCGGTGGCCAGGAACTCCCCGACGTCCCACCGTCCGCCGCGTTTGCCGGGCTCAACGAGTACGGCCCAGAGTGGATCTTCAGCTCCGAGCTTGGTCCAGTGGCGTCGCACGTCGTTCAGATGCACGCCGAAACCCTAGGACCTCGGGCCGTTCGGTGGGGTCCTGCTGTTTCCGGGATCGCCTGGATGTTCGGACGAGAGGACGAGCCGAACGGCTTTCCGCGACCTGCGTACTTTACATCCGTTACCTAATTGTAATTCGTCGATGCCCTGCCACTCTCCGCTGTCGGGGAGCAGGGTTTTGCCGTATTTGTCATATGGAGAGGCTTCTATCCACACGGGTAATTCCACGATTCGTGACGTCGAGCTGCTGTTGGGTCGCCCTCGTGTTACCGCCGGATGGTCAGGGGGTTGTGAGCCGCGCCGCAACGGGTGCACGATCAGGCTCGATCGTTACCCGCCGGTAACACATGACGGGCCCGGTGCGAGGCCGCCAGTCCGGGACCGGCCACCTGAGGAGGAACCCGTGCAGGATCGGTTTGAGGATCAGGGTCGTACCCGGTGGCGGCGGTTCGCCGCCATGGCGGTCCCCGCCACCGCCGCCGTCGGCGCCATCCTGTTCGGCATGTCGACCGGCGCCATCGCGTCCGACGTCACCGTGTCCGGACAGACGTTCAAGATCGGCGCGGCCCGTCTCGAGGGCGACGGCTTCAAGCAGTACGGCGGCGTCGTCCGCGAAAAGGGTGAGAACGGCAAGACCCACCCGATCGCCGTCGCCGAGATCAACAGCGCAGAGCTCTACAACCTCTGCCAGTCCGTCCGCTCCGACCTGCCCGGCCTGCCGGTGGTGCTCACCATCAACGCCGGTGAGGGCAAGGAGCCTGCCCGGGCCAAGGACCTGCTGATCGCCATGGACTCGCTCGACGGCAACGCGACGTTCACCAACATCAAGATTGGCCGGGACGCGACGGACCTGAACGCGACGGCGCAGAAGGGTTCGTTCGGCCAGAATTCCGACCACGTCACCATCACGAACCTGCAGCAGGTGTCCCGCTACACCACGGCGGCCACCTTCAACCTGGTCGGCCTCCGGTTGAAGGTCAACGTGGGCGATGACGCCAAGGGCAAGGAGTGCTTCTGAGGTGACTGGGTCCGCGCTGGCCGACCACCGCGGGCCCCGGCCCTGTCCCCGTCCCGCTCCGCCAGGAGGAGTACGTGACAACCGCGAACGCGTCCCACGCCCGGCCCGGCGGTATGGCCCAGGCGTGGCATACCTTCCGCCGCTGGCAGCGGAGCCGACCGTTCTGGGGTGGTCTCTTCATCGCCCTGGCTGGGGTGGCGATGTTCGCCTCCACCAGGATGACGATCAACGGCCTGAGCTTCCACAGCGGAGCCACCGGTCTGCTCTCGCTCCTGATCCCGGTCATCCTGGTGACCTGCGCCCTGCTGCTCTGGTTGAGCCCGGCGCAGCGGCTGTTCTACTCGGTCGTCGCGGCGGTCACATCGGTCTACTCGCTGATCGGACTCAACCTCGGCGGCTTCTTCGTCGGTCTGCTGCTCGGCATCGTCGGCAGCGCGCTCGCCTTCGCCTGGACCCCGATCCGACCCGCGCCAACCGCTGCTGAACTGTCCGACACCGAACTGCCCGTCGCCGAACGGGTCGATGCGGATCAGGCGGAGGCGGATCAGCACGGCACGGATCAGGCGGACGCGGATCAGCCCCACGCCGAGCAGCGCAGAGTCGAACGGCTCGACACGGAGCGGATCGGAGTCGTGCAGGCCGACGCGGCCGGCGAACCGGTGGACCGCCCGGCGGGCGACGCGACCGACGCGGGCGCACCCCCCGAGTGGCCGGGACGTTCTGCTGATCCTCGGGTGTTCGGAGTCGCACTGCTGGTGCTGGGCCTCGCCGCGACCGGCCTGGCCACCCAGCCCAGAGCGGTGCAGGCCGCACCGACCCGACCCGCCGCGACCGCCTGCCCGACCCCGTCCCGGTCCGGCGCGCCGTCGCCCAGCGCCACCACTCCCATCACGAGGACGCCGACCCCGACACCGAGCGCCAGCCCGGAGCGGGACGGCAACATCATCACCGACATCCTGGACGAGATCGGGGACCTGCTCACCGGTGGACGCAACGAGAAGACCGCGACGCCGTCGGCCACCCCGACCGCCAGCCCGTCGGCGAAGCCGACAGTCAGGCCGACGGCCCGTCCCGGGTCCACGGCCTGCCCGTCACCGAACCCGGGCGGGTCAGAAAAGCCCGGGGCCACGACACCCGACAAGCCAGACAAAGCGGAGCCGGGCAAGCCGCTGCCCCGCATCGCGGCCGACCCGAATCTGCCAATGGTGGGCCAGATGCCGTCCAAGCTCACCGGCTCCAAGGTCACCATGACCGGGCTGCGCTTCGACGGGACCACCGAACTGCGGACCGAGAAGGGCAGCCTCAAGGTGCTGAAGTTCAGCATGCGGGAGGCGGTGACCGACGACTTCCTGCTGGTCGCCGACGGCCCCGACGGGCGCACCCAGCGATACAAGACCGACCGGCTGACCGTCCGCGGTGACGTGGCCTTCTACTCCACCCGGTTCGTCGGCAAGCTGCTCGGCATCAAGCTCACCTTGACCCCGGACCTGCCGTTGCCGGACGGAATCCCGGTGACCCTGCCGATCTCGATCACGTTCACCGACCCGGTGATGGATCTGGCGTACGTCACCAGTGACACGCTGACCGCCCGGCCGTCGTTGGCACTGGCCCTCGGCTGAACGGCACCCGCTCCGATGGCTCCCGGTGCTGGCGGTAAGACGAGCCGCCAGCACCGGGAGCCATCAGCGACTCAGAGCCGGGCCAGCGCCCGGCGCAGCGGGTCGAGACCCAGGGCACCCAGGTCCAACGCCTGCCGGTGGAACTCCCGCAGGTCGAAATCGGCGCCCTTGCGGGCCTTGGCGTCCTCGCGGGCCTGGAGCCAGATCCGCTCACCCACCTTGTACGACGGCGCCTGCCCCGGCCAACCCAGGTAGCGGTTCAGCTCGAAGCGCAGGTTCTCGTCCGGAACCCGGCAGTGCGCCCGCATGAACTCCCAGCCCAGCTCGGGCGTCCACCGCTCGCCCGGGTGGAAACCGAACGGATTGTCCTTCGGGATCTCCAGCTCCAGGTGCATGCCGATGTCCACGATGACCCGTGCCGCACGCATCGCCTGGCCGTCGAGCATGCCCAGCTTGTCGCCCGGATCCTCCAGGTAGCCCAACTCGTCCATCAGCCGCTCCGAGTAGAGCGCCCAGCCCTCACCGTGCCCGGAGACCCAGCAGAGCAGCCGCTGCCAACGGTTGAGCAGGTCGGCCCGGACGGCGGTCTGCGCCACCTGGAGATGGTGACCCGGCACGCCCTCGTGGTAGACCGTCGTCACCTCTCGCCAGGTGGAGAAGTCGCTGATGCCCTGCGGCACCGCCCACCACATCCGACCCGGGCGGGAGAAGTCCTCGCTCGGGCCGGTGTAGTAGATGGCACCGTCGCTGGTCGGGGCGAGGCAGCACTCGATGCGGCGGACCTGCTCGGGGATGTCGAAGTGGGTGCCGTGCAGCTCGCTGATCGCCTTGTCGGCCAGCGCCTGCATCCAGTCCCGGAATGCCTCCTTGCCCTGGATGGTCCGGGCCGGGTCGGCGTCCAACGTGGTCACGGCCTCGTCGACGGTGGCACCGGAGCCGGCGATGCGCCCCGCCACGACCCGCATCTCCGCCTCCAGGCGGGCCAGCTCGGCGAAGCCCCAGGCGTACGTCTCGTCCAGGTCGACCTTGGCGCCGAGAAAGTACTGCGAGGCGAGCTCGTAGCGCTCCCGACCGGCGGCCTGCTTGTCCCGCCCGTGCGGGGCCATCTCGGTACGCAGGAACTGGCCGAACTCGGCGGTCGCGGCGGTCGCCGCCGCCGCACCCCGGCGCAGTTCCGCCCCGAGCGTGCCCTCCGCCCCGAGCCGCTCGACCAGCCCGTGGAAGAAGTTGTCACCGGTCGGGTCGACCCAGATGTCGCACTGCTTGGCCACCTCGACCAACTGCACCTTCGAGCTGACCTCACCGGCGGCGAGCGCCTCGCGCAGCGTGGTCTTGTAGCCCTCCAGCGCGGCACCGAAGCCGTTGAGCCGGGCGGCGATGTTGGCCTTCTCGTCGCTGGTCGCGGTGGGCATCAGGTCGAACACCATGCGGATCTCGTGCAGCCCGCTGGTGATCACGCTGACCTCGCTGGTCACCTCACCGGCGTCGTACCGGGCAAGGTCCAGGCCGAGCCGCTCCTGCATGGCCTCCTTGGCGGTCCGTTCCGATTCGTTTTCCGGCTCGGTCACCTCCAGCTCGGCCAGGGTCCGGCGGGTGAGGTCCGCGCGCGCACCGTAGCCGTCGGGCGAGAGGTCGTCGAGCTGGTCGTCATGGCCGGCGATGCCGACGAAGGTCGCGCCGGTGGGGCTCAACGGCGCCCACTCGGCCACGTAGCGGTTGGCGAGTTCATCAATTCGTCCCACGCTGCGACCCTACGTGACCACTCCACCCCCCGTGTCGCCGACGTTTGTCGTGTTGGAGCTGCGGGTTCAGGCACGGCGTGACTGCCGAAAGGCGCGCGACTTTGTCGTACGGTTGCGGCAGAGTGTCAGGGGTGAACACCGATACCACTCCTGACAAAGCGCCGGCCCGCGCCTGGCTGCCCGGCTTTGTCGCCCTCGCCGCGATCTGGGGTTCCAGCTTTCTTTTCATCAAGGTCGGGGTGGCCGAGCTGCACCCGGTCCAACTCACCCTCTACCGGGTCGTCGCCGGCGCGTTGACCCTGCTGGTGGTCCTCGCCGTGCTGCGCGACCGGCTGCCGCGCGAGCCCCGGGTCTGGGCGCACCTGACCGTCGTCGCCGCCTTCGGCGTGGCCGTGCCGTTCACCCTCTTCGGCTACGGCGAGCAGCGGGTCGAGTCGATGCTGGCCGGCATCTGGAACGCCACCACGCCGTTGATCGTGCTGCCGCTTGCGGTGCTGGTCTTCCGCACCGAGCGGCTCACAGCGCGCCGTGCGGTCGGGCTCGGGTTGGGCTTCGTCGGGGTGCTGGTGGTGCTCGGGGTCTGGGAGGGCATCGGCGGAGCGCACTTCACGGGGCAGCTGATGTGCTTCGGTGCGGCGGCCTGCTACGGCGTGGCCATCCCGTACCAGAAGCGGTTCGTCGCCGACAGCGCGTACTCAGGCTTGTCGCTCTCCACCGCGCAACTGCTGCTCGCGGCCGCGCAGCTGGCCATCGTCGCCCCCTTCGTCGCCGGCCTGCCGCCGCTGCCCACGGAGCTGTCCGCGGGGGTGGTGGCAAGTGTGCTGACCCTCGGCGCACTCGGCACCGGGCTCGCGTTCGTGATCAACATGCGCAACATCCGGCTGGCCGGCGCGAGCACCGCGTCCACTGTCACGTACCTGGTCCCGATCTTCGCGGTGCTGATCGGTGCGCTGGCGCTCGACGAACGACTCAACTGGCACCAGCCGGTCGGCGCGCTGATCGTGCTGCTCGGGGTCGCTGTCTCGCAGGGGATGTTCAGTCGACGCCGGAGCAGCCCGGTCGTCGGCGTCGGCGCTCCCGCCACACCCGCCGCCGAACCCGTCCGGAGCTGACAGAGCGCAGTTTCGATCAGCGCCGGGGGTCAGGTGCGGGTGTGCGTCCAGGCCACCAGTTGCTCCGCCGACCATGTGTTGATCACGCGGTCGGCGGGGACGCCGCAGAGGGCGGCGCGTTCACAGCCGAACCGTTGCCAGTCGAGTTGGCCGGGCGCGTGCGCGTCGGTGTTGATGGCGAACCGGCAGCCGGCCTCCAGAGCCCGACGGATCAGGCGCTTCGGCGGGTCCTGCCGCTCCGGCCGAGAGTTGATCTCGACGGCGGTGTCGTGCTCGGCGCAGGCGGCGAAGACGGCCTCCGCGTCGAAGTCGCTCTCCGCTCTGGTCCGCGCGCGGTGCCCCCGATCGCCCGGACCGGTCACGCCGGCCGGGCGGGACGACACCATCCGGCCGGTGACGTGCCCGAGGATGTCCAGGTGCGGATTGGCGACCGCCTTCAGCATGCGCCGGGTCATCTTCGACCGCTCGTCCTTCAGGCCGCTGTGCACCGACCCGACCACCACGTCGAGCCGCGCCAACAGGTCGTCGTCCTGATCCAGGGAACCGTCGGCGAGGATGTCCACCTCGATCCCGGTGAGGATCCGGAATCCCTCGGGCAGCGCCGCGTTCACCTGCGCCACATGGTCGAGCTGCCGGCGCAGCCGCTCCGCGGTCAGCCCTCGGGCCACCGTCAGCCGGGGCGAGTGGTCGGTCAGCACCAGGTACTCGTGGCCCAACTCCACAGCGGCCAACGCCATCTCCTCGATGGGTGAGCCGCCGTCGGACCAGTCCGAGTGGGTGTGACAGTCGCCGCGCAGGGCGGCGCGGAGCGCCGTGGCCTCGGCGTCCAGGTCGCTGCCCTCGGTCGCCACCAGACGGCGGAGGTAGACCGGTTCCTCACCGGCCAGGGACTCCGCCACGCAACGGGCCGTGACGTCACCGACCCCGGCCAGTTCGGTGAGCGTGCCGTTGCCGACCCGTTCGGTCAGCTCGGCCGCAGGCAGGCCGGCCAGCGCCTTCGCCGCCGACCGGAACGCGCGCACCCGGTAGGTGGCCTCGTTCGCCCGTTCCAACAGGAAGGCGATCCGGCGCAGGTCGGCGATGGGATCTCTCGCGCGAGCCATGTCAGGGCGCCTTCGGGCAACCGCGCTTGCGTTGCCACGCGGTGACCTCGGTGGCCGGCTCCCGGTTGCCGCCGCGCCGCCAGGAGTCCAGGTAACGCGCCGGCCAGATCACCCCGCGCCGGATCCACCAGCCGTCCTTGCCCGCGCACGCCGGCGAGATGCCGAAGTGCACATGACACACGTTGTTCGCGTTGCCCGTACGGCCCACCTTGCCGAGCTGCTGCCCGGCGCGGACCCGCACCCCGGCGTCGATTCCGCCGGTCACCACGCTCAGGTGCGAGCCGTAGTAGCGCACCCCGTCGTCCCCGAGCAGGGCGACCGACAGGCCGCCGTTGTCCGGGCCCTGCGGCCCACGCTTGCGGTACCGGTCCACTCGGCTCACCTCCAGCACCGTCCCGTCGGTCACCGCCACGAACGGCTCGCCGCAGTCGGCGAAGAGGTCCGTCGCCGGGTACGCCCCGTGCGTCGGGTGGTAGTCGACGTTGTCGGCGCGTACCGGAAAGACATGCTTCAGCCCGGTGCGGGGTGCCGCCGTCGTCGGCCTGGCCGCCGACGGCGCCGGGGAGCTCGGGTCGGTGGCCGCCGGCGAGGGCGGCGGCTGCGACGCCGGCTGGTCGGCGGTCGCCCAGACCGACTGTGGCGTCGGCGCGGCGCCGTCGGGCACCCCCGGCCGGGTGGTCGCGCAGCCGGCGGCCAGCACCGGGGCGAGCAACAGCAGGATCGGGTACGCCGGACGAGCGCGGCGGCTGATCGTCGGCGAGGACATCCGGTCATCCTGGCAGAGCCGGTACCGTGGGCACGAGCGGCACGCGTGAGGGAGGGCAGCGACGGTGACCATTGCCCGACCCGAACCTGGCCCCGATTTCGGCGCCGCACGCCCGGTTCCGCGTACCCCGTCGGGTCTCTTCCCCTCCGGGCCACCGCCACGGCCCACCTACCGCGAGCCGCACCCGGTCACCGGCGCTGGTGTCGCCGCCGGAGGCGGCGCGGCGGCCGGTTGGCTGCTGCTGTTCGGCCTGCTCGGCACCGACGTGGCCAGCTACGCGTGGTGGACGGTGTTCGCCGGCCTGCTGGCCTGGGCCACCGCCCTGGTGCTGGTCCGTTTCGGCGACCGAGGGGTGGCCACCGGGGTCGCCATCGTCACGGCGGGTGGGTGGAGCATCGCCGCCGCAGTGGTGGCCGTCCGCTGGGCCACCAGTGGTGACTGGCCGCTGTGGTGACCGGCGCGGACGGGCCCCGAAACGGTGCTCGGTGACTGCACCGAGTGCCCGGTTGGCTGCGTAGCGAACGCCGTCTTGACGTGGCCGCCGAGACTCGGCACGCTCGCAACTATGGCCTGGACCACTCCCCGGCAGGATCCCGATCGCAATCGCCGTCGACTGCAGTTGCTGGCCGAGTTGGCGGGCGCCCGGGCGGTCCGCCAGCGCAGCCGACCGCAGCGGCAGCGCACCGAGCGTCTGCGCCAGCTCATCGCCACCCGCCGTCGAGTCGTCGGCTGATCCGACTTTGTCAGGAATGACCCGCCCTTCGGGGCGTTGACGGGTCGCCTGCCGACCCGACCGGCTAACGTGCACGCGTAACGAGTCGACGCTGTGTCGAGGCTATTGGGGGGACCGTGTCGTACTTCGCTGCGGCCGTGGTGCGCGACGACAGTGGCTGGACCGCCGCCGAGGTCAGCCTGCGTGGCGCCAACGACATCGACGAGGTTGCCGACCGGCTGCGTGACGTCGACCTGGAGGCCGAGGTGTCGCTGCTCTTCGTCGAGGCCGACGACGCCTACCTGGTGATCCTGCGCCTCGACGAGGGCGAGGACCTGCGGGTCTTCGGTTCGGACTCCGCGTACGCGGAGGAGTCGCAGCTCGGGTCGCTGCTGGTCGGTGACCTGAAGACCTCGGTCACGGGGCTCGACGGCGACGACGAGCCACGCCCGGTGAGCACCGGCGACGAGGAGACCGAGCAGCCCGTCGTCGACCCGGAGGCCGATCCGGTCGGCGACGCCGACCTGCTGGCCAACCTGGGCATCTCCGCGCAGAAGCTGCTGACCCTCTGCACCCACGAGGGGATGATGCCGGCGGACGTCACAGTCGAGATCTGCCAGGTGCTCGGCTGCGCCGACGAGGTCGAGGAGCTGCGTGAGGTCTGAGCCGGCCGACGCCACCGATCCGTCGCTGGAGTCGATCCGACCGGGCCAGCCGACCCCCGGCGCGGTGCGCCGCGCCGGGCCCGGCGCGCACGAGGGCCTGGCCGACCTGGGCGAGGTCGGCCGACGACAGCGGCACGAGCTGTGGATGCGCCGTGCCCTGGAGGTGGCCGTCGCCGGTCCACCCGTCGACGACACGGTCAGCACCGACGTCGACGACGTGCCGGTGGGGGCGGTGCTCTACGGGCCGGACGGCGCCGAGCTGGCCACCGGACGCAACGAGCGCGAGCTGACCGGTGACCCCACCGCCCACGCCGAGGTGCTGGCCCTGCGCCGGGGCGCCGAGCGCACCGGTCGGTGGCGGCTGGACGGCTGCACCCTGGTGGTCACCCTCGAACCGTGCACCATGTGCGCCGGTGCGCTGGTGCTGGCCCGGGTCTCCACAGTCGTGTTCGGTGCCTGGGAGCCCAAGACCGGCGCTGCAGGATCGCTCTGGGACGTGCTGCGGGACCGTCGGCTCAACCACCGCCCCGAGGTCTACGGCGGGGTGCTGGAGGCCGAGACCGCCACCGTCCTGCGCGCGTTCTTCCGCTGAGAGGCGCTGGCAGCCGTCTGACTTCTTGTGGCCCAGCGGTCTGATGCGAGAGAGCGTGATGACTACGAGTCATCTTGATGCCTCACAGTCATCACGCTCTTCGCGACATTGCCGCCCGAACAGGTCAGGCGATGATCGTGTCGAGGGCGATCTCGACCATCTGGCTGAAGGTCTGCTCGCGCTCTTCCGAGGTGGTCTTCTCACCGGTCTTGATGTGGTCGCTGACCGTCAACACGGTCAGCGCGCGGGCCTTGAACCGGGCGGCGATCGTGTAGAGCGCCGCCGACTCCATCTCCACGGCCAGCACGCCGTAGTCGGCGAGGGTGTCGTACAGGTCCGGCCGGTCGGTGTAGAAGGCGTCCGCCGCCAGGATCGGCCCGACGTGCATGGTGATGCCGCGCCGCTCGGCCACCTCGACCGACGTACGCAGCAGCCCGAAGTCGGCCACCGGGGCGTAGTCGATCAGCCCGTCGAAGCGCATCCTATTCATGTTCGAGTCGGTGGACGACCCGATCGCGGCCACCACGTCCCGCAGTTGCAGGTCGGTGCTGAGGGCACCACAGGAGCCGACCCGGATCAGCGTCTTCACGCCGTACTCGTTGATCAACTCGTGGGCGTAGATGGAGGCCGACGGCATGCCCATGCCGGAGCCCTGGACGGAAACCTCGACGCCGTTCCAGCGGCCGGTGAAACCCAGCATGCCCCGAACCGTCGAGTAGCAGGTAGCGCCCTCGAGGTAGGTCTCCGCGATCCACTTGGCCCGCAGGGGGTCGCCCGGCATCAGGACCCGCTCGGCGATCTCGCCCGGCTTCGCGCCGATGTGCGTACTCATGGCAAAGATCCTGCCAGGCCGGCCTGGGCGATACCGGTTCGGCGTCGGAACCGGCGGTCCTGTACCCTCGTCGGCGGTGGCGTGTCCGAGCGGCCTAAGGAGCACGCCTCGAAAGCGTGTGAGGGTTAACGCCCTCCGAGGGTTCAAATCCCTCCGCCACCGCTCTGTAGTGCCGAAACGCCCGGTCGATCCGCGAGGATCGACCGGGCGTTTTCGTGTCAGAGCTGCTGCTCGCCGCCGTCGACGAACAACTCGCCGCCGGTCATGAAGCTGCTCTGGTCGGAGGCGAGGAAGAGCGCGGCGTTGGCGATCTCGTCCGGGTGTGCCATGCGCTGCATGGGCACGCCCGAGGCGATGGTCTTCAGTAGCCCGGGGGCCTCGGCGGCGCTCGGTGCGAGGCCGGCGAGCCCGGGGGTCTCGGTCGAGCCGGGCACCAGGGTGTTGACCCGGATCTTCCGGCCGATCAGCTCGGCGGCCCAGGTGCGGCCGAACGAGCGGATGGCCGCCTTGGACGCCGCGTAGACGCTGAACGCCGGGGTGCCGTTGCTGGCGGCTGTCGAGCCGGTGAGCACGATCGACGCGCCCTCGTTGAGCAGGGGCAGGGCCTTCTGCACGGTGAAGATGGTGCCGTAGATGTTGGTGTCGAAGGTGTTGGCGACGTGCTCGACCGTGATCGAGTCGAGCGACCGGAACTCTCCGCCGCCGGCGTTGGCGAACACCACGTCCAGCCCGGCGCCCCGTTCTTCGATCGCCCGCATCACCCGGTCCAGGTCGTCGAGCTTGCTGACATCGCTGGCGATGCCGGTGACGTTCGCGCCGATGCTGGCGACGGCCTCGTCCACCGGGCCCTGGCGGCGGCCGGTGACGAAGACGTACGCGCCTTCGGCGGCGAAGCGGCGGGCGGCGGCCAGGCCGATGCCCGTGGTGCCCCCGGTGACGAGGGCGGTCTTGCCGTCGAGCTGTCCCACGATGGATCTCCTCTGTCGGCGTGTGGTGGTGCGCGGCCGGCCGGGCCTCCTGCAGTTCTGTACCGTGCGGTACGTATCCGACCGTAGCAACCGCCGACGGGGTCCAGAAATTTCTGTACCGATCGGTCTTTTATCAGCCTTAGGATGTGCGGAGAAGGGGAGATGGGCCGTTCCGCGAAGCAGCTCGACAGGTCGGCCGGCTCAGCAGGGGCCTGCCCCTTCGTTGAAAAGGCGGCGGGCCCAGTCCGCGTACCCGGCTATGGTTTTTCGGACAGTGCGCCCGTCGTGCAGGAACAGGTACGCGCGGTCGCCGCTGCGGGCGAGCAACCCGTCGAGCCGGTGTGTCCCCTGTGGAGCGCGTAGCCGGCTGACCTCCGGATAGCGGTCCCAGACCTCGTCGACGGGCGAGCCCGCCGTTATGCCCTCCGGTGTCCGCATCGGGTCGCCGACCCAGAGCAGCACGAGTTTGTCCTCCACGAAGACCGGGCTGACCGTGTCGTGGCCAGCGAGCATCGGCCCGCAGGCGTCCAGGCTGGTACGCAGGATGCCGCGTCGGGTCAGCTCGTCCTCGGTGGCACCGAACTCGATGTTGCTGAGGCCGTTCAGGTCGATGATCTCCACGTTGCCGGCGGGCCGGCCGTTCGGAATCGACCTGGTGGGCGGTACGCCGCTGCCCGCGATCGAGGCAGCCGTCAACAGCGCGGCGATAAACGCAAATTGTCGCAATTTCATGGAATCCCCCAGTCCCCAACGGAACGGGGGCGTTCAGGTTGCTGCCGAACGCCGGATTACTGGTTTTCCCACTGTTCGACCAGCTCATCCCAGTAGTCGGCGCTGAGTCGACGCCGCCCGTGCGCCAGCCAACCCTCGGTGCTCCGCTCCAGATGCAACCCCAGTTCGGCGAACCTGTCGATCCAGGTGCCGGGCTCCACGCCGAGCTGAATCAGCGCGCCGTTGATCGGCCAATGCTCGCGCGGCGCGCTCAACTCGTCGTCGAAGCACGGGCCCCAGGACAGCGCCCCGCCCAACCACACCGCTGCCGACTGGTAGCCGACCCCACCACCGAACTCCGCCTCCAGATAGGCCACCGGCCCCGACTGTGACCACCGAGTCAGCACCTCGACCAGCGCCGTCGACAACACCAGGCCGAACGGACGCGCGGCGCTCCGGTCGTCAGTGGCGAAATCCGGCAACGACCCGGTCAGCTCGATCACCAACTGCGGGGTGACCGGCAGCAACGCGAAGTCCTGGCGCAGCCCGCCGAGGACCGCGTGATCCAGCTCGGCGGTCTGCTCGCGGAGCAGCTCAACGTCCGCGACCACCGCGCTGAGCTGGTAAGCCATGGAACCTCCGGTCGTCCACAGCCTGTGGATAGAACATGTGTACGACGGGGCTCCCCGTCGTCGGTGCCTGGGACGGTACCGGCCGGAGGGTGGACGTGCCGGGCCCCTGCTCGATCAGTGTGCATCGGCGAGCAGGGCGACCGTTGTACGGTCCTGGCCATGGTCAGTCAACTGAGCGTTCCCGGTGTGCCGTTCCCGCTCGTGCCCTCGTCCGCCGAGCTGTGGCGGGTCGACGAGGCGGCCGGCACCGTGGCGGTCGAGGCGCAGCCGCTCACGGACATCTTCATCGACCCCAGCACCGGCGTCGCCGACGCGGCCGGAACCACCACGGTCAGCGCCGAGTCGACGCTCAACGCCGCGACGCTGCTCGGGGACCTGCCGACGGGGGACTTCCAGTTCAGCGCCCGGGTCAGCGTGGACTTCGCCGCCACCTTCGATGCCGGTGTGCTCCTGCTGTGGCTCGACGAGCGGCGCTGGGCCAAGCTGTGCTTCGAGTTCTCCCCGGCGGGCGACCCGATGATCGTGTCGGTCATCTGCCGAGGCGTCGCCGACGACGCGAACGCCTTCGTCGTACCCGACCGGTCGGTGTGGCTGCGGGTCTCCCGGGTCGACGGGGTCTACGCGTACCACGCCTCGGTCGACGGTGAGACCTGGCAGCTGATCCGCGTCTTCCTCCTCGACCCCGACGCGTCTCGCGACCGGATCGGCTTCGCAGGCCAGTCCCCGACCGGTGAGGGGTGCAGCGTGACCTTCGACGAGATCACGTTTCGGGCAGAGCGTCTGGGGGATCTCCGCGACGGCTCCTGACCTGTTCGCCGCGGTGCGACGGCGAACGGGCGCAGTGCCGCCGCTGTGGGGCGTGTGACCGGGCGCAGGTCAGGTGCGTCGGGTGAGCTGACTGACGAACGCGCGCCAGGCCGTGGGCGCGAAGGCGAGCGCCGGACCGGTCGGGTCCTTTGAATCCCGTACGCCGATGACGTCGGGAAGGTTGTCGGCGACCTCGACGCAGGCGCCGCCGTTGCCGCTGCTGCGGCTGCTCTTGCGCCACCGGGCGCCGTTCAGCTCCATGACTCCGCCACTTCCTGGATGAGTTGGACCGACTGCCAGTGGGACAACGCCTCGCCGCGCACGTTCTCCCATGCGAGGCCGGCATAGGCGGCCGTCGTGCTGCTCAGGCGAGCGGAGGTATCAGGAAGGGCAATCGCCCGGTAGTCATGGAGTTGCTGGTTGGCCTTCTGGGCAGCAGTTGGCCAACTGGGAGCCCGACGTTCACGGGTGCGCTCGACATACCATTACAAAGTCCTGAATTCGGACGGGTGTCGGGACCTTGATCCTCCTCCTCCCGCCACCCCTGCCAGCGACTGTGATTCAATCGCGGGATGGCACTCCAGGCATCATCGGTCGAGATCCAATCGCCCGCATTATTCCTGGTAATTGATCTAGGGCGACCAACGGTCCGCGATTTTTACATGCACTTCGGAGCTATCAACACTCTATGGGGATCTTCATTCGCGGCTTATCAAGAGGCCGCCAATGCGGAGGCCTGGCAGCGTCTCAAGGATGAGTTACGCACAGCCAATCGTCAGGACGAGATCGTTCCGAGCCTTATTGTGGATCGAGTCCGACTGGCAAGTCCCGTAGAGGCTGCGCTGACATCGATAGCGACCTCGTACGCTCCGATCGCATATGGACTGGCCGGGATGGCGGTCCTTGAACGCACCATTCGGTTGATCATGGAATGGCAACGTCATCGAGAAGAGCTCCGACGATCCCGAATGACCGACACCGAGGCAGGTGGGATATTGAACGAGGCGACGGAGATGGAAATGCAAGGCGGGCATCTCGGTAGCTCCAGAGAAGCTGTTATCCGCCTCTCTGAACGTCGGATCATCGCAGTGGAGCGGCAGGATCCCGGTAGCGATATTGATGAACAATAGTCGCAGGAACGGGGGCTGTAGGAATTTCGACTGCCGGGATGGCTGGCCGTCGCCAGCACGCCACCGACTCCATTCGGGTCGGCCATCGCCAGGGGAGTCGGCGGGCTGATCTGGAGGCAGGCGACGGAAGAACCAGCCGAGCAAGGCGCCGACGCGGACCCTGACGACGATCAGGCGGGGCGCTCGTGCCAGCCAACTGAGGCCGCAACATCAACGCCCGGCAGACCGAGAGGGTCTGCCGGGCGTTTCTGCTGCTCAGGCGAGCGGAGGATACGAGATTCGAACTCGTGAGGGTGTAAACCCAACACGCTTTCCAAGCGTGCGCCCTAGGCCTCTAGGCGAATCCTCCGCGAGCCAGGATACAGGTCCGTGTCGGCCGGGCCACCCCACCACCCCCTGAAGATCGACAGGCGGTCGGGTAGGCTGGGCGTCACCTCCCGTGCGGCGGTATCTCGTGAACCTCCCCAGGGCCGGAAGGCAGCAAGGATAAGCGAGCTCTGCCGGGTGCACGGGAGGCCTTTTTGTCTGTGGGCCGGTTGATCCACTCGGCATCCCTGATGTCGCGGTGTCCCGGCCATGCGGACACCGCGGTTTCCAGGAAGCCGAGTCGATCAAGCCCTGGCGGCCCGGTCGATCAAGGCTGAAGGCCCAGGCGTCCGGGGTGGTGGGTGGTCACCCGCGCCCGACCGGCGCAGAATGGCTCGGTCGAGAGGAGGCGGGACGAGTGACGCTGGCGCTCTACCGCAAGTACCGGCCGCGTACCTTCGCTGAGGTCATCGGTCAGGAGCACGTGACCGAGCCGCTGTCGCAGGCGCTGCGCAGCGGACGGCTCAACCACGCCTACCTCTTCTCCGGCCCCCGTGGCTGCGGCAAGACCACCAGCGCCCGGATCATGGCCCGCTCGCTCAACTGTGAGCAGGGCCCCACACCCGAGCCGTGCGGCAAGTGTGACTCCTGCCGCTCGCTGGCGGTCGACGGCGCCGGCTCGATCGACGTGATCGAGATCGACGCGGCCAGCCACGGCGGTGTCGACGACGCCCGCGAGCTGCGCGAGCGCGCCTTCTTCGCGCCGGCCAACAGCCGCTTCAAGATCTACATCATCGACGAGGCGCACATGGTCTCGACCCAGGGCTTCAACGCCCTGCTCAAGCTGGTCGAGGAGCCCCCGGAGTACGTCAAGTTCATCTTCGCCACCACCGAGCCGGAGAAGGTCCTCGGCACGATCCGGTCGCGTACCCACCACTACCCGTTCCGGCTGTTTCCGCCGAAGGTGGTCCGCCCGTACCTGGAACAGCTCACCCAGGCCGAGGGCGTCGCCGTCGAGCCGGCGGTCTTTCCGCTGGTGGTCCGCGCCGGTGGCGGCAGCATGCGGGACAGCCTCTCCGTGCTCGACCAGCTCATCGCCGGCGCCGGCGCGGAGGGAGTCAGCTACGCCCGGGCCGTCGCGCTGCTTGGCGTCACCGACTCGGCGCTGATCGACGAGATGTGCGACGCGCTGGCCGCCGGTGACGGCGCGGCCGCGTACGCCACCGTCGACCGGGTCGCCGAGGCCGGGCACGACATGCGCCGGTTCGCCTCCGACCTGCTGGAACGGCTGCGCGACCTGATCGTGATCCAGCAGGTGCCGGACGCCGCCGCGAAGGGTCTGATCGACGGCCCGGCCGACCAGATCGAGCGGATGGCAGCCCAGGCCTCGCAGCTCGGCTCGGCAACGCTCTCCCGCTGCGCCGACATCGTGCACAACGGCCTGGTCGAGATGCGCGGCACCACAGCGCCCCGTCTGCTGCTGGAGCTGATCTGCGCCCGGATGCTGCTGCCCGGCGCGGACGACTCCACCGGCGGCCTGCTCCAGCGCCTGGAACGGATGGAACGCCGGCTCACCCTGGGCGGGGGCGGCGGCGACGTGCCGTCGGCCGCCGCCGGCTCCGCGCCAACCAACCACCCAGGGGTACGCCCACAGCCAGCCACCCCGGTCCCGGCTGCCGCCACCCCGGCACCCGCGAACGCCCCTACCTCGGCACCGCCGTGGGACGTCGACCCGGCGGCGTCCCCGGCCCAGGGCGCTCCCGCCCCGGCTGCTCCGGTCACCGAGGCACCCGCCCCGACCTCCGGCGCACCGGCCTCGTACGTCTCGCCGGCCGACTCGCCGATCCCGGCCTCGCCCGGCGCGTCGACCGGTCCGGCAACCGCTGACCAGGCCGTACCCGTCTCGCCCGCCGGCCCGGCCCCGCGTCGCGTGGTGCCACCGTCGGCGGTGCTTCCCGACCCGGCCACGCCCGCGCCGCCCCGACCCGGAGCACCGGCCGCCGCGCTGGACGCGGTAGCGGTCCGCCGTGTCTGGCCCGACGTGGTCGGCAAGGTCAACCGGACCAACAAGCGGATCGCCGCCCTGATGCGCGACGCGGTGGTCCGCGAACTCGACGGCGACACGCTGGTGCTGACGGTGAAGTCCACAGTGCTGGCCAAGATGATGGCCGACCACGCGGCCGTGCTCACCGACGCGCTCTACGAGGAGTTGGGCGGGCGCTGGCAGATCCGGTGCGAGGTGGCCGGCGAGCGCGGTGGCGTGTCGCTGTCCGGCTCGTCGCGCGCACCGCAGACCGCACCGCCCCGACCCGCCGCGCCGCCGGCCCCGTCCGACCCGCCCGCCGCCGCGAACCCGACTGCCGCAGGCCCGACGAGCGCGCCACCGGCCCCGCCTGGTTCGAGCGCCGCGCCTGGTTCGAGCGCCGCGCCTGGTTCGAGCGCCGCGCCTGGTTCGAGCGCCGCGCCTGGTTCGAATGACGCGCCTGGCTTGGGCGCCGCGTCTGGCTCGAACGCCGCGCCTGGCTCGAATGACGCGCCTGGCTTGGGCGCTGCGTCTGGCTCGAACTCTGTGCCTGGCTCGAATGCAGCGTCAGGGTCGAACACATCTGGCTCGACTGCTGCGCCAAGTTCGAGCGCGGCACCGGGCTTCAGCGCTGCGCCGGGCTCGAACGCAGCGCCCGGCTCGACCGCTGGGTCAGGCTCGAACGCAGCGCCAGGTTCGAATCCCGCCGGGCCTGGAAGTGGGCCACCCAACGCCCCGACCGCCGGGCCGACGAACGACTCGCCGACCGCAGCGAACCCGAGCGGCGCTGCCGGCTCGGCCTCGTGTGCCGGTGTCGGTGCGGGTTCCACTGGTCACGGTGCTGGTGGTCACGGCGCTGGTGGGCGGGGCGCAGCGCCGTCCGCCCCGGCGGCGGACGACGACGGCGACTGGCCGGAGGCGGCCCGCCCAGGTGGCGGTGGCCTCGCCGCCGAGGCTACTGATGACGAGGACTGGCCGGAGGCCGCCCGACCTGGCGGCGCGTCCGCTGGAAACGAGTCGAGCCCGCACTCCGCACCGGCGTCGACCGGCGCGAACGGCAGCACCGGGTACGGGAACGCCGGGAATGGCAGCGGCACCAACGGCAGCGGCGCGAACGGCGGCGGCCCGAACGGCAGCGGACCCGGTGGTTCGGGTGGGCCCGGGGCGGCGGCCGGTGGCGGTAAGCCGGGCGGGCGGGGTAACCCGACACCGGCGGCCCGGCAGCCGGCGACAGCCGGTGGTGCGCCGGTGAGCAGCGCCATCGCCGCGGCGCGCGCGGCGGCGGCGGGGCGCGGTGCGCGTACCGGAGCGGCAGCCCGGCCCGTCGCGGACGCCGAATGGGCCGGCGAGCCGCCCTACGACCCGGACTTCGACGGCCCGGCGCGGGCCGGCGGCCGGCCTGGCGGCGCGGCACCGGCGGCGACCCCTGCCTTTGAGGGGTTCGACCCGGGCGACGAGCCGTTGGACGAGATCATCGACGAGAAGACCGCCCGGGAGTCCAGCGAGGAGCAGGCGGTACGCCTCCTCAGAGAGACCTTCGGTGCCGAAAAAATCAACGAGATCGACGCCCGCTAACGCCGTCGATCATGGAGTTGTGGTGGGTGGCAAATCGCCCATCAGTGCTCTTCTTGGGCACCACAACTCCATGATCGACGCCGACGGGGGTTTCGGCTAGGAGGACTCCCAGGGCGCAGGCCCAGAGGGGGAACGGGAGCACCGCTACTCGTTCCATGCCGCCCACCCCGAGCCCCAGGCCCTGTTGGGCGGCGAACAGTGTCGTTCCGGCCAGCGCGATAAGCCCGGCGGTGAGGGTGAGTCGGCGCCACCTGCCGAGCGTCGTGCTGCGTGGTGCGAAGCCGGCGAGGAGCAGGCCGACGTTGCCCATCCCCATGATCAGGACTGCGCCGAGGACGTGCAGGTTCTCGTCAATGTCGGCCGGGTAGAGGGCCACGAGGGCGTATCCGCCGGTGGCCAGCAGCAGGTGTGTCTGGGCAGTGCGCACCACCGGGCCGCGGCCGAGAACCCGCCAGGTCAGCAGGAGCCCGCCGGCGAGCAGGACGGCGGTGGCCAGTGTCGCGGTGTTCATCAACGGGTGCCACGGTGAGCAGACGTAGCGGGGGCGGGTGGTGTCCCAGACGCCGCAGTGGGCGTTGCCGAGGTCGCTGATGTTGTGGGTGGCCCAGCTGTAGGTGGGCTCGCGCCACCGCAGACCGGTGATCAGGCTGGCGACGAGGAAGACGGGCGAGGCCGCGAGCCAGCACAGTGCGCCGACCCGGCCGGTGCGGTTGAGGTTCATGCCTTGAGCAGACCAGTGCGACGGGTATGGGCGCACTACCAGCAGATGGCCGGTTCGGGGTAGGGGTAGCCGTACCCGAAGCCTCGGCGTGGGCGGACGCACCGGGCGGGGCGAGGTCGGTCCCAGCGGATAGGCTGAGCGGCGGTCGAGCAGACGAGTGCGAGAAGGAGCCATCCCGTGCGCCCAGGTGGACAGCCGAACATGCAGCAGATGCTGAAGCAGGCGCAGAAGATGCAGCAGCAGATCGCCGCCGCCCAGGCCGAGCTGGCCGAGGCCGAGCTGACCGGCACCGCCGGCGGCGGGCTGGTCACCGCGACGGTCTCCGGCTCCGGTGAGCTCAAGGCCATCAAGATCGACCCGAAGGCCGTCGACCCGGACGACGTGGAGACGCTGGAGGATCTGGTCGTCGCGGCCGTGCACAACGCCGCCGAGGCGGCCCGGGAGCTGACCGAGCGCAAGATGGGCCCGGTCGCCGGCGGCATGGGCGGCCTCGGCCTGCCCGGTTTCTGAGCCGGCAGATGTACGAAGGTGCCATCCAGGATCTGATCGACGAGCTGGGTCGGCTGCCGGGCGTGGGTCCGAAGAGCGCTCAGCGGATCGCGTTTTACGTCCTCTCGGCGGATCCGGCCGACGTCAACCGGCTGGCCGGCGCGCTGCGCAAGGTCAAGGAGCTGGTGCGGTTCTGCACCACCTGCTACAACGTGGCCGAGTCCGAGCAGTGCCGGATCTGCCGCGACCCGCGCCGCACCGACGAGGTGCTGTGCGTGGTGGAGGAGCCCAAGGACGTGGTGGCCGTCGAGCGGACGGGTGAGTTCCGCGGTCGCTACCACGTGCTGGGTGGGGCGATCAATCCGCTGGAGGGGATCGGCCCGGACAACCTGCGCATCCGGGAGTTGATGATCCGGCTCGGTGGTGGCGGGGTTCGGGAGTTGATCCTGGCCACGGATCCGAACACCGAGGGCGAGGCGACAGCCACCTACCTGGCGTTGATGGTGAAGCCGATGGGCATCTCGGTGACCCGGCTGGCCAGCGGGCTGCCGGTCGGCGGCGATCTGGAGTACGCCGACGAGATCACCCTCGGCCGGGCCTTCGAGGGGCGCCGCGCGGTCTGACTGCCTGACGTATGGCCGGTGGCCGGCACCCGTGCGGGTGCCGGCCACCGCTGCGTCTCTGCCCGGAAATGATCTGACACCTGTGCCCTCATCGGGGCTGTTCGACGTAACAGTTTGGCATCGCGGGTGCAGATTGATCGGTTTTTGCCGCTGTTTACCTAAGAATCGAATGTCAAGCGGCGGTTGAGGCACGATCCGATACCAACCGTCCACTCAGCGGTTTCCGGGTGGACGCATCGGGAGCTATGGTCACCGCCATCGGTGACCCCTGTCACCACGTTGTCCGTACCCCCAAGGACGAGGTGAAGCACACATGCGTGCACCCAGGCCGAAGGCCGCGATCGCGGCCATCGCGGTCGCGGCCCTCGCGGTAGCAGGCTGCGCCGAGAGCAACCGCGACGACAATTCCGGCGGTAGCAAGAAGGACACCCTCGTCTTCGGCGTCGCCGGAGACCCGAAGGTGCTCGACCCGAGCTTCGCCAGCGACGGTGAGTCGCTGCGCGTCGCGCGTCAGGTCTTCGAGACCCTGGTCCGACCGGAGGAGGGTGGCACCAAGGTCACCCCCGGCCTGGCCGAGTCCTGGACCCCGGACGCCGCCGGCACCACGTGGACCTTCAAGCTCCGCTCGGGCGTGAAGTTCCACGACGGCACCGACTTCAACGCCGAGGCCGTCTGCGTCAACTTCAACCGCTGGTACAACGCCAAGGGCCTCATGCAGAGCCCGGACGTGACCGCGTACTGGCAGGACGTCATGGGCGGCTTCGCCAAGAACGAGGACGCGGAGCTTCCGCCGAGCCTCTTCAAGTCCTGCGCCGCCAAGGACGCCACCACTGTGGACCTGGCCTTCACCCGGGTCTCCAGCAAGATCCCGGCCGCGCTGATGCTCCCCTCGTTCTCCATCCACAGCCCGAAGGCGCTGCAGGAGTTCGACGCGAGCAACGTCGCCGGCACCGCCGAGGACATCAAGTACCCGTCGTACGCGACGGAGCACCCGACCGGCACCGGCCCGTTCAAGTTCAAGGCCTGGGACGTCGCGAACAAGACGCTGACCCTGGAGCGCAACGAGGACTACTCGGGCACCAAGGCCAAGCTGAAGACCCTCATCTTCAAGACGATCTCGGATGAGAACGCCCGCAAGCAGGCGCTGCGCTCCGGTGACATCCAGGGCTACGACCTGGTTGGCCCGGCCGACGTCGAGCCGCTGAAGAGCGAGGGCTTCAACATGCTCACGCGCCCGGCGTTCAACGTGCTCTACCTGGCGATGAACCAGAAGGGCAACCCGAAGCTCGCCGACATCCGCGTCCGGCAGGCCATCGCGTACGCCCTGAACCGTCAGCAGCTGGTCACCTCCAAGCTGCCGCCGGGTGCCAAGGTCGCCGACAACTTCATGCCGGACACCGTCGAGGGCTGGAACGGTGACGTCACGAAGTACACCTACGACCCGGCCAAGGCGAAGGCGCTGCTGGCCGAGGCCGGCGCGTCGAACCTGACGCTGAAGTTCCACTACCCGACCGAGGTCACCCGGCCGTACATGCCGAACCCGAAGGACATCTTCGAGTTGCTCTCGGCGGACCTGAAGGCCGTTGGCATCACCGTCGAGGGGATCCCGCTGAAGTGGAGCCCGGACTACCTGAACGCCACCACCTCGGGTAGCAAGCACGACATCCACTTCCTGGGCTGGACCGGTGACTACGGCGACGCCTACAACTTCATCGGTACCTTCTTCGACCGGCCGAAGGACGAGTGGGGCTTCAACAACAAGGCCCTGTTCGACCAGTTCAAGGACGCGGACACCACCGCCGACATCGCGGCCCGGACCGAGAAGTACAAGGCCCTGAACAAGTCCGTGATGGACTTCCTGCCGGGTGTGCCGATCTCGCACTCGCCGCCGGCGATCGTGTTCGGCAAGGACGTGACCGGCGTCAAGGCGAGCCCGCTCACCGACGAGCGGTTCTCCACCGCCGAGTTCAAGTAAGTCCTGATCTGACGCAGCAAGGAACGCGGGCGGGCGCTGTCGCACAGCGCCCGCCCGCAACCCTCCGCACCCCTTCGAGGCCGCCGTGTTCCGGTTCATCGTCAGGCGCCTGCTTCAGCTGATACCCACGCTGTTCGGGCTCTCCCTCCTGCTCTTCATCTGGCTCCGCCGACTTCCCGGCGGCCCCGAGACCGCCATCCTCGGCGAGCGCGGCACCCCCGAGATGCGGGCCGCGATCCGCCGCAACATGGGACTCGACGAGCCCATCCTGGTGCAGTACGGCCGTTTCGTACGGCGGTTGATCAAGCTCGACCTGGGCACCTCGACCTCCACCAAGCGGGCGGTCACCACGGAGTTCATCGAGCGCTTCCCCGGCACCGTCGAACTGACCATCACCGCGATGATCATCGCAATCGGCGTCGGCATCCCGCTGGGCTACCTGGCCGCCCGTCGTCGCGGCCGTTTCCTGGACCACGCGTCAGTGGGCGGCTCGCTGATCGGCATCTGCATCCCGGTCTTCTTCCTGGGCTACGTGCTCAAAGCGATCTTCTCGGAGAACCTGCACTGGTTCCCGTCCAGTGGCCGGCAGGACCCGACACTCGGGGCGACCCGGGTCACCAACTTCTTCGTCCTCGACGGGTTGATGACCCGTGAGTGGGACGCCGCCGCCGACGCCCTCTGGCATCTGGTGTTGCCCAGCATCGCGCTGGCGAGCATCCCGCTGGCGATCATCGTCCGGATCACCCGGGCGAGCGTGCTGGAGGTGCTGAACGAGGACTTCGTGCGGACCGCCGAGGCGAAGGGCCTGACCGAGCAGACGGTTCGTCGCCGGCACGTCCTGCGCAACGCCATGCTGCCGGTCGCCACCTCGATCGGTCTGCTCGCTGGCGGCCTGCTCTCCGGCGCGGTGCTGACCGAGACCGTCTTCGCCTTCAGCGGCATCGGAGCGTTCGTCGCCGAGGCCATCGGCCAACGCGACTATCCGGTGCTGATGGGCTTCATCCTGATCATCGCGGTGGTGTACGTGCTGGTGAACCTCCTGGTCGATCTCTCCTACAGCTTCATCGACCCGAGGGTGAGGGTGCGATGACACTCAGCCCAGGCAAGAAGAAGGAAAAGATCGACCGGCTCTCCGAGCTGGCCGCCCGTGACGACGAGCGGGGCGTCAGCCTCTGGCAGGAGGCGTTCCGTCGGCTGCGCGGCAACCCGGCCGCGATCGTCGGCGCCGTCATCCTGGCGCTCTTCGTGCTGGTCGCGGTGGTCGGCCCGTTCCTCGTGCCGTACGCGGCAACGGACACGATCGGCATCCGGGAAGGGCTGATCAAGCCGGGTGTCATCCCCGGCCCGAACGGCGACCACTGGTTCGGCTACGACCACCAGGGCCGGGACGAGTTCAGCCGAATGATCGTGGGTGCCCGTCAGACCCTGCTGGTCGGCGTGGTCTCCACCCTGATCGGTTTGGCGATCGGCGCGCTGATCGGTGGCATCTCCGGTGCCGCGGCCGGCCTCGGTGGCCGGTGGGGGCGGTGGATCGACACCACCCTCATGCGCTTCATCGACATGCTGCTGGCGATGCCGAGCCTGCTGCTGGCGGTGAGCATCGCCGCCCTGCTCGGGGCCAGCCTGACCACTGTCATGATCGCGGTCGGCGTGGTCTCGGTGCCGGTGTTCGCCCGGCTGCTGCGCGGCTCGATGATCTCCCAGGCCAACAGCGACTACGTGCTGGCGGCGACCTCGCTCGGCGTCAAGAAGTCGAAGATCGCCCTGACCCACGTGGTGCCGAACTCGCTCGCCCCGGTGATCGTGCAGGCCACGCTGACCCTGGCCACCGCGATCATCGAGGCCGCGGCGCTCTCCTTCCTCGGCCTCGGCAACCCGGACACCGCCGTACCGGAGTGGGGGGTCATGCTCGCCGACGCGCAGCAGTACCTCGGCATCCGGCCGTCACTGGCGATCTACCCGGCCGTCGCGATCATCATCACCGCGCTCGGCTTCACCCTGCTCGGTGAGGCGATGCGTGAGGCCCTCGACCCGAAGCTGCGGAAGTAGGCCCGGCAATGGCACTGCTCGAAGTTGAAGATCTCTCCGTCACGTTCGCCCGCCGCGGTCAGCGGGCCGTGCACGCGGTCGACGGGGTGTCCTTCTCGGTCGACGCCGGTGAGGTGGTCGGCCTGGTCGGCGAGTCCGGCTGCGGCAAGAGCGTCACCTCGCTCGCGATCATGGGGTTGTTGCCCAAGCAGCCCGGCCTGCGGGTCGGCGGCAAGGCCGTCTTCGACGGCACCGACCTGCTCCAGCTCGACGACCGGTCGCGGCGGGACATCCGGGGTCGGGACATCGCGATGATCTTCCAGGACCCGCTCTCCTCGTTGAACCCGGTGATCCCGATCGGGTTGCAGGTGACCGAGGTGCTCACCCGGCACCGGGGGATGAAGGGCGAGACCGCGGCGAAGGAAGCGGCGGCACTGCTGGACCGGGTCGGCATCCCCGACCCGAAGCGGCGGCTCAAGGAGTACCCGCACCAGCTCTCCGGTGGCATGCGCCAGCGGGCGCTCATCGCGATGGCGGTGGCCTGCCAGCCTCGGCTGCTGATCGCCGACGAGCCGACCACCGCCCTGGACGTCACCATCCAGGCCCAGATCCTGGAGCTGCTCAAGGAGCTGGTCCGGGACTCCGGAACCGCGCTGCTGATGATCACGCACGATCTGGGCGTGGTGGCCGGCATGTGCGACACCGTCAACGTGCTCTACGGCGGCCGCGTGGTGGAGACGGCCCGCCGTCGTCCGCTGTTCCGCCAGCCGCGTCACCCGTACACAGTGGGTCTGCTCGGCTCGGTGCCGCGCCTGGACGCCGGGCGGGGCGAGAAGCTCAACCCGATTCCCGGTTCGGTCCGCGACCTGCTGCCGTGGCCGGACGGATGCGCCTTCGCCCCGCGCTGCGCCCGCCGGATCGACGAGTGTGTGGGTGAGCCGCCGGAGCTGGTGCACGCGCACGACGGACGGAGCTACCGGTGCGTCAACCCGGAGCCGCTGCCGGGCCTGGTGCCCGCCCCGCGCGAGGAGGAAACAGCGTGAGTGAGAACGACATCCTCGTCGAGGTGCGCGACCTGAAGGTGCACTTCCCGATCAAGCGGGGGGTGCTCTTCGACCGGGTGGTCGGCCACGTGAAGGCCGTCGACGGGGTCGACCTGAGCATCGCGCGTGGCAAGACGTACGGCCTGGTGGGTGAGTCCGGCTGCGGCAAGTCCACGTTGGGCAGGGCGCTGCTTCAGCTCACCCCGCCGACCGCCGGTGAGGTCAGCTTCGACGGCGTCGAGTTGACGACGCTGCCGTCCGGCAAGCTGCGCAGCATGCGTCGCCGGATGCAGATGATCTTCCAGGATCCGATGTCCAGCCTCGACCCCCGACAGAACGTCGAGTCGATCCTGACCGAGGGCCTCCAGACCCACGGGATCGGCACCGACCGCACCGACCGTCGACGGATCATCGGCGAGACCCTTGACGCGGTCGGGCTGCCGCGCTGGGCGCTCTCCCGCTACCCGCACGAGTTCTCTGGCGGGCAGCGGCAGCGCATCGGCATCGCCCGCGCGCTGGTGCTCGGGCCGGAGCTGATCGTCGCCGACGAGCCGGTCTCGGCGCTCGACGTGTCGATCCAGGCCCAGGTGGTCAACCTGCTGGACGAGCTCCAGGACAGCCTGGGGCTGACCTACCTGGTGATCGCGCACGACCTCGCTGTGGTCCGGCACATCTCCGACACTGTCGGCGTGATGTATCTGGGCGCGCTGGTGGAGGAGGCGCCGAGCGACCGGCTCTACACCGAGCCGCTGCACCCGTACACCCGGGCGCTGATGTCGGCGGTGCCGGTGCCGGACCCGGACGTGGAGGACCGCCGGGAGCGGATCCTGCTCGCCGGTGACCTGCCGTCGCCGGCCAACCCGCCGACCGGCTGCCGCTTCCACACCCGCTGCCCGTGGGCGCAGCCCACCCGCTGCGCCGACGAGCGACCGGTGCTGCGGGACATCGGCGCCAGCCGGGTGGCCTGCCACTTCGCGGAGCAGATCGCCAGCGGCGAACTGCGCCCGCACGGGGTCAGCGCGCAGATCGTCCGACCCGAGGGCGAGGGGGACGCGCCGAGCGTGGTCTCCGCGCCCACCGAGCCCGGCTCGTACGTCTGAGACTGGACGCGGTGCCGGCGGTCGTCAGCCCTCGGGGCGGTTCAGCAGCCCCACCGCGACGCCGTGCACCGCGTCCAGCCCAGCCGGGTCGGCCAGCGTGACCGACGTGCCGGTCACCGCATACCACTCGTCCGCGTCCTTGTACTGCACCCGCAGGGTCACCTTGCCGTCCGCGTACTCGGTGCGCAGCGTCAGGTCCCCGGTGACGACGCCGACCTCGTCGGTCATCACGCCGCCGGGGCCGGGCACGATGTCGGTGGTGCGGCTCTGCGGGCCGGCCGCCCCGCTCGAATCCGCGACCATGCCGGCACCCGGCACGGCGGCGGGAGTCTCGGCGGCGCCGTCCGCGGTCATGCCGGCGGCGGACGGGCCGCTCTCCTCGGCGGCGGTCACGAATCGCTCCCCACTCAACAGCCCTCCAACATGTCGGTCAGGGCGGCCTTCTCGGCGCTGGTCACCGTCAGCTTCCAGTAGTGCTTGACCGTCACCCAGTCCTGGGCGTATTTGCACCAGTAAGACCGGTCTGCCGGTTTCCACTGCGACGGGTCCTGGTCACCCTTTGCCCGGTTGGACGAGGCGGAAACCGCGAAAAGCTGCGGACGGGTGGTGTCGTTCGCGAAATCGCCGCGCTTCGCGTTGTCCCACTCGTCAGCGCCCGAGCGCCACGCGTTGGCCAACGGCACCATGTGGTCGATGTCCACGTCGGAGGGATCCGAGAAGCTGCGACCGTCGTACACGCTCTCCCAGCGCCCACCGACCACGTTGCAGCCCGAGAGCTTCACATCCTTGCCGTCGCGCTGGAGGATGCTGTCCCGGATATCGCAGTTCTTGCCGGTGTCCCGCCAATGCGGGAAACGCTCCCGGCTGTAGCCCTTCATCGAGCCGGCGGTAGCGACGGTCAGCTGACTCAGCTGCTCAGCGGCGTTGCCGCCGTCGCTCGACGGCGGTGTGGTCGGTTCATCCTGCGGGACGCAACCGGCCACGCCGAGCGCCAGCGCCGCGGTGAGCACGGCCACCGCCGCTCGCGGTCCTGATCTGGTACGCACAGACGACACCTCTCCAGCTTGGGGGCTCCCGGCGATTGCGCACAGTACCCGGGCACGGTTTCGGCGTTTCGTGGCGTCTCCCACATGATGCAAGGCAGATTGGTGGGATGACCGCACCCGTACCGGCGACCGCCCTCCGGATGGGCACCACCGCCGGCCGGGGCACGCTGCTCGCCGCCGTACTCGCCTCTGGAATGGTCTTCCTCGACAGCACCGTCGTCAACGTGGCGCTGCCGAAACTTGGGCAGGACCTCGGCGCGAACGTGGCCGATCTCCAGTGGACCATCAACGGCTACCTGCTGATGCTGGCGGCGTTCGTGCTGCTCGGCGGCGCTCTGGGCGACCGCTTCGGCCGGCGACGCATATTCCTCATCGGCGTGGTCTGGTTCACCGCCGCCTCCGTGCTCTGTGGGCTGGCCCAGGACACCGGCATGCTGATCGCCGCCCGGTTCCTCCAGGGTGCCGGTGGCGCGCTGCTCACGCCCGGGTCGCTGTCGGTGCTCCAGGCGAGCTTCCATCCCGACGACCGGGGTCGGGCGATCGGTGCCTGGGCCGGGCTGTCCGGGGTCTCCACCGCGCTGGGGCCGTTCATCGGGGGCTGGCTGATCGACGCGCTCTCCTGGCGCTGGATCTTCTTCCTCAACCTGCCGATCGCCGTGCTCGTGCTGCTGGCCGCCCTGCGCTGGGTGCCGGAGAGCCGGGACGAGAGCGCCTCCCGCACCGAGGAGCGGGGTCGGACCCGACGACGGTTCGACGTCGCCGGAGCCCTGCTCGGAGCGCTCGCGCTCGCCGGCGTCACCTACGCCCTGATCGACGCGCCGGCCCGCGGGTTCGACTCCGCCGAGGTGCTGATCGCCGCCCTGGTCGGGGTGCTCTCCGCAGTGGCCTTCGTCCTGCTGGAACGGCGGCGTGGCGACACCGCGATGCTGCCCACCGGCCTGTTCAGCAGCCGACTCTTCTCGGTGCTGAACATCTTCACCGTCGTCGTCTACGCGGCGCTCGGCGGCTTCACCTTCTTCTTCGCCGTCTACCTTCAGAACGTGGTCGGCTGGTCGGCCTTCCGCACCGGCATCGCGTTGCTGCCGATGACCCTGCTGCTGCTGGTCGGCTCCGCGCGCGCCGGTGCGCTGTCCGCCCGGATCGGCCCACGACTGCCGCTGGCCATCGGACCGGTGGTCGCCGCGGTCGGCCTGCTGCTGCTGCGCGGCGTCGGACCGGGCGCGTCGTACTGGCGGGACGTGCTGCCCGGGGTGCTGCTCTTCGGCATCGGGCTGACCCTGGTGGTGGCACCGCTCACCGCGTCGGTGCTGGCCGCCGTGCAGGACCGGTTCTCCGGGGTGGCCAGCGGGTTCAACAACGCCGCATCCCGCGCCGGCGGCCTGCTCGCGGTGGCGGCGCTGCCGCTGCTGGTCGGGCTCTCCGGCGGCGGGTACGAGCAGAAGGCCGAGCTGACCGACGCGTTCCGGGGTGCGATGGAGTGGTGTGCGGGGCTGCTCGTCGCTGGCGCGCTGCTGGCCCTCGTGCTGGTCCACCGACCGCCCCGGAAAGCCCCGCCGTCCCAGCCCTGCCACTCACTGCCCGCCGCGACACCCCCGAAGTAGGAAGCCACTTCGGGGGTGTCGCGCGCCTAGATCAGCGGCGGGCGCGGTTGACGGCGCTGGTGACCGCCTTGATCGACGCGGTGACGATGTTGGCGTCGGTGCCGACACCCCAGACCGTCCTGCCGTCCACCTCACACTCCACGTACGCGGCGGCCTGCGCGTCACCACCGGAGGAGAGCGCGTGCTCGTGGTAGTCGAGCACCCGTACGCCCACCCCGACCGACTGGAGCGCGTTCACGTACGCGTCGATCGGGCCGTTGCCGACTGCGGCGAGCGAGCGCTGCTCGCCGCCCACACCGACCTGGGCCTCGATCTCGACCTTGCCGTCCACCGTGCCGATCGTGTAGCCGGCCAGCCGGACCGCCGGGTCGGGCTGGTGGTCGAGCAGGTAGTGCGTCGCGAAGATCTCCCACATGGCGGCCGGGTCGACTTCGCCGCCGTCGTGGTCGGTGACCTGCTGCACCACCCCGGAGAACTCGATCTGGAGCCGGCGCGGCAGGTCCAGTTGGTGCTCGCTCTTCATGATGTACGCGACGCCGCCCTTGCCGGACTGCGAGTTGACCCGGATGACCGCCTCGTAGGTGCGGCCCAGGTCCTTCGGGTCGATCGGCAGGTACGGCACCGCCCAGGTGTGCTCGTCCATCGGCACGCCGGCCGCCTTCGCGTCGGCGGCGAGGGCGTCGAAGCCCTTCTTGATCGCGTCCTGGTGGGAACCGGAGAAGGCGGTGTAGACCAGGTCGCCCGCGTACGGGTGGCGCTCGTGCACCGGCAGTTGGTTGCAGTATTCAACCGCTCGCCGGACCTCGTCGATGTTCGAGAAGTCGATCATCGGGTCGATGCCCTGGGAGAAGATGTTGAGCCCCAGGGTGACCAGGTCGACGTTGCCGGTGCGCTCACCGTTGCCGAACAGGCAGCCCTCGATGCGGTCCGCGCCGGCGAGCAGGCCCAGCTCGGCGGCGGCCACACCGGTGCCCCGGTCGTTGTGCGGGTGCAGGCTCAACACCACGCTGTCCCGGCGCGGCAGGTGCCTGTGCATCCACTCGATCGAGTCGGCGTACACGTTGGGGGTGGCCATCTCGACGGTGGCCGGCAGGTTGATGATCAGCGGCCGGTCCGGGGTCGGGTCGATCACGTCGATCACCCGGGAGCAGACCTCCAGCGCGTACTCCAGCTCGGTGCCCGTGTACGACTCCGGCGAGTACTCGTAGAAGATCTCCGTGTCCGGGGTGTGGATCTCGGCGTACTTCTGGCAGAGCCGCGCCCCGGTGGTGGCGATGTCGGCGATGCCGTCCTTGTCCAGGCCGAAGACCACCCGCCGCTGGAGGGTGGAGGTCGAGTTGTAGAAGTGCACGATGGCCCGCTTCGCGCCGCGCAGCGACTCGAACGTCCGGTCGATCAGGTGCTCCCGGCACTGCGTGAGCACCTGGATGGTGACGTCGTCCGGGATCATGTCGTCTTCGATGAGCTGCCGGACGAAGTCGAAGTCGGTCTGGCTGGCCGACGGGAAACCGACTTCGATCTCCTTGTAGCCCATCTGCACCAGCAGCTGGAACATCCGGCGCTTGCGCTCGGGCGACATCGGGTCGATCAGTGCCTGGTTGCCGTCGCGGAGATCCACGGCGCACCAGCGGGGGGCGGCCTCGACGGTGCGGGTGGGCCAGGTGCGGTCCGGGAGTTCGACCCGGAACTGCTCCCCGTACGGCTGGTAGCGGTGGTACGGCATCCGGCTCGGGCGTTGCCGGGCGATCGGATCGGTTTCAGCGTCGGTGACAGGTTGAGCCATCTCGGAGTGCTCCCTGGAACATGTGGCGTCAGCAGATCGGAAGGTGTCGGCGAGATGCCGGGCGACGGTGCGCGGCGGTGCCGAGAAAAAAATCGGATGTGCTGGACGGCGCGATGCAACTCCGCGACGAGGTGCCGGCCGGTCAGGCCTCGTCGCGGCGGCTAAGGAGGAGCAGCGCCTGCCACATGACCAAGTCACCCTACGTGATGGAACGGTGGGTGGAAAGACAGGTCCGGACTATGGGACCGGGGTCATGGCCGGCGCTGCGGCCTCGGCACCCAGCCGCGGCGTGCGCCCGGCCCAGGCCACCGCAGGCACGATCGCCAGCCCGACCAGCACGAAGATCGCTGCCGTCGGTAACCAACCCCACCCGCCGGTGGTCACGCCGAGCGCGGTCAGTCCGGCCGGCGCGATCAGGTACTGCACCTGCACGCCGAGTTCGAGAGCCCCCACGTACGCGCCGCGCTGGTTGGCCGGTGGCAGGGTGGCGGTGAGCCCCCAGGTGCCGGCCGACTCGATCAGCTCGGCCAGGATGAGTACCGTCGCCGCGGTCACCAGCACCACGATGGTGAGCCAGCCCCGGGTGAACCCGGAAATCGGCAGGACCAGACAGAACAGGGCGATCAGCAGTCCACCCCGACGGGAGGCCCGGGCCGCGCCCGCCGCAGTGTCCGCGCCCCGGCTCACACGTACCTGGAGCAGCACGACCAGGACCGTGTTGAGCAGCACCAGAGCGGCGATGACCGTCTTCGGGGCATCGGTGTGGGTGAGGATCCAGAGCGGCATGACCGTCAGGTAGAGCGCCTGGTGTGCGGTGAGCAGCCCGGAGAGCAGGGACACCGTCATGAACGGGCGGTCCCGCAGCACGGCGAGCCGACTCGTCGGCTCCACCGACCTCCGCACCTGCGGCAGTCGAGGCAGTCGGCGCACGAAGAGAGCCGTCACCAGGAAGACCGTCGAGATGAACCAGACCATCCCGCGGTACGCCTCGATCGTGTCCACCGCCAGCACCAGGCCGCTGATCACCGCGCCGAGCCCGAAGCCGACGTTCAGCGACGAGCGCTGGTACG
Organism: Micromonospora sp. DT15; assembly: GCF_049841475.1. Classification (NCBI taxonomy): domain Bacteria; kingdom Bacillati; phylum Actinomycetota; class Actinomycetes; order Micromonosporales; family Micromonosporaceae; genus Micromonospora; species Micromonospora sp. DT15. The sequence goes on from NZ_JBNCKJ010000011.1 coordinate 49,599, forward strand.
CCATCGCCGTGACCCGTTCGGCCGGCGCGAGCGCGTTGATCGAGTAGACCTGCCGGGCCACGCCGACAGCGCCGTCCACGGCTGCCAGCGCCACCACCACGGCGAGGAACCCCGCGAAGCCACCCACGAAGGGGTAGGTCGCGAACAGCGCCCCGTTCAGCACCAGCCCCACCACCCAGACCCGCTGCGGTCCGTACCGGTCGGTGAGCCCACCCAGCGACACCGTGCCCAGCAGCGTCACCCCCGCGGCGATGGAGAGCCCCAACCCCACCTGGGCGGCGCTGAGCCCGAGCGCCCGGGTGAAGAAGACGGCGCTGCCGGCGTGGAACAGGCCGCTGCCGACGGCGTAGACCATGGCCTGCACGGCCAGGGCGCGGGTCAGCCCGGCTGGCGGTACGACGTCTCGAACGGCGGTACGGATGGTTTCTCTGGTCCCCATGTCCGGGGAGTGAAGCGGGTCCCCATGACCTCGGTCGAATCTTTTAGGCTGGACCGAATCCTGCTCCTGGGGGGCGTGTGTCCGAGTTGCGGTTCAGCCTGGCCGACGTGGCGGGAGTGCGGCTCGCCGTGTCACCGGTCAACGAGACGGTCATGAGCATGTGGGCGCTGGCCAACCCGGTCCGCTACGCGGTGCACCTGCCCTGGATCGACCGGGCCCGGGTGACGTTGCATCGTCCCGAAGTGGCCGACCGGGTCCGGCCTCTGGTGGGGTTGGTCGTGCCTGGTCGCTGGCTGCCCGACTTCCTCACCCCGGCGGCCCGACCGAACGTGGAGCTGGCCGAGCAGCTCGACCAGATCGCCGCGACGCCGCCGGCCGTGGTGGTCCAGGACCTGCTGGCGACCACCTGGCAGAAGCCGCTGAGCCCGTTCGGGCGGGCGCTGCTCGCCGACCCCGGCGGGCTGCTGCCGCAGGTCGTCGACGCGGTGCGGGTCTGGTACGACGAGGCGATCGCCCCGGACTGGCCGCGGATGCGGGCGCTGCTCGACGCCGACGTGGCGTATCGGGCCGCCCAGCTCGCCGAGAGCGGCGCCGGTCGGTTCTTCGAGCACCTCCACCCGAGCCTGCGCTGGCACGGCGACCGGGTGATCAGCGACGACACGTTCGAGCGGGACTTCGACCTCCGCGGTCGTGGGCTGGCGCTGAACCCGACGGTGTTCACCGAGCAGCACGTGCTGTGGAACCTGCTCGAGGATTCGCTGCCGGCCGGCGCGTACCCGGTCCGTGCCGTCGGGACGCTCTGGGAGGCGACCGCGCCGCCGCCCGGCGACCCGCTGGCACGGGTGATCGGGCCGGGCCGGACCACGCTGCTGTACCTGCTCGAGACGGCGCTGACCACCACCGACCTGGCCCGACTCACCGGGATGTCCGCCGGAAACGTCTCCCAGCACCTGGCCGCGTTGCACGGCGCCGGCCTGGTGTCCCGGTTCCGCGAGGGCCGGCACGTGCGCTATCGCAACACCGATGCCGCGGCGGTCCTGCTCCGGGCCAGCCGGGGCGAGTGAGCCCGGCGCCCGATCAACGCAGCAGCAGCTCGGCGACCGGGTGGCGGTGCCGCAGGCCGGTCTCCCGAGCGTGCAGGTGGGCCGGGAGGTCGAACGGGTTGCCGAGTCGTCCGACGGCGGCGACCACCAACGGGCGGACATCGCCGGGCAGGTCGAGTTCGGTGGCGAGGCCGGCCCGGTCGAACCGGGTGAGCTGGTGTACGTGCAGGCCGAGCGCTGTGGCCTGCACTGTCAGGTGGGCGATCGCCTGCCCGAGGTCGTACGCCGCCTGCTCGGTGTTCAGGCCGGTGTGGGCGCCGACCACCAGGGTCGCGGCGTGCCGGATCCAGATCTGGTCGTCGACCGGGAGGCTGATCAGGATCCGTTTCCAGGTCTCGTCGTCGCGGTGGCCGAGGGCGAACCGCCAGGGCTGCCCGTTCTCCGCCGACGGGGCCCAGCGCGCGGCCTCAAGCAGCGAGGCGGACTCCTCCGGGGTCAGCTCGGCGCTCGGGTCGAAGGCTCGTGGACTCCAGCGGTAGGCGAGCAGCGGGGTGAGATCGGCCATACACCGAATCGTCCTGTATGGGTGATTCGCCCATCAGGATGGGGTGGCTGAATGTGGGCAAGAGCACCCGTAACGGGACGAAGATCAGGGCGTTCCCGCGCCCGGGCTCTCCGACGGGTCCGGGGTCGGCGGCGCGGCGGTGTCGAGCGGCTCCCGGTCGATCACCACCGGGCCGGCCAGCTGCACGGTGGCCGGTGCCGGGCCGGGTGCGGCGGCCAGCCTCAGCGTCCCGGCCCCGGTCTGGACGCCGGTGGGTGTGCCGTCCTGGTCGTAGCAGTAGATGCCCACATCCAGCGGGGCGTTCAGCGACGCCGAGGTGGAATCCACCGAGTAGCAGGTGCCGGTGAGGCCGTCGGGCGTCCTGGCCGGGGCAACGGCCAAGGGCGCGCGTCGGTCGGTGAGCACGTCCAGCCAGTCGGTGAGCAGGTGCTGGACCCGGGGGTCCGACCGGCGTGGAACCGCGTCGTCGCGATCACCCAGGCGTACGCAACTCGCCGACTCGGCCCGACCGGCCGACGGCAGGGCGCACTGGAACAGCCCGTCGGCCGTGCTGGCCATCGAGACGTCGGCGGTGCCGCCCAGGGCGCCCCCCGGCACGTCCACCCGCCAGCTGCCGTCGTTCGCGCTGGTGAACACGATGGTGCGATCCGATTGACCCGTCTGGCTGTAGACGTACTGGGCCACCAGGTGACGGTCCTGAGCCGCCGCGGCCAGCGCGGCCAGCTCGTCCCGTGCGGCGTCCACCTCGACCGGCCCCGGGTCGGCTGGCGGCGGAGGCGGAGGCTGCTCGCTGGTGCAGGCGACCAGGAGGGCTGGCAGGGCGAGGACGAGCGGCCCGATCACGCGGCCGGCCGAGCGGATGAGGACGGGCACCGGCCCATTCTGGTGGGTGCGGGCGGTTGGCGGGTGCCGGCGCGTACCTGGCCCGTCCCGGCGTGTCGGGCGGGGCGGCCCGGCGTACCCATCCGACCTGGTGGGACCGCCCCGGCCGGTCCCGGCCGGGCCGGATGGTGGGATCACCTGACCCGGCTTCGTTATCCGCCGGATACCCTCATGAGGTCTGACACGCGCCGCCGGCCCCGGTTCCGGCGGCGTCGGCACGCTCAGGGTCGCTGGGAGGGAGTGCACCGTCGTGGCACTCGTGGTGCAGAAGTACGGCGGGTCCTCCGTCGCCAACGCCGAGCGGATCAAGCGGGTGGCCGAGCGCATCGTCGCCGCCCGCAAGGCCGGCGACGACGTGGTGGTGGTGGTCTCCGCGATGGGTGACACCACCGACGAGCTGCTCGACCTGGCCAACCAGGTCAGCCCGCTGCCGCCGGGCCGCGAGCTGGACATGCTGCTCACCGCCGGGGAGCGGATCTCCATGGCCCTGCTGGCCATGGCCATCCACAACCTGGGGTACGAAGCCCGCTCGTTCACCGGTTCGCAGGCCGGCGTGATCACCACCTCGGTGCACGGCCGCGCCCGGATCATCGACGTCACCCCCGGGCGGCTCAAGGGAGCGCTCGACGAGGGTTCGGTGGTCATCGTGGCCGGCTTCCAGGGCGTCTCGCAGGACACCAAGGACGTCACCACGCTGGGTCGCGGTGGTTCGGACACCACCGCCGTGGCGCTCGCCGCCGCCCTGCACGCCGACGTCTGCGAGATCTACACCGACGTGGACGGCATCTTCACCGCCGACCCGCGGATCGTGCCCAACGCCCGACACATCCGGCACATCACCTACGAGGAGATGTTGGAGCTGGCCGCGTGCGGCGCGAAGGTGCTGCACCTGCGTAGCGTGGAGTACGCCCGGCGGGCGGGGTTGCCGATCCACGTCCGTTCGTCATACTCGACCAACACCGGCACGATGGTCACCGGATCGATGGAGGACCTTTCCGTGGAGCAGGCACTGATCACCGGGGTCGCGCACGACCGCAGCGAGGCCAAGATCACGATCGTCGGGGTGCCCGACGAGCCGGGTGCCGCCGCGCGGATCTTCGACACCGTCGCCGGCGCCGAGATCAACATCGACATGATCGTGCAGAACGTCTCCACCGAGGGCACCGGCCGGACGGACATCTCGTTCACCCTGCCCAAGGCCGACGGCCCCACCGCGATGGCCGCGCTCAGCAAGATCCAGGAGCCGGTCAAGTTCAAGGGCCTGCTCTACGACGACCACGTCGGCAAGGTCTCGCTGATCGGCGCGGGCATGCGCTCGCACCCCGGGGTGGCGGCCGGCTTCTTCGCCGCCCTCGGCGCGGCCGGGGTCAACATCGAGATGATCTCCACCTCCGAGATCCGGGTCTCCGTGGTCTGCCGGGACACCGACCTCGACGCCGCCGTCCGCGCCATCCACGACGCGTTCGAGCTGGGCGGCGACACCGAAGCCGTGGTCTACGCGGGGACGGGTAGGTAGCGCCGATGACGGCGCTGCCCACCCTCGCCGTGGTCGGAGCGACAGGTGCCGTCGGCACGGTGATGTGTGAGCTGCTCACCGGGCGACGCAACGTCTGGGGCGAGATCCGGCTGCTCGCCTCCGAGCGCTCCGTCGGCCGCCGGGTGCGCTGCCGGGGCGAGGAACTCGTCGTCCAGGCGCTGACCCCCGAGGCGTTCGACGGGGTCCAGGTGGCCATGTTCGACGTGCCCGACGAGGTCTCCGCCGAGTGGGCGCCGATCGCCGTCGCCCGCGGCGCGATCGCTGTCGACAACTCCGGCGCGTTCCGGATGGACCGCGACGTCCCGCTGGTCGTTCCGGAGATCAACCCCGAGCAGGTCCGCAACCGGCCCCGGGGCATCATCGCCAACGCCAACTGCACCACCCTCGCGATGATCGTCGCCGTCGCGCCGCTGCACCGCGAGTACGGCCTCCGCGAGCTGGTGCTCGCCTCCTACCAGGCGGTCTCCGGAGCCGGTCAGTCCGGCGTCGACATCCTGCACGACCAACTCACCAAGGTCGCCGGCGATCGGGCGCTCGGCTCGCGCACCGGCGACGTACGCCAGGCGGTCGGCGACGACCTGGGCCCGTTCCCGGCACCCATGGCGCTCAACGTGGTCCCGTGGGCCGGCTCCCCGGCGGACAGCGGCTGGTCATCGGAAGAGATGAAGATCCGCAACGAGTCGCGGAAGATCCTCGGCCTCCCCGACCTCAAGGTCTCCGCCACCTGCGTCCGGGTGCCGGTGGTCACCGCCCACTCGGTAGCGGTGCACGCGGTCTTCGCCACCGAGGTCGACGCCGAGGGTGCCCGCGAGGCACTGCGCAACGCACCGGGGGTGATCCTGGTCGACGACCCCGCGGCCGGGGAGTTCCCGATGCCGATCGACGCCGTCGGCACCGACCCGTCCTGGGTCGGCCGGATCCGCCGCGCCCTGGACGACCCCCGCGCCCTCGACTTCTTCGTCACCGGCGACAACCTCCGCAAGGGCGCGGCCCTCAACACGGCCCAGATCGCCGAACTCCTGGCCAAAGAACTCCGCACCCCCTAACCCCCGCTGCCTCCCTGCCCCGCCCCTGCGCCGCGTCTCCTGCCCCGCCCTTGCTCGTGGCGCGGTTGCCCCTGCCGCGGCCCTGCCCTCTGACCCGCGTCGATCATGGACTTGTGGTGGGGGGCGTTCACCCCTTCCGGGGCTAAAGCGCCCACCACAAGTCCATGATCGATCTGGTCTTGAGGCTCGGGGCCCTCCGATTGCGGCGATCTTGCAGTTTCTGTGGCGGCATAAAGGACTAGAGCGACAAAACGACAACCAAAAGTGCAAGATCGCCGGGGCTTGGGGCTTGGGGCTTGGGGCTTGGGGCTTGGGGCTTGGGGCTTGGGGCTTGGGGCTTGGGGGCTTGGGGTTTGGGGTTAGGCGGCGGAGAGGAGGACGCCGTCTCGGCCTTGGCGTTTGACCGCGTAGAGGGCCTGGTCGGCTCGCTTCAAGGTGCGGTCGGGGGTTTCGCCGGGGCGGGGTAGTGCGACGCCCACGCTGATCGTGCGGCCGATGCGGCGGGCGGCCTCGGTGAGCCGTTCGGCGATCCGGACCGCCTCCTCCGGGCGGCTCACCTCGATCACCGCGACGAACTCGTCGCCGCCGATCCGGTACAACTCGTCGCCGTGCCGCAGCGCCCCCTCCAGCGCCCGGGCCAACCCGACCAGCACCCGGTCACCGGCCTGGTGGCCGTACGTGTCGTTCACGGTCTTGAAGCCGTCCACGTCGATCGCCAGCAGGGCCGTACGGCCGGGGGTGGCCGCAGCGATCCGCTGCCCGAACGGGCCGGTGTGCTGCAACCCCGTCAGCGGGTCGGAGCTGGCCTGCTCCCGCAGCTGGGACAGCGTGCGCAGCCGGTCCACGCTCGTCCAGGCCTGCCCGGCGAGCAACTCCATCAGGCTGACCGTGGTCGGGTCCGGGCGCAGTGCGCGTTCGTCGGCGACCAGCAGCACCCCACCGGCGTCCGTGGGCCCGACCGGCACGGCGACCAGTGTGCGTACCCCCGCCCGGGTCAGCGGGCGGTAGTCCTCGGTCGGGGGATGCCCGGCCTCGCCCAGCGTGTAGCCGGCGCCGTACCGGTGCGCCCGCTCGACCATCCGGTCCAGGGCGGCCGGACCCGCTGCGGCCAGCTCGGCGCGGATCCGGGTCTCCAGGTCGCTCGGCGTCGCCGGGGACGGGCCGAGCTGGCCGCCGATCAACAGCAGTGCGGTGGAGAGCGTGGAGACCTCCCGGGCGGCGCGGGCCGCCGCCCCCATCACCTCTCCCTCGGTCGGCGCGGAGGAGAGCGCGGACGCGTGCCGGAGCAGCTTCTCGCTGCGGCTCTCCACCGGTGGGCCACCGAGGGCGGCGATCCGCGCACCGAGCCCGTCGGCCAGCCGCTGCGCGGTCTCCCGCCACGGCTCCAGGTCCGTCGGTTCGCTCCACTGAAGGTCGAGTACGCCGATCGCCCGGCCCGTCGGGTCCAGCACCGGTACGCACAGCTCGGCGGTCACGTCCGGGCGTACCGGGAGGTAGTCCGGGTCGACCGTGACGTCCGGGACGACGGCGGGAGTGCCGGTCGCGTACACCCGGCCGACGATGCCGGTCCGCGCCGGAACCGTGGCGAAGACCTGCCAGGCCCCGGTCGCCGCGACGCAGCGCAGACGGTCGTGGGCCGCGAGGAGTACGGAGATGGTCGCCGGGGTGTGGCGGGACAGTGCGGTGACCGTCCACCGACACGCCTCCGGTGTGCTCGACGCCATCGGCAGGCGGACGGTGACGTCACGGATGACTCGCTGATGATCCACTCGCACGTCGTTCCAGGTAGGGGAGGGGTCCGGCTGACGCCGAACCGCTCGATCAAGCGTACTCACGGTGGCGGGCCAGCGACCTTCGTACACACGTGCTATCCACAGGCTGTGGACGCGGCCTGTGGACGGCTGCCCCCGGGATGCCGCGCCCGGCGATAGCCTGAAGCACCCCGGCGTCGAGGAGGCGAGCCCGTGCTCATCGCCCAGCTCAGTGACCCGCACCTGACCACCGGCCTGCTCGCCGCGGAACCCGCCGCCGGGCTGCACCGGGCGCTCGGTCGGGTGCTGGCGTTGCGGCCCCGCCCGGAATGTGTGGTGATCACCGGCGACCTGGCCGACCACGGGAAACCCGAGGAGTACGCGGCGCTGCGCGAGGTGATTGGCGCATTCCCGCTGCCGGTGCACCTGGCCACCGGTAACCATGACGACCGGGAGTCGCTGCTCGACGCGTTCGGGGGCACGCCGTGGCTCGGCGGCGGCTTCTCGGCCTACTACCACGTCGACCACGAAGCGGTGTCGGTCGTGGTGCTTGACTCGCTCGTCCCCGGCAGCGACGGCGGCCAACTCGGCGAGGAGCAGCTCAGCTGGCTCGACGGGGTGCTGGCCGGGCGGCCCGAGGTGCCCGCCGTGCTCTTCCTGCACCACCCACCGGTCGCGGTCGGCATCCCGGTGGCGGACACCATCCGGCTCGCCGACGGTGATGCCCTCGCCGAGGTCATCGGCCGGCACCGGCACGTCGTCCGGGTCGCCGCCGGCCACCTGCACCGCCCGGTCACCACGGCGTACGCGGGCACGGTCCTCACCGTGGCCCCCAGCACCTGGAAGCAGAGCACGCTCACCATGAGCGCCGACGAGCAGATCGGTTGGGTCCACGAGCCCACCGCCTTCCTGCTGCACTCGGTCGAGGCTGGCGGCTGCGTGACCCACACCGTGCAGGTCAGCCACTCCACCGGGCAGACCTGCGGCTTCTGAAGGGCTACGTCGTGCTGGCCTGGTACGTCTCGTACGGCTCGAACATGCACGCCGCCCGGCTGGCCTGGTACATCGGCGGCGGCTGCCCGCCCGGCGGAAAGCGGACGTACCCGGGCTGCCGCGACCGGCGCCCACCCAGCCGGTCGACGCCCGTGTCGCTGCCCGGCGGCATCTACTTCGCCGGCGAGTCCGGTGCCTGGACCGGCGGCATGGCCTTCTACGACCCGCACCTGCCGGGCGAGGCCGCGGCCCGCGCCTACCTGGTCACCCTGGAGCAGTTCACCGACATCGCGGCCCAGGAGATGTACCGCCCGCCGGGCGACACGACCGAGCTGATCCCGGCGACCGGCGCGGCCATCGACGCCGCCGTCGCCAACGGACGGGCCACGCTCGGCCCGGGGCGGTACGAGACGCTGATCTGCCCGGGCAGCCGCGACGGTGTTCCGATGCTCACCTTCACCGCCCCCGAGGGGGCGTCAGCCGTGCCGTGCCGACCTCCCGCGCCGATCTACCTCGGCATGATCGCCCGAGGGCTGCGCGAGTCGCACGGCTGGCCCGCCGAGCGGATCGCCACCTACCTGGCCGCCCGGCCGGGCGTGGCGGGCACCTGGCCAGCGGACGCCGTCACTGCGGTGGTCGACAAGGCGCTGGCCGACGGCTGAGCAGTCGGCTCGCGCCTCAGCGGCCACCGGTCAACCGAGCAGGAAATCGCGCAGCGCGGGGGCCAGCGTCGTCGCGGGCACGTCGTGGTAACCGCCGTCGAGGCTCACTGACCGGCCGCCCGGCACGGCCTCGGCCGCCGCCCGACTCGCGTCCCGCAACCACTGTGGACTGCCGGTGCTGTCCACTGCGAGGGTCGGCGCGGTGATGGTCGCCAGCCGGTCGGCGGGCAGTCGCCCGCCGGCCGTGACGATCGCGTCGTACACCAGGGTGTGCGCGATCGCCGTCAGCCCACCCCACATCGGCTGCGACCGCATCCCGCTGATCTGCTCGGCCGGCAGCCCCACCGAGGCGCTGAGGAAGATCTCCACCGCGCCGTCCCGGTCGTCGGCGGCGATCAGCTCGATGAGCTGCGGTGTGATGTCCTTGCCGACGCCCACGTGCGGACCGACCCGGAACGGTGGCTCGAACATGACCAACCTGGTCACCGGTAGACCCTGTGCGGTGGCGAGGGCGGCCAGCACGGCCCCGGAGGAGATGCCGTAGACGGCGGCGGAACCACCCGAGGCCGCGATCAGGGCGGCCAGGTCGTCGATCTCGCGGCCGACCTCGTACGGTGCGGTGTCACCGCTGTAGCCCCGACCGCGACGGTCATAGCTGAAGACGGTGAAATCCGGTGCCAACGCGGCACCCAGGTCGCGGGTCGCGCCGCGATCGCTGAACGCGCCCCCGACGAGGACGACCGCCGGCCCGGCACCGGACCGCTCGAACGCGATGGGCGTGCCGTCGACCGATCGCACCTGCTCCGCCACGGGTGTCGTTCCGCTCACGATGCCGTCCCCATTCCTCGTAGGCTGCCCTGTCCTTTCTAGACCCTGGGTCTGACGTTGTCCGGCAGACCGCGTTAAACGATGATCGATAACGGCCTCCGCGTACGCGCTGCTCCGATGCGCTGCCCGGGTCGACCGGTGGGCGTCCGGATGAGAGGCTGTCGGGGCGGGGGCCATGCTCAACCACCGTCATCCGCGACCCTTTCGACGGCGTCCGTCGGCGGCCCCGGTCGACCCAGAGGCCAGGCACCGTACGCGCCGATTCTCACGAGGAGATCCATGTTCATACCCGGGATGCGTCGGGCCGCTGTCGGCCTGACCGCGCTCGCGGTGGCCGCTTTCGGCGCGGTCGCCACCAGCCCTGAACAAGCCGACGCGCGGCCGAAGCCGGTCGACGTCACCCTGCTCGCCCTCAACGACTTCCACGGCAACCTCGAACCGCCGAGCGGGTCCAGCGGCACCATCGCCGGGCAGACCGCTGGTGGCGTCGAGTTCCTGGCCACCCACCTTGCCGAGCTGCGCGCCGCAGCCAAGAAGAAGAACACCATCACCGTTGCCGCCGGCGACCTGATCGGTGCGTCCCCGCTGCTCTCGGCCGCGTTCCACGACGAGCCGACCATCGAGGCGCTGAGCATGGCCGGGCTGGACTACGCCAGCGTCGGCAACCACGAGTTCGACGAGGGAGCCGCCGAGCTCCTGCGGATCCAGAACGGCGGCTGCCACCCGGTGGACGGCTGCATCGACGGCACCCCCTACCGGGGAGCCGGCTTCCAGTACCTGTCCGCGAACGCCTTCAAGACCGCCACCGGCAAGCCGCTGATGGCGCCGTACGCGATCCACAAGGTGCAGGGCGTCAAGGTCGGCTTCATCGGCATGACCCTGGAAGGCACCCCGCAGATCGTCAGCCAGCAGGGCGTCGCCGGCCTCAGCTTCGCCGACGAGGCGGACACCGCCAACCGTTACGCGCGCGAGCTGCGCCGCAAGGGCGTACAGGCGATCGTCGTCCTGCTGCACGAGGGCGGCACTCAGGCCGCGACCGGCGGGATCAACGACTGCGTCGGCATGACCGGCCCCATCGTGGACATCACCAACCGGATGGACCCGTCGATCGACGTGGTGGTCAGCGGGCACACCCACCAGGCGTACAACTGCGACATCAACGGCAAGCTGGTCACCAGTGCCAGCTCGTTCGGTCGCCTGGTCACCGACATCGACCTGAAGATCGATCGCCGGAGCGGAGACGTGGTCTCCGCCGCCGCGAACAACGTCGTGGTCACCCGCGACGTCGCCAAGGACCCGAGGCAGACCGCGCTGATCAACCGGTACAAGACAGTGCTCGGCCCGGTCGCCGGACGCCAGGTCGGCGTGACCAACCAGGCGATCACCCGGAGCCAGGAAACCCTCTTCGGTACGAGTCTAGGCGAATCGCCACTGGGCAACCTGATCGCCGACGCGCAGCTCGCCGCCACCGACGACGAACAGAACGCCGTCGCCGCCTTCATGAACCCGGGCGGGGTCCGAGCCGACCTCGACGCCGGCCCGGTCACCTACGAGGAGGCGTTCACGGTGCAGCCGTTCGCCAACAACCTGGTGACACTGGACCTCACCGGTCAGCAGCTCTACTGCGTACTGGAGCAGCAGTTCGTCACCGGTCGGACCCTGTACCCGTCGGCCACAGTGGGCTACGTGGTCGACCCGAACGGCACCACCGGCACGGTCGCCGACCCGTGCGCCGGCACCCGTGTGGTCCGGGGCAGCCTCACCCTCGGCGGCACCGCCGTCGACACCGCCGCCACCTACCGGGTGACGGTGAACAACTTCCTGGCCGGCGGAGGCGACGGCTTCAGCGCCCTCACCGGCGGCACGAACCTGATCACCGGCCAGATCGACCTGGACGCCTTCGTCGACTACCTGACCGCCCAGTCGCCGGTCTCCGCGCCGACGCTGGACCGCATCCGCACCACCGCCGAGGTCCCCGCCGCCTGACGGCCGACTTCCGCGACATCGGGCCCCGGAGCACCAGCTCCGGGGCCCGACCCGTCCCAGCCCCCGCGCGGCCGCGCTTGTGGTTGCCTGCGCGCCCGCCCGTCTGCCCGCCCGCGCTGCCCGCGCCGCCCCCGGGCTGCCCGCGCCGCCCCCGGGCTGCCCGCGCCGCCCCCGGGCTGCCCGCGCCGCCCCCGGGCTGCCCGCGCGCCCCCGCGCTGCCCGCCCCCCGCCGCCCCCGGGCTGCCCGCGCCGCGCTGCTCGCGCACGCCCCCTTAGGCAAGATCGCGCTCGAACATGGATGTAGTGGCATCGGTGCGGCGGGATACCACTACATCCGGGATTGAGCGCGATCTTGGTCTGCGACAAGATCATTTGGCGGGTTCAATCAGGTAGATCCGCGCAACTTCTCCGATGTTGCTGTCTCCCGCGCGCCCGAGGCACCAACTTCCGGGAAGTTGTGCGGATCTTGGTGCACGGCGGGGCGGCGTTCGGCGGGGCGGAGCAGGGTGCGGGGTGCGGGGTGCTCAGCGCATGGCGGGGCGCGGCGGCGTGCTTGGTGAGGTCAGAGCGGGGTTTGTCGCGGGCGGCGCGACGGCGTCGGAGGAGGGGCGTTGGGGGTCAGGCGGAGGCGGGCGTGGGGGTGGGGGTTACCGGGGTGGTCGTCGCGAGACCGTCCTGCTCCGCGGTGAGCAGCCGGCGCAGGGAGAGCGCGACCAGCGAGGCGACCAGGCAGCCGCCGACCACCGTCGCCACCCAGACCATGCCGTTGGCGGCGCCGATGAGTGGTCCGGCGGTCACTGGGCCGATCACACCGCTGATTCCGAAGATCATCGAACTCATGGCGTTGTACCGGCCGCGCAGCTCGTCGGTGGCCAGCGCGTTGGTCAGTGCGGGCATCACCGGGGACAGCATCGTCTCGCCGAAGCCGAAGATCGCCGAGCAGAGCACCACGCACAGGGCGGCCAGCACGGCGTTCTCGGCACTGACCAGGCCGGCCACGCCGAGGACCAACCAGGCGGCGGCGAACACCGCACCCACCACGGCCAACGCCCGGGTGCGGCTGCGCCCCTCGATCCGGCGGATGACCACCAGCTGCGCGAGCACGATCATCACCGTGTTGGCCGCGAGTGCCCAGGCCACGACCCGGGGGTTCACCTCCGCCACGCGCACCGCGTACGCGGCGAAGCCCACCTCCACCTGCGCGTAGCCGCAGGTGGTGAGGATCAGCCCGAAGATCACCAGCCGTCGGAACGGGCGGTCGCGGAGCACCGTCAGGTAGCCGCCGGGCGACGGTTCGTCGACGCCTCGACGTTTGCCGAGTCGGTGGCCCACACCGGGCAGGGTGAGCAGGATCAGCGCCGGCATCAGGTACGTCACCGCGTCCAGCAGGTAGATCGCCTGGAAGGTGCCGGGCCGGGCGGTGTCGACGATCGCGCCGGAGGTCATGCCCCCGATGCCGATGCCGAGGTTGAGCAGGGCGAAGTTCAACCCGAAGACGCGTTGCCGTTCATCGTCGTCGGTCAGCGACGCGAGGATGGTGTTCTGCCCGGACCAGATCGCCGAGCTGCCGATGGCGACCACCGTCATCACCAGCAGGGCCGAGCCGGTCGAGTGGACCAGCGCCAACGAGCCGGTGCCGATTGCCTCGATCACCAGGCAGGGCACCACCACCCGGCGGGCGCCGATCCGGTCGATCAGCGTCCCGCCCAGCGGCGACAGGGCCAGGGTGACCACGCCGTACCAGCCGATGACGAGCCCGGCGCGGGTGTCGGTGAGCCCGCGTACGTCGGTCAGGTAGATGAACAGGAACGGCAGGGTCAGACCCCGCCCGATCGCCGACAGCAGTGTGCCGAGGAGGATCCGGCGAGCTTCCGAACGGCGGGGCAGGGCACGACGCAGCATGCCGGCATTCTGTTCGGTGGGTCTGACGCCGCGCGAACCGTTTTGGCCATGACTCGTGGTCACCGGGACCACTCGGTGACCAATCCCACGTTGATCCACTCGCTGTGATCGCGGTCGGTCGGTGTCCGTCGGGTCTGCGATGCTGGCGCGATGACCGGCACCTGGCGACATCTGCCCGCTACCGCCCGCGCCATCGCGTTGACCGCGTCGACGGCCGTCGCCGCCGTCCAGGCACGCGACGGTCAGGCGTACGACGAAGCGGTCGGCGGTCTCGCCGCGGACGAGCGTTCCGGCCTGGTGCTCGGTGCCGTGGTCCGGTTGCTGCTGGAGGAGAGCCATCCGGACGGGTTGACCGGCGACGACATCCGCCAGGTGTTGACCCGCTGCGTGCAGGAGTCGACGCGGTGGCGTTCGGATGTCGACCCGCACGTGGTGCTCGTCCTGCTGGCCGGCGCGTTGGGCGTGTACGACCCCGACAGCGACGAGTCACCGCCGGACGCGGCGGCGCTGGCCCGACACGCTCCGCTGCTGGTGGCCGACTTGTTGACGGCGACCAGAGTGCCGTTGGACGACTACCTGGCCGCCGCGTTCGCAGAGATCGAGCGCACCGAACGGCAGGACTAGGCGCACCGCACGGCAGGACTGAGCGCACCGATGGAGGCTGTGGCGTGGTGTCCGGTAGGCGTCACCGTGCCGGCGGTCGACTCGGACGCGTCACTCCTGGTTCCAGGTGTCGGTCTCGGCTGTCCTCCGTGCGCCCTGCTTGGACACCTGGCCGCTGGCAATCGTCCCGCCGGACGCGTCGAGCGCCTCCACGACAAGGCCCGCGGTGGGGCGGGGCACCTGCATGGCCGTCCCGGAGCCGCTGACGGCGCTCCTCGCCACCTCCTGCCCGTCGCGCAGGACGCGCACCGTGGTGGCGGCTGCCGGCGTCACCACGAGCAGGAACTGCTGACCCTCGCCACCGCCGTCGTCATCGTCGATGGACACGGCCAGCACGCTGTCGGGATCGGTCGGGTCGGCCGTAGCGGTGAACGAGGTGCCAGTGCTGAGCACGCCGTCGGCCCGTGGCTGATCGGGGGCGATCGACACCTCACCGACCCAGCCGCCGCCCACATTGGGCGCAGCCAGGACCGTCACCTGGCCGTCCTGCACCGACGGCTCTCCGGCGGCCGGCGACGTGTCGGCCGGACCGGTAGGGAGGCCAGCAACGTGCCCGCCCCACACCACGCTCGGAAGGGCGGTCAGGCGGTAACCCTCTGACTGGGCCCACTGGTACGTCAACTCCCGGGCGCGTTGCTGCTCGACACTGCCGCGTACGCGGGACATCGCCGTTGAGAGCTGAGCGTCGGTGATCGGCTTGGGGGCCAACGAACCTGGTCCGGGCGCAATCTGGCGGGTCACCGCGCCGCAGTCGACCCGCCACCACTCGGGCCGGTGGGTCCTCGCCGTACGGACCAGGTAGGACCCGGTCGGCTCCAGGGCCCACCGGAAGGTGTCGCCGTCGGGCAACGGTGAGCTGAGGAAGACACATCCGGCCGGGGCGATCGCCACGTGTGCCGCCTCCGGACCGTCCACGGCCAGGCTCTCGTAGGGTTCCAGGGCGTCGCTGACCGACCGGATGGCAGCGGTGCCGGCCAGTTCCCGGGCGCTGGCACCTTCGTCGGCGACCAGCCACACAGCGGCGCTCGGCCAGCCGGTGACCGGATCGGGTTGGTTGCGGACGAAGGCGGCGAGCGCGATCCGGTGGTCGTCCACGTCGTCGGCGAAGAGGACCTTCACCCCGCTCACCGGCACCTTCAAGCGGGAAAATTCGCCCCGGCGTTGGGCGGCCATCAACTGTTCAGAGAGCTGACGGACGTAGCTGTCGTCCCCAGCGACGGCACCGCGCGGCGGCGACTGGAGGAGTCGGTCCGACCACGCCAGGACGGGTGCGATGGACTCGGACGGGTCCGCCGGTGGTGGCTGCGTGGTCCGGCCCGGGCTGGCGATGGCGATGGCTGTGCTCCCCAGGGAGACCACGAGGGCCAGAACCAGCCCGCCGAGGCGTCGCTGCCGGCTCCGTCGGAATCGCGCTCTCGCTCGGCCGTACGGGTCCGGCTGCGGGGTCAGCGTCCTGCTCAACTCGGCCAGGGCCTGGCTCAGCTCATCGTCGACAGTCATGGTGCCACCCCCGTCATCTTCGTCGTCCCGGTCGGTGCTGGATCCGCTGCCAGCGTCAGACGCAGGCGAGCCAAGCCTCGTGATGCGCGACTCTTGACCGACCCGACAGAGCAGCCGAGAGCGGCCGCGACCTCCGCCTCCGGCAGGTCGACCACGTACCGAAGCACGATCACCGCACGGGTACGAGGTGTCAGCTCCCGCATCGCCTCGTAGAGAGCGCGCCGTTCGGCAACCGTCTCGGTCATGTCCCGGGTGGGCCGCTCGGGAAAGAAGGCCGTCACCACCTCGTGCATCCGGTGGCGGCGCCAGACGCTGATGTGCTGGTTGATCATGACTCGCCGCAGGTAGGCCATCGGATCGTCGATCCGCCGCCACCGACGCATCACCTTCACCAGCGCAGCCTGCACCAGGTCCTCGGCATCCTGGGCCGAGCCGGTGAGGTGGTACGCCATGCGCAAGAGATCCACGTAGCGCGTCTCGACGAACTCTCGAAAATGCTCGTCGTCAGCTGCCATGAGCCCCCGCCTTGATTGGTTACCTCTCACGACTCCGACGAGGGTCGAAAGGTTGAAGGCGAGAGCCCGGTTACCTGTCGCTACGGGTTGGTACTCCCGGTCGTTGAAACCCAGACCAGGAATTCAGCAGCCCTTCGACCATGTCCCCGCCGAGATAGATCAGCCGGGCGCTGTACGCGGCTCCCGCCCAACACACCGCCGCCAGGCCCGCCAAGCGGCCGTAGCGCGGGAATCGGTCGAGAGGGCTTGCCGGGGCAGATAAAAAGGCCAGGTGAGAGAAGATCTCACCTGGCCTTTTGCCTCTGGTCGGGGTGGCCGGATTCGAACCGACGACCTCTTCGTCCCGAACGAAGCGCGCTACCAAGCTGCGCCACACCCCGAGGCGTGCCGACAAATAGTAGCCCACCCGCCCCGATGGTCAAACTCGGTACCCCCACCGCCCGGACCCGGCCCGCGGAAGCCAAGATCCGCACAACTTCCGGGATGTTGCTGCCTCACGAAGCACCGAGGCAGCAACATCCCTGATGGTGCGCGAATCTTGAAGCAGCGCGGCAGCGCGGCGCGGCGGTCAGCGGGGGATGAGGGTCAGGATGCTGGCCTCCGGGGGGCAGGCGAAGCGGATCGGGGCGGTCGGGTGGGTGCCGAGGCCGGCGGAGACGTGCAGCCAGGAGTCCGAGCCCGGCCACCGGTGCAGGCCGCGTGCCATCGAGCGGGGCAGGCCGCAGTTGGTCACGAGCGCCCCGTAGCCCGGTACGCAGACCTGACCGCCGTGGGTGTGCCCGGCCAGCAGCAGCCCGAAGCCGTCCGCCGCCATCTGGTCGAGCACCCGTGGCTCGGGTGAGTGCGTCACCGCGATGGAGAGGTCCGCCGAGGACGACACCGCGCCGGCAACGGAGGGGTAGTCGTCCCGGTCGATGTGCGGGTCGTCGACGCCGACCAGGTCGAGCTGTCGACCGCCGGCCTTCAGCATGGTCCGGGCGTTGTTGAGGTCCGCCCAGCCGGCGCCGGTGAAGACCTGGCGCAACTCCTCGTACGGCAGCTCGACGCCCTCGGTGTACTCCCGGTCGGGCAGGAAGTAGGTGAAGGGGTTCTTCAGCACCGGCCCGGTGTAGTCGTTGGAGCCGAACACGAACGCGCCCGGGTAGTCCAGCAGTGGTTGCAGGGCCCGCAGCACCCCGGGCACCGCGCCAGGGTGCGCCATGTTGTCGCCGGTGACCACCACCAGGTCGGGGTCGAGGGCGGCCAGCGATGCCACCCAGCGCTGCTTGCGCGCCTGGTCGGGCATCATGTGCAGGTCCGACAGGTGCAGCACGCGCAGCGGCTCCGCGTCGGCCGGGAGCACCGGCACGTCGTACCGCCGCAGGGTGAACATGTTGCGCTCGACGAGCGACGCGTACGCGAGGGTGGCCGCGCCGATCGTGGCGGTTCCGGCGGCGAGCCGGAATAGTGTGCGCTTTCGCATGGCGTTCAGGGTAGTTTGACCGTCCATGAGCACGCTGAAGGACCGCCTCACTGCCGACATGCGTACCGCGCTCAAGGCGCGCGACGAGCTGACCACCTCCACGCTGCGGATGGCCCTGGCCGCCGTCGGCACCGCCGAGGTCGCCGGCAAGGCCAAGCGCGAGCTCACCGATGACGAGGTGCTCGCGGTGCTGACCAAGGAAGCCAAGAAGCGTCGGGAGGCGGCCACCGCCTTCGCCGACGCCGGGCGCGCCGAGCAGGCCGCGAAGGAGAGCGCCGAGGGTGAGGTGTTGGACCGCTACCTGCCCAAGCAGCTCTCGGACGCAGAGCTGACCGAGCTGGTGTCGGGGGCGCTCGCCGCGGGCGGCTTCACCGGCAAGTCCCAGATGGGCCCGGCGATGAAGGCGGCCCAGGCCGCGGTGGCCGGCCAGGCCGAGGGTGGTCGGGTGGCCGCCGAGGTACGCCGACAGCTCGGTCTCTGACCCGGCAGGGTCAGCGGGGCGGCACGACGTTTCGTAGCCGCCCGCCGGTCCGGACAGACGAAACGGGCGGGCACCCCTGAAGGGTGCCCGCCCGTTGTGTCCTACCCGTCGGTTCAGCCGCCGGGACGACCACTGGGTCGGCCCCCGGGCGGGCCGCCGGGCTGACCGCCCGGGTTGCCGTCGGTGTTGCCCGGCGTGCCGCCACCGCCGCTGCTGACCTCGATGGTGACCATGCCACCCTTGATCGTGCGTCCGTCCGGGCTGGTGCCGGCCGCGTCGCCCGCCTTGCAGGAGGACGGCACCTTGGTGCTGGAGACGACCGGTTCGAAGCCGGCGCCCTTGAGCCGGGACTTCGCGGTGTCCACCGAGACACACTTCACGTCGGGGATGCTGCGCTGGTCACCCAGGGAGATCTTCTGACCCGGCGCCTCAAAGTCGATCTTCGGCTTGCCCTTCATCGCGTCCCGCAGCGTCTCCCAGACCGGAGGGTTGATGCCGTCCTTCTCCGCGTGCTTCATCTCCACGTTGGTCTGCGGCCAGTCCGGGTCGGCCATGATGCCGGCGACCGCGTACTGCTTGGTCATCGCGACCAGCGCGGCGGTCTTCTCCGAGTCGGTGGTGCCGGACTTGCCGGCCACCGGGTAACCGACGTCGCCGCGCACGTTCCCGGCGGTCGCCCCCGAGCATCGGGAGGACGACGACTTGTCACCGACCGGGCACCGGGCCGCGTCCACGGCGGCGCGGGCCACCTCGGTGCTGAACCGCTTCTCGCAACGCGGGTTGGCGATGTCCAGCTTGTTGCCCTCCGGGTCGCGGATCTCCTGCACCGGGATCGGTTCGCAGTACTTGCCGTCCGCGGCCAGGGTGGCGTAGGCGTTGGCCAGGTCCAGCGGGGTGGTCTGCGAGACGCCCAGGGTGAACGCGCCCCACTGGTGCGCGCCCTTCTC
This sequence comes from Micromonospora sp. DT15, assembly GCF_049841475.1. Lineage (NCBI taxonomy): Bacteria > Bacillati > Actinomycetota > Actinomycetes > Micromonosporales > Micromonosporaceae > Micromonospora > Micromonospora sp. DT15. The sequence goes on from NZ_JBNCKJ010000011.1 coordinate 68,801, forward strand.
CAGAGTCAGATCTTCCTCGGACCGGAAGTTGATGCCCAGCCGCTTGGCGGCCTTGACCACGTTCTCGGCGCCAACCTGCTGTTGGAGCGGCACGAAGTAGGTGTTCACCGACCGACCGAACGCGGTCCACATGTTGTGTGGGCCGGCCATGCTCTCGGTCGAGTTGGTGGGGCAGTAGAAACTGGTCCCCGGGCAGGCTGCCGGGCCGGGGCGGATGATGTATTCCGACTTGAACTGCTTCTGCGCGTTGATCGGGTAGCTGAGCGGGATGCCCTTTTCCAGCGCCGCGACGATGGTGAACATCTTGAACGTCGACCCGGCCTGGTAGCCGGTGATGCCGTCACCACCGGTGAGCAGCGGGTTGACAGTCGCCGGGTAGTTGCCCCGAATCTTCTTCTTGCTCTTCGCCGGATCGCTGGAGAGCTTGTTCTTCGGGTTCTTCGGGTCGTCGAGCTTGAACTGCCGGTTGACCGCGAGCGCCCGCACCCGGCCGGTGCCCGGCTCGACGACCGCGACCATCGCGGCTTCCTTGCTGTTCTCGCTCTTGGCCTTACGGACCGCCTTGTCCGCGGCGCGCTGCGCCTGGACGTCGATCGAGGTCACGACGGTGTAGCCACCGCTCTTGAGCCGGCGCTCCCGGTCGTACCTGGACGAACCGAACGTCTCCTGATCCATCCACCAGCGGTAGAAGTAGTCGCAGAAGAAGCCCCAGCTGTTGACGTTGGCGGCGACGCAGCCGTTCGGGGTGCGCTTGTCCTTCACCACCAGCTTGGTCGCCTTGGCGGCGTCCGCCTCCTGCTGGGTGATGGCCTTGATGTCGACCATGTTCTGGATGACGTAGTCGCGGCGGTCCAGCGCGAGCGGGTAGCCGAGTTCGGTGGTCGGGTCGTTCGTCGTGGGCGCCTTGACCATGCCGGCCAGCAACGCCGCTTCCTCGATCTTCAGCTTGCTCGGCGGCTTACCGAAGTAGACCTGGCTGGCGGCGTAGATGCCGTACGCGCCGTTGCCGAACGAGGCGAGGTTGAGATAGCGGGTGAGGATCTCGTCCTTGGAGAATTCCTTGTCGACCTGGAGGGCCAACCGCATCTCGCGCAGCTTGCGGGCGCTGGTGTCCTCGGTCGCCGCGACGACGTCCGCCGGGTGGGTGGCCGAGTATGCGATGGCCAGCCGGACGTACTGCATGGTCAGCGTCGAGGCGCCCTGTCGGCCGGAGCCTTCGCTCTGGTTGTTGACGAACGCACGGGCGACACCGTTGATGTCGACGCCGTTGTGCTTGTAGAAGTCATGGTCCTCGGCCGCGATGATGGCCTTCTGCATGAACGGCGAGATGTCGGCGAGCTTGACGTCCCGCCGGTTCTCGTCGTACATCGTCGCGAGCGGTGTCTTGCCGTCCGATGCCATCAGGTAGCTGATCTGTGGCGCGCGGGCCACCGTCAGCTCCGTGGGCAGGGCACCGAACGTCTCGGCGCCGGCCTTCGCGGCCAGGCCGGACATCGCTACCGCGGGGAAGGCCGCCGCAGCGACCACCACGCCGGCCAGCAGGCCACACACGAGTAGCGATGCGGCGTTGGTCAGCACATTGTGGTCACGTTTCCGCATCCAGGTCACCTCGACAGGGTACGCGAGTAGGGAACGAGGGGCGCTGGGGCGTTCTTTCCCCATTTCCTGCGCGCGCTGCCCTCGTTGTGCTAAACGCACGACCCCCGCTACTTGGTTGCGTGTGACCTGGCGTGAGTCTCCTCCGATTCAGTGAGGCGGCGCAGCGTTATCGCTGACCTCGGCGGGGTAACCGGCGGTCGAAGGCCCGGGAAGCCGGGACTGTCCGAAATGATGGATTTCGTCGACAACGTTGCGTAATCAGTCGACTACGGAGCATGATGGGGGCGGCGACAGCGCCAGATGTCGCCCGCGCCGCCTTGGGGAAGGCAGGCCGGGCGATCGGGGGGAATTGCCGGCTGACGTGCATCGACGAGGTCGGTAGGTACTGCAAGGGGGGACGTGTACACATGGGCATGATCACTGACTGGCCGTCACTGGCGGCATGTCAGAACGGGGACCCGGACGCGTTGTTCGTACAGGGCGCCGAACAGAACGTGGCGAAGCGGATCTGCCGGAGCTGCCCTGTTCGGTACGAGTGCCTGGCCGACGCGTTGGACAACCGGATCGAGTTCGGTGTGTGGGGCGGCATGACCGAACGCGAACGGCGGGCGCTGCTGCGTCGTCACCCCCAGGTGACGAGCTGGCGCAAGATGTTCGAGGCCGCGATGAAGAAGAACAGCAAGGACAAGGCCGGCAAGGACAAGATTCTCGTCAGCGCGGCCAACTGACGCCGGTCACGACCGGCTGATCGCCGCGCCGATCGTCCGTAGCCCGTCGACGTCGTGCACGTCGGCGGGCTGCGCCGTGACCGAAACCGCCGGCACAGTCGGGAAAGCCTCCGTGAAGCGCGCGGCGACCAGCTGCTCGCGTACCGCCTGACGAGCCAACGCCGCGTGCGCCCGCAACACCTCGGCGGTGGCCTCATGCCCACCCAGCTGGGTCAGCCGCTCGGCGGCGACCTGGCTCTGCTCGGCGTCCAGCGCCGGGACCGCCGGGCGGTGCACCCGGTTGAGCACCAGGCCGGCCAGCGGCATCCGCTCGTCGCGCAGCCGGCCCGCGAAGTAGGCGGCCTCCCGGACCGCGTCCGGCTCCGGCGTCGCGACCAGCAGAAAGGCCGTCTCCCCAGCCTGGAGGATGCGGTACGTCTGCTCGGCGCGCTGCCGGAAACCACCGAACATCGAATCAAGTGCCGCCACGAAGCCGGACAGGTCGGTGAGCAGCTGCGCGCCGAGCACCTTCTGCACCACCTTCGAGAACATCCCGAACGAGGCCGTGACCAGGCTGAACATGCTCCGCCCGCCGCTGCGCGCCGGAGCCAGCAGCAGTCGCAGCATCCGGCCGTCGAGGAAACGGGAGAGCCGAGCCGGCGCATCCAGGAAGTCCAGTGCCGAGCGGGACGGTGGGGTGTCCACCACGATCAGGTCCCACTCGCCCCGGGCGTGCAACTGACCCAGCTTCTCCATCGCCATGTATTCCTGCGTGCCGGCGAAGGTCGAGCTCATCGCCTGGTAGAACGGGTTCGCGAAGATCTCCGCGGCCTTCGTCGGGTCGGTGTGCTGCAACACCACGTCGTCGAAGGTGCGCTTCATGTCCAGCATCATGGCGTGCAACTCGCCGCCGCTGCTCTCGACGTCGATCCCCTTGACCTGGCGAGGGGTGTTGTCCAGCTCGGTCAGGCCCAGCGACTGGGCCAGCCGGCGGGCCGGGTCGATGGTGAGCACCACAGTGCGTCGGCCGTGGTGCTCGGCGGCCCGCAGCGCCAGCGCCGCGGCCGTGGTCGTCTTTCCCACTCCGCCGGCACCGCAGCACACGACGATCCGCACGCCTGGGTCGGCGAGGATCTGGTCGACGTCCAGCTGCGGCGCCGCGTCTTCGGAAGGCACCAATCGAGCGTATCGGGCCGGTGGGTCCGCGCGCCCGTGCTGCGCTCAGGTGTGAGTCATTCGGCGCGGACGAGGGCCTGGGCCAGCGTTGCGAGCCCCGCCCGATCCACCCCGTCGGGCAGCAACGGCAGCTCGATCATCGGCAGCCCCAACTCCACCAGGTCGGCGCGGAGCGAATCTTCCAGTTCGCGCCGGATGAGCTGGTCGCGCGCCTCATCGTGCAACCCGGCCACGGTGTCCCGATCGGCCGGCAGCCCGGCGGCGACCAGCCCGCGCTTCAACTCGGCGGCGGTGACCGCCGCTCCGGCGGGCAGCGGCGGCCGGACTCCGTTGACGAGCACCTTCCCGATGCCGAAGCCGAGGGCGGTCAGGTCGGCGATCGCGTCGACCGTCTCCTGGATCGGCATCTCCTCCAGCAGCGTGACCACGTGCACCGCTGTCATCGGGGACCGCAGCAACGCGGCGACCCCCTCGCTCTGGGTCTTGATCGGGCCCACCTTGGCCAGCCGGGCCGTCTCCGCCGTCACGTTGAGGAACCGGCCGATCCGCCCGGTCGGCGGGGCGTCCAGCACCACCGCGTCGTACGCGCGCCGCTGCCCGGTCTTGCGGGTGGTGGCCTCCTTCACCTTGCCGGTGAGGAGGACGTCCCGCAGGCCGGGCGCGATGGTGGTGGCGAAGTCGATGGCGCCGAGCTTGCGCAGTGCCCGGCCCGCCGCGCCCAGTTTGTAGAACATGTCCAGGTACTCGAGCAACGCCTCCTCGGCGTCCACGGCGAGCGCGCGCACCTCACCGCCGTCCGGCGCGTCGGCGAGGTGACGTTCCTCGTAGGGCAGCGGCTCGATGCCGAACAGTTGGGCGATGCCCTGCCGCCCCTCGACCTCGACCAGCAGGGTGCGCCGGCCGCCGGCGGCGAGCGCCATGGCCAGCGCCGCCGCCACGCTGGTCTTACCGGTGCCGCCCTTGCCGGTCACCACGTGGAGACGGGCGGGCCACCCGGTACCGGCCGGGTCGATCGGACGCTCAGCTGCACACACCCGTCGAGCCTATCCAGGCTGGGCGGTCAGGCGACCTCGCAGACCCACCAACCCGTCTTCTGCACCACAGTGAAGCGCAACTCCTGGTCGGCCACCTTCTCGTCGGCGGTGGTCATGGTGAGCCGGGTGGAGACGGTGGCCCGTTCCCCGGTCTGGTTGTCCACCTTCGGGGTGGTCCACCGGAAGCGCGGGTTCTGGTAGGTGGAGGCGTACTTCTCCACCTCGGCCACCTTCGCGGCGATCTTGTCGTCGTCGCGGGAAGCGGCGCAGACGTGACCGGCCGCCTTGGTCGCGTCGCGATCCTTGTAGACCGCGGTGAGGAACTCGTCGACGGCGACCGCCGGCTCCTTGGCGCCCTCGCCGGTCTCGGCATCGCGCAGGGTCAGGAAGGCCACCACGCCACCCCCGACGCAGAGCACCATGATCACGACCAGGGCGATCGCCGCGATCAGCAGACCGCGCTTCTTCTTCGGCGCGGGCGTGCCCTGGTAGGGCGGATAGGCCGGCGGGGCAGGGGGGATCGACGAGGAGTTCGGGGCACCCGGCTGCGTCGGTGCGGCCGCCGAGGAGGGGCCGCCAGGCCCTTCCGGCTGCCCGGTGCCGCCCAGTTGCCCGGGGAAGGCCGGCTGGCTCGGGCCGCCGATCTGCCCGGGGAGGGCCGGCTGCCCGGCGCCGCTGGGCTGCCCGGGGAAGACCGGCTGGCTGCGGCCGCTGGGCTGCCCGGGGAAGGCCGGTGAGGTGGGGGCGGCGGGGAGTGCCGGCTGGGCGGGGGAGGCGGGGAGAGCGAGCTGCCCGGGCGGCGGAGCGGGGGCCGGCTGGCTGGGGATGATCGGCGCGCCGGGCTGACCGGCGGGATCCGGGTGGGCCGGCGGGTGGGCGGGTGTGCCGGCCTGGTCGCCGCTGGGCGGGTGGGTCATGTCGTTCCCCCAGGGGTGCGGCGCCCGCCGCCACCCCTGGCGCCGAGCGTGATCGAGCGGGCGGCCGGGCGCTGCGCGACCGTCCGACCGGAAGGGTAGCGGTCGATGACCGGATCGGTGTCGCCCCTGCCTGTCGAGCGGGCCGGCGATCCGGTGAGCGGTACCCGCGCCGGTTTCGGTGTCGGGCCTCCGACCTGCGGTGTGTCGCATATGTGACTGTTGATGACCTCTTGTGCGCGTCCTGTTGGCGGGACCGCGGCCACAGACCTACCTTCGTCCCCGTGCGGGGGCCGGAACGGACGAATGGGTCCGGGCCGGAAGCATGGTCCGAGAGGTACGACCGGAGGCAGTGCATGCGCGACGCGGACAACATCCCTCGCACCCAGTTCCCGACGAACGAGCGGCCCCGCCGGCTCGGGTCCGTGGTCGAGGCCGGCGGGCAGGTCACCAACCAGCCGATCAACGAACGGTCGTACCGCCGGACGCCGGAGCAGGCGGAGACGGCCCGGGTGCCGAGCCAGCCCGCCGAGCGGACCCGCGAGGACGACGAGCCGGGCTTCGTCATCCACCTGCCGATCCGGGTGCCGAATCTGGCGGCGGCGACAGTGCTGGCCGGCCGGGTCGCGGTGTCCCTTGGCTTCCTGCCCGAGTTGGACGCCGGCGAGACCACCGTCTCCAACGCCGACGATCAGAACAACCGGCACCGGGTCTTCTGTGACCTGCTGCTGCCCGATCGGTCCCGCTGCCCCCAGGGGTACGAGCACGAAGGGTGCTGCGGGGAGCTGCCGGCCGCGCCGGAGCAGCGTCCCGTACCTCGTCCGGCCGGCGGACCGTAGGCTGTCCCTCGAACAATTCCGCACCGAGAGGGAGCCCTTCAGCGATGCAGAAGTGGGAATACTCCACGGTCCCGCTGCTGGTCCACGCGACCAAGCAGATCCTCGACAACTGGGGCGAGGACGGGTGGGAGCTCGTCGCCGTGGTCCCCGGCCCGAACCCGGACCAGCTGGTCGCCTACCTGAAGCGGCCCAAGGCGTGAGCAACGGTCCGCACGCGAAGCTCGCCGAGCTGGGTCTCGAACTGCCCGAGGTCGTGCCGCCGGTAGCCAGTTACGTCCCGGCCGTGCAGTCCGGGCAGCACGTGTACGTTTCCGGCCAGTTGCCGATGGCCGAGGGCAAGTTGCTGGCGACCGGCAAGGTCGGCGCCGGGATCTCCGCCGAGCAGGCGAAGGATCTGGCCCAGCGGTGCGGGCTCAATGCGCTGGCCGCTGTCGACTCGCTGGTCGGCCTGGAGAACGTGGTCAAGGTGGTCAAGGTGACCGGGTTCGTGGCCTCCGCGCCCGGCTTCACCGGTCAGCCCGCCGTGATCAACGGTGCCTCGGATCTGTTCGGCACCGTCTTCGGGGAGGCCGGCCGGCACGCGCGCAGCGCGGTGGGCGTGGCCGAGTTGCCCCTGGACGCCCCGGTGGAGATCGAGCTGATCGTCGAGGTCGCCTGACGCGTCCCCATCGCCCCCCGATCTTGCACTTTCTGCCCGGACGAAAGCCCTGAACGGGGATGAATCGGGGCCCGCAAGTGCAAGATCGTGGGGTGTGGCGAGCGGGGTCGTACGATCGCAGCCATGAGCGGGCACGTGACGGGGGCGGTGGCGGCGCTTGCCGACGAGTTGCCCCGCTGGGTTTCACTGCTGCGTGCGCCGAACCCGGGGCCGATGACCCTCGACGGCACCAACACGTGGGTGCTGCGCGCCCCGGCGGCCGAGTCCGGCATCATTGTCGACCCGGGGCCGGCGGACGAGGGGCACCTGACCCGGATCGCCGAGCACGGCCCGGTCGGGCTGATCCTGATCACCCACGGCCACCCCGACCACACCGAGGGCGCGGCCCGGCTGAGTGAGCTGCTCGGCGGCGTGCACGTGCTCGCCGCCGACCCGGCGCACACCATCGGTGGTGAGCCGCTGACCGAGCCGGGCGAGCACTTCGGCGGCTTCGGTCTGCACATCAGGCTGTTGCAGACGCCAGGGCACACCGCCGACTCGGTCTGCTTCCTGGTCGAGCACGGCGACGAGCGGGTGGTGCTCACCGGTGACACCATCCTCGGCCGGGGCACCACCGTGGTCGCCCATCCCGACGGTCACCTCGGTGACTATCTGAGCAGCCTGGAGCTGCTGTCCGCGTACCGGGGAATCCCGGCGCTGCCGGGACACGGCCCGGCGCTGGCCGACTGCGCCGCCGCCGCCGACTTCTACCTCGCCCACCGCCGGGCCCGGCTCGACCAGGTCCAGGCGGCGGTCGCCGCCGGCGCCCACACCCCCGCCGACGTGGTGGCGACGGTCTACGCGGACGTCGACCGCTCACTCTGGTGGGCGGCCGAATGGTCGGTCCGGGCCCAGTTGGAGTATCTGGGCGTCGACACCGGGGAATCCGCGCCCGGGGTCAGTGGGTTGGAGCACATGTGACCTGCCCCGTGTGTGGAACCGTTGCCGTTCCCGGTGCGCGGTTCTGCCACAACTGTGGCGCCGCGCTGCCGGCCGCCGCCACGTTGCCGGCGGCCGAGCGCCGGGTGGTGACGGTGCTCTTCGGTGACCTCTCCGAGTTCACCTCCTGGTCGGAGGATCTCGACCCGGAGCGCGTCGGCGCCGTCACCGACCGGGTGCTCGCCGCCCTCGCCGGTGCCGTGAAGACGTTCGGCGGGCACGTCGACAAGCTGACCGGTGACGGCATCATGGCGGTCTTCGGTGCCCCGGTGGCGCACGAGGACGACGCCGAACGCGCCGTCCGGGCCGCCCTGTCCATGCAACGGGCCGTCCGTCGGGTGCTCGACGACGAGCGGGGCGGCGGCGCGCCGCTCGGGCTGCGGGTCGGGCTGAACACCGGCGACGTCATCGCGGGCATCCAGGCCGCAATCGAATACACGGTCATCGGCGACACTGTGAACACAGCGGCCCGGCTCGCCGACGCCGCCGCCGTCGGGGCCGTCTACGCCGGTGGACGGACCGCAGCGGCCACCAGGCACGTCTCCTCCTGGCGGGCGCTGCGCCCGCTGCGGCTCAAAGGCAAGCGTGAGCCGGTCGAGGCGTACGAGCTGCTGGGTCTGCTGGACGCGCCGGGCACCCGCTCGGGGCTCGGCGACGAGGCGCCGTACGTCGGCCGGGAGACGGAGATCGGCCGGGTCGCCGGCCGGCTCGCCGAGGTGATCGACCAGGGCGACCCGCGGGTGCTGTTGATGACCGCCGAGGCGGGCATCGGCAAGTCCCGGTTCGCCGCCGAGGTGGAACGCCTCGCCGCCGGTTACGACGTCGGTGCCGGCCGGTACGCGGCGCACTCCGGGGCCAGGGTGCTCTCGGTGCGCTGTGCCGCGTTCGGGGAGCGGCGACGGCTCGCGCCCCTGGCCGATCTGGTGCGGGCCGCCGTCGGTCTGCCCAGCGACGCGTCCACCGCGTTGACCCGCCCGGCGGTCGAGGAGCGGCTGCGCCGGCTCGGGCAGCGGCTCGCCCGCTCCGGTGCGGAGACACCGCCGATCGCCACGGAGCAGCTGCTGGCCCTGCTCGGCTACGCCGAACTCCCGGCGCACACCGGCGGCGACAGCGGCGAGTGGGGCGGCTCGGGCACTCCGGCCGCAGACGCCGAGGTGGTGCCGAACGCGGTCGCCGACCTGCTCAGTGGGCTCGCCTCGGAGGCGCCGCTGGTGATCGTGGTGGACGACCTGCACGATGCCACCGCCGAGACGATCAAGGTCCTCGGGTTGACCCTGTCCAAGCTCACCGGCCCGGTGCTGGTGCTGCTGCTCGGCCGCCCCGAGTTGGTGCGTACCGCTGGGGCGCTGACCCGGGTCGCGGACGCCGAGGTGCACTCGCTGCCGCCGCTGCGCGGTGCCGACGCGGCCCGGCTGCTGACGACTTACCTCGGCGGCGGCAAGCTGCCGCAGGCCGACACCGACCGGTTGCTCGCCACCGCGCAGGGCAATCCGTTCTACCTGGCTGAGCTGGTCACCCTGCTTATCGAACGGGGCGCGCTGACCACGGAATCTGTCCGTGCCGCCGCTGACCGGCCAGGCTCCGGCGATCGGGACCAGAGTGGGGCGAACGGCTGGCGGTTGGTGCCGGGGTCGCTGGGCAGCCGGCTGCTCTCCCGGGACCTCGCCGCCGTGCTCGCGGCCCGAATCGACGCGTTGCCGCCGGACGCCCGGTCGGTGCTGCGCGACGCGGCGGTCACCGGTGACACGGTGCCGACCGGCGCGCTGGAGGCGATGCGGGAGCTGCGCGGTGGCCGCGACGGCAGGCCGTCGGCAGTGGTCGCCGTCGAGCTCGACCGGGCGGTCGAGGAGTTGCTGCAACGCCGCATGCTGCACCGTTCGCGTACCGGCTACTCGTTCGCGACGCCGCTCATGCGGGAGGCCGCGTACGCCGGGGTGAGCAAGGCCGAGTTGGCCGAGCGGCACGCCGCGCTGGCCCGGTGGGCGGCGCCGGCCGACGAGGCCACCGTCAGCACTGTCGGCGGGTTCACCGACGAGGCCCGGGACGACTTCGTGGCGATGCACGTCGAGCGGGCCGCCACGCTCGCCGACGCGGTGAAGCTGCGCCCGGACGCGCCGGCCCGTGCGGTGGTTCCGCTCGGCGTGGCCGCGCTCGGACGGGCCGCCCGCCGGTCGCTCTCCGCCGGTGAGCCGGCCATGGCCGTCGAGTACGCCGAGCGCGCCACCGAACTGGCCCGCGACGGGGTGCCGGCAGCCGACCGGGTGGTGCACGCGCGGGCGTTGCTCCAGGTCGGCCGGGTCGCCGACGCGTTGGCGTACGCCGAGAAGATCGCCGCGAACGCGGGGGACGAGGTCACCCGGGTCAGTGCTCTCCTGCTGGCGGGGCAGGCCCAGGAGACCCTCGGCGATCAGGGCCGGGCGGTGACCGCCTGGCAGGAGGCGTTGCAGGTGGCCACCGAAGGCCGACTGCCCACGCAGCGTGCCACGGCGATGCGCCGGCTCGGCATGGCCGACTTCGTGGCGGGGCGGCTGAGTCAGGCGAGCAGCCGGTTGGCGGCCGCGTACCAGGTCAGCCTCGGTGCGCAGGACCGACGCGGGCAGGCGTGGTCCCTGCAGAACCTGGCTTGGGTGACCACCACCCGGGGTGACTTCGCCGGGACCGACGCGGTGCTCGGCCGGGCCGCCCGACTCTTCGCCGAGTTGAAGGACCCGTACGGGCGGGCCTGGCTGCGCGGCACCACGGCGTTCGCCCGGCTGCTCGCCGGCCGGCTGCGCGAGGCGTGTCGGATGGCGCAGGTGTTCCTGCCGTTCGGCGAGCGGGTCGGTGAGGCGTGGGCCGTGGGCACGCTGCGGGCGGTGGCGGCGTTCGCCACTGCCGAGCTGGGGGACCTGGCCGAGGCGGACCGGGAGGCCCGGCGGGCGTACCGGGAGTTCGCCGCCGCGTCCGACGACTGGGGGCGCGGGTTCGCCCTGGTGGTCCGGGCGGTGGTGGCGCGCGGCCTGGGCGAGCCGGAGCACGCTGCGGACCTGCTCACCGACGCCCTGGCGTACGCGGAGCGCACCTCGCATCCGCTGCTCACCGGAATGGCCGGCACGCTGCGCGGCTTCGTCGCGTTGGACATGGGCGACTGCGAGACGGCCGAGCGGGTGGCCCGCGCGGTGCTGACCGCCGTGGAGCCGCACAACCCGCAGGCCCCTGCGCAGGTGGCGCCCCGGGTGTTGCTGGCGACGGCCCGTCTCGCCGCCGGCGACTCGGCGACAGCGGTCGGGCTGCTCGCCCCGGTGGCCACTGCCGCCGCGAACGCACCCTCGCTGCTGTTCTCCCGTCGTCAGACGATGGCTCAGTACGCTGCGGCGCTGCTTGCTCACGGTCAGCGGGAGCAGGCGTTGGACTGGGCTCGTCGAGCTGTCACCGCGCCGGCCGAGGACGTGCGCAGCCAGGTGATCGCGGCGAGTGTGCTGGCCGAGGCGTTGGCTGCCTGCGGTCGTCCGGCGGAGGCACTGTCCTGCGCGCAGGAGGCCGTTCGCCTGGCGTACGCCACCGAGCAGCGCAGCGAACGAGCGGCAGCCGACGCCCTGCAAACCCGCCTGTCCGCACTGGTCTGACCTCCGCCCACTGCTTTTGATCAAGAGGTTTCGGTCAGATTCCGGCCCGCCGGTGACCGAAAGCTCTTGATCAACGCGACCCCGGGGGGTGCCGGTTCTGCCGGTTCTGGGGATGTGGTGGTCGGGGGGAGCGGCTAGCGTGTCACCACCGCGTACGGGTCCACAGTGGTGACCCTCGCCGTGCCTGGGGAGGCCCTTCATGAAGCTGCCGCGATCCATCGCGGGCTGGACCATCGCGGTCTTCGGCGTGTTGGCGCTGGTGATGGGCGCGGTCGGGCTGCTCTGGCCGGAGGCGCAGCTGCGCATGCTCGGGTTCGAGGTGCCGGCGACGCGGGCCGTCGGTGATCACACCGGGACGTTCCTGCTGGCGTCCTCGATGGCGGCCTTCAACATGGGCGTCTACTACCTGCTCGCCACGGTGACCGAGTGGCGGGCGTTCTACCGGTTCACTGTGGTCTTCCGGCTGGTCACGTTCACCGTGTTCACCATCGCGGTGCTGGCCGACATAGCTCCCGACCGGTTCTTCGGGGTGGCGGCGTGGGAAGGGCTGGGCGCCGTGGCCACCGCCGTCGGTCTGCGTCTGGACGCCCGGCGGGGAACCCTGGCCGGCGGGGTCGGATCGTCCGAGGGTGCCGGGACGACTGCGGTCGCCGAGGAGGGTACCGGTCCCACCGGTGCGGCTCCGGCGGACGCGGTGCGCTGAGCCATCGGTCGGGTTGGGTATTTTCGAGCGGTGACCGACACCCCGACCGGCGGCGTGCCAGTGCCGATCGTGCCCGGCCTGACTGATTTGCGGGTCTTTGCCCGGGGCGGGTACGCGACCGTCTACCGGGCCACCCAGATCTCCGTGGGTCGCGAGGTCGCCGTCAAAGTGGAGAACCGGACGCTGGACAGCGAGCGCGATCAGGCCCGCTTCCTGCGCGAGGCGCGGGCGGCCGGTCGGATGTCGTCCCACCCGCACGTGGTGGACCTCTTCGACGTCGGGGTCACAGTCGATCAGCACCCCTACCTGATCATGGAGCTCTGCGACGGCTCGTACGCCGAACGGATGCGCACCTCACCGCTCGGCCCGGTGGAGGCCCGCGACCTCGGCATCAAGATCGCGGACGCGCTGGCCCACTCGCACGCCGCCGGGGTGCTGCATCGGGACGTGAAACCGGCGAACATCCTCCACTCGCACTTCAACTCGGCGGTGCTCGCCGACTTCGGGCTCGCCGTCCTCGCCGAGCACAGGGACGCCTCGGTCACCCTGGAGGTGCTCACCCCGGCGTACGCGCCGCCGGAGATGTTCAGCCACAGCCCGCCGTCCCCGGCCGTCGACGTGTACGCGCTCTGCGCCACCCTCTACGCGGTGATGCACGGCCGGCCGCCGCGCTGGCAGTCCGAGCGCAACCCGAGCCTGGTCACCGTGCTGGAGATGTTCAACCAGCCGCTCCCCTCGCTGCCCGGGGTGCCGGACGAGCTGATCGACGTGCTGCGTGTCGGCATGGCCAACGATCCGGGCGAGCGTCCCTCTGCCCTGGAGTTGCACGACCTGCTCAACAACCTGCCACTCGGCTCGCCGGCGGCACCCGTCAGCGGCGCTCCGGTCAGCGGTGCCGCGACGCTCTCCGGCCCGTACGCGGCCAGCCAGCCGGTGCCCCGATCGCCCATCGAGGACACTCAGCGAGCGGACCCCACCGGTCGGCGTTGGCGGCGCTGGCTCTTCGGCGGTGCCGGGGTGCTCGCGCTCGCCGCCTCCGCGACCGCCGGTGCCTGGGTCGCCGACCGGGCACCGCCAACCACCCCGTACCCGTCGGCCACCCAGATCGCCGCACCGGCGACCGGGCCGCTGCCCGGCTGCTCCACCGCCACCGGTGCGCCCACCGCCCTGCCCGAGGGGGCCCGGTGTCTGCCCGAGCTGGAGTGCTTCGGCCCGATGCGGATCCGCGGCAGCCGCGCCGAGGCGGCTCGGCTGTCCTGCGCCGGCCGACACACCTGGGAGACGTACGCCGAGGGCATCCTGCCGGTGTCGCTGGTCGGCGCCGACTACGACGAGGTGACCGCCGCCGAGCCGGTGCGGCAGGTGTGCAGCGCCACGACGTTCCGGTTGACCACCGGGATCGGTGAGGCGACCGGCTGGCACCTGGAGGTGCTACCGCCGATCGACGGCAGCATTGACCGGACCTACCGGTGTCTGGCGGGGCGCGGCGTGGACGCGCTCACCGCGCCCACGCTCACCGGCCGCTGAGCCCGTCCGACCCGCGTCGGCGGTCACGCACCGCACGCAACGCGTCCCTGGGGTCGAGGGCATCGAGGGTGTCCGCGTCGATCCCGTACGGCATCAGCTCGGGCGGCCCGAAAGCTGCCGACCGGTCCGCCGGCTCCGGATCGTTGACCTGACGGGCGGCCGAGACCGCGACCCCGGCGACCATGGTCATTAGCACGCAGAGCAGCGCGAGAACCACGCCGAGGAGGTCCTGTCGGCGCCACACGACCAGCATGACCAGCGGCGCAAGGGCTCCCAGCGCCGCGAGCACCGCCACCGTGCGCGCATCGGGTCTGGACAATCGGCTCACGTGTCCAGCATGTCGCGACCTGGCCGGCTGTCAACCGCAGAGCCGACCGCCGCGCCGATCGACGTCGATCCGAGCCGTCCATTCGACAGGGTCCACCGCGTGCACACGGATTGGACAAGAACCGCTACTCTCGGTGTTCCGCAGGCCCTTCCGGTAGCGAGGTCGCCCATGAACTCAGGCAGTTCGCAGTCCCGGCTCCGCCCGATCGCGTCGACGCTGGCGGTCGCTCTCACTCTCGTGCTCGCCGCCGCGGCAGGTTGCGACAGCCGGAAGGAGCCGGAACTGCCCTCCGTGCAGGAGAAGATGCGCGAGACGCACATCTACGGTCAGTCGAAGCTGCGGATCGGTGTCGCCACAAACGAGCCGCTGATGGGTGAGTTGCGAAACGGCCAGCACGTCGGGTTCGACGTCGAGATCGCCCGGTACATCGCGGCGTCCCTCGGCTACGAGGGGGACCAGCGGCTGGAGTTCGTGTCGGTCGCGACCGAGGACCGGATCCCGTCGCTGCAAGGTGGCACCGTCGACCTGGTGGTGTCCAGCTTCTCCATGACGGAGGACCGTAAGCAGCTGGTCAGCTTCGCCGGGCCGTACTTCGTCACCACGCAGGAGGTGATGGTGCCGATCCGACTCAAGGACAGGATCCGCACCATCGAGGATCTGCGCGACCCGGCGTACAAGGTCTGCACGAGCGGCGGCTCCACCACCGAGGCCGAGTTGGAGAAGCACCAGGTCAGGACATTCGTGGTCAAGGACGTCGGCGACTGCGTCGACGGCATCCGGAAGGGGCGGTACGACGCGGTCAGCTCCGACGAGTCGATCCTCGCCGGTTTCCTGGCCAGCTTTCCCAAGGAATTCGAGATCGTGGACATGCCGTTCGGCACCAGCGAGTTGCTGGGCATCGGCGTGCCGATCGGTGATCCCGCGCTGCGCGACCTGGTCGCGTTCTTCCTGCAGAAGAGCTACGTGCAGGGCCGCGACGGAGATGCCAGCCCCTGGCAGACCGCGTACAACCGGACCCTGGGCCCCTGGCTGAAGGCCGAGAAGCGCCAGCCGCAGCCGCTGGAGGTGCCGAAGCTGGTCGACTTCGACGACAAGGCGCCCGCGAAGTGAGCGCGGCGCCGACCGCCACCGGCGGCGACGGGCCGGTCCCGCCGCCCCGCACGTCAGTGCCCGGCGGCGACGCGTCACCGATCGACGGTACGGCCGCAGCGCCGCCGGCCATCGATCGTCCGGTCGGTGCGGATGGTGACGTTGCCTGGCCGGCCGCGGTGCCGGTCGCCGAGCCGGCCGAGCCGGTCGTCGCCGCGGTTGAGCCGGGGCGGGTCCGCTGGGATCCGGCGGAGCGGCGTGCCCGCGCCAGCCAGTCGTTCTGGACGGCGGTGGTGGGCGTGCCGGCGATCTTCTCGGTGCTCCGCCTCGGCGTGGAGGCCGGCGGGGAGCTCCAGACCACGCTGCTGCTGGTGGCCAACGTCGGGCCGGTGAACCTGCTCGCCGGTTTCCTGACCACGGCGGCGCGGCTGCTCTCCACCGGGCTGGTCGCCGTCTTCGCGCTCGGCGCGGTACTGGCCGTCAGCGCGGACCGGCTTCCGCCGGGCACCCGTCGCCGTCCGCTCTTCGCCCGCTGGGCCGACATCACCCCGGCCTGGGTGGTGCTGGCCAGCTTCCTGCTCGCCCTGATCACCTGGCCGTTGCTCTATCTGCCGTTGCTGCTGCCGGCGTTCGTGGCCGCGTTTCAACTGAGCCCGGCGCGGCTGCACGAGCGGGTCGCGCCTCGGTTGCTGCTGATCGGCGCGCTGCTCGCCGGGTACGGCTGGCTGATGCTGCCCACGATGCGCGACGCGATGCGGCAGGGCGACGAGTGGCTGGTGCTGGCGCTCATCGTCGTGCCCCCGCTGCTCGCGCTCTTCGTCGCGGGGCCGCTGCCGGGCCTGGTGATCCGGCCGCTGGCGTCGGTGACCGAGGTGGCGGTGCTCGCCACCCTGGTCTGGGCGGCGGTGCCGGTGATCACCACACCGGTGCTGCCGCTCACCGTCACCACAGTGGGCGCGGAGAGTGGGCCCACCGAGGACGTTCGCGGGCACGTGGTCACCACCGACGACGTCAACATGGTGATCCTTCAGGAACGGGGCGGTGTCCGGTACGTTCCGGTCGGTCTGGTCCGCGCACAGGTGCTCTGCCCGAGCGAGGAGGAGTTGCCTCGCCACCAACTGCGCATTCACGACTTCCACGTCGAGGATTCGCTGTTGGAGGGCATGGGTCGTCGGGTCCGCCCGGTTCACCGCATCGACGCCGCCTGCCGTACCCCGGCCTGAACCCCGCCCCGCCCGCCCAGAGCGCCGTCAGTAGGACTTGTCCTGGCCGAGGACGTGTTGGGCCACGAAGTTGAGGATCATCTCGCGGCTGACCGGGGCGATCCGACCGGCCCGGACCGCGCCGAGCAGGGTCGCCACCCCGTACTCGGTGGTCATGCCGGCCCCGCCGAGCACCTGGACGGCGGTGTCCACGGCGAGCGCGGCGGCCTCCCCGGCCGCGTACTTGGCCATGTTGCCGGCCACCCCGGCTTCCAGGTCGCGGCCGGCGTCGTACAGGGTGGCCGCCTTCTGGATCATGAGGCGGGCCAGCTCCACCTGCACAGCCGCGTGGGCCAGCGGATGCGACACCCCCTGGTGCGAGCCGATGCTCCGGCCACCCCAGACCTTGCGGGTGGCGGTGTACTCACTGGCCCGCTCGATGGCGTACCGACCGGTGCCGGCACCCATCGCGGCCACCGTGATCCGCTCCGGGTTGAGCCCGGCGAAGAGCGCCGGCAGCCCGGCGTCCAACGACTCACCCAGCAGCGCGTCGGCGGGCACCCGCACGTCGTCCAGGTAGAGCAGGAACTGGTTCTCCGGAGACACGATCTCCATGTCCAACTTGGACCGGGTCAGCCCGGCCGCGTCGGTCGGCACCAGGAACAGCGCCGGCTTCAACTTGCCGGTGGAGGAATCCTCGGTGCGGGCCACCACCAGCACGTGACCGGCCTCGTCGACTCCGGAGATGTAGCACTTGCGGCCGTTGAGCAGCCAACCGTCGCCGTCGCGGCGAGCCACGGTGCCGAGCCGGTGGAAGTTGGAACCGGCCTCCGGCTCGGTGATCGCGAAGACGATCTTCTGGGAGCCGTCGGCGAGGCCCGGCAGGTGCCGCTTGCGCTGCTCCTCGGTGCCGTGCCGACTGAGCACCGTCGCCGCGATGGCGGGGGAGACCACCAGCAGTAGCAGCGGGCAACCCGCAGCCGCCAACTCCTCGCAGACGATGGCCAGCTCGGTGATGCCGCCGCCTCCGCCGCCGTACTCGGTGGGGATGTTGACCCCCAGGTAGCCGAGCCGTCCGGCCTCCGCCCAGAGTTCGGTGGTGTGTTCGCCGGCCCTCGCCTTCTCGACGAAGTAGGAGTGGCCGTACCGACGGCCGAGCGCCCGCACGGCGTCGCGCAACTGGTCCTGCTCGGGGGTGAGGTCGAAGGTCATCGGGGGTCCTTTTCGTCGACAACGGCCAACACGGCGCCCGTCTTCACCTGACCGCCGGTTGGCACCGGCAACTCGGCGACCACCCCGTCGATCGGGGCGAGCACGGGATGTTCCAGCTTCATCGCTTCCAGCGTGAGCAGCGGATCGCCGGCCGAGACCCGCTGGCCGACCTCGACGTGCACCCGGGTCACCACGCCGGGCAGCGGCGCGAGCAGCGACCCGGCCGCCACCGCCGTGGTGGGCAGCGGGAGACGCGGTAGCTCGGCCAGGCTCGCCGCCCCGTCCGGGCCGTCCACGAAGACAGCCGACCCCACCCGGTGTACGCGGTACGCGCGGCGGACCCCGTCGACGTCGAGCACCGCCCGGTCGGCTGTGGCCTCGACCAGCGCCACCGTCGGTTGCTCGGCCGACTCCTGCGCCGCCGACGTGCTGGACCAGTCGGCGAGCCGGCCGACCCGGTCCAGCCGGTAGCGGATCTCGATCTCGTCGCCGTCCGGCCCGAGAAAGCGGGTGGTCTGGGGAACGGCGGGCACGTTGCGCCAGCCGGAGGGGAGCCCGGAGAGCACCGGTGCGGTCGCCCGGCGCTGGGCGGCCGTGGCCAGCGCCGCGGCGAGGGCGGTGACCGGCAGCCGGTCGGCGGGCAGCAGCGGAGTGAAGACCTCCGGGTGCCGGTCCAGGAAACCCGTGTCGATCTCCACGGCGGCGAACGCGGGGCTGCGCAGCACCCGGACCAGCAGATCCCGGTTGGTGGTCACCCCGTGCAGCTCGGCCCGGGCCAACGCGCTGGCCAGCAGCCGGGTCGCCTCCGCGCGGGTACGACCCCAGGCGACCAACTTCGCAAGCATCGAGTCGTAGTGCACCCCGACCACCGAGCCGGCCAGCACACCCGAGTCGAGCCGCAGGCCCGGCCCGGCCAGCCCACCGAACTCGGTCGCCACATCGCCGACGCTGAACCGGTGCAGGGTCCCGGTGGCCGGCCGCCAACCCGCCGCCGCGTCCTCGGCGCAGAGGCGCACCTCGATCGCGTGCCCGGCGCTCGCCGGCAGGGCCGCCGGCAACGGCTCACCCTCGGCGACGAGCAGTTGCAGACCCACCAGGTCCAGACCGGTGCACAACTCGGTGACCGGGTGCTCGACCTGAAGGCGGGTGTTCATCTCCAGGAAGAAGAACTCACCGCCCGGGGCGAGCAGGAACTCCACAGTGCCCGCGCCCAGGTAGTCGACAGCACGCCCGGCGGCCACCGCCGCCTCGTGCAACGCCGTCCGCACCCGGTCCGGCACCACCGCCGGCGCCTCCTCGACGATCTTCTGGTGCCGCCGCTGGATCGAGCACTCCCGGTCGCCGAGGGCCACCACCCGACCGTGGGCGTCACCGAAGATCTGCACCTCGACGTGCCGGCCGCGCTCGACGTACCGCTCGATGAAGACAGTGCCGTCGCCGAACGCGGCAGCCGCCTCGCGGCGCGCGGAGGCCACGGCCTCGGCCAGTTCGTCGGCGGTCCGGACGATCCGCATGCCCCGGCCACCACCGCCGGCGGAGGCCTTCACCAGCACCGGAAAGTCGGTGATCCCGTCGGTATCGGTCCAGCTCGGCAGCATCGGCACGCCCGCCTCGGCGAGCAGCGCCTTCGCCGCCAGCTTGTCGCCCATCGCGGCGATCACCTTGGCCGGCGGGCCGACCCAGGTCAGGCCGGCGTCGGTCACCGCCGCCGCGAACTCGGCGTTCTCGGCGAGGAACCCGTACCCGGGGTGGACGGCGTCCGCGCCGCTGCGCCGGGCCGCGTCCAGGATCAGATCGACCCGCAGGTACGTCTCGGCAGGCGAACTCCCCGGCAGGCGTACGGCCTGGTCGGCCTCGGCCACGAACGGCGCGTCGGCGTCCGCGTCCGAGTGCACGGCAACGGTCTGCACGCCCACTGCGCGGCAGGTGGCGAAGACCCGACGGGCGATCTCGCCCCGGTTGGCCACGAGCAGTCTGTTGATCATAAGTGGCCCCTCTACATCCGGAAGACGCCGAAACCGTCGGCGCCCTTCACCGGTCCGTTGTGGATCGCCGAGAGGCAGAGCCCGAGGACGGTCCGGGTGTCCCGGGGGTCGATCACCCCGTCGTCGTAGAGCCGGCCGGAGAGGAAGAGCGCGCCGGACTGCGACTCGATCTGCTGCTCGACCATCATTCGCATCGCGGCGTCGGAGTCCTCGTCGTAGTCGCGCCCTCGTGCGGCAGCCGCCTGCCGGGCCACGATCGACAGCACCCCCGCGAGCTGCGCCGGGCCCATCACCGCCGACTTCGCGTTCGGCCAGGTGAACAGGAACCTCGGCTCGTACGCGCGGCCGCACATGCCGTAGTTGCCGGCGCCGTAGGAGGCGCCCATGTTCACCGTCAGGTGCGGCACCGTCGAGTTCGACACCGCGTTGACCATCAACGCGCCGTGCTTGATGATGCCGCGCTGCTCGTACTCGGTGCCGACCATGTAGCCGGTGGTGTTCTGCAAGAAGATCAACGGGGTGTCCGAGGCGTTCGCGAGCTGGATGAATTGGGCCGCCTTCTGCGCCTCCGCGCTGAACAGCACCCCTCGCGCGTTCGCCAGCACCCCCACCGGATATCCGTGCAGCTCGCCCCAACCGGTGACCAGCGCGTCCCCGTACGCCGGCTTGAACTCGTCGAAGTCGCTGCCGTCCAGGATCCGGGCCAGCACCTCGCGGGGGTCGAACGGCACCTTCAGGTCGGCGCTGGTGATGCCGAGCAGCTCCTCCGGGTCGTACTTCGGCGGCTGTGGCACCGCTGTCCGCGGCGACGGGCCCCGCTTGCGCCAGTTCAACCGGCGGACGCACTGCCGGGCCAGCCGGATGCCGTCCCGCTCGTCGACGGCCAGGTAGTCGGCGAGCCCGGACGTGCTGGCGTGCATCGCCGCGCCACCCAGCGACTCGTCGTCGGTGACCTCGCCGGTCGCCATCTTCACCAGCGGCGGACCGGCCAGGTAGACCTGTGACCGGTCCCGAATCATGATCACGTGGTCGGACATCCCCGGCACGTACGCGCCACCGGCCGTGGCGTTGCCGAAGACCACGCTGACAGTGGGGATGCCGGCCGCCGAGAGCCGGGTGAGGTCACGGAACACCCGACCGCCGGGAATGAAGATCTCCGCCTGGGTGGGCAGGTCCGCCCCGGCCGACTCCACCAGATTGACCATGGGCAGCCGGTTGGCCAGGGCGATCTCGCCGGCCCGCCGGGTCTTCGCCAGCGACCACGGGTTGACAGCGCCGCCGCGTACCGTCGGGTCGTTGGCGACGATCAGGCACTCCACGCCCTCGACGACCCCGATGCCGGTGACCACGCTGGCCCCGACCGGGAAGTCCGAGCCGTACGCGGCGACCGGCGACAACTCCAGGAACGGGCTGTCGGCGTCCACCAGCAGCTCGATCCGCTCCCGGGGGAGCAGTTTGCCGCGGGCGTGGTGCCGGGTCACGTACTTTTCGCCGCCACCCGCTCGCGCCTGGTCCAGCGCGGCGTCCAACTCGGTCAACCGCTCCAGCAACGCCGCCCGGTTCGCCAGGTACGAGGGCGCGGACGGGTCGACCGTGCTGTCCAATGTGGTCATAGGCCCATGCCTTTCGCGATGATCTCGTTCATGATCTCGGTGGTGCCGCCGCCGATGCCGAGGATCCGCGCGTCGCGGTAGTGCCGCTCCACCTCGGCGTCGCGCAGGTAGCCGAACCCGCCGTGCAGCTGCAACGCCTGGTCGACGACGTGGTCGCAGGCGGCCACCGCCACGTTCTTCGCCATCGCCACCTCGGTCACCACCGGCTCGCCGGCCGCGACCCGACCCGCGACCCAGTGCACGTACGACCGGGCGGCCTCGGCCCGGGTGTGCATCTCGGCCAACCGGTGCCGGATCAGCTGCCGGCTGGCCAGCGGACGCCCGAAGGTCTCCCGGTCCCGGCACCAGCGCACCGCCAACTCGACGCAGCGCTGCGCTGTCGCGTACGCCTGGGTCGCCAGCGACAGCCGTTCCGCCGCGAAGTTCTGCATGATCGCCAGGAAGCCGGTGTCCTCCGCGCCGATCCGGTTGGCGACCGGCACCCGCACGTCAGCGAAGGACAGCTCGGCGGTGTCCGAGCAGTGCCAGCCCAGCTTCTCCAACCGGCGTCCCACTGTGAACCCGGGCGACCCCTTGTCGATGACCAGCAGGGTGAGCGAGCCGCTGCCGGGGAAGTCGGTACACACCGCGGTGGTCACGAAGTCGGCCCGGTGCCCGCTGGTGATGTACGTCTTCGACCCGTTCACCACGTAGTGGTCGCCGTCGCGGCGGGCGGTCGTGCGGATGCCGGCCACGTCCGAACCGCCGTCCGGCTCGGTGATGGCCAGCGCGCCGATCATCGTGCCGGCCAGGGTGGGCCGCACGTACCGCTCGATCAGGCTGTCGTCGCCCGGGGACGCGGTGCCGCCGAGGCGGCCGCCCAGCGAGCCACCGGTGCGGGCACCGGCCGCCGCGACCATGTGCGGCAACGCGATCCCGTGCGTGAACAGGGCCGCCACCAGCCCGGACGAGCCACCGGCGCGGATCAGCTCCTCGGTCACGATGATCGAGTCGAGCAGGTCCCCGCCGCTGCCACCGACCGACTCCGGGAAGCCGATGCCGAGCAGGCCGAGCTTCGCTGCGGTCGCGTGCAGCGCCCGGGGCACCTCACCGGCCCGCTCCCAGTCGTCCAGGTGCGGCAACACCTCCCGGGTCACGAACGCCCGGGTCAGCTCGCGTAGTTGCCGGCGCTCCGGCGTGTCCACGATGCTCATCGGGATGCCCCCATCGGAAGGTCGGCCGGCAGGTCGACGAGCCGGGCGCGCAGCAGCTCGCCGAGCGCCTTGGCCTGCGGGTCGAACCGGGTGGACGCGGCCACCCCGGCACCGAGCAGGCCCTCGATCACGAAGTTGACAGCCCGCAGGTTCGACAGCTCGTAGCGCCGCACCGACAGCGGGGCGGTCTCCGGCACCAGCTCGGCCAGCCGGTCGACTGTCAACCAGGTCCGCAGCCAGGCGTACCCGGCGTCGGAACGCGCCCAGACACCGAGGTTGGCGTCTCCAGCCTTGTCCCCGGAGCGTGCGCCCACCACCTCGCCGAGCGCCGCGCGTCGGGTCGGGCCGTCGATGGCCGCCTCGCCACCCGGGGCCGATCCGTCCGGCGAGGTGGGGGAAGTGCGGGTCGGTGGGGCGATCGGCACCCGCTCGCCACCGGGCAGCACAGCGACGTGCGCCACAGCGTCCTGCGGCACCGCGTCGGCGGTGAAGACGCCGTACGGTGTCGCGTCACCGGGCAGTGTGGTCAGCGTGCAGCCCGGGTACGAGGCCAGGGCCAACTCCACGGCGGCGGCCGAGAACGCCCGCCCGGCCCGCGCCTTGTCGCCGTCGCGCAGGTGTACGTGCAGCAGAGCGCTGGCCGCCTCGGTGTCGACGGCGTCCGGATGGTCGGTCCGAGCGAGGGTGAACTCCAGCCCGTCCTTGCCCACCGCCTCCTCGATCTGCCCCCGGACCAGTGCCGCCTTCTCCTCGATCTGCAGACCGCACAGGACGAACGTCATCGAGTTGCGGAACCCGCCGAGGTTGTTGACGCCCACCTTCAGCGTGGGCGGGGGCGGGGTGCCCCGCACCCCGGAGACCCGGACCCGGTCCGCCCCGTCGGGGTGCAGCGTCACAGTGTCCAGTCGGGTGACCACGTCCGGCCCGAGGTACGACGGCCCGCCGATCTCGTAGAGCAGTTGGGCGGTGACAGTTTCCACAGTGACCGCGCCGCCGGTGCCCGGATGCTTGGTGAGCACCGACGAGCCGTCGGGGTGCACCTCGGCGATCGGGAACCCGGGCCGGTGGCCGCCGTCGGGCAGCTCGGTGAAGAAGCTGAAGTTGCCGCCGGTGACCTGCGCGCCGCACTCGACGAGGTGCCCCGCGACGGTGGCCCCGGCCAGCTCGTCGAGGTCGTCGCGGCCCCACCCGTACCGGGCGATGGCCGGGCCGACCACCAGCGACGCGTCGGTGACCCGGCCGGTGACCACCACGTCCGCGCCCGCGTCGAGACACGCGGCGATCCCGAACGCGCCGAGGTAGGCGTTCGCGCTCAACGCGTCCGGTCGCTGGATCGTGTCGCCCTCGACGTACCCGACCTGGGTCGGTAGCCCGAGCCGGTCGGCGAGCTTCCCGATCGCGGCGGCCAGGCCGGCCGGGTTCAGCCCACCGGCGTTCGTCACGATCCGCACCCCACGGTCGAGGGCAGTGCCGAGGCAGGTCTCCAGTTGCCGCAGGAACGTCTTCGCGTAGCCCAGGTCGGGGTCGCGCATACGGTCCCGGGCCAGGATCAGCATGGTCAACTCAGCGAGGTAGTCGCCGGTCAGCACGTCCAGGTCACCGCCGTCGAGCATCTCCCGCCAGGCGGTGAACCGGTCACCGTAGAAGCCGGAGGCGTTGCCGATGCGGATCATGCCCGTACCCCGATCCCGCCGGCCGGCTGCCGGCCGTCACCCGGCGGCCCGGCGAAGGCCTGAGCCACGTCGAGCCATTCGTCGGCGACCGGCCCGGTGGCGACCAGAGCGAGGTCCGCGCGGTGCCGGCGTTGGGTGACCAGCAGGCAGAAGTCCCGAGCCGGGCCGGTGACCCTGTCGGCGGCGTCCGCCGGACCCCAGCTCCAGGTGCCGCCGCCGGGCCCGACCAGCTCGACCCGGACCGGCGCCGCCGGTGCCTCCCGGCCGTGCGCGGCGAAACCGTGCCCGAGGGTACGCACGCCCAGGTGCGCCACGTGCCGGAGTCGGTCGCTGTCGGGGCGGACCACGCCGAGCGCGTCGGCCACGTCCGCGCCGTGCGCCCAGGTCTCCATGATCCGGGCGGTAGCCATCGAGGTGGCCGACATCCGGGTGCCGTACCAGGGCAGTTTGCCACCCGCCGGGACGGCGGCCAGTGCGTCGACGAGCGCGGCCCGCCCGGCCCGCCAACGGGCCAGCAGTTCGGCCGGCGGGGCGAGGAATTCCTCGGCGCCGACGTCGACGAGTCGGGTCACGTCCGGCGCCGCGGTGACTGTCGCGTAGAACGCCTCGGGATCGGTCGCGGCCAACAGCGCGACGTGGTCGGTCCAGGCGAGGTGGGCGATCTGATGCCCGATGCTCCAGCCCGGCGCGGGGGTCGGCCTCGCCCAGTCGACCACGGGCAGTGGCGCCACCAGGGCGTCCAGCTGGGCGGACTCGTCGGCCAGGTCGGTGAGCAGGTCGCTGAGGTCGACCATGGTGCCTCCGGTCGGTGGTGGCCGGTGCGGCCGGCGGTCAGGGCGTGAGCAGGGTGGCGAGCTGGCGCTTCCAGGTGGTCAGCAGGGCGGCCCGGCGGGCGGAGTCGTCGCTGAGCAGGTTGGCCACCCCGAGCCCACGGAGCAGGTCGAGCGTGGCCTGCACCGCTTCGCGGACACCGGGTCGGCGCTCGTCGACACCGAGGAGGGCGACGGTGAGCCGGTGCATCTCCCGCCCGACCGTCGCCTCCAGCGGCACCAGGGCGTCCCGCAGCTCCCGATCGGTGCGGGCGGCGACCCAGAGCTCAAGCGCGGCCACGAACAGCGGCCCGGTGAACGCCACGGCGAGCAGGTCGACGACCCGGTCCAGCCGCTGCGGGCCAGCCGGCAGCGCCTCGGCCTCGGTGCGCAACTCGTCGGCCCGGCGCTCGGCCAGATGGGCCACGGCGGCCGTCACCAGCGCCGCCTTCGTCGGGTAGTGGTGCAGCTGCGCCCCACGCGAAACACCGGCCCGCGCCGCGACGACTGTGGTCGTGGTGCCGGACCAGCCGTGCTCGATCAGGCAGTCGACGGTCGCCTCCAGCAGTCGGGCCTGGGTGGCGCGGCTGCGTTCCTGCTGGGGGACACGCGTCGATGCGGTGGGCACGGGAACAGCCTGCTGCCTCCGAAACAAACAGTCAAGCCTGACTTTTTTGTGGCCCTGTCGGGGTCGGTCGACGCCCTCGCCTGAACCCGGCCCCGCTCACTGACCCCGACGCGCGCCCCGACCCCCGGCGCCCGGTGTATTCGCGGCGCCCGCCGCATTCGCGGTGCGCGCGGCATGCGGCACCCGCGGCGCGCGGCACCCGCGGCACGCGCTGAAGGCTCGCTATGGAGCTGATGCCGTAAACGAATCACCCGTCGACCTGATCAGTCGATCGGGTCCTGGTGATGTCGCAAACGATTCAGCTCCAAAGGGACCCTGACCCACCGTCCCCGCCTCCCACCCTCGGCTGCCAAGCCGCCTGCCAAGCCGCCTGCCAAGCCGCCTGCCAAGCCGCCTGCCAAGCCGCCTGCCAAGCCGCCTGCCACCCCCGGCTGCCCCCCGGCTGCCACTCCCGCCTGCCACGCGGGGTTGCCAGCTCAGCGGCCGTCGCGGGGGCCGAAGACGGTCAGCGCGTCCGCGTCGCTGTGCTGGGAGCGCAGGTACTCGTCGGCCCAGGCGGCAGCGTCGGGGAAGGCCGACTCGGCAGCCACCCGGGCGCAGGCCGCGTCCACGTCGAAGGCGGTGCGGCGTAGCTGGACGCCCGGCCCGAGCAGCGCCCACCATGCGCCCGCGCCCCCGTACGGCATGCCGATGCTGCCCGGATTGACCACCAGGCGCCGATCGACCAGCCGGGTGAAGGGCATGTGCGTGTGGCCGCAGACCACCGTGGAAACCTCGGCGGGAAGACAGTCGAACACCTCCGCCCAGCGCGCCATCCGGGAGTCGACGAGCACGACCTCCTCGTCGTCGCGGGGCGTCGCGTGGCAGAACAGCGTCCGCCCGAGGCCGTCGATGTCCAGCGTCGCCGTCGTCGGCAGTGCGGCGAGCCGGGCCACCTGGTCGTCGCGTAGCTGCTCGGCGGCCCAGTTCGACACCTCGATCGACGACGGGCGACCGGTCCGGGCCTCGACCAGTTCGCGCTCGCAGTTGCCGCCGACCCAGCACACCCGCTCGCCCAGGCCGGCGAGCACGTCCAGCACCTCGACCGGTTGCGGCCCGGTGGCGATGTCACCGGTGAGCACTATCAGATCGGCGGCGGCCACGTCCGGCTCGGCCAGGACGGCCTCCAGCGCCGGCAGGACGCCGTGGATGTCGGAGAGCACCGCAACACGATTCACCATGGCCCCACCATCACCGCTGACATCCATCGAGGCCAGCGATTCTGCGCCAGGCAGACGGCAGACGTCCCCGCCTGCGGCCGGTGACGGCAGGCGGGGACGCGTTGTACTGCTCAGACGCGGGCGCGGCGGGCCAGGCGCTCCGGGTCCAGGATGATGATGCTCTTGCCGTCCAACCGCAGCCAGCCGCGCGAGGCGAAGTCGGCCAGCGCCTTGTTGACGGTCTCCCGGGAGGCGCCGACGAGCTGGGCGATCTCCTCCTGGGTGAGGTCGTGGGTCACCCGCAGAACGCCGCCGTCGCGGGTGCCGAAGCGGCCCGCCATCTGGAGCAGGTTCTTGGCGACCCGCCCCGGCACGTCCGTGAAGATCAGGTCGGCGAGCGAGTCGTTGGTCCGACGCAGCCGCCGGGCGAGCACCCGCAGCAGCTGCTCGGCGATCTCCGGGCGGTTGTTGAGCCACGGCCGCAGCGCCTGCTTACGCAGCCGCACCAGCCGGGTGTCGGTCACCGCGGTGGCGGTCGCCGTACGCGGACCCGGGTCGAAGAGCGACAGCTCACCGACCATGTCCGACGGCCCCATCACCGCGATGAGGTTCTGCCGGCCGTCCGCTGCGCGGCGACCAACCTTGATCTTCCCGGACAGCAGGATGTAGAGGCTGTCACCGGGCTCGCCCTCATTGAAGACGATCTCGCCCTTGCGGACCTCGATCGTCTCCATCTCCTTGGCAAGCGCCTCGGCAGCTTCCGGGTCAACACCCTGGAAGATCCCGCTGCGGGCCAGTACCTCGTCCATTGCGCACCTCCGGTTGCGCGTGCCGTCCGTCGGCCGGGGCCGCCGTCCGCTGATCCCCTCGCGCGCCGCCAAGTCTAGGCGCACGTGAGCACGAATCAGAGGTCGCCCCTGGAATCTTGATCGGTGGGCGTAACCTGCCCGACGTGCTGAGCGAGCCGACTCTGACCAGCCGCACCGAGGACGGGCGGAACGTACCGCTGCTCGTCTGGCGTGCGGACGTGCCCCTGCGGGCGGCCAGCAGTGCCCCGCTGGGCGGTGGCATCGGGGTCCGGCGGTGGGTGTTGAACGCGACGGTCCCGATGTCGTACGACCGGGAGGACCCATCGGCGCACCTGGCCTCGCTCGCCGCCGAGCTGGCCCTCGACGGGCCCGGGATCGGTCTGCTGACCGGCGTCGATGTGGCCGAGGTGGTGGCGCGTAGCGACGCCGGGGTGCGGGCCTGGGCGACGGTCGGGCTCGGCACACCGGTGCCCGCTGCCGCGCCGACGCCGGCCGCGCTCGGCCCACGCGTCGGCACTGTCAACATCATTGTGTACGTGCCGGCCCGGCTCGCCGACTCCGCGCTGGTCAACGCGGTTTCCACAGCGACCGAGGCGAAGACCCAGGCGATCGCCGAGCTGGGGTTGCCGGGGACCGGCACGCCCACCGACGCGGTCACGGTGCTCTGCCCGGTGGACGGGCCGGAGGCCGCGTACGGCGGGCCGCGCTCCACCTGGGGCGCCCCGCTCGCCCGAGCGGTGCACGCGGCGGTGCTCGCCGGTGGTTCCCGGCCGGTCGTGCCGTGGTCCGACCAGCTCAGGGGCGCAAAGTCCAACCGATCGGCTGTCGTTGGCGCGTTTAACGACCGGTAGGGTCGCGGGCGATGTATGCTCCCGCCCCCCTCGCGTCCCGCCCGCGCCGCCGCGTCGCCCTCGGCCTCGCCGCGCTGCTGGCCGCCCTCCTCGTGGCCGGCTGTGCCGACCCCGGTGGTGAGGCACCCGTCTGGCAGCCCGGCGCGGGAGGTGGTGGGACCGGCGCGCCGGTCTCCACGACCGGCCCGAAGGCCACCGGGCCCGCATCGTCCGGTCAGGGTGGCGCGATCTCGCTCTCCGCCACCGGCGACATCATCATGGGCAACGCGCCCAGTCGGCTGCCCGCCGCCGGCGGTAAGGGCTTCTTCAACTCGGTCACCGACGCGCTGAAGGCCGACCTGGTGATGGGCAACCTGGAGGAGCCGCTGACTGTCGACACGGGCACCGGCAAGTGCGGGGCGAACTCCACCCGCTGCTTCCAGTTCCGCGCTCCGCCGGAGTACGCCGCCCACCTGCGTGACGCCGGCTTCGACGTGCTCAACCAGGCCAACAACCATGGCTACGACTACGGGCCCAAGGGCTACGAGAACACCCAGAAGGCGCTGAAGAAGTACGACCTGGAGCACACCGGCGCGCCGAACGAGATCACCGTGGTCGACGTCAAGGGCGTCAAGGTCGCCGTCGCCGGCTTCTCGTCGTACGTCTGGTCCAACAGCCTCGTCGACATCGACAAGGCCAAGGCGGTGGTCGCCAAGGCCGCCACCATGGCCGACCTGGTCGTGGTGCAGGTGCACATGGGTGGCGAGGGTGTCGACAAGACCCGGGTGAAGCCGGGCACCGAGATGTTCCTGGGCGAGAACCGGGGCGATCCGGTGAAGTTCTCGCACGCGATGATCGACGCTGGCGCCGACCTGATCGTCGGGCACGGCCCGCACGTGTTGCGCGGGATGGAGTTCTACAAGGGGCGCCTGATCGCGTACAGCCTGGGCAACTTCGCCGGCGGCGGCAACTCGCTGAGCAACGACGGTCGCCTCGGCTGGGGCGGTGTGCTGAAGGTGTCGCTCAAGCCGGACGGCAGCTGGGCCGGCGGCTCGTTCACCTCCACGTACATGAACTCCGCCGGCAAGCCGACCCTGGACCCGGACGACCGGGGCCTGGGCCTGGTCACCGAGTTGAGTCGCGCCGACTTCCCGAAGGGCGGCGCTCGCCTCGACGGGCAGGGGAAGATCACGGCGCCGACCGCCGGCTGACCCGACGGGGAACGTCCGGGGTGCGACGTAGGCTGACCGTCGTGACCAGTAGCCCTCCCGGTGCCAGCGAGACCGATCTCGGGCGCAAACGCCGTGCTCGCAAGATCGGCCGGGTGCTGGCCGAGACGCATCCCGACGCGCATTGTGAGCTGGACCACTCCAATCCCCTGGAGTTGGCCGTCGCCACGATCCTGTCCGCCCAGTGCACGGACAAGAAGGTCAACGAGGTCACCCCGAAGCTCTTCGCCCGCTACCCGAGCGCTGCCGCGTACGCCGGCGCCGACCGGGGCGAGATGGAGGAGTTGATCCGGCCCACCGGCTTCTACCGCAACAAGACCGACTCACTGCTCAAGCTCGGTCAGGCCCTTCTCGACCGGTACGACGGCAGGGTCCCGGGGCGGCTCGTCGACCTGGTGACGCTCCCGGGCATCGGCCGCAAGACCGCCAACGTGATCCTGGGCAACGCCTTCGACGTCCCGGGCATCACCGTCGACACGCACTTCCAGCGGCTGGTCCATCGGTGGCGGCTGACCACCGAGACCGACCCGGTCAAGATCGAGCACGCGATCGGCGCGCTGTACGACAAGCGCGACTGGACCATGCTCTCGCACCGGATCATCTTCCACGGGCGACGGGTCTGCCACGCCCGCAAGCCGGCCTGCGGCGCCTGCACGCTCGCGAAGCTCTGCCCTTCGTACGGCACCGGCCCGACCGAGCCGGCCGCCGCCGCGAAGCTGCTCAAGGGCCCTCGGGCGCGCGACCTCGCGGTGGCCGCCGGGGTCGACCCGGATCTGGTGCCCGCGCAGGCGGTCGCTGCGGAGGTGCCGTGAACCGCCGCCTCGCCCTCGCCGTCCTGCCGCTGCTGCTGGCGGTCACCGGTTGCACCAGCGGTACTGCCGGCGACGAGCCAGCCCCCCGCCCGGCCGCCGCTGAACGACCATCGCCGTTCCGGGACTGTTCGACGCTGAGCACGGCGCCCGCGGCACCGTCGCCCGGCTCCGGCACGGCGGCCCCGGCAACGGCGAATCCGCCGTCGCCCGGCCCGGGTGCGACGGCCTCCGGTACGCCTGGCACGACGGCCCCCGCCGCTGGCGGGTCGGCGTTGCCGGAGCTGACGCTCTCCTGCTTCACCGGCGGTGCCCCCGTCGTGCTGCGGGAGGTGGCCGGGCCGGCGGTGATCAACGTGTGGGCCTCCTGGTGCCCGCCGTGCCGCAAGGAGCTGCCCGCCTTCCAACGCCTCAGCGAGCGGGCCACCGGTCAGCTCCAGGTGATCGGGGTCAACAGTCGGGACAGCCGGGGCGGCGCCCAGTCCATCGGTGAGGACTTCGGCGTCCGGTTCCCGATCCTGGTGGACCAGGGCGAGGCGCTACAGCGCGAGTTGAAGCGCAACGCCATTCCGCTGACCCTCTTCGTCGACGGCGACGGTCAGGTCCGGCACATCGACGCCAGCGGCGCTCTCGACGACACCAAGCTCGCCGAGCTGGTCCGCCAGCACCTCGGCCTGGCGGTGCCGGCGTGACCCGTCGGCCACCCGGATGGATCGATCCGTTGCTGACCCGGCTGGGCACCGCCCGCGCCGAGGATTTCACCCGGCTGACCACGCCGACCGAGGGCGGTCGGGAGAGCGCCGTGCTGGTGCTGCTCGGCGAGCAGCCCGGCGCGGGTCCCGACGTGCTGGTCCTGCAACGCGCCGCCACCCTGCGCAACCACGCCGGCCAGCCCGCCTTTCCCGGGGGTGCGGCGGACCCGGAGGACGCCGACGTCCGCGCCACAGCCCTGCGTGAGGCGAACGAGGAGGTCGGCCTCGACCCGGCCAGTGTGACGGTGCTGGCCGAGCTGCCGAAACTGTGGATCCCGGTCAGCGACTTCGTGGTCACGCCGGTGCTGGCCTGGTGGCACGACCCGCACCCGGTGCACCCACGGGAGCCGGCCGAGGTGGCACACGTCGCCCGCCTGCCGGTCAGCGAACTGGTCGACCCGGCCAACCGACTGCGGGTCCGGCACCCGAGCGGCTGGATCGGGCCGGCGTTCTCGGCGCGCGGGATGCTCGTCTGGGGCTTCACCGCCGGGGTGCTCGCCACCCTGCTCGAGATGGGCGGCTGGGCCCGCCCGTGGTCGCTCGACCGGGTGGTGGAGCTTCCGCCGACCCGGGCGACACCGGCCCCGTCCGCCGGCACCGACGAGGCTGACGAGAACGCCCTGCGCTGACCGCGCGGTCACCATCCGCAAGCGATGGTCATCCGGCGGGCACACTGCCCGTACGCTTGACCCGTGTCCGTCGTGGATCTCGTCCTGCTGCTGCTCATGCTCGTGTTCGCGATCAGCGGATACCGCCAGGGTTTCGTCATCGGCGTCACGTCGTTGTCCGGCTTCTTCCTGGGTCTGCTGCTGGGTCTCCAGCTCGGCCCGCTGTTCGCCAGACAGTTCGTGGACGCCGGCACCCGTGTGCTGATCTCGCTGGTGGCCATCTTCGGGCTGGCAGTGGTCGGGCAGGCACTCGCCGGTTGGCTCGGCTCGCACCTGCGCAAGACGATCACCAGCGACGTGGGCAAACGGGCCGACGACGTCGGTGGGGCGCTCGTCTCGCTGTTCGCGGTGCTCCTGCTCGCCTGGCTGGTCGCCGTGCCGCTCGGCTCCTCCTCGGTGCCCTGGCTCGCCGCCTCGGTCCGCAACAGCGCGTTGATCACGGTGGTCAACCAGGTCCTGCCGGAGCAGGCCCACCAGCTGTCCACGGCGCTGGAGGACACCGTCGACACCGACGGGTTCCCGGACGTCTTCGGTGACCTCGCGCCCACCCGGGCCCGGCAGGTCGACCCGCCGGACCCGGCACTGGCCGGCTCGCAGGTGGTGGTCAGCGGTCGGCAGTCGGTCGTGAAGGTGCTCGGCTCCGCGCCCAGCTGCTCACGCCGGATCGAGGGTTCCGGCTTCGTGTACGCGGACGACCGGGTGATGACCAACGCGCACGTGGTGGCCGGCACCCGTTCGGTCGCCGTGGAGCTGGGCGGCGAGCGGTACGACGGCAAGGTGGTGGTCTACGACCCGAGCCGGGATCTGGCGGTGCTGCTCGTGCCTGGGCTGCCCGGGCCGTCCCTGCGGTTCGCCGCCGGCAACGCGGGCAGTGGCTCCGACGCGATAGTGCTCGGCTTCCCGCTCGACGGCCCGTACAACGCGCAGTCGGCGCGGGTCCGGGACGTCGACCGGATCAAGGGCCCGGACATCTACTCGTCCAACGAGGTGACCCGGGAGATCTACACGATCCGGGCGCTGGTCCGCAGCGGCAACTCGGGGGGCCCGCTGCTCTCCGCCAACGGCCTGGTGCTCGGTGTGATCTTCGCGGCGGCGTCCGACGACCCGAACACCGGCTTCGCCGTGACGGCGGCCGAGGCCCGCCCGGTGGCGTTGGCCGGTGCCGAACGCAACAGGCAGGTCGGCACCGGCGAGTGCACCTGAGCGTCGCCGCGAGGTCGGCTCAGCCTTGAGCCGGAGCGGGACGCCTGACGGCCGGCAGCTTCGCCCGGCCCCACCGCAGCCCCCGGTCCAGCACGGCACGGGCCATGATCGCGACGCACGTGCCGCCGTTGACGAAGGACGCCACCACGTCGCTCGGGTGGTGCATGCCCCGGTACATCCGGGTCAGCGCCACGCCCAGCGGCACCATCAGCAGCAGCGTCCACCAGGCGACCTTCGCGCCGGTGCTCCGTGCCCGCAGCGCCAGCAGCACGGCGATGCCGACGTAGAGCGCCACCGCCGCTGAGGTGTGCCCGGACGGGAAGCTCGACGTGGGTGGCGAGACGTCCATGTGCTCCACCGCCGGCCGCCGTCGGTCGATCGCCAGCGTGGTCAGAAGGAACACCAGTGCCTGGGCGGTCACCGCCGCGCACAGGAACAGCGGCTCGCGCCAGCGCTTCAGCCAGAGCCGTAGCGCCAACGCCACCAGCACGGTGACCACGACGATCATCTGGGTGCTGGCCAGCGTGCTGAACACCAGCGAGACGTTGTTCCATTCGCCGGTGCGGTCGGCGGCCAACTCTCGGTTCACCGCGTCCTCGACGGTGAACGGCCAGGTACGGGCGAACACCCGGGTGACCAGCACCCCGAGCAGCACCATGAGCCCCAGCAGGAGGGACACCGGCAGCAGCACCCGCCGGAGGATCTGGACCACGGTCTCGGACATGGGTCGCCCAGTACCCGGCCGAGCTCGTCGTCACTCCTCAGGCCGCTCCCGGGTGCCGCTCGACCTCGGGAGCAACGCCGTCGCGGGTCGGCCGGACCGGCCGAAGACCGGTGTGTGCCCGCCAACTGGTGAACGCGGCGGTGGTGGCAGCGACCACCGCCACACCGAGCAACCATCCACCCACCACGTCACTGGTGAAGTGCACGCCCAGCGTCACCCTGCTCAGCCCGGTCACCACTGTGAGCAGGACCGCCGCCACCCAGAGCGCGGCCCGCGCCACCCCGCGCCGGGCGTACGGCAGGAGCACCAGCAGCAGCACCCCGGCGGCCAGGGTGGCGTTCAGCGCGTGCCCGGAGGGGAACGAGTAGCCGGCGGCCCGGGCCACCGGGTCCAGCAACTCCGGTCGGTCCCGGCCGACCAGCAACTTGAGCAGCGGACCGACCAACCCGCCGACGACCATTGTGGTGGCCGCCCAGAGGGCCAGCCGACGGGCTCCCCGGCGCAGCAACCAGATCACCAGGAGCAGGACCACGGCGCGCAGTGGCATCGGTGCGAACACCTCGGTCCAGCCTCGCATCAGCGCGACCCAGGCCGGATGATCCTGGGCGTAGCCGTGCAGCGCGTCGGTGACCGCCGCGTCCAGCCGGTGCAGCGGCGCCCAGGCACCGAGCACCAGCAGGGTGAGCAGCGCGAACGGCACCAGCACCAGGAACGCCGCTGTCGCGGCGAGAGTGAGCCGCAGACCCAGCGCATGGTCCGGGTCGAATCGGCGGCGCCGCCAGGACGGCTGGCCGGTGGGAGCGAGGGTGGGCGGCCGGTGCGTACTCATGGGTCCGTTCTACCCGGCCGGGCAGCCGCTCAGGCCTGCCGGCCGGTCGCGATCAACGGGTCCGCTGACGCAACCGGCGCACCATCAGGGCCGCACCGCCGACCAGAGCGACGAGGAGCACGACAACGACCCACATCTGCTCCGGCGCTGACGTGTCCTGACCGCCCGCCGCCCGAGCCGTCCACCGGCTCTGCTGACCGGATGCGGCGAGACCGAGTGGATCGGCGCCGGCGCCGGCCACCGGATCGTCATCGACCGAGCCGGGCGCCGGACCGAAACCGGTCACGCCCGGCGACGTCTGGTCGTCCAACGGGTTGGCGGTCACCGGCGGCACCTGAGCGGTCAACGCGGCGACCGGGTCGACCACCCCGTACCCGAAGCGGTCGTCCCGCCCGGTCGGGCCCAGGTCCCGGGCGGTGGCCAACAACCGGTTGACCACCTCACCGGCGGGCATCTGCGGATAGCGGGACCGGACCAGCGCGGCGGTCGCCGCCACCAACGGCGCGGCGAAGCTGGTGCCCTGCACCCGCCAGTACCCGCCTGGAGGCTTGGCACCGACCAGGCCGCTGGCGGGAGCGGTGAGCACCGTCGCCCGGCCGGTGATCGAGCCGGACCACAGGTTGTCGCTGCTGCGTTCGAGACCAGACACGGCGATCACACCCGGCTCCCGGGCCGGGTACCAGACCTTGGTGCTGGTGGAGGTGGCCAGGTTGCCGGTGCAGGCGATCACGACCACGTCCCGGACGAACGCGTAGTCCAGAGCGGCGGCCAGGGCCGGGCTGTCACCGCTGCCGCCCAGCGACAGGTTGATCACACGCGCGCCGTTGTCGACCGCCCAGCGGACCCCCTGGGCGACGATCAGCGCGTCGTCGTAACGGTTCTCCTCGTCCAGCACGCGGACCGGCAGGATCCGGGCGTCAGGTGCGAGGCCGACCACGCCCCGCTTGTCGTCGTTGCGCCCGGCGATCAGGCCGGCGACGGTGGTGCCGTGACCCACCGGATCCGGGCCTGGCGCACCACCGGGGCCGACCAGGTCCTTGCCAGGAAGCACCTGACCAACCAGGTCGGGGTGGTTGCCGTCCACTCCGGAGTCGACCACCGCCACTGTCACGCCCCGGCCGGTCGAGCTGCGCCACGCCGTTTCGGCCTGCAACTCGTCGAGCTGCCACTGCTCGTCGCGGACCTGGTCGGTGCGGGCGACGGCGTCACCGGGGGCGAACGCCATCGGCGCGCCGGCGAGCTGTCCACCGTTCGTGGGCGCGGCGACCGGCACGACTGCCGCGGTCGGAGCCACGACGGCAAGCGCCGCGGCCACGCCGAGCAGCGCCCTGCTGGTCGCTCGTCGGGCCGCCGACGGACCGCTGTGCCGCACCCCAGTCACATACCCAGCCATTCATCCCGACGGAACCATGACGATCGGAGATTACCGGTTTCCCCACCCGTCACGGGAAGAACCGGCGAGTCAGGTCATTGCGGCGGCAGTTGTGCCAGCTGAACAAGGCGTACGCCCTCCCGTCGGGTGACCAGCCGACCACGCCCCGGCGGCAGCGGTCCGGGGCGCACCGACCCGACGAGTGCGCCCTCCTCGGGGCTGCCCGCCATCACCAGGCCGGCCGTGGACAGCTCCCGCAGGCGCTGCACGATCGGCTCGTACTGGGCCCGGCTCGCCCCACCGGACCGGCGGGCCAGCACCAGGTGCAGCCCGATGTCCCGGGCGTGCGGCAGATGCTCCTCCAGTGCGCGTAACGGGTTCGCCGGCCCCGCCGCCACCAGGTCGTAGTCGTCCACCAGCACGAACAGCTCCGGCCCGGACCACCAGGACCGGTCCCGCAACTGCTGCGGGGTGACCTCCGGCCCGGGAGCCCGCCGCTCCAGGTACCCGGCGGCCGACTCGACCAGGTCGGCGGTGTGAGCCGCCGCGGTGCCGTACCCGATCAGGTGTGGCGTCTCGATGGCACCGAGCAGGCTGCGCCGGTAGTCCACGAGGATCACCCGGGCCTGCTCGGGAGTGAACCGGGTGATGATCGACGTGGCCAGCGCGCGCAGGAACGACGACTTGCCGCACTCCGAGTCCCCGAAGACCACGAAGTGCGGCTCGGTGGCGAAGTCGATCGACACCGGGCGCAGGTCCGCCTCCGCGATCCCGATCGGCAGCCGCAGCCCGGTCGTCGAGGTGAGGTCCAGATCGGCGTACGGCAGCACCGGCGGGAGCAGCCGCACCCGGGGCGCCCGAGCACCCGCCCACCCGTCGGCGGCCCTCTTGACCAGGTCGGCGGTGTCTCCGCCGGCGGTACCGAGCTGCGGCAGCGCGGTGAGGAAGTGCAGGCCCTCAGCGGTCACCCCTCGGCCGGAGCGCTCCGGCACGTTGGCGGCCGCACGCCGGGCCACCAACGAGTCGGCCGGGTCACCGAGGCGCAGCTCCAGCCGGGAGCCGAACAGGTCCCGGATCGCCGGGCGGAAATCCAGCCACCGCAGCCCGGTGGCGACCACGTGCAGCCCGTACGACAGGCCCCGGGTGGCCAGGTCGGTGACGAGTGGCTCCAGGTCGTCGTACTCGCCGCGGATGGTGGTCCACCCGTCGATCACCAGGAACACGTCGCCGTACGGGTCGGTGCCCGGCTGGCCCCCGGTCCCCGCTGCCGCTCGACGCTGCCGGTACGCGGCCATCGACTCCACGCCCAGCTCGGCGAAGCGGCGTTCCCGGTCGACCAGCAGGGTGGTCATCTCGCCGACGGTGCGTCGTACGGCGGTCGGGTCGGCGCGGCCGGTCACCCCGCCGACGTGCGGAAGGTCGCGCAGCGCGGCCAACCCGCCGCCGCCGAAGTCGAGGCAGTAGACCTGCACCTCGGCCGGTGTGTGGGTGAGCGCCAGCGCGCAGATCAGCGTGCGCAGGGCGGTGGACTTGCCGCTCTGCGGCGCGCCGACCACCGCGACGTGGCCGGCAGCGCCGTCCAGCGCCAGCCAGAGCAGGTCCCGGCGCTGCTCCAATGGTTTGTCCACCACCGCCATCGGCACACCGAGTGCCCCGTGCAGCTCAGGGTTGCCCACTGTCAGCCCGCGTTTCGGGTGCACCTCCACCGGACCGAGCAGCTCGTCCAGGGCGGGCGGCTGGCCGAGCGGCGGAAGCCAGACCTGGTGCGCCGGCGGGCCCTGCCCGACGAGCCGGTCCACCAGCAGGTCGAGCAGCGTCCTGGTGCCCTCCTCCTCCGCCACGACGGGCAGGGCCGGGGTCGCCGGCTCGGGTACCGGTACGACGTGGGTGGTGAAGGTGAGCAGCCGCGCGCCTCCCTCGGTGGCGACGCCGCCCGGCGCGGCCCGACGGCGGACGGCACCGGAGACGTACGCGGCCTTGAAGCGGGCCAGCGGGTCGGTGCCGGCACGCAGGTAGCCGTGGCCCGGTGAGCGGGGCAGCTCGTGCGCGTCCGCCACGCCGAGCACCGTCCGGGACTCCAGCGCCGAGAAGGTGCGCAACCCGATCCGGTAGGAGAGGTGGGTGTCCAACCCGCGGAGCCGGCCCTCCTCCAGGCGCTGGCTGGCGAGCAGCAGGTGCACGCCGAGCGACCGGCCCAGTCGGCCGATCTGCACGAAGAGGTCGATGAAGTCGGGCTTGGCGGAGAGCAGCTCCGAGAATTCGTCGCAGATCAGCAGCAACGACGGCAGCGGGGCGAGGGGACTGCCGGCCGCCCTGGCCCGCTCGTAGTCGCGCACGCTGGCGAAGTTGCCGGCCCTCCGCAGCAGCTCCTGGCGGCGGACCAACTCCCCGTTGATCGCGTCCACCATGCGATCGACAAGGGGCAACGCGTCGGCCAGGTTGGTGATCACGGCCGCGGTGTGCGGCAGCCGGTCGAACGAGGTGAAGGTGGCGCCACCCTTGAAGTCGACGAGCACGAAGTTGAGCTGCTCGGAGCTGTGCGTGGCGGCGAGCCCCAGCACCAGCGTGCGGAGCAGCTCGGACTTGCCGGAGCCGGTCGCCCCGATGAGCAGGCCGTGCGGGCCCATGCCGTCCTGGGCGGACTCCTTGAGGTCCAGCTCGATGGCGCCGCCGTCCGCGCCCACACCGATCGGCACCCGCAACCGGTCTCGTGCCGAGCGCGGCAACCAGCCCTGTTCCGCGCTGAAGCTCTCCGGGTCACCGAGGCCGAGCAGCTCGGGGAGGCCCAGGTCGGCCTGGAGTGGGGAGTCCGGCCCGCGGGCCGCGCCGGCGAGCCGCAGCGGTGCCAACCGTCGGGCGACCGCCTCGGCGTCGGCCAGGTCCAACTGGTCGGCGGTGCCCACCTCGGCGTGCCCGTCGGACGACCGCGAGTGCAGCCGCCGGCCGTGCAACTCCAGCAGCAGCGCGTACCGGTCCAGCAGTCGGGGCGGCGGGGTGTCCAGGTCCAGCACTGTGACCGCGTCGATGCCGCCGTCGCCGGTCAGGTCACTGGCACCGGTCAGGTCGCCGCCGTCGAGGACCACCACCACGTGCTGGCCGTCGGTGGCCGGGCCGGCCGGGCTGAACCGGGACCGGGTGGCCAGGACATCGGCCAGCAGCGACTCCAACTCGGCGGCCGAGCTGGTGACCAGGCGTACCGGGCCGAGCGCGTCGGCGCGGCCGGGATGGTGGGCGTGCGGAAGCCACTTCACCCACTCCCAGCAGGCGCGGCGCTCCGGCCCGGCACAGACCGCGACGAGCAGCTCGTCGGGGGCGTGGAAGACGGCCAGCTGGGTCAGCACGGCCCGGACCAGCGCCTGCGCCGCCGGGTCGCCGGTGGGTGGCCCGCCGGTGGTCGGGGCGGTCGCGGTCCGGCCACGGGCGGCGGAACGCACGTGCACCCGGGCGAAGCTGCGCAGCGACAGCGCCACCGGCAGGTCAGGCACCACTGAGTACGCGTCCAGGAAGCGGCGCAGCGCGCCGGCGGTCATCGGCTCCAGCTCCTCCAGCGGCCGGGTGACCGGTGGGACCAGTGGGGTGGCCAGGGTCTGCGGCCCGACGGCCACCCGCACCACAGCGAAGTCGGGGTCGGCGGGGCGACGTTCCCAGACCCGGTGGCTGTCCACCGTCGACCAGAGCCGGCCCGGATCCGGGTGCCGGTAGTAGAGCCCGGCCCGTTGCTGGCCCGCGGTGCGCCGTACCCGCCGCCGCAGTGTGGCCAGGTGGCGCAGGTACTCCCTGCGGGCGGCCATCATCTCGGACTTCTTCGGGGTGCCGGAGGCGCTGCCCCAGGACGTCACCAGCATCGCCAACGAGGAGAGCCCGAACATGCCGCCCACCACGTACGAGTAGGCGCCTCCGCCCCGGCCGAACATCATCGCCATCGCCACGGTGCCGCCGAGCATGGGCAGCAGCATGAGCAGTTGCTGCCACCGCCCGCCGGTCACCACGGGGATCTCCGGTGGCGCGTCGACCGACAGCTCACCGGCGGGAATCTCCGGCGCTGGTCGGCGCGGTGGGCGCTTGATGACGACGGTGGACACTCGGCCTCCTGACAGCGCTGGGTAACCCGAGCCTGGCTCATGGTAGGTAAAGTCCTGTCGTCCGCGCAGCCTCCGATCCCAGTTGATATGGAGACCAGTCGATGACTACCGGGCTGGCACGCGTCACCATCAGCGCGCCGCAACGACGGGTGGACGTCGCCCTGCCGGAGCAGGTGCCCCTGGCTGAGCTGCTGCCCGACGTGCTCCGGCACGCCGGTGTCGGGCTCGCCGACGACGGCGAGCAGCACGGCGGTTGGGTCCTCCGCCGCACCGACGGGGCGCTGCTGGTGACCGCACAGGCGCTGCTGCCGCAGGGGGTCCGCGACGGTGAGGTGCTGCACCTCGTGCCGGCCCGCGCGCACTGGCCCGAGTTGGAGTACGACGACGTCATCGAGGCCATCGCCGACGGTGCTCGCCGCCGCGGCGGCGCCTGGTCGCCGACCGCCACCCGGGCAGCCGGTCTGGCCGGTGCCGCCGTACCGCTCGCGGTCGGTCTGCTCGCGCTGCTCGCCGGCGGTCCGACGCACCGGGCCGGCTGGCTGGCGGCCGCCACGGTGGCGCTGGTGCTCACCGTGGCCGGCACGGTGGCCTCCCGCGCCAACGGCGACGGCACCGCCGGCGCGACGCTCGGCGGCTACGCGCTGCCCTACGCGTTCACGGCCGGTGCCCTGGCCGTCGGCTCCGGTGATCCGGTCGGGCCGATCGGGCCGGCCCGCTGGGTGGGCGCTCCCGAACTGCTGGCCGGCTCGGTCGCGCTGCTGCTGGTGGCGTTGATCGGTCTCCTCGGAGTGGCCAGTCGGCTGCGGGTCTTCGTGGCCGGCGTCACTGTCGGCCTGATCGGCGCGGGGGCGGCGCTCGGTGGGCTGCTGACGACCACTGCCGGTACGGCGGCGGTGCTGCTCAGCGCACTGGTCTTCGCCGTCGGTGTCATCCCGCTGCTGGCCATCCGGCTGGGAAAGCTGCCGCTGCCGCCGATCACCCTGCCGGCCGCCACCCCCGCTGAGGAGCCGGAGCGGGTCCGGGATCTGCCGGACCGGGGCCGGGTGCTCGCCGCGGTGATCCGCACCGAGGAGATGCTCACCGGGATGCTGATCGGCCACGCGCTGCTGGTGGTGGCCACAGCGGTCGTCCTCGTGGTCGCCGGTGGCACGGCGGGCCGGGTGCTGGTGGCGGTCACCTCGGCTGTGCTGCTGCTGCGGTCGCGGCTGTTCGTGGCGCTGCGACACCGGGTGCCGACGGTGCTCGC
Organism: Micromonospora sp. DT15; assembly: GCF_049841475.1. Taxonomy (NCBI): domain Bacteria; kingdom Bacillati; phylum Actinomycetota; class Actinomycetes; order Micromonosporales; family Micromonosporaceae; genus Micromonospora; species Micromonospora sp. DT15. The sequence continues at coordinate 110,025 of NZ_JBNCKJ010000011.1, forward strand.
CGGGCTGGCCGGCTACGCGGCGCTGGGTGCCGTGCTGGTCGGTCCGGCCGACGAGACATGGCGACTGGTGCTGGTTCTGGGCGGGGCGGCGCTGGCCCTGGTGGCGGTCGCCAGCGGCACCGGGTACGCCCGCCGGCCGGTCTCGCCGTACCTCGGGAGGGTCGCGGACCTCACCGACACGGCCCTGGTGGTCGCCGTGGTGCCGATCGCCTGCGCGGTGCTCGACCTGTACGACAGGGCCCGAGGGTTGCTCGGTTGAGCGACCCTCGGGCCCTGTGCGTCAGCGGTCGTCAGTGCATGGATTCGCCGCGCGCCTCGGCGTCGCGGGCCCGCTTGTAGGAGGCGTGGATCTCGGCCTCGGCCTCGGTGCGGCCGACCCAGGTCGCGCCCTCCACCGACTTGCCGGGCTCCAGGTCCTTGTAGACCTCGAAGAAGTGCTGGATCTCCAGGCGGTCGAACTCGCCCAGGTGGTGGATGTCGCGCAGGTGCTCCTGGCGAGGGTCCTCGTAGGGCACGCAGAGGACCTTGTCGTCCCCGCCCTTCTCGTCGGTCATCCGGAACATGCCGATGGTGCGGCAGCGGATCAGACAGCCCGGGAAGGTCGGCTCGGGGACCAGCACGAGGGCGTCCAGCGGGTCGCCGTCCTCGCCCAGGGTGCCCTCGATGAACCCGTAGTCGGCCGGGTACTGGGTGGAGGTGAAGAGGGTGCGGTCCAACCGGATCCGGCCGGTCTTGTGGTCCACCTCGTACTTGTTCCGGTGACCCTTGGGGATCTCAACCGTCACGTCGAAATCCATCTGCACGCTCCCTCGTCTGCCCACGCTGGCTAACGGAACCACTGGCGGCCCTCCGGACAGGTGAATGCCCACCCGCCGACTCCGGCCGCCGCATAGTCTTCGGACCGAAGTAGTGTCACCCAAGCCGATTTTCGCTGGGGGAGGAGGGGGTCGTGGGGAGGGAAGATTCACACTACCGCCCGGATGGGGGCTCCGCGCACGGTACCGGACGATCCGGCTCCGGCAGTGCCAAGGGGCGGGTCCCGGTGCCGGAGGCGCACCTCCCACGGGCTCCCGAAGTAACGACCCCGGCGCCGGAGACGGTGCCTGAGCGGCCCCCGCCGCTGCCCTGGAGCCCACCGGTGGGGCCGGCATCGCCCGCTCCGAACGCGGGTCGCTTCCCGGTAGCCGGCGGAGACCAACCGGTGAGCGGCCCGCCACGCGGCAGTGCCACGGTCCCGGTGAGCCCTGCGCCGGTCAGCCCGTCGTTCGGTCCCGGGCCGACCGCCCCCGACCAAGGTGAGGTCCCCCCGGTGGGGCCGCCGATCTCCGCGTTGCCGGCACCCGCCGACGCCGCGCCGGCGCCCGCACCCGCCGCGCCGCGCCGCCGGAGACGGCTGCCGGTGGTGCTGGCCGCCGTGCTCCTGCTGGTGCTCGCCAGCGTCGGAGTCGTGATCACCCGTCCCGGCCCGGTCGCCGGGTGGCTGGGCGACGATGCCGGGTCCGGGCCGAACGCGGTCGGCGTGACTCCGGAACCCGCCCCGTCGGACGTGCTGGGCGGCCCGGATTCGAACGCCCCGGTGCCCACCCCGGACGGGGTTCGGGCCGTGCTCGATCCACTGGTCGGCGTCGCCGCCCTGGGTGACCGGGTGAACGTCTCGGTCGCCGACGTGATCACCGGTCAGACGTTGTTCGCCAAGGGGGCGGACGACGGCACAGTGCCCGCCTCGGTGACGAAGCTGGCGACCGCGGTGACGGTGCTGGCGGCCCGGGGGCCCGGCTACCGGATTCCCACCCGTGCCGTGGCCGGCGCGAAGGCCGGCGAGGTGGTGATCATCGGGGGTGGTGACCCGACCCTCGCGATCAACAAGAAGGGTTACTACCCGGGCGCGGCGCGCCTCGACGATCTGGCCGCCCAGGTGCGTACCGCGCTCGGCGGCACGCCCCCGACCAGTGTCACGGTCGACGGTTCGGTCTACTCCGGCCCGGTCTACGGCCCCGGCTGGGACGACGACATCCCCACCGGCGGTTCGGGGGGCGCGGTGACCGCGCTGATGACCGACGGTGCGCGTACCGACCCGGGCGTCGAGCACGGGTCCGCCCCGCGGTTCGCCGAGCCGGACCTGGCCGCCGGCAGGGCGTTCGCCCGGTTGCTCGGGGTGCCGACCGACTCCGTGAAGCGGGGCGCGGCCCCGCCCCAGGCGGCGGCCGGTGCCAGCCCGGCGCCGGGCACCGAACTGGGCGTGGTGCAGTCCCCGCCGCTGATCAGGCTGGTCGACGTCATGATCAGCGAGAGTGACAACCTGGTGGCCGAGGCTCTCGCCCGGCAGGTCGCGTTGGCCCGCGGTCAACCCGCCTCGTTCGACGGCGGCGCCGCCGCCATGGACGCCGAGGTGGCGGAGCTGGGCCTGCCCGCTGACGAGATCAGCGTCTCCGACGGCAGCGGCCTGTCCCGGCTCAACCGGATCAGCCCGTCGCTGCTGACCGATCTGATCCGCCTGGCCGCCAGTCCGGACCATCCGGAGCTGGCCGGCGTCTTCGGTGGTCTACCGGTGGGCGGTTGGTCCGGGACCCTGAACGAGCGCTACCGCACCGCCGCCGGCACCGCCGCGGGCGCGGGCAGCGTCCGGGCCAAGACCGGCACCCTGACCGGCGTGCACTCCGTCGCGGGCCTGGTCACCACCGCCGACGGTCGGCTGTTGACCTTCGCGGTGCTCACCGACAAGGTGCCGGGGGACCGGGACACCGCCCAGCCGGCACTGGACCGGATCGCCGCCGCGCTGGCGGGCTGCGGCTGCGGCTGACCGTCGCCGGTTCGGGGGCGACGCGGTCGTCATCGGCGTCGATCGAGGGCGCGAGCCCGGGCCGGGGTGTCGCGGCGCGGGTACGGTGGGTTCATGGCGCAGTTCGTGGACTGGGATCTGGCCGCCGCCACCGCGGGGGCGTTGAGCAAGTCTGGCCCCCGCGTGTCGTACGCGGAAGCCACCGACGTGGTCGGCGACCTGCGTCGGCTGACCGACGAGGCGGCCGGGCACGTGGCCGACTACACGGGGTTGCGGGCGCAGGTGTCGCATCCGCCGGTCCGGGTGGTCGACCGCCGCGACTGGGCCGCGACCAACATCGCCGGTCTCCGCGAGGTGATCACACCGCTGGTGAGTCGGCTCTCCGGCGACAAGCAACCGGGCGCGTTGACCGAGGCGATCGGGTCCCGGCTCACCGGGGTGCAGGCCGGGACGGTGCTGGCCTACCTCTCCGGCCGGGTGCTCGGCCAGTACGAGGTCTTCTCGGCCGACCCGGGCCAGCTGCTGCTGGTCGCGCCGAACATCGTCGAGGTGGAGCGCAAGCTCGGCGCCGACCCTCGGGACTTCCGGCTCTGGGTGTGTCTGCACGAGGTCACCCATCGCACCCAGTTCACGGCCGTGCCGTGGATGCGGGCCTATTTCCTCAGCGAGGTGCAGGCGTTCGTCGACGCCTCGTCCAGCGGAAGCGAGCACCTGGTCGAGCGGTTGCGGCGCGGGGTGGCCACGTTGTCCGACGTGGTCCGTGATCCGGAGAGCCGCACCAGCGTGCTGGACATCGTGCAGACCCCGGCGCAGCGGGCCGTACTGGACCGGCTGACCGCGTTGATGACCCTGCTGGAGGGGCACGCCGAGTTCGTGATGGACGGCGTCGGCCCGCAGGTGATCCCGAGCGTGGAGCGGATCCGGGCGTCGTTCAACCGACGCCGGGAGGCGGGCAACCCGCTGGAGAAGGCGATCCGCCGGCTGCTCGGCGTGGACGTCAAGATGCGCCAGTACGCCGAGGGGCGCAAGTTTGTGCACGGGGTGGTGGAACGCGTCGGCATGGACGGCTTCAACTCGATCTTCAACTCGCCGCTGACTCTGCCTCGGCTGTCGGAGTTGGGTGACCCGGACGCCTGGGTTGCCCGGGTGCACGGCCCGGCCGGCACCATCCCGGCCGCTGGCTGACCACCCGCCGGTGGCCGCGCTCGCTCCGCCGGTGGCCGCGATCCGGGTGGCGGTCCGCCGCGCACTGACGGGTCTGCCGTCCGGCGGGCCGGTGCTGGTCGCCTGCTCCGGTGGTGCCGACTCGCTCGCGCTCGCGGCGGCCACCGCCTTCGTGGCGCCACGGCTGGGCCGCGCCGCGGGGCTCGTCACCGTCGACCACGGCTTGCAGGACGGCTCCGCGGAGCGTGCCGAGGCGGTGGCCACCTGGGGGCGAGGGGTCGGGTTCGTGTCGACGACTGTGGCCCGGGTGGAGGTGGCCGGGCGCCCCGGCGGGCCGGAGGCGGCCGCCCGCGAGGCCCGCTACCAGGCGCTGACCGAGGCGGCCCGGCAACAGAACGCCGTCGCGGTGCTCACCGGGCACACCCGTGACGACCAGGCGGAGACGGTGCTGCTCGCGCTCGCCCGGGGCGCCGGCCCACGCGGGCTGGCCGGAATGCCTGCCCGCCGCGACCTGGGCGGGGTGCCACTGCTGCGTCCGCTGCTGGAGATCGGTCGGGACCAGACCCGCGCCGCCTGCGCCGTCCTCGGGCTGAGCCCGTGGCAGGACCCGCACAACAGCGACCCGTCGTACGCCCGGTCGAGGGTGCGGGGCGACCTGCTGCCGGCGCTGGTGCGGGCGCTCGGGCCAGGTGTGGTGGACAACCTGGCGCGTACCGCCCGGCTGGTGGCCGCCGACAACGCCGCCCTCGACGAGTTGGCGGGGACGGCTCTGGCGGCGGCCCGGTGCCCCGACGGAGGGCTGTCCGTACCGACGCTGCTCGGCCTGGTTCCCGCCGTACGCGGCCGGGTGCTGCACTCCTGGGCCCGCGAGTTGGGCGCGCTGCCCGGTGCCCTGTCGCACCGGCACGTGGCCGCTCTGGACGCCCTGGTGACCGATTGGCACGGCCAGGGCCCCACCGATCTGCCCGGGGGTGTCCGGGTGCTCCGCCGCGCCGGCCGGCTGGCATCGGTGCGCCCCGCCTGACCTGACCGGCCGGTCTCAGCCGCTGTGTGCCCGGTCCCGGAAGGTGGTCCGGTAACTGTGCGGGGTGGCACCGACCCGGCGACTGAAGTGGTGGCGCAACGCGGCCGCGTCGCCGAAGCCGGACTGGTCGGCGACCGCCTCCACGCTCAACGGGGTCTCCTCCAGCAGCCGCCGGGCGAGCAGCACGCGCTGGTTGGTGAGCCAGTCGTGCGGGGTGGTGCCGGTCTCGGCGCGGAACCGGCGGGCGAACGTGCGGGGTGCCATGCCGGCGCGGGCGGCCAACTCCTCCACGGTGATCGTCCGGTCCAGGTGGCCCATCAGCCACTCCAGCACCGGTTCGAGGGTGGGTGCCTCGGGCGCCTTCGGGATGGGCGCCTCGACGTACTGGGACTGGCCGCCGTCGCGGTGCGGCGGGACCACCATCCGCCGGGCCAGCCGGGTCGCGGTGGCCGAGCCGTGCTCCTGGCGGATCAGGTGCAGGCAGGCGTCGATTCCGGCCGCCGTGCCTGCGCTGGTGAGCAACCGACCGTCCTGGACGTAGAGCGAGTTGCACCGCACCCGGGCGCGCGGGTGCCGGCGTTGCAGCTCGTCCACGTACCGCCAGTGGGTGGTGCACTCGCGGTCGTCGAGCAGCCCGGCCTCGCCGAGCAGGAAGGCTCCGGAGCAGACGCTGAACAGGTGCGCTCCGCGGGCGTCGGCCCGGCGGAGCGCGTCGAGCACCGGGCCGGGGACCGTGGTGCCCTGGCTGTGCGCGGGGATGGCCACCAGGTCGGCCTCGTCGACCGGGCCGAGGTCGGCGTGTGGGGTGAGGTGGAAGCCGGACGAGGTACGCACGGGAGCGCCGTCCGGGCTGCACACCTGGAAGCGGTAGGCGGGGAAACCGTCGGCTGTCCGGTCGGTGCCGAACACCTCGGCGAGCACGCCGAGCTCGAAGGGAGCGACCTGGTCGAGGGCGAGGACGGCAACGGACCGCAGCATGTGACGAGGGTAACCCGACAGGTGGCAGTAAATCGATGACCACTGGCATTCCTGCCACTGTCCGATCGCTTCGCGGGGTCGCAGACTTGTCTCAGTCCGGTGCGCACCGGCGGCGAAACCGACAGCAATCATGCGAAAGCGAGCGCCGCCATGGAGTTCCTGTTCATCCTCCTGTTCCTCGTCCTCCTCGCCACCGCCTCGGCGGCCGGCCTCACCGTCGACAGCCACGATTCGGCCGACTGGAAGCCGAGCGACGATGGCCGCCGCTGGCGGTCACGCACCAACTGATGTGATTAGCGTTGTTTGGGCAGAAAATCCTCGGCGGGACCGCGCCAAAAGGTGCGGCCCCGCCGACGGAGGCCATCCGACGTACGGCAGGCTAGGAGTCATGGCTGACGGCTCCTGGTACGACGCCGACATCGACCACGTGATCATCTCCGAGGCGCAGATCCGCGAGAAGACGGCGGAGCTGGCCAAGCAGGTCTCCGCCGACTACTCCCACGTAGGCGACGGGCTGCTGCTGGTGTGCGTACTCAAGGGCGCGGTGATGTTCATGGCGGACTTCGCCCGGGCGCTGGGCCGCAACGGCCCGCCAGCGGAGCTCGACTTCATGGCCATCTCGTCCTACGGCCAGGGCACCACCTCCTCCGGGGTGGTCCGCATCCTCAAGGATCTGGACCGGGACATCGCCGGTCGGCACGTGATCGTCGTCGAGGACATCGTCGACTCCGGGCTCACGCTCTCCTGGCTGCTGCGCTACCTCGAGTCGCGCTCGGCGGCGAGCGTCGAGGTGGTCGCCCTGTTCCGCAAGCCGGACGCGGTGAAGGTGCCGGTACCGGTGAAGTACGTCGGCTTCGACATCCCCACCGAGTTCGTGGTCGGGTACGGCCTCGACTTCGCTGAGCGCTACCGGGAGCTGCCGTACGTCGGGGTGCTCAAGCCCGAGGTCTACGCCCGCTCCTGACGCCGGGCCGACCCGTTGCGACGGCCCGCGGGTCGACATGAGCCCGACTTGTATCGGCATCCATCAAGCCGACGTTCAGCGCGCTCTCAGCTGATGCGGTTACCGTGTAGCACGGTGGCCCGGAGGTTCCTCCGCGCTCGACCCACTCGATCGCGTGACCGGGCGCTCGGGTAGCCGAGCCGGACTCCCCGCCACGCCGGCTTCCACCCGGACTCGCCGTACGTTGGCTGCGGGGCTGGTGGGCCTGCCCACGGTGCGTGTCGTCGATGTCGAAGGCGCGTGAAGTGCGGAGGCTCGCAGGTTCGCTGCTGGCGTACACGGTCTTTTGATGGTGCACGACTGCGGGGCTCGCAAGCTCACGCCTCGCGTACACGGTGTACCGTCGAATGACCGCGGCGCGGTAGTTTTCGCGCCTCGGGGTCGAGTCGGCCCGCACGGCGGCTCCGGCCGCCGCTCAATGCGGCGACACCATCAGACGGTCAGGACGTCGATCAGGAGGATGCGGGCGCCCCGGCGCTCGACAACAGTATGGAACGTACGCGTTTCTTCCGCCGACCGGTGGTCTGGATCATCCTGGTCATCCTCGGCGCCGTTGTGCTCAGTCAGCTGTTCACCAGTGGTCCCAGCTACCACCGCGTGGACACTTCCGTTGCGCTCGATCAACTGCACACCGCCAAGATCAACAAGGTGGTCTTCCAGGACAAGGAGCAGACGCTCCAGCTGGACCTGGCCCAGAAGACCAAGTTCGGCAAGACCGAGACCAACAAGATCGAGGCCCAGTTCCCGTACCAGGCTGGCGACCAGGTCTGGAACGAGGTGCTGGACGCCAAGGCGAACAACCGGGTCACCGGCCCGGCCGACGCCAAGGTCTCCTCGGACAGCATCTGGGTGAGCCTGCTGGTCAACCTGCTGCCGATCGCGCTGCTCGTGCTCCTGCTGCTGTTCTTCATGTCGCAGATGCAGGGCGGCGGCTCCCGGGTGCTCAACTTCGGCAAGTCCAAGGCCAAGATGATCACCAAGGACACTCCGAAGACGACCTTCGCGGACGTCGCGGGTTCCGAGGAGGCCGTCGAAGAGCTGTACGAGATCAAGGACTTCCTGCAGAATCCGGCCAAGTACCAGGCCCTGGGCGCCAAGATCCCGAAGGGCGTGCTGCTGTTCGGCCCGCCCGGCACCGGCAAGACGCTGCTGGCCCGCGCGGTCGCCGGCGAGGCCGGGGTGCCCTTCTACTCCATCTCCGGCTCCGACTTCGTGGAGATGTTCGTCGGCGTCGGCGCCAGCCGGGTCCGTGACCTGTTCGAGCAGGCCAAGACCAACGCCCCGGCGATCGTCTTCGTCGACGAGATCGACGCCGTCGGCCGGCACCGTGGTGCCGGCATGGGCGGCGGCCACGACGAGCGGGAGCAGACGCTCAACCAGCTGCTCGTCGAGATGGACGGCTTCGACACCAAGGGTGGCGTCATCCTGATCGCGGCCACCAACCGGCCGGACATCCTCGACCCGGCGCTGCTGCGCCCGGGCCGGTTCGACCGGCAGATCCCGGTGGACGCCCCCGACATGGAGGGCCGCAAGGCCATCCTGCGGGTGCACGCCAAGGGCAAGCCGTTCACGCCCGACGTCGACCTCGACGCGGTGGCCCGTCGCACGCCGGGCTTCAGCGGCGCCGACCTGGCCAACGTGATCAACGAATCGGCCCTGCTCACCGCCCGCAAGGAGCAGCGCGCCATCTCCAACGACTCGCTCGAAGAGTCGATCGACCGGGTGGTCGCCGGTCCGCAGCGGCGGACCCGGGTGATGAGCGACAACGAAAAGAAGATCACCGCGTACCACGAGGGCGGCCACGCGTTGGTCGCCTGGGCGCTGCCGCACGCCGCGCCGGTGCACAAGGTGACGATCCTGTCCCGTGGCCGCTCGCTGGGCCACACCCTGGTGCTCCCCACCGAAGACAAGTACACGCAGACCCGCGCCGAAATGATCGACACCCTGGCGTACGCGCTGGGCGGTCGCGCTGCCGAGGAACTGGTCTTCCACGAGCCGACCACCGGTGCCGGCAACGACATCGAGAAGGCCACCCAACTGGCCCGCGCGATGATCACCCAGTACGGCATGAGCTCCAAGCTCGGCGCGATCAAGTACGGCACCAGCGGGGACGAGCCGTTCCTCGGCCGCAACATGGGCCACGAGCGGGACTACTCGGACTCGGTGGCCGCCGAGATCGACGGCGAGATGCGGGCACTGGTCGAGCTGGCGCACGACGAGGCCTGGGAGATCCTGGTGGAATACCGGGACGTCCTGGACAACATCGTGCTCGAGCTGATGGAGAAGGAAACTCTCTCCACGGCCGACATGGCGCGGATCTGCTCCCGGGTGGTCAAGCGCCCGCCGCTGGCGCCGTACAACGGCTTCGGCAAGCGTCAGCCCTCCACCGAGCCGCCCGTGCTCACCCCTGCGGAGAAGGACAAGCTCAAGGCACAGGCCCAGGCCGACGGCGCGCAGGCGTCGGTTGGGGGCGTGGTGCCGTCCAACAACTCGGACGGCACGCACTGAGCAACGACCCGACGGCCAGCTCCCCACACCGGGAGCTGGCCGTCTCCGCGACCGAACCCGACGGCGACGACGAGCTGGACTACGTGGCCGCCCGGCTGATCAGCGGCAAACTGACCGGCCGGCCCGTCGAGGACGCTGTCGACCTCGGCCGGATCGAGAAAGCCGTCCGCGAGATCCTGATCGCGGTCGGCGAGGACCCGGACCGCGACGGACTCCAGCAGACCCCGGCCCGGGTCGCCCGTGCGTACGCCGAACTCTTCGCCGGCCTGCGGGTCGACCCGGCCCAGGTCCTCAGCACCACCTTCGAGGCCAACCACGAAGAGCTGGTCATCGTCCGGGACATCGACGTGATGAGCCTCTGTGAGCACCACCTGCTGCCCTTCCGGGGCAGCGCGCACATCGGCTACATCCCAGGACCCGACGGGCGGATCACCGGCCTGTCCAAGTTGGCCCGACTCGTCGAGGTCTTCGCCCGTCGTCCGCAGGTGCAGGAACGGCTCACCTCACAGGTCGCCGACCTGCTGATGAGCAAACTCGCGCCCCGCGGCGTCGTCGTCGTGCTCGAATGCGAACACATGTGCATGGCGATGCGCGGCATCCAGAAGTCCGGTGCCAAGACCATCACGTCGGCAGTACGCGGCATCCTGCAGTCGGACTCCAAGTCGCGGGCCGAGGCGATGGCGCTGATCATCCCCCGCTGAGATCCCGTCGCACCGCGGCCGGCCGACACCCCAACCGGGACGGCCGGCCGTCGCGTTTGCGCACCAGCCCGGGCGGGTCCTGCCCGTCAGCCAGCGAGCAGGGCCAGCAGCAGGCCGGCCGTGGCCAGCACCGCCGGCACCAGGCACACCAACGCGCCGAAACGCACCGTACGGTCCAGCCGCTCGGTGGGGCTGACCCGGAACAACCTGCCAATGCCGATCCAACCGGCGACGAACGCGACCGCCGGCATCGGCAGCCCGCAGATCAACGCCGCCACGGTGGCCGGTCCCACCCCCGTCGCCGCCAGAACCACGACCTGGATCAGCGGCACCAACAGCGCGAACGGCCCGTACACCAGGAGGTTGCGCGCCCTCGCGGGCCAGGACCCCGGCCGGAACCCGCGGCGCGCGGCCAGCGCCCCGTCCGCCGCCTCGGCCCAGCCACGCGCGGTCCGCAGCGCCGCCAACACGGCCGCCGGACCGCCCGCCATCGACCGGGCCGCCTCGGTCAGCTCCGGCGGTGACGGCACCAGGGAGATCGCCGGTACGCCCAACTCGCGCAACCGTTCCTGCTGACTCGCCAGCCCGGTACGGAGCACCGTCAACTCCTCCCGGGCGGCCTCCGCCGACCGGGCCTGCTCACCGGCGGCGGCAGCCGCACCCCGGCGTACCCCGTCCAGCTGGCGGGCGGCCGCAAGATACTCCGTCCAGGCATTGCTGGGCTCGACCGCCCGCGGCGTGGCGTCCCCGGTCGCCGCAGCTGCCCGCTGCCGCCCCGGCCCGGTCACCGTCGCGATCGAATCCACCTCGACACCCTCCACGTGCGCCACCCGATCAGCCGGCCACGTCGGCGAACGGCACCAGGACCGTGCCCCGCTCGTCCGGACCGTCCCAGAGCACCGCCCGGTCGGGGCGCACCTGCCACTCGACCGGCCGACCGAAGACCGCCGTGAGCTGCGCGACCGGCACGTCCAGCACGGCCACCGCCGCCAGCTTGTCGACCTCACCAGCCGGCTCGAACAACGCGGCGAACGGCGGCACCGCACGCCACCAGCCCAGCAGATGCCGCCCGGCCGGCGGCCCGTCCCGTAGGAGCGACCTCAGCCGGTCCAGCGGCAGCTCCCGGGGACCCGGCCGGTCCAGCCCGAAGACCACCAGATACGTCGGCAGGTCGTGGGCCGCGTCCGCGAGCAGCGTCGGCAGATCCACCAATTCGGCCGGATGCCGGGCCGCCAGATCGGCCGTCAACGCCTCCGCCAGGACCCGGGCCCCGGGATCCGGTGCCGCCACCAGGAAGCGGGCACTGCCCGGCGCGTGGTGAGCCGACGTGCTCCGCGCCGCCGTCGCCAACAGCCCGCCCGCCGCGGTGCCCGACCCCAACACCGCGAGGTTGCGCCCAGCCGCCGGCCCCAACGGCACGGCGACCGTCGAGCGGGCCACGTCCACCGCCCGGCCCAACAGGGCGGCCGGCCCGTGAGCCTGTCCCGCCAGGGCCGCCCGGTGGCGCGGATCATTGCCCAGCAGCGGGCGGGCGTAACCCGCGAAGACCACCGGCGGCACCGACCCCGCCGGACGGGCCTCCCACAACTCGTGCCGCAGCTTCTCCACGACCTCCGGATGATCCTGCGGGTCCGGGTGACGGATCAACCGCTCGTGACCCCGGATCGCGCCCCGTGGGCCGCCGAGCCCGCCGGCCGTGTTCACCACCGCGCTGCCCACCGGCAGACCGGCCGCCGAGTCGTTTGTCGGCTCCAACACCGGACTGCCACCCGGCAGCGCCACCCGCACCGGGAACTGCCCGAGCACCGAATCCCGATGACCAGTTTCCGCGCGCGCACTCAGCCCCAACTCGCCAGCACCCGCCAGGACCAGATGCACGCCGTACGCCCGACCCGCCCGGGCCAGCCCGTCCAACTGGGCGGCCACCTCGGCGGCCAGCCGGTCCCGCTCGACGAAGAGCAGCGGCACATTGTCCACCACACAGACGATCCGGGGCAGCGACTGGTGCTGACGCAGCTCCGCGAAGCGTTGCCCCCCGGCCCGAGCGCCCGCCTCCGTGCGGCGCTGGACCTCGGCCGTCAACTCGTCCAACAGATCCCGGACGTACTCCCGGTCGGCGGCCATCGCCGCCGCGCGCACCTGCGGAACCCACGACCGGTCTCGCTCGGTCTGCAGGAACTCCACAAAGGACTCGCCATCGCCGAGATCCGCCAGGTAGAACGCCACGTCGTCCGGGCCGTACCGGGCGGCCAGGCCGAGCAACGCGGTGGTCAGGAACGCCGCCCGCCCCGCCGCGGACCGGCCGCTCACCAGCCAGTGCGGGGTCAACTCGGTGAAGCCCAACGGCACCGACCGGCCCCCGGCATCGCCGACGGTCGTGGTCAGCCCATCGGCCGAGTCCGATTCCCACAGTCGCTCACCCGTCGGCGGCAGCAGAGCACCCAACGCCAACCGGGAACCCGCCTCCACCTGCTCGGCGAGCCGCCGACAAACAGCGTCGACCAGCTCGGCCGGCGGGTCCGACTCGACGAAGACCGGCGAGTTCAAACCGCCCGGCGGATCAGCGCCCGGCCCGGCGAACGACGCCCCCGGCGGATCGCCGAGCAGCGCGTACGCATTACGCAACGCCAGCGCAGTGGTGTGCGGCAGCGGTGCCCGGGCCGAGTACGGGCCGGCGGGCGGCCAACCCGCCACCACCAGGTGCAGCCCAGCGGCCGGCCCCTGCTCGGCCAACGTCTCGATGCGCGCCAGATCGGTCGGGCCTGTCGACTCCGGAAGCGCGGCCACCACCAGCAACAGCGTCCGATCGTGGCGGCGTCGCCCACTCGCCCCCGGCGTCACCCACTGCTCCGCCTCGGTCAGCACCGCGCGCAGACCCACCACGTCCACCGCCGGTGGCGGCAACAGGCCAGCATCAGCGAGTGCCCCGAACGGCGTCAGCACAGCCCCGGTGGCATCCACAGCGCGAATCAGCAGGGCACCCGCCGGGGCCGCACCCAACAACCGCAGGAGTACGGCCCGGAGCAACCCCGCAACCCGTGGCTCCCGTGCGTCAGCGTCCACGCTGAGGTGACCGGTGCCGACAAGTGGCACCAACGCGGGAAAACGAGCGTCGTCCAACGGTGCCGCAGTGCCGACCCGAACGAACGGCGGCGGACCATCACCGGCCGGCGAGTCCACGGTGAGTGAGTCCAGTGCAGCGCCCGACCAGCCCGGCGCCAGCAAGGCCGCAGCCGTCCGCAACCGGTCGGCCACCTCGTACTGGCGGCGCTGATCGGCCGGAGCCGGCCGCGTCTCGTCCAGGATCCCGGCAGCCGCGGTCGCGACGGCCGACGCCCGACGGTGCAGGGCTGCGGCGCGGTTCGTGCGAGCCTTCGGACCGGCCACCGCGTCCACCCCCTCTACCCGAGGTTGGCAACCCCTCCCCGAGCAGAGACGGTATCCCAGCCGACGGTCCTCCTCCGGGAGGTGCCTCGGCGCTGCGCCGGTGTTGTCGTGGATCTCACCGGTGGGGAGGGGTCCGTCACGATCCGCTGGATCTGAGGCATTGGCTCCGGAGCGTCCAGCCGATAACTTCAGGAGGTGGAATCAGTGCAGCCCCCCGCCGGTTCCCAGGTCTCCCGCGTACCGGCCCAGCGGACACCGTCCGAGCAGCTGCCGCCCGCCCCGGCAACGCCGGCACCGCAGCCGCCACGCCGCCGAACGCGGACGGTGCTCACTGTCGTCGCTGGCGTGCTCGCCCTGCTCTGCCTCGGAGGCATCGCCACCGCCGTGGTCTGGTACAACCGCGCCTCGACACCCGACCGCAGCACCCCCGACGTGGTCGTGGACAACTATCTGCGCGCGTTCCTCGTCGATCGCAATGACGTCAGAGCGGACCTGTTCACCTGCGAAAGCGAGTCACAGCTGGAGGCTTTACGCGCCCTGCGGACCGATCTAGTCGAGCGGGAGCAACGTTTCGGCACCACGATAACGGTCAGTTGGGGGCCCTTGACTGTGCAGACACAGGGCGAGGCAGCTGCTGTCGAGGTTACGTTGATCATCTCGGCTCGGATGGACGGAATAAGCCAGAGCGACCGTCAGTCCTGGCGGTTCGATACTCGGTCAAGCGATGGTTGGCACGTGTGTGGCGGCACGCGAGCTGGCTGACTCACTCGATCCACAGGATATGAACCGGCACCTCCAGCGTGGTGGGTGACTGACCGCGCCAGGCCCAGCGGTACCACTCCACCTCGGGCGTGACTCGCACGCAGATGTCCCCTTCGGCGCCCGAGTAGGTCTCGGTGACCGCTCGGAGGTCACGGTGCTCCAGGCCGCCCTCGACGTGCACCACCCGTCGACCGGTGACCGCGTCCGCTTCGAAGACTGGCGTGGGGGTCCGGTGTGCCGGGCCGTCCAGCGAGACCAACCGGATGCCCGTGTCCCGGGCGTCGTCCACTGCCGGACGGCTGCCGACCGTCTCCACCCAGACCCGCTCCACCGGCACCAACGGCGCGAAAACCTCGACCTGGTCGGCTTCGGCCCGGTACCACTCGTGCTCGGGGATCACGGGAACGTAGGTCCGGGCGCTCTGCACGACCCGGTCGTCCGCGCGCAGGTCCCCGCGCCAACCCATCCCGGGAAGCCCGACCAGCACCCGTTGGCCGCGTAGCTCGACCCGCTCAGTCGCGGGGACGATGGTCAGCGGTCTCGGCGGCTGCGGTGCCCAGTCCGGCTGGTCGGCGAAGGGGTCAGGTAACGGTCCGGTCATGCAGGTGCTGGCCTCACTCAGCGGCGCGCAGCGGGGCACCCCGCTCGCGCATGAACGGGATTGGATTCACCGCGCCAGACGCGTTACGGTCGTTGCGCAGGTGCACCTCGAAGTGCAGGTGCGGGCCGGAGGAGTTGCCACTGCTGCCGACCTTGCCGATCACCTGACCGGCCGTCACTATCTGGTCCTTCTTGACGAAGGGCTGAACCACCATGTGGCAGTACCGGGTGATGTAGCCGCCCGCGTGCAGCAGGTCGACGAACCAGCCGCAGCCCCCCTTGCCGGGAAATCCGTCCACGTTGCAGTCTTCTCGGCCGCGGTCGTCCTCGTCGCAGGTGGAGACCAGCACCCGACCAGTCGCTGCGGCGCGGATCTCGGTGCCCTTGGCCGCGCCGATGTCGACTCCGTTGTGGCGGGGTCGGCTGGCGGTGCGGAAACCGGAGCCGACTCCGCCGGGGATCGGCGCGGTCCAGCCGGAGGCGGCGATCTGACCGCGTTCGGCGGCGTTGCACACCGCCTTGCCGTTGATCTCGACGGTGCGGGCCGCCCCGCCGGCCAGTGCGTCCACGATCCTGCTGGCTACCTCTTCGTGCTTGGCGTACGCGTCCGGGTAAGCGCTGACCTGGACCCGCTGCGCGACTACGGTCAGCGGTCGTTGTTGCCAGCTCCCCACCTTGACGAGCTTCTCGTAGAACTTGCGCGCCGCGTAGGCGGGGTTCAACCGTTCGGCGACACTGCCCCACCCCGGCCGCTGCTGGAACAGGCCCAGCGAGTCGTGGTCCGCGCCAACGCCCTCGTGTGGCAGGGCCAGGGATTCGGGTACGCCGCTGTTGGCGAGGTTACGCAGGGCGGACTCCTGCATCGCGGTGGCGAGGGCGACCACCCAGCCTCGCGAGGGCACGCCCATGTCCTGGCCGACCTTGATGATGATCGCGGCATTGCGGACCTGTGTGTCGCCGTACTGGGCGAATCGCGGCAGCTTGCCCGCGATGTTCACCGCCCGGACCGGCCCGCACTCCTTGCCTGCCATGGTGTCGCCGTTCTCGGCGTCGTCGCCTCCGAGCCCGGTGAGGAAGAACGCCGCGGTGCCGCCGGTGCAGCAGAGCAGAAGCAGCATCCCGGTGAGCACCGCGGCGACCACACCGAGCCGTAGGGGGCCGCGGCGGGTTCTGGCGTTACCAACGTCGCTCATGGCCGCTCCCAGTCCAGAACGTCGACCAGCCAACCATCATCGGAGGTGACCAGCTCCAACCGGAGCCCGCCGGCATCAAGAGGTAGCAGCAACTCGACGAACGTCTCGGTCCGCTCTCGCATGGTTGGAGGACCGGTGACCTTCTCGGCCGGCACGCTCTCGGGCTCGGCGCCGGTCAACTTCTCCCTCAGCGCCGGCGTGGAAAGCGGCCGCAGGCCAGCCTGCCACTCTTCGGTGGTCATCCCGGGACTGCCCAGCCATGCCTTGGCGAAGCGGTCGGCGGTCTGTTCGGGCGTGCGGGCGCCGGGCGACGTCACGGGTCGCGGCGGAGCCGCGCTGTTGAGCAGACCGTCGTCGCCGGCCGTCGGGTCCACCGTGATGATCGGCCCATCCGGACGGCTGCTCAACCCATCGGCTGAGTCACCCGGGCTGGAGATCAGCCTGGCCGCCCCGAGCACACCGACGACCACCACCCCGATCACGAGCGCAACGCCCAGCCGGGACCGCAGCGCCCGGGTGAAGAGGAATTCCAGCGCCCGTCGCATCGCCGTCACCTCGCCTCTGAGCGCACCCGAGGTCCGGTGCGATCCGGTACACGCTCGGTGGAGCCTGGGCGGTAGACAACGAACGACGGGTTCTCAGCCGGAACATCCGGCTCGGTCCAGGTCGCCGGCTGTCGACGTCGGGGCTGCGGGGCGGTTGGGCGGCTCCGACCTTTGCCCTCCTCCGCCGGCGCCTCGTCGGGCCGCTCTCGGCCGTCGGGGCGCGCCGTGTCTGCGCGCCGGCCCTCGGCCGCAGCTGTCGGCACCGGAGCCGGGTCCTCCCGCCGCGCCTCCGGGCGTAGTCGGGTCTGTTCCGCGTTGGGTGACCGTCGACGTCCGCCCACCGGCTCGGCGGTTCCGCCCGGCTCGGCTACGTCCAGCCGAGCGGCGGTCCGCATGTCGCGGAAGAACCGGCGGTGCCAGGATCCGGCCGAACTGACCGCTTCGCTGCTGTCCTTGCCGCCGAGTTGCGTGATCCGCCGGTACGGCCGCAGCAGCAGCCACCCGACCACCCCGCAGAGCCAGACCAGCACCACCTGAAGCCAACCGGCCAAAGCGGGGGTACTCATGATCAAATCGACCGCGAAAAGGTAAATCGCGGCGCCAGTGCCGAAAATGGCGATGTTGAACACTGCGGCAACGACGGCATTAGCCAGTCGGCGTAGCCCAGCGCTGGCGGGTCGCAGTAGGCCGATCGTGCCGAGAATCGGAGCAGCGATCACCGCCCACCGGAAGATCAAAAAGCCCAGCAGGACCAGCACTGACGCGGTCAGGTCGAACATCGCGAAGAGCACGGCGGCGAGCACGGCGATGAAACCAGATCCGATCCGGTCCATGTCGCGGGTGCCCGTCAGGAACTCGTACGCCTCCGGATCCTCGGTCTTGATCTGCTCCGCGACCGTCATCCACTGCTGCTGCTTGGCCTCGATCGTCGCTGGCCGGGTGGCCGGGTTGGCCCGTAGCTTCTCGGCCTCCTCCCAGGAGAATGCCTTGGCGTCGTAAAGGGCAGGGCCATACTTGCGGGCGGTCTCGCTATCCGCCGAGCCGAGCACTCCGCGCAGCCAATTGCGATAGAGCATTGCCTCGGTTGCAGTGTCGCTGGCACGAACAGCAGGCGGTCTTTTGTCCACACAAGCGTCTGGGTTGGGAACGACGCAACGATCCGCAGGGGTGTCCCGAGCTGCGGGACCCACGGCGTCGTGAACGACGCCGAGTGAGGTGATCAGGGTGCCGTCGGCGATGTTCGCCGACTTGACCGGCCAGGCCGCCAGCGCGGTGACCGCCACCATCACCAGTAGCGCCCACCCTGCCGTCGTCATCGCATTGCTCATGTCCGACTGGCGGGAGCGCCAGAGCAGGTAGAGACCCACCACGCAGAGAGTGATGATCCCGAAGACGCTGAAGACCTTCTGGTAGACCGCCTTAGTGGCCTTCTCTACCAGCGGGTCGGCCCAGTTCCACATCGAGCGGGGATCCCAGGCCCGTTCACGCAGGGCGTTCGAGGCACCCACGACGGCCGTGGCGATCATGAGCTCGCCGTTGGCGACCGTGGTGGTGAACTTGTAGTCCGGATGCAGGATGGTGGAGGCGCACCCACCGTCGACGTCGTACGTGTTGTAGCTGTAGCCGCCGTAGCCGTAGTCGCTGTAGATGCCCTTCGGCCCGGGCAGCTTTGACGAATCCGGGCGAGACGCGAACCAGCCAGCCAGCCCCGAATCCGGAGCGGAAGGCACGGGTGGCTTCCGGCAATCGATTTCGGCCTTGCTGACCTGCTTCAGCTTTGCCACGCAGGCGCGGAAGTCGGCTTGCCATTCGGCAGTCGTGCAGAGGTCGGCGCGGGCCTGGGCGGTGGGCGGTGCGGCGGCTGCGGCCTCCGCGCCGATCAGCGGCCAGGTGAGGGTAGCCCCGGCCAGTACGCCAAGGGCGAGCAGGAACGACGCGGTCCTTGCCCAGGCCCTAGCCATGTCACGCCTCCAGATCCGGCAGGGGGATGCTCGGCAGGACTCCGGCCGCCGCGGCTATCGCGGCTGGCGTCGTGTCGAGGTGGTCCAGCAGCCCTTCGACGTACGAGACGTCGACTCGGACTTTCTGCACTCGTCCGTCTACGTCGCGCATCACGAACTCGCGGAAGCCGAGCCGGCTGGACGAGCTGGTGTCGGCGGCGGAGAGCGAGGCGAGGGTGGCCTCGTACCCGTCGTTGACGGGCACCCGCAGCAGTCGTAGCGCTTCGGAGGCGATCTCGGCGTCCTCGGCGATGCGGCCGACGAAGACGGTGGAGACGAGGTTCTGCACGTCGAGGCCGAGGATGTCGCGGGGGTTCTGGGAGGCGACCAGTGCGGCCAGGTTCCACTTGCGGGAGTCTCGGGCGAGTCGGACAAGGAAGGAGCGCCCGGACCGCCAGCCTTCCATGAAGTGCGCCTCGTCGAGGCCGACGAGTTTGCGCGATGACATCGAGCCGCCGTAGCAGCGCCGGACGGCGAGCCGGTGCGCTGTGTGCAGCATCGGCAGGGCCAGTGCTTCCTCGGCTGACCAGTACTCGCGTTCGATCTTGAGGTCGGGCAACCGTAGCCCGGCCATGGTGATCACGGTGAGTGCCGCGTCGGCACCGAGCAGCCCTTCCGGCGGTCGGCCGAAGAAGAGCATGGCCAGTGGCATCTCGGCGGTGTCCAGCAGGAGGTTGGCCAGTTCCTTGCCGGCGTCGTCGTCGAGCCGTCCGAGGCAGCTCACCACGTCGTCCAGGGTGGAGGTCTCCTCGGCGGGGACCTGGCGGACGGCGTGCCGGAAGAGGGTGGCGGTCGACGCCTCCCTGGCCACCTGCGGCGGGACGAGCATCATGCAGATGTCCTGGACCAGCATCCGCCGCTCGGCCCGGGCGTTGGAGACGGCGATCTCGAACTCGCGGTCGCCGGCGGCCCCGGTGCCGAACTCGGAGCGCAGCGGCGTCGGGATCAGCGAGTAGGGCGCCAGGGTGCCGTGTTCCGAGCCGGTCAGGTTCAACACCCGGGAGTACGGCCGCAGCTCGGGCATCGCGCAGAGGCGGGCCAGCGGGCCGGACGGGTCGAGCAGGGTCACCTGGACACCTCGGCGGGCGGCCAGGTAGCCCAGGGCGCCGAGCAGGGTGGACTTGCCACCGCCCGGTTCGGCGACGAAGACCGCGAGCCCGGAGCGTTCCCGGACCTCCATGGGGAAGTGCAGGTCGAGGAAGACCGGGCGGCGGCAGGTGCCGGCGGTACGGCCGATCAGGTCGCCCCGCCGGTCGCCCACGTTGGACGCGGCCTGGGGGAGCGCGGCGGCGAGCAACGGCACCGGCATGCGACGCACGTAGCCGGTGTTGGCGATCGGCTCGCCGGGGATGAACTCGCGGGCCAGCCAGTCCTGGTTCTTCGGGTGCTGCAGCGAGATGCGCAGCTCCCGGGAGTAGAGCTGGATGAGCCGGCGGGCCCGCTCCAGGCATTCCTCCCTGGTCCGGCCGCCGACTGCGATCCGGTGCCAGCCGTGCGCACGGGCCGAGTCGACCGGGAGACCGGTGGTCATCTCGTCGCCGATCACCAGGGCGCGCTTGGCCAGTCGTTCCAGCTCCGGGGGCGCGTCGATGCCGTGTTCGGCGTAGTCGAGCTGTTGCGAGCGGATCATCCGCAGCCGGTGTTCCAGGTTACGGAAGGAGTCGCCGGAGCCGAGGATGTCGACGCGGGTGGAGATCTCCATCGGCCAGGGCAGCCGCTCGTGGAAGTGCAGCCAGGGCTCGTGTCGTTCCGGGATCTCCAGCGGCTCCATCCGGCCGACGGCGAGCACTGCCACGTGCCGTTCCTCGCCGGTCATCCGGTTGACCAGCTTGACCGTCGAGCCGTACGGGGTGCGGTAGCGCTCGACCTGCTCGGTCATGGCGAGCAGGTCGCCGCGCTCCCAGCGCCCGTCGGTCACGGGGGAGAGGGTGCTCGGCGGTGACATGCACAGCGCCACCGAGCGGTAGAGCAGCCATTCCAGCTCCTGGGCGGTGACCCGTCGGCCCCGCATGCCGAATGCCCCGAGCACCTCGTCGAACTGTTCGACGGTGCGGCCGAGCTTGCGGCGCTCGCCATCGGCGGTGCCTCGTCCGAAGGTGCGCAGCAGCCGCTCGGTGAGCGAGTCGCCGAGGGAACGCCGGGCGAAGGTGACACCGAGGTAGGTCTGGCCCTCGGCGTGGTTGACCGCCATCAGGTGGCGTTGGGCGGCGACCAGGTGGTCGGCCCAGCCGGTGGTGCCGGGAACGTCGGGCAGCGGCGCCGCCGTGTGCGTGTCGATGGTGCGAGCCCACTCGTCGGCGGGGAACGGCCGGGTGGTGCGGCGCAGGTGCAGTCGGAAGCCGGCCAGGCCCGCGTACTGCTCGGAGATCGCCGACAGCAGCGCCTCGCGTTCGGCGTCCGGCCGGAACGCCCAGCGGACCTCGGGCAGCCAGTACCAGGCGGTGACGGTGTTCGGTGTGAAGGTGAGGTGGCCGGCGATCTCGGTGATGGCCAGTTCGACCGACGGATCCCGATCCCCGAATTTGATCTTCGGAGCGCGAACCCGGGTCGGCTTGATCGGTCGGTCCGGTCGGCTCGCCGTGCGCTGTCGGGGTGCGGCGACCTCCTTGCCGGGGGCCGCGGTGCCGGTGCCTCTGGGTCGTTCCGGGTCGGTGGCCCGACGCGCGGTGCGCTCGAGAGCTGGCCGATTCGCAGATGTGATCATCGCCGGCTGCTCCGGCGGAGCCGTGGACCGGCTGGCGGCCGTCGGCTGGGGCTGCGCCTGAGCCGCCGGTCGGGCCGCCGGCGTCGCTGGGGGGCGGCCACTAGACGCGGTGCCGGCGGGTCGGCGGGCGGGGCCGGCGGTCACGGACGGACCGCCGGCGGACGGATCGGGCTCATCCGACGGACGCCCCATCGGCCGTCGATCCCCGGCCTGATGCGGCACCCGGGACTCGCTGGCCTGGTGGCCGCCCCCGTGCCGAGGGTCGGCGGGTAGGCCACCGTTGTCGGCGGGGGTCCACGGTGGCTCAAGCTCGGGAACCGCGCGAGCGGGTGCCGGGCCGGCGGTTGGTGGCGGCTGATGCGGGATCGCCGGCTGCTCGCGGGTGCTCGGGCCGGCCGTGACGGCTCGCGCCGTGCCGGGTCGCCCTCCGCCGCCGAAGAGGTCCAGGAAGGGGGAGTCGATGTCGGCGTTCTCGCCGGACGACACGGCGGTGGGCTCGGCCGGTGGCGGCCGGCGGGGAACCGGCCGGGGTGCCTGGAACACGCCGACGGCACCGTGGCCGGGTGACGTCACCAGCGCGGGGTCGAGGGCAACCTCGTCCTCGTCCTCGATGTAGTCGAACGAGTGCGCACGGTGACCGACCGGTGCGCCAGGGCGGCCGGCCGGGGAGCCCGGCGTGGAGGAGCGGCTCATGCGATCGCCTCGGCGGCTGTCGGCAGACCCATGCCCGCGTCCTGCGACGGGCCGTTCGACATACGTCCGGTCATGCCAGTTCCTCCCGAATCCTGATCCGGCTGCCGACCAGGCGCGGATCGCGCTGCTCGACTGCCGGCTCCCGGGTGCGTCGCCAGTCGGTCAGCGCGGTGCGGATGACCACCCGCGCCGGCCGATCGGGGTCGACGTGCCGGAAGATGAACGACGTGGTCACGAT
Source organism: Micromonospora sp. DT15 (assembly GCF_049841475.1). Lineage (NCBI taxonomy): Bacteria > Bacillati > Actinomycetota > Actinomycetes > Micromonosporales > Micromonosporaceae > Micromonospora > Micromonospora sp. DT15. Next base: position 132,304 of record NZ_JBNCKJ010000011.1, read on the forward strand.
GGCGAGCGCGATCTCCCAGGCGGGGAAGAGCTCGACCGTCAACGTGAACAGCCAGTGGATGAACATGTAGAGGGGGACCAGCAACATGAAGAGCCCGTACTGGGCGTAGGGCAGGTGGACCGGAAGGGTGTAACCGGGCGGCCCGAGGTAGACCAGGCGGGCCCGGTAGATGTCGTCGTCGGTGCGCAGCCGCATCTGGTGAACGCGCCTATTCGAAGATCAGGTCGATCAGGTAATCGCCGACGAAGAAAAGTGTTGCCGCGCCCGCGATGAAGGCGAGCCCGACGATGGCGATCGCGGAGCTGGTCAGCACCTTGGAGATCTCGCCTCGGCTGGCACGGCCGATGAAGATGACGCCCAGGACTGCGAGCAGGATCGGCGCGATCTTGCTGGCGAAGAAGGTGACGACACTGTTGGTGTCGATCCCCTTCGGTGCCGGCTCCGCGAGTGGAGTCGACGCCAGGGTGGAGAGCGCGTGGGCGACGCCGGACGACGCCGTCTCCATGAGCTCGTAGGCGATCACTGGAACCTCCCCATAGCGCGGCCGGCGATGCCGCGGCGGTGCAATAGGCAAGCCTGGCGGGAAAAGTGCTCCACAGGGCATGGCGTTCTTGACCCTGTGTTCGTTACTCACCACGGAGGGTGGCGAGGTTTGGGCGGATTTTCCCCGCTTCGGCCCTCCCTCCAAGCTTCGCCATCTCGATGCTGGCCAATTCCAAAGCGTACGGGCCGCCCCGGATTGCGACAAGCCGCGAAGGGACTGCCCGATACTGCCCGGATGACCGATCGTACACCTGTTCTAATCGGCACGTCAGGGGTAGTGGTGCGGGGCCCACCCGGGTCGCTGGGCGCCGCCGCCGCGACCGGTACCGTCTAGTCGTGACCGATCTGGTGCGGGCTTCGGGCCCGGTGGTGATGGGCGTCCTCAACGTCACACCGGACTCCTTCTCCGACGGCGGACGGTACGCCGACCTGGACGCCGCCGTCGGACACGGCGTCCGTCTACGGGACGCCGGAGCGCACCTGGTCGACATCGGCGGCGAGTCGACCCGTCCGGGCGCCGCGCGGATCGACGCCGAGACCGAGGCCGAGCGGGTGTTGCCGGTCATTCGCGAGCTGACCGCCGCTGGTGTGGCGGTCAGCGTTGACACCAGCCGCGCGCGGGTCGCGGAGGCCGCCCTGGCCGCCGGCGCTGCGGTGGTCAACGACGTCTCCGGTGGCCTGGCCGACCCGGACATGGCCCGGGTGGTCCGCGACGCGCACTGCCCCTGGGTGCTGATGCACTGGCGAGGGCACTCCCGTGCCATGCGCGATCTGGCCACCTACACGGACGTGGTGGCCGACGTCCGGGCCGAGCTGTCCCAACGGATCGACACGGCGCTGGCCGCCGGGGTGGCCGCCGACCGCCTCATCGTCGACCCCGGGCTCGGCTTCGCCAAGACGGCCGCGCACAACTGGGAGCTCAGCGCCCGCCTGCCGGAGTTGCTGGATCTCGGCTATCCGCTGCTCTTCGGGGCGAGCCGCAAGTCGTACCTCGGTGGGTTGCTCGCCGCCGCGGACGGTACGCCGCGACCGACCGCCCAGCGGGAGGCGGCCACCGTGGCCACCAGTGTGCTGGCGGTCGCCGCGGGCGCCTGGGGCGTACGCGTGCACGACGTGCGGGCCACCGCCGACGCGCTCGCCGTTTGGGCGGCCACCGGCAGCCCTCGCCTGGCCGTGCCGTCGCACGACAGGAAGTTGACCCACCACGATCACGAGCATGGGGTACGGCGATGACGACGGACCGGATCCAGCTGACCGGCCTGCGGGCGCACGGCCGGCACGGGGTGTACGACTTCGAACGCGTTCAGGGGCAGGACTTCGTGGTCGACGCCGTCCTGGAGCTGGACCTAGGCCCGGCCGCCGCCAGTGACGACGTTGCCGCCACAGTGCACTACGGCGAGTTGGCCGAACGCCTGGTCGCGGTGGTGACCGGCGAGCCGGTCAACCTGATCGAGACCCTGGCGGACCGGCTCCTCGCGGTCTGTCTGGCAGACGTTCGGGTCGACGCCGCGACGATCACAGTGCACAAGCCCGAGGCGCCGGTGCCGCACACCTTCACCGACGTGGCCGTCACGATGACCCGGGCGCGTACCCGGTGACCCGGGCGGTTCTCTCGCTCGGCAGCAACCTGGGCGACCGCCTGGAGCACCTGCGCACAGCCGTCGCCACTCTCGGCGACGCGGTGCTCGTGCTCTCCGGGGTGTACGAGACTCCACCGTGGGGCGACACCGATCAGCCCGCGTACCTCAACGCGGTGGTGCTCGTGCAGGACGAGAGCGCGAGCCCGCGCGACTGGCTGGAACGGGCCCGCGACGCGGAGCGCGCAGCCGGCCGGGTCCGTGACCCGCAGCGGCGGTTCGGGCCGCGCACCCTCGACGTGGACGTGATCGCGGTCTGGGGCGACGACGACGAGCCGGTGCTCAGCGACGACCCGGAGTTGACCCTGCCACACCCCCGGGCGCACCTGCGCGCCTTCGTGCTGCGTCCGTGGATCGACATCCAGCCGTACGGACGGCTGCCCGGTCACGGCTGGCTGACCGACCTGCTGACCACCGGCCCTGCGGCGGACGGGGCGTTGGAACTGCGTCCCCGGCCGGAGTTGGCGTTAGAGTCGACGGCATGACCGAGCGGAACCGGCCGGCATGACGCAGGCGAAGCCCCCACCCCGCGGGTCGGGCCCGGACGGGTCGCGGATGGGCCCCACCCGGATCTCGACCCTGGTCGTGGCCGGCCTGGCTGCGGCGGCGGTGGCCTGGCTGCTGATCAGCACCCTCTACTACAGCGGGATTCCCCGGCTGCCCTGGTTGCCGGTGGTGACGCTGGCCGGGCTCGCCGTGCTGGAGGCGTACGCCGCGATCAACACCCGGGGCCGGATCGAGCGCAAACCGGGTCGGGAGCCGGTCAATCCGCTGTTGGTCGCCCGCTTCGTGGTGCTGGCCAAGGCGTCGGCGCTGGCCGCCGCGATCTTCGCGGGCTTCTACGCGGGGCTCACCGGCTGGCTCTTCGTGGAGACCACCCGCGCCGCCCTGGACGATCGACCGGCCGCCGGCGGAGGCCTGCTCGCCTCGCTGGCACTGGTCGGCGCCGCGCTCTGGTTGGAGCGCTCCTGCCGGGTGCCGGAACGCCCGGACGACGAGCACGAGCAGGACCCGCGGGAGAGCCGCCCCGGCCAGCGCTGAGCAGGGGGTTACGCCCGGCTGCGGTCGCGGGTACGGTGCCTGCGATCGGGGAGCAAGGGCCGCCCAGGGTCCGTCCGTGCGCCGGACTGGGGACGGTCGGCCACTGGGGAGGCGGCGTCATGGGTTACGAAGAAGCGGGCCGGGACCGGTCGGCCGAACCCTCTTCCGGGGTGCCGGCCGCCGTTCTGGACAACGTCTTCGACGATCCCACCCACGGTGAGCCCGGCCGGGATCGGATCGGCGTACACCTGGGGTGGGAGCTGCTGCTGCTGGCCGGGCTGGCCGTCGTGAGCTGGCTGCTCTGGCGGGAGGATCCGGCTGCGGTGCGCGACGAGAACCTGCGCACGCTCCTGATCGACGCGGTCGGGCTGGGGTTGCTCGCACTGGCCGCAGGGTTGAGCCTGCGGACTGCCGCGCCGAACCTGGCCGTCGGCCCGATCGCGGTAGCCGCCGCCCTGCACTACGCCGAGCAGGGTGACCGGGGTCTGCCGGAGTCGCTCGGCCCGGCCGTGGCGGTCGCCGCGGTGGGCGGGCTGGCGCTGGCGCTGGCCGTGGTGGTGCTGCACGTGCCGGGCTGGGCGGCCAGCCTGGCCGGCGCCGCCGCCGTGGTGGTGTACATCGAACGTCGATCGGCGCCCGTGCTGGTGCAGGGCGACTACGACCCCAGGGGCAGCGCCGGTTACCTGTTCGCCGGGTTCGCCGCGGTGGCCGTCCTGGGTGGGTTGTTCGGCGCGATCCGGGCGATCCGTCGGCTCGTCGGCCGATACCGACCGATCGCCGATCCGGCCCGTCGGCGGGGCGCGGTCGCCGCCGTGGTGACCGCCGCCGCGCTTGTCGTCTCCACCGTGCTGGCCGCTCTGGCCGGCATACTGCTCGCCGCCAACGACCCCGGGCCGGTTGCGCCCACCTCGGGGCTGGACTGGACGGTGCTGGCCGTCGGCGTGGCCATGCTCGCCGGCACCAGCGCGTACGGCCGCCGGGGCGGTGTGTTCGGCATGCTGTTGGCGGTCGGCCTGGTCACCGTCTTCCAGGTGTACGCGTCGGAGCGCGGCTGGACGCTGAGCAACTGGGCGGTCGGTGGGGCCGCGCTCGGCGTCGGGCTGCTGGCGACTCGGCTGGTCGAGACGCTCGGGCGGCCCCGACCGGGCAGGCCGGAGCGGCCCGAGCCGGTCAGCGACGGCACGATCAGCTCGGGCTGGACCACGCCGCAGCCGCAGTCCGTCGACAACTGGCCTCCCACGCTGCCGACCCAGGCCGCGCCGCAGCCGATCGACCCGTGGCGGGATCCGCGGTGGGAGGACGGCCCGCGACGGTGGGACACCGACGAGCGGTGAGCCGCGCCGCGTCCGCCGAGCCGGAGCTGATCTCGACCGTTAGGCTCGGCGACATGACCGACTCACCTGCCGCCACCCCGGGCGGAACCTCGTTCGAGGACCTTGACGCGCTGTCCACCGAGGAGTTGCGGGAGCGGGCGTTCGCCCGGGCCCGGGACCATCGGGACGTGGGCTTCTTCTGGTCGGTGCTGCGCCACCTGCCGAACGCGGACGAGGCAACGGTGCTGGATGGCGCCCCGAACTCGATCGGCCCGACGATCGACGAGGCCAACGCGCTGTGGCGGGAGCTGACCGGTCACGGCTACGAGGAGTCGGCGCCGCTGCTGCGGGCCGCCTTCATCGACTACCTGATGAAGCACTGAGCCGCTCGGGGCAGCCCAGGTCGGCCCGATCCACCGGTTCGGGGCCTGGGCGGATCGCGTCGCTGGTCCACCGTTCCGGCCCGGTCAGCCGCTACGGCACGGCCGCCGGCACCGGCGCGCTCGCCGTGTTGCTGCTGGTCGGCATCTGCGGCAGTCCGGCGTACACCGGGTGGGCCGTCACCCTGACCGACCCGGAGTCGGCCGGGGTCTTTTACGCGCGCCTGCTCGCCTGGCCGGCCTGGCGGCTCGACGCGGACGGGCAGGCCGGCGGGTTGTTCGCCGCCGACCTGCGAGCCGTCCTGCTGGTGGTCCTCGCGGTGGCGCTGCTCTACCTGTTGCCCGCCGCCCAGGTCGCCCGGGTGCCCGGCCCGGTCAGCCAGTTCTTCTCCGGCTGGGCCGCGTACGTGCTGGCTGGCGGGTTGGCCGCGGTGTTGGCGGCGCTGCTCGGCCCGGCACCGTCACTGCTGGGGGCCCTTCAGGACGCCAGCACCGGTGCCGGTTACGGCTTCCTTACCGGGTGGATCATCGGCATCGCCAGCCTCGGCGGTCGCGCCTGACCGCGCCTCGACAGTCGCCCTGACCACACCGAGGTGGGGTCAGGCGCGACTGTCGTACGTGCGCCGGGGCGAGTCAGCTGGTCGGGCGGCCGAGGTCGAGGAGGCGCTGTCGGCTGAGCGCGCCCACCGGCCGGCCGGCGTCGGTCACGAGGAGCCGGTCCCGGCCCGAGGTGAGCAGGACCGCCAACGCGTCGTACGCCGAGCCGTCCACGGCGACGGTGGGCAGGTCCGGTGCGGCGTCCTCGGGCACCGGCTCCAGCGCCTCCCGGTCGAGCGGGGTGACCGCCAACCGGCGGATGCCCCGGTCGGCGCCGACGAACTCGCGTACGAACGCGGTGGCGGGTGCGCCGAGCAGCGCGGCCGGGGTGTCGTACTGCTCCAGGTGCCCGCCCTCGGAGAGGACGGCGATCCGGTCACCGAGTCGGACGGCCTCGTCGAGGTCGTGGGTGACCAGCACGATCGTCTTGCGCACCTCGGCCTGGAGGCGCAGGAACTCCTCCTGGAGGCGGGCCCGGACGATCGGGTCGACGGCCGAGAACGGTTCGTCCATCAACAGCACCACCGGGTCGGCGGCGAGCGCCCGGGCCACCCCGACCCGCTGCCGCTGGCCACCCGACAGCTCGTGCGGGTAGCGACCGCCGAACTCGGCAGGGTCCAGCCCGACGAGGTCGAGCAACTCGTCGACCCGGGCCCGGGTCTGGCCCTTGGGCCAGCGGAGCAGGCCCGGCACGGTGGCCACGTTGGCCCGCACGGTCTGGTGTGGAAAGAGGCCGACGTTCTGGATCACGTATCCGATTCGACGGCGCAGTCGCACCGGGTCGACGTTCGTGACGTCCTCGTCGCCGAGCGTGATGCGACCGGCGGTCGGTTCGATCAGGCGATTGATCATCCGCAGCACCGTCGACTTGCCGCAGCCGGACGGGCCGATCAGCACCACCAGCTCGCCGGCCCGGACCTCCAAGCTGAGGTCCCGGACAGCTTCGGTGCCGTTCGGGTAGCGCTTCTGGATGCCCTCCAGCGAGATCGACGCCGCGCGAGGGGATTGGGTCACGTCGGCAGCCTCCGGGGTAACGTCCACGTATGTCCTTCCGCCTGAGCTACCGGGCCGACCCGGGTAACCCCTGGTTCTCCTGGCAGTACGTGCGGGACAACTCTGACACGATCCTCGCTGCGGTGCGCGAACACGCCTCCCTCACCGGGCGAGCGGTGTTGATCGCGGTGTTGATCGCCCTGCCGTTGTCCGTGTTGGCGTACTGGGTCCGTCCGCTCGCCGGTCCGATCCTCGCTGTCAGCGGGGTTGTCTACACCATCCCGTCGTTGGCGCTCTTCGCGTTCATCGCCCCCTACCTGGGCACCGGTGCGACCACGGTGCTGGTCGGGCTGGTCCTCTACGCGTTGCTGCTGATCGTGCGCAACGTGGTGGCCGGCCTCAACCAGGTGCCCCCGGAGGTTCGCGAGGCCGCCGAGGGCATGGGTTACGGCCGCTGGAGGCGGCTGTTCCGGATCGACCTCCCGCTGGCGTTGCCGGGCATCGTGACCGGCGTACGGCTGGCGACCGTCTCGACGGTGGCGTTGGTCACGGTCGGGGTGCTGGTCGGGCACGGCGGGCTCGGGCAGCTCATCTTCGCGGGCTTCCAGAACAACCTCTACAAGGCCGAGATCATGACGGCCGCACTGCTCTGCGTCGCGCTCGCGGTCGTGCTCGACCTGTTGCTCATCCTGGTCGCCCGACTGGTGACCCCCTGGTCCACCCGGAGGGCACGGTGACCGTCGCGGAGAACCCGATCGGGCAGGCCGTCACCTGGATCAACGACCCACTGAACTGGACCAACCCCGGCGGCATGCTGGACCGGCTCGGCGAGCACCTGACGATCTCCGCCCTGGCGGTGGCGCTCGGCTGCCTGGTGGCCTGGCCGCTCGGGCTCTGGTTGGGGCACCTCGGTCGAGGTGGCGGCCTCGTGGTGCTGATCTCCAACGCCACCCTGGCCATCCCCACCCTGGCGCTGCTGACCATCCTCCCGGTGGTCTTCGCCAGCGGCTTCGGGAAGACGCCGGTCGTGGTGGCGCTCGCCGTCTTCGCCGTGCCCCCGCTGCTGGCCAACGCGTACACCGGGGTGCGGCAGGTGGACCCGGAGGCCCGCGACGCGGCCCGGGGGATGGGCCTGTCCAGCACGCAGCTGTTGCGCCGGGTGGAGTTGCCGCTCGCGGTGCCCTATCTGGCGGCCGGCTTCCGCACCGCGGCGGTCCAGGTGATCGCGACCGCCGCGCTGGCCTCCTTCGTCAACGGCGGCGGCCTGGGCCAGATCATCCGGACCGGCTTTGGCATCGGAATCGCGGCCGGCGGCGGGCAGATCGTCGCCGGTGGTGTGCTGGTGGCCGGGCTCGCGCTGCTGGCCGAGGTGGTCCTCGGCGGCGTCGAACGGCTGGTCACCCCCAAGCCGCTGCGGCGTGGGCGGCAGCGCCTCGGGCGGCCCCGGGCCGCCGACGCCACCGGGAGCGCCTGACCCGTCCGGGTGAGCCCGCGTCGAGCTGGCGACCCACAGCCGTCAAATCGGTGACGATGGGGTGACGAAGTCCATCACAAGTTGTCGGTCGGTTCCGGAGGATGTTGGGTGGACATTCGCGGGCGGCCGACAGTCAGGATCGCCCGTCGGACACGCGGCCGGCCCGGGACGGGCCGCGCCGGGACACGGAAGGCGGGCACATGCGCGCACGTACACGCCTGGCGATCGGGGCGGTCAGCGCCGTCGCCGGGGCAGCACTGCTCACCGGCTGCGGTGACGCCGGCTCGTCCGGCACCGACGCACCCCAGACGAGCGCCTCCGGCGCCGGGTGCGCCCCGGTCGCCGGCCAGCAGCTCATCGCTCTGCAGGACGACAAGAAGCTCCAGAACTCCGACAATGTCATCCCTGCGGTCAACAGCAAGGCGGCCAACCCGCAGCTGATCGCCGCACTGGACAAGGTCTCCGCGGCACTCGACACCCCGAAGCTGATCCAGCTCAACAAGGCCGTCAACGAGGACCGCAAGACCCCCAAGGTGGCGGCCGAGGAGTTCGCCAGCGCGAACAACCTCACCGCCGGCATCGCCAAGGGCCCGGGTGGCGACATCACTGTGGGCGCCGGCAACTTCGCCGAGAGTCAGATCCTGGGTGAGCTGTACCGGATCGCGCTCAGCGCCGCCGGCTACCAGGTCAAGGTGCAGCAGATCGGCAACCGGGAGCTCTACGCGCCGGCTCTGGAGAAGGGCGAGATCCAGGTCGTCCCGGAGTACGCGGCGACGATGGCCGAGTTCCTCAACACCAAGGCCAACGGCCAGAACGCCCAGCCGATCTCCTCGCCGGACATCAACACGACGGTGACCGCGCTGAAGACCGAGGGCGACAAGGCCGGCCTCACCTTCGGCACCCCGGCCGCCGCGCAGGACCAGAACGCCTTCGCGGTGACCCAGGCCTTCGCCGACAAGTACGGCGTGCGGACCCTCTCCGAGCTGGCGGCGAAGTGCTCCGGCAGCGCGACAGTGCTGGGTGGCCCGCCGGAGTGCGAGCAGCGTCCGTTCTGCAAGCCGGGCCTGGAGAAGACCTACGGGCTGTCGGTCGGCAAGTTCTCCTCCCTGGACCAGGGCGGGCCGCTGACCAAGAGCGGGCTCCGCGACGGTTCGATCAGCGTGGGTCTGATCTTCTCGTCGGATGGCGCCTTCGCCACCAGCTGAGCCCCTTTCCGCAGGTGCTGAGGACGCCCCCGCCCCGACCGGGCGGGGGCGTCCCGGCGTCCGGGGACCCCGTTCCCTCCGCTGGATGTCGTGGGTAGGCTGCACATCCATGCCAGCCCCGGCCACCTCTGACGCCCGGCGTCAACCAACGCTGCTGACCATGCTCTTCTGGGCGGGCGTCGCTCTCGCGCCGGTGGCGGCGCTGATCCTGCTGGTGGCCGACGGCAATGGCCCGTTGCGTTTCGCCGCGGTGCTCGCCATCCTCGCGGTGGTGCTGATCGGCCTCTCCATCGCCTTGCGGCCCGACAACGAGGGCGCCTCGGCGCGGACCGACGAGTTGCTGGACGAGATCGAGGAACTGCGTCGGGAGTTGCGCGGCGAGATCGTGGCCGCCGCCCAGCGCGGTAACCAGGCACTCGACCAGGCGCAACGGGCCCATGAGGGGATCGCCGCGGTGCGCCGCCGTCTCGACGCCAGTGGTGCCGCCCTCGCCGGTGCCGCCCCCGCCGTCGAGCCGGCGGGTGCCGCACGGGCCCGGGTGGCTGCCGTCGAGCCGCCGGTGGACGACACGCCGGTGGCCCGTAACCGGGCCGACGCGCCGGCCGGCCGCGCCCGGGTTTCCGGCCCCGACGACGCGCCCCGGTGGGGCCGCCCCGGGCACCCGGACGACGACGAGCCGGCGTACGCCCGGGAGGCCCCCGAGAAGCCCGTTGCCGGAATGTACGGCGGGGAACGACCGGCTGCCACCGCGTACGGCTCAGCGCGCCCCCGGGAGCACGACCGCCCCGAGGCGGCGCACCGGCCGGGTGGCGTGGTCCGGCACACCGAGACCGTGCACGTCACCACCCGACACACAGTTGTGGACGGCGGCCCGGCCGAGCCGGCCGGGCGCTACGGCGGCGGCGGGTACGCCGGTCAGTGGACCCCACCCGCGCAGGAGTGGACCCGGGGCGGCGACGCCGATCAGCCCCCACGCCCGGCCGGCCGGGCGAGGCAAGAGCCGGAGCAGCACCCCCGAGCCGGGTACGGCGACGAGGCGGGCTGGACGGGCCGCCGCGACGAACCGGAGTGGACGGATCGGCGCGACGCGTACGCCCAGCCCGACGAGCCGGCCCCGCCAGCCCGGTCACACCGCAGCCCGGAGAGGCCGGCGGCGGAATCCTGGGACAGCCCGGACGATCGGGGCTGGTCGGAGCAGCGCGACCGGGCGGGCGCCCCGGCGCCGCAGGCCGGGCCGCCGTTGCGGGCCGACGACACCGGCGAGTACTGGTCTCAGCTGCGGGCCGGTGACCGGTGGGCTGCCGTCCGCGACGACGAGAACGGTCGAGAACTGCGCGTCGGCGAACGTCGGGCCGAGGTGCACGCCGACGCCAGCGGCACCGAGTACCGGGTGGCCGACCGCTGGGCCGCCGTCCGTCACGAGGAGCCGCGCCGTCACGAGGACGCCGGCCGCTACGAGGAGCCGCGCCGTCACGAGGACGCCGGCCGCTACGAGGACGCCGGCCGGTATGAGGAACCGCGCCGCCACGACGGTGGTCGGCGGGCCGAGCCGGAGAGGCCGGCGCTGCCGGTGGGCGGTGTGCCGATGCCGGACGAGTGGCGTCCACCGCGCCAACGCGGCCACCAGGCGGAACCGGCGCCCGAACGGACCGGCCGGCGGCGGGTCGACGAGCGTTACGGCTACCCGCCGCAGGACGACGTGCCGCGTGCCGGGGGCGCGCCGCCCACCGACCGCTGGCGGTGACCGGTCAGGCGGCTCCGGTCACTTGTCGATGTCCCCGACCACGAAGAACATCGACCCGAGGATCGCGATCAGGTCGGGGACCAGGCAGCCGGGGAGCAGGGTGGCCAACGCCTGCACGTTCGCGTACGAGGCGGTGCGCAGCTTCAACCGCCACGGCGTCTTCTCACCCCGCGACACCAGGTAGTAGCCGTTGATGCCGAGCGGGTTCTCCGTCCAGGCGTACGTGTGCCCCTCCGGCGCCTTGAGCACCTTCGGCAGCCGGGTGTTGATCGGCCCGGTCAGCCGGTCCACCCGGTCGAGGCACTGCTCGGCGAGGTCCAGTGACGCGTACACCTGGTCGAGCAGTACCTCGAAGCGGGCATGGCAGTCGCCGGCGGTCTTGGTGACCACCGGCACGTCCAGCTCGTCGTAGGCCAGGTAGGGGTCGTCGCGGCGCAGGTCCAGGTCGAGCCCGGACGCGCGGGCCACCGGCCCGGACGCGCCGAACGCGGCGGCGTCCGCGGCGGACAGCACACCCACGCCGACGGTGCGGGCCAGGAAGATCTCGTTACGCCGGATCAGGTGGTCCAGGTCGGGCAACCGGCGGCGTACCTCGCCGATCGCCGCGCGGGCCCGCCCGGTCCACCCGTACGGGACCTCTTCCTTGAGGCCACCCACCCGGTTGAACATGTAGTGGATCCGGCCACCGGAGACCTCCTCCATCACCGCCTGGATGGTTTCGCGTTCCCGGAAGGCGTAGAAGATCGGCGTGATCGCCCCGATCTCCAACGGGTACGAGCCGAGGAACATCAGGTGGTTCAGCACCCGGTTCAGCTCCGCCAGGGCCATTCGCAGCCAGGTGGCCCGTTCCGGCACCTCCATGCCCATCAGGCGTTCCACAGCGAGCACCACACCCAGCTCGTTGGAGAACGCCGAGAGCCAGTCGTGCCGGTTGGCCAGCACGATGATCTGCCGGTAGTCACGCACCTCGAAGAGCTTCTCCGCGCCCCGGTGCATGTAGCCGACGATCGGTTCACAGGCGACCACCCGCTCGCCGTCGAGCACCAGCTTCAACCGCAGCACGCCGTGGGTGGAGGGGTGCTGCGGACCGATGTTCAGCACCATGTCGGTGCCGAGTTGCTGATCACCGGTGCCGGGGATCAGCCCGGCCCCGGTGCCGACGGTCAGTTCGCGGAGGTCCCCGGCGTCGGTGGTCATGCCCGTCATCGTGCCACGGCCGACCCGAGCGGGATGCCGACCGGCTGGCGCAACCACCAGTGCCCACCCAGCCCGGCCGGGTCGGTCAGCTCGGCCACCGTCGACGCGGCGGCCAGCGCCCGCACGTAGCCGACCGGGTCGGTGCCGGCCAGGCTGAGCGGTGGTCGCCCGCCGTCGGCCCCGAGCGCCCGCAGCGCCTCCCGCTGCAAGACCAGGGAGTACGCGCACCGGGCGACCGCCGCACCAGCGGAGGCGACAGAGTCCATGGCCACGTGCGCCGTGACGTCACTCGACCCGTCGGGCACCGGAGGCACCTGCCGCCCACCCCGGTACCCGGTCAACGTCCCGTCGACCGGCCGGTCCTCGCTCAGATGCCCGTAGTCCACCGCGACGGCCAGCCCTCGGCTGATCTTCCCGACCGCGTTGGCCCACGTCTCGTCCCTGGTCCGGCCTATCTCCGCGCGGTGGGGGGTTTCGGGGCAGCCCGGCCGGCTCCGGGCGGTCAGGCTTGATCCCTCCGCCGGCCGGGCTGCCCCGAAACCCGACTCGCTGCCGCTTGTCGCGCCCGGCAAGGCCGAGGGCGCGGTGGAGCTGCCGTCCGTGGTTGACGAGTAGTGGGGCCACCACCTGGTGAGCCAGTCATGATCCGCAGGGCGGACCAGTTCGCCGATGGTCTCCGCGCCGCTGGTGGGATCGACCAGCACGTACCGCCAGCCATCTTCGGTGTGCATGGCCACGTCGAGTGGGACGTTGTCCAGCCACTCGGTGGCGATCAACAGTCCGGTGATCCCCTCCGGAATCTCGGACACCCAGTTGATCTCTTCGGGCAGGTTCTCCGGGCGAGGTGCGTACTCGACGGCTGTGAAGCGCACGCGCTCGGCGAGCGACGGACGAGCGGCGACCAACGACGGTTCCTCGCCCAGCGGACGGGCGGCGGCCGTGGGCGTCAGGGTTTCCGGGGAGCCCGCCCACGGAGGGATCAAGCCTGACCGCCCGGAGTGGGCGGGCTCCCCGGAAACCCCCACCGCAACCCCAACGGCGCCTTCAGACGCGAGAAGGCGGCGCAGGGCTAGCAGCAGTTCCCCCCGCCCGGCCCCGACGTCGACCACGTCGAGCCGTGGCGGATGGCCCAGGGCCGAGTCCACCTCTGCGACAAGGCGCCGGAGCGCGGTGGCGAAGGCCGGGGAGGCGTGCACGCTGGTGCGGAAGTGGTCGGCCGGGCCGGTGCCGGCGACGAAGAAGCCGCCCGGCCCGTAGAGGGCTTGGCTCATCGCGTCTCGCCAGGCGATCGACATCAGTTCACTCCGAATGCAGCGGGCGCGGCGCACGGTGATCAGGTGATGAAAAGTAGGTCAGAAACGCTCCGGTTACCTACTTTTCAGCACTTGATCATGGTGGCAGGGGGGACGCGCTGGCCTGGGGCGGTCGGGGACGGTGGTGAAGGGCACTTGAGGTGGTGGTGAAGGTTTTCACACATGCTTGTCCGGGTTCGGTGGGCCGGGCGCATACTTGCGATCGACCGGTACCCCTTCTCGAGGACTGGATCGTCGACATGAGCGCACCGATGCGCCCGCGTTCGGCCGCCCCGCAGGGGCCCGCCGTTCTCGGTGCCTCCGCCACTCCCCGCACCTCTCGTCTGCTCACCGTCGGTGTCATTGGCGCCGGTCGGGTCGGCGCCGTGCTGGGCGCCGTGCTCGCCGCCGCCGGGCACCGGGTGGTCGCCGTCTCCGGCAGCTCCGGAGCCAGCCGCGCCCGCCTCGCCCTGCTGTTGCCCGAGGTGCCCCGTCGCCCGGTCACCGCCGTGGCCCACGCCGCCGCCGACCTGCTGCTGATCGCGGTGCCGGACGACAGGCTGGCCGGTGTGGTGACCGACCTCGCGGAGCGGGGCGCGCTGCACCCGGGCCAGATCGTCGCGCACACCTCGGGGGCTCACGGCCTGGCCGTGCTCGGTCCGGCCGTCGCGGCCGGCGCCCGGCCACTCGCCCTGCACCCCGCGATGACCTTCACCGGTACGCCGGACGACCTGACCCGGCTGGACGGCATCTCGTACGGTGTGACCGCGCCGGCGGAGCTGCGCCCGCTGGCTGCCCGGCTGGTCGCCGACCTCGGTGGCGTGCCCGAGTGGGTGGCCGAGTCGGACCGCCCGCTCTACCACGCCGCGCTGGCGCACGGCGCGAATCACCTGGTGACCCTTGTCAACGAGGCGACCGACCGGTTGCGGGACGCCGGGGTTGCCCGGCCGGAGAAGGTGCTCGCCCCGCTGCTGCGGGCCGCCCTGGAGAACGCGCTGCGGCTCGGTGACGACGCGTTGACCGGCCCGGTCTCCCGTGGCGACGCGGGCACCGTGCAGCGGCACCTGGCCCGGTTGGCGGCCACCGCACCGGAATCCGTCCCCGCGTACCTGGCGTTGGCCCGTCGTACCGCCGACCGGGCGATCGCCGCCGGCCGGTTGCGGCCGGTGGACGCGCAGTCGCTGCTCGGCGTGCTGGCCGACAGCAGTCGGGAGGTGGCCGCATGACCCAGGTGGTGCATACGCGCGCCGAGTTGGCCGAGGCCCGGGCCGGGCTGAAGGGCACTGTCGGGGTGGTGATGACCATGGGTGCGCTGCACTCCGGCCACGAGACGTTGCTGCGCGCGGCCCGGGAACAGGCCGACCACGTGCTGGTCACGGTCTTCGTGAACCCGTTGCAGTTCGGGCCGAACGAGGACTTCGACCGCTACCCGCGCACCCTTGATGCCGATCTGGAGGTGTGCCGGCGGGCGGGCGCGGATCTGGTCTTCGCCCCGTCGGTGGCGGACATGTACCCGGATGGTCAGCCCCGCGTACGCCTCGATCCGGGCCAGCTCGGCGTCGAGCTGGAGGGGGCGAGCCGCCCCGGCTTCTTTCACGGGGTGCTCACTGTGGTGCTGAAGCTGCTCCAGCTCACCCGGCCGGACCTGGCGTTCTTCGGCGAGAAGGACTACCAGCAGCTCACCCTGGTCCGGCGGATGGCCCGCGACCTGGATGTGCCGGTCGAGGTGGTCGGCGTGCCGACCGTCCGGGAGCCGGATGGGCTGGCCCTTTCCAGCCGCAACCGTTACCTGAGTGAGCCGGAGCGGGCCGCCGCGCTGAGTCTGTCCGCCGCGCTGCGGGCCGGCGCGCAGGCCGCCGACGACGGCCTGGACGCGGCCGCGGTGCTGACCGCCGCGCACGCCGCGTTCGGCGCCGGTACGCCCGGTGCCCGCCTCGACTACCTGGTGCTCACCGATCCCGAGTTGGAACCGGGGCCGGTGGCTGGGCCTGCTCGGCTGGTGATCGCCGCCTGGGTGGGCGCCACCCGGTTGATCGACAACGCGGCGATCCACCTCGCCCCGCGCCCCTGACCCGGCCGTACCACCCGCCACCGAATACCCGCGAAAGGCCACTCCGATGTTGCGGACCATGCTCAAGTCGAAGATCCACCGAGCCACGGTGACCCAGGCCGACCTGCACTACGTCGGTTCGGTGACCGTGGACGAGGATCTGCTCGACGCCGCCGACCTGCTCCCCGGCGAGCAGGTGGCGATCGTGGACATCACCAACGGCGCCCGGCTGGAGACGTACGTGATCCCGGGCGAGCGGGGCAGTGGCGTGATCGGCATCAACGGCGCCGCCGCGCACCTGGTGCACCCCGGCGACCTGGTCATTCTGATCTCGTACGGGCAGATGGACGACGCCGAGGCCCGGACGTACCGGCCACGGGTCGTGCACGTCGACGCCGACAACCGGGTGATCGAGTTGGGTACCGATCCGGCTGCGGCGGCGCCTGGCACGGCCGGTAGCCCGGTGCCCAGCCCGTTGGCCGTGTCCGGAGTCTGATCCCCCGTACCGTGATTCCGGTCTGTTACCGGAAGGTCATTTCCGGTTACCCTGGGCACGCTGGCGGAAGCCGGTCGGTGGCTGGGGGAGGCCGCGATGAGCCGTGCCATGACGACAGTGTTCGCCGCTGCCGTGACGGCAGTGCTGCTGGTGGGCTGCGCCGGGTCCGGCGGGCTGGACGGTGATCTGACCGACGACTGGGCGGCGTTACCGGCACCGTCGGCGTTCACTCCGGCCGCCGGTGTGTGTCACGCCGCCGACTTCACCGATCTGGTCAGCCTGGCCAGTTATGAGCCGGTGGACTGCGCCGGGCCGCACCGTTTGGAGACGGTGCACGTCGGGGCTTTCCCGGCCGAGCGGGCGGCCGCTCCGGCGGGTGGTTCGGCCGAGCTGCGGGGTGCGTTCGCCGAGTGCGACACCCGGGCGACCCGCTACGTGGGTGACGAATGGCGGTCCGGCCGGCTGCGGCTGTCAGTGGCGCTGCCCAACGGGCCGGGGTGGGCGGCGGGTTCCCGGTGGTTCCGCTGCGACCTCACCGAGCTGACCACCGTCGAGGCGGCGGCGACAGTGGTGGTCCGGTCGGGCAGTCTGCGGGACGCGTTGAAGGGGCCCACCGGGCTGCGCCTCGGTTGCCAGCAGACCCGCGGTGGTGCCGGGCGGGGTGTGCAGACGCTGACGCCGGTGGAGTGCGGCAGACAGCACGACGCCGAGTTCGTCGGGGTGTGGCGCGCACCGGACCTGGCGTACCCGACCCGGGACGCCGACTGGCTGCCGCTCTACGCGGGTTGTCGTAGCGTCCTGGCCCGGTACGCGGGCGTTCCTGACGACGCCACGTTGCGCTTCCGCAGCGGTGTGGTGGTCCGTCCGCCGGGGGCGGGGCGTTGGAAGGTCGGTGATCGGGGCGTCCGCTGCTATCTGTGGCTCAGCGACCGTACGGTGACCGCTTCGTTGAAGGGCGCGGGCCCGGCTGGTCTGCCGGTCCGGACGAAGTGACCACGGCCTGACGGTCGGCGCGGCGCGGCGCGGGACGGACGGGGTCGCCCAAAACACTCGTCCCGCCCCCGCCGCCCCGGGCGAGGATGGTTCGGGTTGACTGGGGGGATGGACCTTCCGACCGTCGACCTGCCTGCCCTGCCCGCGCTGCTGGCCGCGCCCGCGCCCGGGTGGGTGGAGACCACCGACGTGATCGTGGTGGGTTCCGGCGTGGCCGGGTTGACCGCGGCGCTGCACCTGCGGGAGGCCGGTCTGCACGTCACGGTGGTCACCAAGGTCAACATTGACGACGGCTCGACCCGGTGGGCGCAGGGTGGCATCGCCGCCGTGCTCGACCCGGCCGACACCCCGGCGGCGCATGCCCGGGACACCGAGGTCGCCGGGGTCGGGCTGTGCGACCCGGCGGCGGTCCGGGTGCTGGTCGAGGAGGGCCCGACCCGGCTCCGTGAGTTGATCCGGATCGGCGCCGAGTTCGATCGGCACCCGGACGGCTCGCTGATGCTGACCCGCGAGGGCGGGCACCGGGCGGACCGGATCGTGCACGCCGGCGGCGACGCCACCGGCGCGGAGGTGCAGCGGGCCCTGCACGCCGCGGTGCAGCGCGACCCGTGGATCCGGCTGTTCGAGCACGCCCTCGTGCTGGATCTCCTGCGGGCGCCGGGCGACGGCCCGGACGGACTCGGCCCGGCCTGCGGGATCACCCTGCACGTGTTGGGTGAGGGCAGCGAGGACGGCGTCGGCGCGCTGCTGGCCCGTGCCGTCGTGCTCGCCACCGGTGGCATGGGGCAGATCTTCTCGGCCACCACCAACCCGGCGGTCTCCACCGGGGACGGGGTGGCGCTGGCGCTGCGGGCCGGCGCGGCCGTGACCGACGTGGAGTTCGTCCAGTTCCACCCGACTGCGCTGATCACCCCGTCCGGCGCGGGGGTGCCCGGGGCGGGGCACGCGCAGCAGCCGCTGGTCTCGGAGGCGTTGCGCGGCGAGGGCGCGTACCTGGTGGACGGGGACGGCAAGAGGTTCATGGTGGGCCAGCACGAATTGGCCGAGCTGGCACCCCGGGACGTGGTGGCCAAGGGCATCCACCGGGTGCTGCTGGCCACCGGCGCGGACCACGTCTTCCTCGACGCACGGCACCTGGGCGGCGATTTCCTGGCCGGTCGGTTCCCCACCATCGTGGCGTCCTGCCTGGCGATCGGCGTGGACCCGGCGACCGATCTGATCCCGGTGGCCCCGGCCGCCCACTACGCCTCCGGCGGGGTCCGGACCGACCTGCGCGGCCGTACCTCCATCCCGGGCCTGTACGCCTGCGGCGAGGTGGCCTGCACGGGTGTGCACGGCGCGAACCGGCTGGCCAGCAACTCGTTGCTGGAGGGTCTGGTCTTCTCCCGGCGGATCGCCGAGGACATCGCGGCCGGCCTGCCCGAGCAGGCCCAGCCGGCGGACACCGGCGCGTGGCGTGGCGGGACGGGTTGGGTGCTGCCCGCGGAGGTGACGCCGACCCTGCAACGGGCGATGACCCGGGGGGCGGGGGTGCTCCGATCCGCGGCGACGTTGGCCAGGACGGCCGGCACGTTGACCGACCTGGGCGCGGCCCGGGGCCGGCCGCGTACCGCCGACTGGGAGGCGACGAACCTGCTCACCGTGGCGTCGACGCTGGTTGCCGCCGCGTACGCCCGTGGTGAGACCCGGGGCTGCCACTGGCGGGAGGACTTCCCGACGGCCGACGAACGGTGGCTGGGCCATCTGGTCGGCGCGGTCGGGGCGCAGGGCCGGGTGACGCAACAGTGGGAGGGAAACTCGTGATCGAGTCGACGGAGACGGCGTTGCGGGCGGCGGGGTTGGATCCGGCGCACGTACGGCAGGTGATCGAGGGCGCGCTGGTGGAGGATCTGGGCCCGGATTTCCTGGACGTCACAAGCGTGGCGACCATTCCGGCGGATCAGACCGACACCGCCGACCTGGTGGCCCGCGCGGACGGGGTGTTGGCCGGGATGGCGGTGGCCGCTGCCGTGTTCGAGCTGGTGGGCGAGGTGACTGGCTTCGGTCGTACCGTCGAGGTGTCGGTTTTGGCCCGCGACGGCGAGCGGGTGGCCCGCGGCGACGTGCTGGCGACGGTGACCGGCCCGACCCGGCTGCTGCTGACGGCCGAGCGGACGGCGCTCAACCTGCTCTGCCGGATGTCCGGGGTGGCCACCCACACCCGCGCCTGGGCGGACGCGCTGGCCGGCTCGAAGGCGATGGTGCTGGACACCCGCAAGACGACGCCGGGCCTGCGGGCGCTGGAGAAGTACGCGGTGCGGGCCGGCGGCGGCACCAACAAACGGATGGGCCTCTACGACGTGGCCATGATCAAGGACAACCACAAGCTGGCGGCCGGGGGCATCACCGCCGCCTTCCGGCGGGTCCGGGAGGCTTTCCCGGAGGTGCCGGTGCAGGTGGAGGTGACGACAGTCGACGAGGCGGTGGAGGCGGTGGAGGCCGGCGCGGACTTCCTGCTCTGCGACAACATGACGCCGGAGGTGCTGGCCGGGGCGGTGGCCGCGGTGGGTGACCGGGCCGAGTTGGAGGCGACCGGCGGGCTGACCCTGGAGGTGGCCGGCCGGTACGCGGCCACCGGCGTGGACTTCCTCTCGGTGGGCGCGCTGACGCACTCGTCGCCGATCCTGGACATCGCGCTGGACCTGCGCAGCGAGTAGTTGTCTAGGCTGCGTGCGTGCTGCTCTGCATCGACATCGGAAACACCAACACCGTGCTGGCGACCTTCGACGGCGACAAGCTGGTGCACTCCTGGCGGATCAAGACCGATGCCCGCTCGACGGCGGACGAGCTGGGCCTGATGTTCCGGGGTCTGCTCGCCGGGGACAACGTCGAGATCACCGGTGTGGCCGCCTGCTCCACGGTGCCGGCCGCGCTGCGGTCGCTGCGCACCATGCTCAGCCGTTACTACGCGGAGGTGCCGAGCGTCGTCGTCGAGCCGGGCGTGCGGACCGGCGTGCAGTTGGCGATCGACAACCCCAAGGAGGTGGGCTCCGACCGGGTGGTGAACACCCTGGCGGCGTACACCCTCTACGGCGGTCCGTCGATCGTTGTGGACTTCGGCACCACCACCAACTTCGACGTGATCAGCGAGCGCGGCGAGTTCCTCGGCGGCGCGTTCGCCCCGGGCATCGAGATATCCTTCGACGCGCTGGCCGCCCGGGCCGCGCAACTGCGCAAGGTCGAGGCCACCAAGCCCCGCTCGGTGATCGGCAAGAACACCGTGGAGTGCCTCCAGGCCGGCCTGTACTTCGGCTTCGCCGGGCAGGTGGACCGGATCGTCGAGCGGATGACCGAGGAGTTGGGCGAGGTGCGGGCGGTGATCGCCACCGGCGGCCTCGCCTCTCTGGTGATCAACGAGTGTCGCAGCATCACCCACCACGAGCCGATGATCACCCTGATCGGTCTGCGGATGGTCTACGACCGCAACACCTGACCCCGGCCGCCGTCGGGCCGGCCTCCGTGCGGGCGTCAGCGCCGCCGGGCGCGCAGCACCAGCGTCCGGTACGGCAGTTCGATGGTGTCCCGGCCAGCCAGGGCGGGATGCGTGTTCAGGAGGTCGGTCAGCTCCCGCTCGACCCGCCGCTGATCGTCGGTGGAGGCGGTGAGCCAGTACGAGCGGGTGCGGACCATGCCGAACAGTTCGTCCGGCGTGAGCGTGGTGCGGTGCGTGAACTCGCGCTTCTCGACGGCGTCGAACGCGGGGCCGAAGTCGGCGCCCTCTCCGAAGACCTGACTGGTCGACTTGTCTCCGAAGTGGGCGATACGACCCAGCTCGGCCACCCAGTCGACGCTGCCGTCCCGGATGTTCCAGATGGGGGCGAAGGTGCCTCCGGTGCGGAGCACCCGGGCGATCTCGGCGTGCGCGGGCCCCCGGTCGAACCAGTGGTACGCCGTCCCCACCAGCACCGCGTCCACCGTCGCGTCGGGCAGCGGCATGGCCTCGGCGCTGCCCGCCAGCGCCGTCGTGCCCGGGGTGCTGGCGGCGAGCTGCGCCCGCATCCCCGGATCGGGCTCGACCGGCACGACCTCGTGACCCAGTGCCAGCACAGCGCGGGTCAGGATGCCGGTGCCCGCCGCGAGATCGACCACCCGGGCTTCGCTCAGCCCGTCGAGTGCCCAGCTGACCGCAGCCTCGGGATAGCGTGGCCGAAACCGGTCGTAATCACTCGCAGCGACACCGAACGACAGGGCGTGAGTGTGATCGACCATGACGGGCAGGTTATCCCGTAACGGCCTCAGGCGCGCTTGAGTACGCTCGGCCCTGACCCCCTGTATCTCCGTGACGAGGAAGCGTGCCGTGACCGAGCAGAACCCCGTGCCAGTGGACCCCGCCGACGACCTTCCCGAGCAGATGAAGGTCCGCCGGGAGAAGCGGGACCGGATGCTCGCCGAGGGCGTCGAGCCCTACCCGGTCGGCTTCCCCCGCACGACGACCCTGGCGCAGGTCCGGGCGG
Organism: Micromonospora sp. DT15; assembly: GCF_049841475.1. Lineage (NCBI taxonomy): Bacteria > Bacillati > Actinomycetota > Actinomycetes > Micromonosporales > Micromonosporaceae > Micromonospora > Micromonospora sp. DT15. Next base: position 153,752 of record NZ_JBNCKJ010000011.1, read on the forward strand.
CCTACGCCGACCTGCCCACCGACACCGCGACCGGCGACCAGGTCGCTGTCACCGGCCGGGTGATCTTCGTACGCAACACGGGCAAGCTCTGCTTCGCCACCCTCCGGGACGGCGACGGCACCGAGTTGCAGGCGATGCTCTCACTGGACCGGGTCGGGCCGGAGCGGCTGGAGGCGTGGAAGCGCCTCGTCGACCTCGGCGACCACGTCGGCGTCACCGGCGAGGTGATCACCAGCCGTCGGGGTGAGCTGTCGGTGTTGGCCCAGCAATGGGAAATGACCGCCAAGGCGTTGCGACCGTTGCCGGTTGCCCACAAGCCCCTCTCCGAGGAGGCACGCGTCCGGCAGCGTTATGTCGACCTGATTGTCCGGCCGCAGGCTCGGGAGATGGTGCGTACCCGGGCAGCCGCGGTGCGCAGTCTGCGCGATTCACTGCACGGACAGGGCTTCATCGAGGTGGAAACGCCGATGTTGCAACTGCTGCATGGCGGTGCGACGGCCCGACCGTTCGTGACCCACAGCAATGCGTTGAACACCGATCTGTATCTGCGAATCGCTCCCGAACTGTTTCTCAAGCGCGCTGTGGTCGGCGGCGTCGACCGCGTCTTCGAGATCAACCGCAACTTCCGTAATGAGGGTGTCGACTCTTCGCACTCGCCGGAGTTCGCGATGCTGGAGACGTACCAGGCGTACGGGGACTACAACACGATCGGCGAGCTGACCCGTAATCTCGTGCAACAGGCGGCGATCGCGGTGAGCGGTTCGACGGTGGTGACCCACGCCGACGGGCGGGAGTTCGACCTGGGTGGTGAGTGGCGGTCGGTGACACTCTTCGGCGTGCTTTCCGAAGCGCTCGGCGAGGAGGTCACGGTCCGCACCGACCGGACCCGTCTGGTGGAGTACGCGGACAAGGTGGGATTGGCGGTCGACCCGAAGTGGGGGCCGGGCAAGCTGGCCGAGGAACTGTTCGAGGAGCTGGTCGTTCCCAGCCTTGAGGCACCCACCTTCGTGCGGGACTACCCGGAGGAGACCAGCCCGCTCACCCGAGGCCACCGCAGCGAGCCGGGTCTGGCCGAGAAGTGGGACCTCTACGTGCTCGGTTTCGAGCTGGGCACCGGGTACTCCGAGCTGGTCGACCCGATCGTGCAGCGGGAGCGGCTGGTGGCCCAGGCGCAGCTCGCGGCTCGCGGCGACGACGAGGCGATGCGTCTCGACGAGGACTTTCTTCGGGCGATGGAGTATGGAATGCCGCCGGCCGGCGGTATGGGAATGGGAATCGACCGCCTCTTGATGGCCCTGACCGGCCTCGGAATTCGGGAAACGATCCTCTTCCCGTTGGTCCGCCCGGAGTAGTCCCGTCCGCTCGTACGCCGAGCCGTAACCGGAGCCTATTGACGCGACGAGCAGCGCGGGGGTTATTGTGCTCTCGTTAGCAGGAGCACCCTGCTCGAAAGGAATGTGGGACGTGGCCAAGCAGATCATTCACAAGCTGGTCGATGACCTGGACGGCGGGGACGCGGACGAGACCGTCAAGTTCGCCCTCGACGGCGTTCAGTACGAGATCGACCTGTCGAGCGCCAACGCCGCGAAATTGCGCGATGCATTTGCGTCGTACGTGGGTGCCGGCACCAAGGTCGGCCGCGGCGGTGTCGTGATCGGTGGGCGGGCTGCCCGCGGTCGGGGTGGCGCGACCGCCGATCGGGAACAGAACAAGGCGATCCGGGAGTGGGCCAAGAAGGCCGGCAAGGACATCTCGGACCGGGGTCGTATCCCGCAGGAGATCGTGGACGAGTTCCACGCGAAGCGCTGATCCGTCAGCAGCTTGGTGGCGAGCCGTCACCGCAGGCGACACCGACGCCGGGCCGGAGGAGTCCTCCGGGCCGGCGTCGCCGTATCCGGCCGGCGTCGTCGTGCCCGTTCGGGGCCGGGAAGCATTCCGGGCCCACCGGCGTTGTCCACAACCAGTGGAACAGCTGTCCACAGCCTGTGGATAACCTTCCCCAAGGGCCGGCGCGGCGCTCGTCGCGACCGCCGGTCCGCCCTCCGGGGCCTCCCGGAGCGCTTCGGGACCCCGGATGGGGCTTCCGTCGAGTCAGTCGGATTTCGCTCTGCGCGTAGCGACAGGGCTACCGGAACACCTCCTGAGCGCGGACGGTTGTTCAAAACGACGTGGAACCGACCCAGAGCAGAGACACACGACCTCAGCGGAGTCGGTCAGCGACGATAGAGTAAGGAGGCACGGACGCCCGTCCTGGACGTTCGTGCACCGGCCCCGCCAAGATCTTGACCATCAAGGCGCACGGCACGTGAGGAGCACGAGGGCATGTTCGAGCGGTTCACCGACCGAGCGCGACGGGTTGTCGTCCTGGCCCAAGAAGAGGCCCGGATGCTCAACCACAACTACATCGGTACGGAACACATCCTGCTGGGCCTGATCCACGAAGGTGAAGGCGTCGCGGCAAAGGCCCTGGAGAGCCTCGGCATCTCCCTGGAGGGCGTCCGCCAGCAGGTCGAGGAGATCATCGGCCAGGGCCAGCAGGCGCCGAGCGGGCACATCCCGTTCACGCCGCGGGCCAAGAAGGTGCTGGAGCTGTCGCTGCGCGAGGCGCTGCAGCTCGGCCACAACTACATCGGCACCGAGCACATCCTGCTCGGGCTGATCCGTGAGGGCGAGGGCGTCGCCGCCCAGGTGCTGGTCAAGCTCGGCGCCGACCTCAACCGGGTCCGCCAGCAGGTGATCCAGCTGCTCTCCGGCTACCAGGGCAAGGAGCCTGCCGCGGCGGGCGCCGCGCCGGGTGAGGCCGCGCCGTCGACCAGCCTGGTGCTGGACCAGTTCGGCCGCAACCTGACCCAGGCCGCCCGCGAGGGCAAGCTCGACCCGGTCATCGGGCGCGAGAAGGAAATCGAGCGGGTCATGCAGGTGCTCTCCCGCCGTACCAAGAACAACCCGGTCCTGATCGGTGAGCCCGGCGTCGGTAAGACCGCCGTGGTGGAGGGCCTGTCCCAGAAGATCATCAAGGGCGAGGTGCCCGAGACCCTCAAGGACAAGCAGCTCTACACGCTCGACCTGGGCGCGCTCGTCGCCGGTTCCCGCTACCGCGGTGACTTCGAGGAGCGCCTCAAGAAGGTGCTCAAGGAGATCCGCACCCGCGGCGACATCATCCTGTTCATCGACGAGATCCACACCCTGGTGGGTGCGGGTGCCGCCGAGGGCGCGATCGACGCCGCGAGCATCCTCAAGCCGATGCTGGCCCGCGGTGAGCTGCAGACCATCGGTGCCACCACGCTCGACGAGTACCGCAAGCACCTGGAGAAGGACGCCGCTCTCGAGCGCCGCTTCCAGCCGATCCAGGTGGGTGAGCCGTCGCTGGCCCACACCATCGAGATCCTCAAGGGCCTGCGGGACCGCTACGAGGCTCACCACCGCGTCTCGATCACGGACGCCGCCCTCGTGGCTGCCGCGACTCTGGCTGACCGGTACATCTCCGACCGCTTCCTCCCGGACAAGGCGATCGACCTGATCGACGAGGCCGGTGCCCGGATGCGGATCCGTCGGATGACCGCGCCGCCAGACCTGCGTGACTTCGACGAGCGCATCGCCCAGGTGCGTCGCGACAAGGAGTCCGCGATCGACGCGCAGGACTTCGAGCGCGCCGCCCAGCTGCGCGACAAGGAGAAGCAGCTCCTCGGCCAGAAGGCTCAGCGGGAGAAGGAGTGGAAGGCCGGTGACCTGGACGTCGTCAGCGAGGTCGACGACGAGCAGATCGCCGAGGTTCTCGGCAACTGGACCGGCATCCCGGTCTACAAGCTGACCGAGGAGGAGACCTCGCGCCTGCTGCGCATGGAGGACGAGCTGCACAAGCGCGTCATCGGCCAGGAGGACGCGGTCAAGGCGGTCTCGAAGGCGATCCGGCGTACCCGGGCCGGCCTGAAGGACCCGAAGCGCCCGTCGGGCTCGTTCATCTTCGCCGGCCCGTCCGGTGTCGGTAAGACCGAGCTGTCCAAGGCGCTCGCCGAGTTCCTCTTCGGCAGCGAGGACGCCCTCATCCAGCTGGACATGTCCGAGTTCCACGACCGTTACACGGTCTCCCGGCTCGTGGGTGCCCCTCCCGGCTACGTCGGCTACGACGAGGGCGGGCAGCTGACCGAGAAGGTGCGGCGTCGGCCGTTCTCGGTGGTCCTCTTCGACGAGATCGAGAAGGCCCACCCGGACGTGTTCAACACGCTCCTGCAGATCCTCGAAGACGGTCGGCTCACCGACGGTCAGGGTCGGATCGTGGACTTCAAGAACACGGTCATCATCCTGACCACCAACCTGGGCACCCGTGACGTCGCCAAGGCGGTGTCGCTGGGCTTCCAGCAGTCGGAGGACTCCGAGTCCACCTACGACCGGATGAAGCAGAAGGTCAACGACGAGCTCAAGCAGCACTTCCGGCCTGAGTTCCTCAACCGGATCGACGACACCATCGTCTTCCACCAGCTGCGCCAGAGCGAGATCCTCTCGATCGTGGACATCATGATCCAGCGGATCGAGGGCCAACTGCGGAACAAGGACATGGGTCTGGAGCTGACCGACAACGCCAAGAAGTACCTGGCCGCGAAGGGCTTCGACCCGGTGCTCGGTGCCCGTCCGCTTCGTCGCACGATCCAGCGCGACATCGAGGACAACCTCTCCGAGCGGATCCTGTTCAACGAGCTGATCCCGGGTCAGATCATCGTGGTGGACTGCGAGGGCGACCCGGACGACATCGACAAGTCCAAGCTCGTTTTCCGGGGCTCGGAAAAGCCGATCGAAGTTCCGGACGCCGTCCCGGCCGACCTCGGTGGCACTGCCGCTGGCACCGCCGCCGCCGCGGGCGTGGACGAGTAACACAACCAGCAAGGGGCGGGGCCCCGGTGGCGCAAGCCACCGGGGCCCCGCCTTTTCGTGCCCCGCACACCGCCTCGCCGCTGTCCCCGCTCCCCGTGAAGGGCTCGGCTCCCAAGATCGCGCAGCTACCTGGATGTAGTGGCATCCGGCTTGCCCGACACCACTACATCCAGGATCGAGCACGATCTTGAGGTGAAAGGCGCGGATCGCGGCCTTTGCGTGCCGCGTAGGCCGAGCTGGCGTGCGGGCCGAGCTGGCGTGCGGGCGTGCGGGCCGAGCTGGCGTGCGGGCGTGCGGGCCGAGCAGGCGGGCGGGCCGAGCGGGCGGGCGGACGGCCGCGCAGCCCCTCAGTTGGCGCGCAGGATGCGCCCGTGGAAGGTCAGGTGGTCAGGTCCGCTGTTGGCAGGGACGGGCCGTCACCGGCCAGGCGGAAGGAGTCGCTGCCAACGGGTTCGACCAGCCCGTCCTGCACCAGCCCGGCGAGGGCGCGGGCGCGTTGCACGTCGTCGGTCCAGACCTGGTCCAACCGCTGGTGTGGGACCGGTCCGGTGCTGTCCCGGAGCACTCCGAGCAACAGACCGCGGACCTGTCGGTCGGTGCCCGCGTACCGCTGGGGTCGACGGGTCGGCCCGGCCGGCGCCTCCTGGCCGGACGCTCGCCAGGCGCAGACCGACTCGACGGGGCAGGCTGTGCAGCGCGGTGACCGGGCCGTGCAGATCACCGCGCCCAGTTCCATGAACGCGGCGCTGGCCAGTGCCGCTGCGGCCGGTTCGGTCGGAAGCAGCTCTTCGGTGGCGACCAGGTCCGCTGGCCGGGTGACGGGCCCGGCGTCCGGTTCGCCGGCCACCGCCCGGCACACCACCCGGCGTACGTTGGTGTCGACGACCGGGTGCCGCTGCCCGTACGCGAAGGCGGCCACCGCCCGCGCGGTGTACGTGCCGACGCCGGGCAGAGCGAGTAGTTGCTCCAGCCGGTCCGGCACCTGGCCGCCGTGCCGGTCGACGATCGCGACCGCGCATTCGCGGAGCCGGACCGCCCGGCGGGGGTAGCCGAGGCGTCCCCACATCCGGATCGCCTCGGCCGGGGTGTCCGCCGCCAACGCGGCCGGGTCGGGCCAGCGGGCCAGCCAGGCCAGCCAGGCCGGCACCACCCGGACCACCGGTGTCTGCTGGAGCATGACCTCGCTGACCAGGATGGCCCACGGGGTGACGCCGGGCTCGCGCCACGGCAGGTCACGGGCGTGCTGCTGGAACCACCGGCTGACCAGGGTGGCGAAGTCGGGTTGAGTCATGGCGTCGTCGATGATGTCACGCCCGGCGTTCCCGTTGGTTGGGCGGCTCGGGCGGGGTGCCACGTCCTCGTTCGGCGGGCGGGGGAGAATGCGCGGATGAACGAGCTCGCGATCACCGTCATCGGTCGGGACCGGCCGGGCATCGTGGCCGACGTCGCGGAGGTGCTGGCCCGACTGGGCGCGAACCTCACCGACAGCACGATGACGCGGCTGCGGGGGCATTTCGCGATGACCCTCATCTGCACCGGCCCGGCCGCCGCCGAGGTCGAGGCCGCACTGGCGTCGCTGGCCGCCGAGGGCCAGCTGCTGGCGACGGTACGCGCGGTCACCCCGGACGGCGATGTTCCTCCGGTGGGTGAGCCGTACGTGATGGCGGTGCACGGTTCGGACCGGATGGGGATCGTGGCGGCGATGACGAGGGTGCTGGTGGACGCCGGGGGGAATGTCACCGACCTGAGTACCCGGTTGACCGGTGCGCTCTACGTGGTCCTGGCGGAGGTCGAGTTGCCGGCCGGTGTGGCGGAGACTCTGCTCGACCGGCTGCACCGGACGGCTGCCGAGCTGGGCGTGGAGGTCACCCTCCGCCCGGCGGACCCGGACCTGTTGTGACCGGCGAGGAGCGCGGGCCGGAGGTCGGCCTGGGGGACTGGACTCCGGAGTCACTGGACGTGCCGGGCGAGGTGCGGGCGGTGGTGTCCGCCCCGCATCCGGTGCTGAGTCGGGCCGCGGACGAGGTCGACCCCACGGCAAAGGAGACGGTCCAACTCGCGGCCGACCTGATCGCCACGATGAAGGTCTCGCCGGGCTGCGTGGGGTTGGCCGCGCCGCAGGTCGGGGTGGGCGCTCGGGTCTTCGCCGTCGACGTGACCGGGCACCCCAAGGCGGTGACGGTGCACGGCACCTTCGTGTTGTGCAACGCGCGCGTGGTCGAGGCGACGCGGTGGAAGCCGGGCCGGGAGGGCTGCATGTCGGTGCCGGACCTGACCGGCGACGTGAAGCGGGCCAGCCGGCTGGTGGTGGAGGGTGATCTGCCGGGCAGCGGCGAGCCGGTCCGGCTGGTGACCGACGGCTTCGAGGCTCGGGCGTTGCAGCACGAGATCGACCACTGTGCGGGGCTGCTCTTCCTGGACCGGGTGGCCGGTGCGCACGCGGTCTATCAGCGCAAGGTCTACCTGTGACCGGGTGGCGGACCGTCCTCAGTGGAGGGCTGCGCGGGCGTCTCGGAGTGGCTCCGGCGCGTCGCGCCGCACTGCCGGGTACGGCGCGGCTACGGTGGAGGGCATCATGCGTCTGACGGTCGGCCCCCTGGCACCCGCCGTGTACTGGCGGCGTCGCGCCGTCGTACTCGGAGCGGGGTTCCTGTTCCTGATTGTCCTGCTCTACTCCTGTACCGGTTCGGGTCGTTCCGGCGACAAGGATCCGAAGGCGGGAGGGTCGCCGTCGGCGACGTCCGCCGCGACGTCAGGCCCCGCAGGGCCGGTGCTGACACCGCAGACCGGCGCTCCGGCGTCGTCCGCGTCCGCTGATTCGGGTGCGACGAGTCCGAGCCCGGGGATCACCAGCAACACACCGCCGCTGGGCGCGGCGGCCGGTTCGGAGGACGACGGCACCTGCACCGACGGCGAGATCAGCGTGGTCTCGTCGGCGAGCCCGACCTCGGTGCAGCGGGGCGCGGTGGTCGAGCTGCAACTGAGGATCAAGAACACGTCGGACCGGACGTGCAGTCGCAACGTCGGCGCCGACCTCCAGGAGATCTTCATCAAGTCCGGGGCCGAGAAGGTCTGGTCGTCGGACACCTGCGGCAAGGTCGAGGGCTCGGACGTGCAGTCCTTCACGCCGAATTTCGAGCGCTCCTACCAGGTGCCCTGGAACGGGCGGGACACCAGCCGTTGTGACGGCGCGCTGGCCGGAGGACCGTTCGCGCCGGTCGGGTCGTACCAGGTGTTGGCCCGGGTCGGCACGAAGCTCAGCGACCCGGTGAAGCTCACCGTCACCGGCTGAGCCGGGTCAGACGTAACGTTCCAGGATGGATGCCTCGGCGAGCCGGGACAGCCCCTCACGGACGCCGCGGGCCCGGGCGTCGCCGACCCCCTCGACGGCTTGCAGGTCTTCCACTGTCGCGCCGAGCAGACGCTGAAGGCTGCCGAAGTGCAGCACCAGGCGATCGACCACTGCCACCGGCAGCCGGGGCACCTTGGCCAGCAGTCGGAAGCCGCGCGGGCTGACCGCGGCGTCGAGCGCGTCGGACGCGGCCGGGTAGCCGATGGCCTTGGCCACCGACACCAGGTCGATCAGCTCGGTGGCACCGAGCAGGTCCAGCTCGACGAGAGCCTCGTCCAGGGTGCGCGACTTGCGGCCGACGGGGAGGTAGTCCCGGATGACCAGCGTCCGGTCGGCGTCAACGCCGGCCATCAGCTCGTCGAGTTGCAGGGCGAGCAGGCGGCCGTCGGTGCCCAGCTCCACCACGTAGCCGGCGATCTCGTCGGCGATCCGGCGAACCATCTCCAGCCGTTGCACCACTGCCACCGCGTCCCGCACGGTGACCAGATCCTCGATCTCCAGGGCGGAGAGCGTGCCGGAGACCTCGTCCAGCCGGAGCTTGTAGCGCTCCAGGGTGGCGAGCGCCTGGTTGGCGCGGGAGAGGATGGCCGCCGAGTCGTCGAGCACGTGCCGTTGGCCGTTGACGTAGAGGCTGATGATCCGCATGGACTGGCTGACCGAGATGACCGGGTAGCCGGTCTGGCGGGCCACCCGCTCGGCGGTGCGGTGCCGGGTGCCGGACTCTTCGGTCGGGATGGACGGGTCGGGCATCAGGTGCACCGCTGCCCGGACGATCCTCGTGCCGTCGCTGGAGAGCACGACAGCGCCGTCCATCTTGCACAGCTCGCGCACGCGGGTCGCGGAGAACTCCACGTCCAGCGGGAAGCCACCGGTGCAGAGGCCCTCGACCACCTTGTCGTAGCCCAGCACGATGAGCGCGCCCGTGCGACCTCGCAGGATGCGCTCCAGACCGTCGCGCAGCGCAGTGCCCGGTGCCATCAGGGCGAGATTGGCCCGTAGCGGATCTCCGGCGCTCCCGGCGGCCCCCGCAGTCACGCTCACGCTGATCGGGCGGGCGGGCGAGCCCACGGCGCCGGTGCGGGCCTGGGGCGGCGCGCCGGCTGGCTTGGTGGTATCGCGGTCGATCGGCACGGGCACAGTCTACGGACTGCCGTGCGGTGGGTGCTGTCGTGGTTACTGTGATGTGTCACGATGCCGCCCTTTCCAACGTTTCCCGCTTGCGACGTGCTGTCCGGTTTCGCCGCCCTCGTCGGCACGGTGGGTCACTCGGCGGACGCGCGAGCCGCATGGTGCAGCGCCGAACGGACGTCGGTGACCTCGGTCACCCGCATCTGCTCGGGGCCGGCGCCGGTGCTGGTCGGGCCGCAGCCGGGCGGCACCAGGGCCACCTTGAACCCCAGCCGGGCGGCCTCGGCCAGCCGGCGTGGCACCGCCCCGACCCGGCGCACCTCGCCGGTCAGCCCCACCTCACCGATCGCCACCAGGTGCGGCGCGATCGCCAGGTTGAGCCCGCCGGAGGCGACCGCCAGAGCCACCGCCAGGTCGGCGGCCGGCTCCACCACCCGGATCCCGCCCACAGTGGCGGCGAAGACCTCCCGGTCGTGCAGGGTCAGCCGCTCGGTGCGCCGTTGCAGCACCGCGAGCACCATCGCCAGTCGCGCGGAGTCGAGACCGGAGACGGTGCGCCGGGGAGAGCCCGCCACTGTCGCGCCGATCAACGCCTGCACCTCGGTGACGAGGGCCCGCCGCCCCTCCATGGCCACCGTCACGCAGGTGCCCGGGACCGGTTCCGCGTAGCGGGTCAGGAACAGCCCGGACGGGTCGGCCAGGCTGCTGATGCCGCCCTCGTGCATCTCGAAGCAGCCGACCTCGTCGGCCGCGCCGAACCTGTTCTTCACGCCGCGCACCAGGCGCAGCGACGAGTGCTTGTCGCCCTCGAAGTGCAGCACCACATCGACCAGGTGCTCCAGCACCCGAGGCCCGGCCACCTGGCCGTCCTTGGTGACGTGCCCGACCAGCACTGTGGCGATGCCCCGCTCCTTGGCGACCGAGACCAGCGCGGCGGTGACCGCGCGGACCTGGGTGACCCCACCGGGCACACCCTCGGTGCCGGTGGTCGAGATGGTCTGCACCGAGTCGAGCACCAACAGGCCCGGCTTGACCGCGTCGAGGTGACCGAGCACCGAGCCGAGGTCGCTCTCCGCGGCGAGGTAGAGCCGCTCGTGCAGGGTGCCCATCCGCTCGGCGCGCAGGCGCACCTGACTGACCGACTCTTCGCCGCTGACCACCAGCGAGGGGCTGCCGGCGCCGACCGCCCACTGCTGTGCCACATCGAGAAGGAGGGTCGACTTGCCCACGCCGGGCTCGCCGGCGAGCAGCACCACGGCACCCGGGACCAGGCCGCCGCCGAGCACCCGGTCGAGCTCGCTCACCCCGGTGGGCACCGCGCGGGCCGGAGCGGCGCTGATGGTGGCGATCGGTCGGGCCGGCTCGGACGGCATCCGGGAGCTGACCACCCGACCGGAGACCGTCGGGCCGGTCACGGTGTGCTCGACGACCGCCCCCCACTCGCCGCACTCCGGGCAGCGCCCCACCCACTTGGGTGGCTGGTGCCCGCAGGCGTCGCACTGGTAGGCCGGGCGCGGCTCGCGGGCGGCGGACCGACCACGGGGGGCACCGGCCGTGCCGCCACGCGGAGCTGTCGATCGGGAGGTGGTCACATCAGGACGCTAGCCCTCGCGTACGACGAAAACACCCCGGCGTGGTGGTCACCACGCCGGGGCGTTCGTCGATGTGCGGGTCGGTCACTCGTGGGTCGTGCCGCCCTCGTTGCCCTCGTAGCCACCCTCGCGCTCGATGATCGGCGACGGAGGGGCTGCCGGGGTGAGCGGCACCGCGACCGGCGCCTGCCCGGTGACCGTGTTGCCGTTGCCGAAGTCGAAGGTCACGACGACGTTCTGGCCGGAGCGCAGCGCCTCGGTCAGGCCGATCAGCCGGAGCTGCGTGGTGGCCTCGGAGTTGAACTGGATGTAGCTCAACGGCGCCAGCTCGATCCGGGCCGGCTGACCCGGGGCGGCGGGGCTGGCCGAACCGGACGCCCGCGCCGACTCCGGGGCGGACGGGGTGGCCGAGGACGATCCGGTCTCGGAGGGCGTCGCCGACGGGCTCGGCGAACCGGACGTCGAGTTCGACGGGCTGGCCGAACCGGACGGCGACGGGCTCATGGAGGCGGACTCCGAGGCGGACGGCGACGGGCTCGCCGAGCCGCCGCTGATCACCACCTCGCGGGCGCTCTCCGTGGTGACGGTGACCGTCACGGTTTCCTTGGAGTCGTTGTAGATCACGGCGCCGAGCCCCGCGTCCTGCCCGGCCTTGTAACCCTCGGTGCCCGGGTAGTCCACGAGCAGGCCACGCACGGAGAAGGAGCCGTTGTTGGTCGTGAGGTTGACGCCCTGGACCGACGGCTCCTTCAACGCGGTCTCGGCGATCTGACCGGTGCCGCATCCCGAAGCCAGCAGGCTGGCCGCCGCAATCCCGGACAGCAACAGGGCCGCCCGCCGGGATCCCCTGATCGAGCGCGTCACGTCGGTCCTCCTCGTCACAATCCCCACCCGGGCCGTACGCCGGGCACGGTGGCCATACCCGCGCAGACCGCGCTCCAGGGTAGTTGGGACTGATCGAGGCCCGCACGCGGACCCGGCAATGCCACCTGCCCGGGTGCCGTTCACACCACCCGACCGCTCGCCACCAGCAGAACCACGTCGATGAGGGCCACCAGCATCACCGCCCGGAAGGCCGCCACCGGCCGCCGGCCGGCCCGGATCGCCGAGCGCCCGGCGTACCAGCTCAGTGGCGGCACCACGGCGGCCGTGCCGACCGCCGCCCAGCCGATCGCCGACGGCGGCCCGGGTGGCCCGAGGACCAGTGTCGCGGTCGCCGCGAGGAGGAGACCCGCCGCGGCCACCCGACTGCCGGCGGCACCGAGCCGGTGGGGCAGGCCGCGCACGCCGGTGAGGGCGTCGTCGGCGAGGTCGGGCAGCACGTTGGCGAAGTGGGCGCCGGCGCCCAGGCAGGCCGCCGCCGTCACCAGCCAGACCGGCGGGGACGGCTGGCCGGGCAGCGCCAGCACCACGAAGGCGGGCAGCGCGCCGAACGACACGGCGTAGGGCAGCACCGAGAACGCGGTCGCCTTGAGCGGCCAGTCGTAGAGCAGGGCGGAGACCAGGGCGAGCGTCAGCCAGAAGGCCGCCACCGGGTTCGTGGTCAGCGCCAGCAACGGGCAGGCCACCGCGGCCACCGCGGCGGCCCAGGCCGTGACGCGCCGACCGACCGCGCCACTGGCGACCGGTTTGTCGGTACGCCCCACAGTGGCGTCCCGCTCGGCGTCCAGCGCGTCGTTGGTCCAGCCGACGGCGAGCTGGCTGGCCAGCACGGCGAGCACCACCGAGACGATTCCGGTCGGCCGGTGGCCCACTCCCCAGGCCAGCAGACCGGCCACCGTGGTCACCGCTGCGGCCGGTTCCGGATGGCTCGCTCTGACCAGCCCTAACACCCTCGACGACATAAGGGAAGTCTGGTCGTTACCGAGCAGTCGTGCCACGCTCGGTTCCATGCGAGACGTGGCTGCGGCCGGGGCGTCCACCGGTCCGAGGGTGCTGCCGCGAAACGATCCGCGTCAGTACGACGATCTGGCCGGTGAGTGGTGGCGGCCGGACGGTGCGTTCGCGATGTTGCACTGGCTGGCTGAGGCCCGTGCCGCGCTGGTGCCTCCGGCCACCCGTCCGGACGCGTTGCTCGTCGACCTGGGTTGCGGCGCCGGCCTGCTCGCGCCGCACCTGGCGGGCAAGGGCTACCGCCACGTCGGGGTGGATCTGACCCGCTCGGCACTCGTCCAGGCGGCCGAGCACGGGGTGCGGGTGGTCCAGGGTGACGCCACGGCGGTGCCGCTGCCTGACGGCTGCGCCGACGTGGTCTCGGCCGGTGAGTTGCTGGAGCACGTGCCGGCCTGGCCGCGCGCGGTGGCCGAGGCCTGTCGGCTGCTGCGCCCTGGCGGCGTGCTGGTGCTGGACACCCTCAACGACACGGCGCTGGCCCGGCTCGTCGCGGTCCGGATCGCCGAGCGCCTGCCGACGGTGCCCCGTGGCATCCACGATCCACAGTTGTTCGTGGACGCGCGGGCGCTTGTGGCCGAGTGCGCCCGACACGGTGTCGACCTGAGTCTGCGGGGCATCCGTCCGCAGGTCGGCGGCATGCTCGCCTGGCTGCTGCGCCGCGCTCGCGCGAGCCGAACGGCCGGTGCCGTGCCCGTCGGCCGCGCGCCGCGCATCGTGCCGACCCGCTCCACCGCCGTGCTCTACCAGGGCCGGGGGGTCCGCAAAGGATAGTCAGGCCGTGGCGGGGTATGGAACGCCGAGGAGGAACGAGATGACGGTGCACGCGCTTGAGGCAGCACGCCGGTTGGCGCCGCGGTTCGCCGCGCGGGCGGCCGAGCACGACCGGGACGGTTCCTTCCCCGTGGACGACTTCGCCGACCTGCGCGAGGCCGGCCTTTTCGGGCTGATGGTGCCCCGGGCGCTCGGCGGTCTGGGTGCCACCTTCGCCGAGTACGCAGCGGTGGCCACTGAGCTTGCCCGGGGCAACGGTGCGACCGCCCTGGTGTTCAACATGCACGCTTCGGTGACCGGCGCGCTGGGCGCTGTCACCGAGGAGTTGGCCGAGGCGTTGGGCGTACCCGACGAGGCGCTGGCCGCCCGCGACCGGCTGCTCAGCGCGGCGGCGCAGGGCTCCTGGTACGCGGTCGCGATGAGCGAGCGGGGCGCGGGTGCCCGGCTGTCCCAGCTCACCACCGCGTACGAGCCGACCGACGGGGGCTGGCACCTCAAGGGCAGCAAGACCTTCTGCTCCGGGGCCGGGCACGCGGACGGCTACCTGGTGGCGGCGCGCAGTGCGGCCGACCAGTCGGTGGTGTCGCAGTTCCTGGTGCCGGCCGGCGACGGGCTGACCGTGGAGCCGACCTGGGATTCACTCGGCATGCGCGCCACCTCCTCCCACGACCTGCACCTGGACGTCACGGTGCCCGCCGACCGGCTGCTCGGCGGGGTGGAGGGGCTTGCGCTGGTGGTCGCGCAGCTGATGCCGCACTGGTTGGTGGCCAGCTACGCGGCCGTCTACGTGGGGGTCGCCCGTGCGGCGATCGACGCGGCGGCCGAGCACCTGAACGCCCGCAACCTGGCCGGTCTGCCGGCGGTGCGGGCCAGGCTGGGTCGGGCGGACGCGGCGACGGCCGCCGCGCAACTGGTGGTTGCCGAGGCGGCCCGCCGGGTGGACGAGGCGCCCGGTGACGAGGAGACCAACCGTTGGGTGTGGCGGGCGAAGCTGCTCGCCGGCACCACGGCCGCCGAGGTGGCGGCGTCGGTGCTGGAGGCGGCGGGCACCTCGGCCACCCGCCGTGGTCATCCGCTGGAGCGGCTCTACCGCGACGCCCGTTGCGGTTCGCTGCACCCGGCCACGTCTGATGTCTGCGCCGACTGGCTCGGCATCGCCGCGCTGGGCGGCGACCCGGATCGTGACGGATCGGCACCACGTTGGTGAGCCCGCGCCACCGGGCTCGCACGAAGGAACGACCAGCCGACGTGGCTGGTGGGACGGCCAGGGGGAGGACAGCATCTGACGAGAGGTGGGGATCGTGTCCGTACCAGTGATCGCGGGGCTCGGGACAGCGCAGCCGCCGTCCGCTTCGCAGGACGAGTTGTGGGAGGGCTTCTTCTCCCGGCACTTCACCGGCACCACCAGGTCGTTGGCCCAGCGGATTTTCGCCAACTCGGGGGTGACCCGGCGTCAGGCCGCGGTCAACCCGCTGTTGGAGGACGTGTCGGACTGGCCGACCGAGCGCCGGATGCGCCGCTACCAGGTGGAGGCGCTGCCGTTGGGCAAGGAGGCGGTGGGTCGGGCGTTGACCGCTGCCGGGCTGAGCGCCGGCGACATCGGGCTGTTCATCGTCTGCTCCTGCACGGGCTATGCCACCCCCGGGCTGGACATCCTGCTCGCCCGGGACCTGGGAATGGCCGCGGAAACCCAGCGGATGGTCATCGGCCACATGGGCTGTTACGCGGCGTTGCCGGGGCTGGGCGCGGCGAGTGACTTCGTCACCGCCCGGGGGCGTCCGGCGCTGTTGCTCTGCGCGGAGCTGACGAGCCTGCACATCCAGCCGTCCAGCGCCCGGGTGGACACCCAGCAGATCGTCTCCCACGCGCTGTTCTCGGACGCCGCGGTCGCCGCGGTGGTCGTGCCGGGCGGCCCGGGGTACGCGTTGCGCGAGGTCACCGCCGTCACCGACACCTCGACGGCTGACCACATGACCTGGGACGTCACCGACGCCGGCTTCCGGATGGGGTTGTCGCCGAAGGTGCCGCAGGTGCTGTCGAGGCACGTCCGGGGGCTGGTCGACGATCTGCTGGCCCGGCACGGCCTCACCAGCTCCGAGGTGGACGGTTGGGCCGTGCACCCGGGCGGGCCGAGGATCCTCAACGTTGTGGAACGGGAGTTGGCGCTGCCACCGCAGGGGTTGGCGGCGTCCCGTGCGACGCTCGACGAGCACGGCAACTGTTCGTCGCCGACCGTCCTGTTGATCCTGGACCGGTTGGGTCGGGCGACACCGGCGGCCCGGCGCGTCGTCATGTTGGCCTTCGGCCCCGGCCTCACCCTGTACGCCGCCCTGCTCGATCGACAGGGCTGAACCTCGTCGGGCCGGCCGGTACGCTCGGGAGGTGGATGTGACGGCGGACGACCGGCTGCGCTCGGTGGTGCTGTTCGGTGCCGCGGCGGCCGCCCTGGCCGTGGGCGGCTGGTGGTGGCACTCGGCCGCGCCCTCGTCGACGCCCGCTGCGGCTGTTCCTCCGACCGCGGCGCCGAGCGCCGAGCGGAGCGTCAGCACCCCACTGGAACGTCTCATCGCGGCTGAGGAGCCCGAAGAGCGGATCACGGCTCGGATGGACCCGGACACCGGCGCGGTCATCCGGGTGGAGAGCAGTCCGCACGCGGTGATCGACCCGGCGACGGGCTCGATCGTCGACATCGAGGGCGATCCCGCGTTGCTCTTCCCCTCGGGTGACCTGCCTCCGTTCAACGAGACCGTCTGGCGGGAGCAGCGGGAGATCGCTGCCGGCCAGGAAGTGACCCGGCAGGCCAACGACAGTGGGGCCCGCTACCTGCTCCAGTACCGGTGCACCCGTCCCGGCACGCTGGCGCTCACGAGCGACGAGGCCAAGATCAACGGTCAGCTACGGATCGACTGCGACGGCACGATCGCCAACGCCGAGGTGCTGCCCTTTGGCGGGCCGTTCCGGTTGTCGCTGTCGGCCGGCGACCGGCCCATCGACATCCAGGCGCAACTCGTCGTGCTGCCCGAGTAGGCGCGGTCGGCTCAGGCGGCTAGGGCGCTCAGGTCGCTCCGGTAGGAGTCGCTGGTGCCCAGTTCGGGCAGCACCCGGGTCACGATGCCGGCCCGGTCGACGAGCAGGGCGGTCGCGGCGCCGGAGCGAGCCGGCTGGCCCAGGAACGAGCGCAGGCCCCCGGCGGGGTCGGCCAGGGCGCGAGCCTGCCGCTCGATGGTGGGCCCGGCTGGCACCGTCCGCCCTCCGGTCACGGTGATTACGGAGACGCCGGCGGGGGCGGCCGCCAGGGCGTCGGTGACCCGGTCCGGGCAGAGGCAGCCGTCCAGCAGGATGATCATGGCGGGTAGCAGGCCGCGCAGTGGCACGGGCTCGTCGTCCGCGCCGACCAGGTCCAGTGCGGGCAGCGCCCGCCCGACGAGGGTCTCGGGTGGCGAGTAGGGGGCCGGGGTCGGCCGGTCGGCTTCGCGGTTGGCGCGTGGCCAGGTGACCGCCAGTAGGCCGGCCAGCGTGGTGAGGACCGCCACCAACAGCACCGCCAGCGGTAGGCCCAGGGCCCGGTGACCGCCCGAGAGGCCGTCGGCCCGGCGCAGCTCACGGCGGATCTGAGCGGCCTCGGCGGCCAGTGCGGAGGCGTCGTCGGGAACCACCACGCGGCCCCATTCGGGCGGTAGGCCGGGCAGGCCGTCGGCTGGCCCGTGACCCTCTGCGTCCGGCTTGCCCATCGGACCCCCTGGAAGCGTCTCGAGAGCTGAGTGCGGCTCGGTCTCCAGGGTCCCGCACCAGGGGCTCCTCGCGCTACATCTGGGCGCGGTCCTGCTGGCCGGGCTACCATGGGAGGAGCGCATAGCCCTTGATCTCGACGTTCTGTTCACCCGTACCGGGCAGTCATTTGCCCGTTACGGAGCGTGTTCGAACCATCGGTTTGACCGCCTGTCAAGCTGAAGCAAGACCTCTCACAGGGCCCCTGAGCTGCGCCAATGGTCAGGACATCGGAGAGACATCAGTGCCTGACCGTGTTACCCTAGACACAGCGAAAGGGGTTTCGAACCTATGGTTTTCAGTGTCGGCGAGACCGTTGTTTACCCCCACCACGGGGCCGCACTCATCGAGGCAATCGAGACTCGGGTCATCAAGGGCGAGCCTAAGAAATACCTCGTCCTGAGGGTCGCGCAGGGTGACCTGACGGTCCGGGTGCCGGCCGAGAACGCCGAGATCGTGGGTGTGCGCGAGGTGGTCGGCGAAGAAGGCCTCGGTAAGGTCTTCGACGTTCTGCGGGCTCCGCACACCGAGGAGCCGACCAACTGGTCGCGGCGTTACAAGGCCAATCTGGAAAAGCTGGCTTCCGGCAACCCGCTGAAGGTCGCCGAGGTCGTGCGTGACCTGTGGCGCCGGGAGCGGGAGCGGGGCCTCTCTGCGGGCGAGAAGCGGATGCTCGCCAAGGCCCGTGACATTCTCGTCGGCGAGGTCGCGCTGGCCGAGAAGAGCACCAAGGACGAGGCGGAGACGCTGCTCGACAAGGTCCTCACCGAGGCCTAGTCCGCACAGCATCGTCGTACCCACTTCGTAGTGAAGAAACCACCGAGGACCGCGACGTGACCGCGCAGCTCAATCCGCGCGGTGACGTCGCGGTCCTCGTGCCTGCGGCGGGTGCCGGCGTACGGCTCGGCCCCGGCCGACCCAAGGCGCTGCGCCTGCTCGCCGGTGAACCGCTGCTGGTGCACGCCGTGCGTCGACTGGCCGCCGCGCCGTCGGTGCACACCATCGTGGTGGCCGCGCCGGCCGCCGAGGTGCAGGCCGTCCGCGAGCTGTTGGCCCCGGTCGCCCCGGTGACCGTGGTGCCCGGTGGTGCCGAACGGCAGGCGTCGGTGGCCGCCGCGCTGGCCGCGGTGCCCCCCGGTCCGACGATCGTCCTGGTGCACGATGCCGCCCGGGCGCTCACCCCGCCTGAGCTGGTCGAATCCGTCGCGGCGGCGGTACGAGGCGGGTGCGACGCGGTGATCCCGGTCCTGCCGGTCGTCGACACGATCAAGGAAGTCGGTGCCGACGAGGTGGTGCTCGGCACCGTCGACCGTTCCGCACTGCGCGCGGTGCAGACCCCGCAGGGTTTCCGTCGGGTCGTGCTCAGCGCCGCCCACGCCGCCGCCGGTGACTCCCTCACCGACGACGCCGGACTGGTTGAGAAGCAGGGCGTCGCGGTGAGCTGCGTGCCCGGCTCGGAGTACGCACTGAAAATCACCCGGCCGTTCGACCTGGCTCTGGCCGAGCATCTGCTTGCCGCGGCCGGTTGACGCGTACCCTCTGATCATGATCGTTCCCCGGGTGGCCATCGGCACCGACGTGCACGCGTTCGAGCCGGGCCGGCCGTGCTGGGTGGCCGGGCTGTTCTGGCCCGATCAGGACGGCCTCGCCGGGCACTCCGACGCCGACGTGGCGGCGCACGCCGCCTGCAACGCCCTGCTCTCCGCCGCCGGTCTCGGTGATCTCGGTTCCGCCTTCGGGGTGGGCCAGCCGGAGTGGGCCGGCGCGGCCGGGGTGGCTCTGCTGACCGAGACGGCCCGTCGGGTGCGCGCCGCCGGCCTGGAGGTCGGCAACGTGTCCGTGCAGGTCATCGGCAACCGTCCCAAGATCGGCCGGCGTCGCGAGGAGGCGCAGGAGGTGCTCTCCGCCGCGGTCGGCGCCCCGGTCACCGTCTCGGCGGCGACCACCGACGGGCTCGGCTTCGCCGGCCGTGAGGAAGGGTTGACCGGGGTCGCGGTGGCCCTGGTGTACGACGCGTCGGCCGCCTAAGCTCGCCGCGATGTCCAGCGACCCCACCCCCGACCAGTCCGCCGCCGACGGCTACGTCCAGCGGGCCCAACTCCTCGCCGAACTCGGCCGCTACGACGAGGCGGCCGGGGAACTGGCCTACGGGTTGGCCCTCCAGCCGGATGATGTCGACGCGCTCACCATGCTGGCCCGGGTGCACCTGGCCGCCGGCCGCCCGACCGAGGCGCTCACCGCCGCCGACACGGCCGTGGCAGCCGCACCCGAGGCCCTGCCCCCGCTGGTTGCCAGGGGCATGGCCCTCGCCGACCTGGAGCGCTACAGCGAGTCGGCGGCCACCGCCGACCGGGTCCTCGCCCTCGGCCCGGCCGACGCGTACGCCCAGCGGAGCGCGGCGGCGATCCTGGCCGGCGCCCGCAACGGTCAGCCGGCGCTGAACGCGGCCTGGCGAGGTGTCGAGTTGGCTCCGCAGGAGCCGCAGGCGCACCTGGTGCTCAGCCTGGTCGCCGCCCGCCTGGACCTGTTCGACCTGGCCGAGCGGGCCTACCGGGAGGCGCTGCGGCTCGACCCGCGGATCGGCGAGGCCGGCCACGACGTGGGTGTCATGCGGCTGGAGCAGCGCCGCTGGTCGGAGGCGTTGGAGCACGTCGCCGAGGCGGTGACGGTCAGCCCCAGGCGGATCGACTCGCCACGAACCCTCGCGTACGGGCTGCACCGCCTGGTCCTCTACGGCGCGGGCTGGTCGCTGGTGGCGGCGGTGCTGGTCGCGTTCGCGGCGTCGGCGAACGACGGGTTCTCCCGCGTCCTGGCGGTGCTCGCCGCGCTCACCGGCGGGATCATCGTGTGGCAGCTCGCGGCCCGGCTGCCCGGGCTGACCCGGAGCGTCCTGCCCGCCCTGCTGCACTCGGACCGGGCGATGGCCCTGGCCGTCTACGCCGTGGCCGCCGCGCCGCTGCTGCTGCTGGTGTACGCCATGGTCGGCTCCCCGTGGCCCCTGGTGCTGGCCATCGCCACCACAGCGGTAGCCGAGTTCGCCGTCTTCACCCGAACCGCCATCCGCTGACCCGGCCAACCCGCGCTCGGCGTGACCCGCATAGATCACCAGCGTCGCGCAGCTCGACCAGGTCAGGGGTTTCGCCGGAGCCCGACCCGCGTCGGGATCAAGCCTGACCGCCCAGAGCGGGTCGGGCTCCGGCGAAACCCCAGAAGCGCGACTACACAGAACGCGCCCACGTCCAGGCGTACCCCTCGTCTTCGCAGGAGCTGGCGGCGTCGCAGAGATCCAGCGGGCGGAAGGTGTCGACCATGACGGCCAACTCGTCGAAGTAGTCCGCGCCGATGGATCGCTCGGCGGCACCCGGCTGGGGGCCGTGGGTGAAGCCGGACGGGTGCAACGAGATCGAGCCCTGCTCGATGCCGGAGCCGCGCCGTGCCTCGTAGTTGCCCCCGGTGTAGAAGAGCATCTCGTCGGAGTCGACATTGTGGTGGTTGTACGGCACCGGGATCGACTGCGGGTGATAGTCGACCTTGCGGGGCACGAACGAGCAGATGACGAAGTTGGGCCCCTGGAAGGTCTGGTGCACCGGCGGTGGCTGGTGGATGCGGCCGGTGATCGGCTCGAAGTCGTGGATGGAGAACGCCCACGGGTAGAGATGCCCGTCCCAGCCGACCACGTCGAACGGGTGGTTGGCGTAGACGTAACGGGTCCAGCCGCGCCGGTGCCGGACCAGCACCTCGTCCTCCTCGCCGTCGACGAGCAGCGGGGCGTCGGGGCCGCGGACGTCCCGCTCGCAGTACGGCGAGTGCTCAAGGAACTGGCCGCGTACGGAGAGGTAGCGCTTGGGCGGGCCGATGTGCCCGGACGCCTCGACGGCGAGCAGCCGGACGGGTTGGTCGCCGGTGGGCACCAGCCGGTGGATGGTCGAGGTGGGGATGACGACGTAGTCGCCGGCGACCGCGTCCAGCACGCCGAACGGGGACTCGACCCGCAGGGTGCCCGACTCGACGTAGAGGCAGTGGTCGCCGGTGGCGTCGCGGAACAGCGGTGAGGGTCGGTCGGCGAGGACGTAACCGATCCGTACGTCGTCGTTGGCGAGCAGGTACTGCCGGCCGAGGATGGGGTCGGAACCGCCGGTGTCCAGTTTGTGGGTGCGCAGGTGGCGGGGCTTGAGCGGCAGGTTCGGCGCCCGGGTGAAGGTGGGCGGGGTGAACTCGTCGGCGGCCAGGATCGCGGTGGGCGCGTGCCGGTGGTAGAGCAGGGACGAGTCGGAGGAGAAGCCCTCCTGGCCCATCAGCTCCTCGGCGTAGAGGCTGCCGTCGGGCTGCCGGAACTGGGTGTGGCGCTTGCGCGGCACCTCGCCGACGCTGCGGTAGTACGGCATCTCGCCTCCCGATATTTCCCGTTCACCGGCCGAAGGCGTCCGATAATCGGACGCTGTTGTCCGTTCCTCGTAGCGTCCCGTACATTCTTGTTCCGTGTCAACGCAGGTGCCAGCACTCCTCCACGGCCTGGTGGACGACGCCGCCGTCTTCCCGCCGGGCAGCGCCGCGCTGCACGACGCCCTGGTCGCCCACCGCCAACACCGCGCCGCCTGGTACGCCGACCTGGTCGGCCCACTGCTGATCCCCGCCTCGGACGTGGCCGCCGGTGAGCTGACCGGTCTCGTCGACCCGGGCGAGGGCCTGGTGGTCGGCGTGATCGGCGACACCGGGATCGGGAACCTGCCGTTCGCGCTGTCGTTCCTCGCCCCCGACGGCGTCACAGCGCGCCAGGTAGAGGTGGCGGTTGCCAAGCGCGGCGAGGACCCGCTGCCCGGCATCGCCGAGTTGCTGCGACTGACCGACGCGCTGCCAGGCGTGGAAACCGTCTACGCCGAGCTGCCGCTGACCTTCGGGCTGATGGGCGCGCTGGACGCGCTCGTCGCCGCGCGGGCCGACGGGGTGCCGATCGCGGCCAAGTTCCGCACCGGCGGCCTGGCCGCCGAACTCTTCCCCACCCCGACCGAACTGGCCACCGTGATCTGCGCCTGCCGGGACCGGGGCCTGCCGTTCAAGCTCACCGCCGGGCTGCACCAGGCGATCCGACACCTCGACCCGGAGACCGGGTTCACCCACCACGGCTACGCCAACGTGCTGGCCGCGACCCTGGCCGCCGCCGAGGGTGACGGTGTGCGCACGGTCGCCGAGCTACTCACCGTTGTCGACCCGCGCCCCCTGGTGGAGCGCACGACGGCACGGCTGGACGGGCCTCGCCCCCTGTGGGTGGGCTTCGGCTCGTGCAGCATCCTGGAACCACTGACCGATCTGATCCGGCTTGGGCTGGTGAACGGGGGCTACGACGCATGACCTGGGTGACCGGCGCCGACGGTTCGCCGTACGGGGTGACGAACCTGCCGTACGGGGTGTTCCGGCAGGACGGGGGTCCTTCGCGGATCGGCGTACGGATCGGGTCCTGGGTCTTCGACCTCGCGGCGGCGGAGGCCGCCGAGCTGGTGCTGGCCGCCGGCACGCTGTGCCGGCCCGTGCTCAATGACTTCATGGCCCTGGGTCGTCCGCAGTGGACGGCGGTACGGCAGCGGATCACCGAGCTGTTGACCGACCCGGCGCACCGGGGCGCGGTGGAGCCGCTGCTGGTGCCCCTCGACGACGTGGAGCTGCTGCTCCCCATCGAGGTGGCCGACTACGTCGACTTCTACTCCTCGGAGCACCACGCGTCGAACGTCGGGCAGATCTTCCGCCCCGGCCAGCCGCCGCTGCTGCCCAACTGGAAGCACCTGCCGATCGGCTACCACGGGCGGGCCGGCACGGTGGTCGTCTCCGGCACGCCGGTGACTCGGCCGACCGGGCAGCGGGCCTCCGCCGAGGGCCCGGTCACCGGCCCATCGGTACGCCTCGACATCGAGGCCGAGGTGGGATTCGTGGTGGGCGTACCGAGCGCGTTGGGCGATCGGGTTTCCGTCGACGACTTCGCCGAGCACGTCTTCGGTGTGGTGCTGGTCAACGACTGGTCGGCCCGGGACATCCAGGCCTGGGAGTACCAGCCGCTCGGCCCGTTCCTCGGCAAGTCGTTCGCCACCTCGATCTCGGCCTGGGTGACGCCGCTGGACGCCCTCGGCAACGCCAACGTGGCGGCCCCCGACCAGGACCCGCCGGTGGTGGACTATCTGCGGGACGTGCCGCACCTGGGCCTGGACCTGCGCCTGTCGGTCGAGTGGAACGGCGACCAGGTCAGCGAGCCTCCGTTCGCCACCATGTACTGGACCCCCGCCCAGCAGTTGGCGCACCTCACCGTCAACGGGGCTTCGCTGCGCACCGGTGACCTGTACGCCTCCGGGACCGTCTCCGGCCCGGAACGGGGACAGGTCGGGTCCTTCCTGGAACTGACCTGGGGCGGGGCCGAACCGGTCACCGTGGGCGGCGAGAGCCGTACGTTCCTCGAAGACGGCGACACGGTGACCATCACCGCCACGGCGCCCGGCCCGGACGGCACCACAATCGCCCTCGGCGAGGTGTCCGGCACGGTTCGTCCGGCCCGTTGAAGCCGCCGCCGCGGTACGGCCCAGCAGCGGCTTTCCTCTGCTGAGTCGGATTACTGCGACCCCTCCGGAGCGCTCTGACCATCTGGTCTTCAAGTCGTCTCGTTCACGGGACTCTTGATCGCACAGCGGGTGCGATCAAGAGCCCTCGTTGCGCCGTTGGTCACGCGGATCAAGTGGTCCCACACGGGCCGGGCCCAATGCCCGTCCACAGCGGTGGGGCAATCCCGACGCACACGGAGGTAACGACGATGCACGATCTTGCGGGCGCGGTCTGGCGTACCAGTAGCCGTTCAAACGACCAGGGGCTCTGCGTGGAAGTGGCGGACAACCTGGTCGATGTCCATGGTCTGGTCGGGGTCCGCGACTCCAAGGACCAGACCGGTCCCACACTCGCGGTCAGCCCGCCGGGGTGGACAGCGTTCATCGGCGCGATTCGGGCCGGTCGCTTCGAGCGCTGACCGGCGCTTCGGCGCCGGTCGACGACGACCGGTGCCGAAGCGACCGCCCAATCGGACAGCGTGGCCCCCGGGGGGTGGAAATTCCGCTCCGGGGGCCCCGTCCGGCCCTCACTCCGCGTACCGTCGGGGACACGGGAGGGTGGCATGTCGACGGTGGCGATTACCGGGATCATCGAGGCGCACGCTGTCGACGTCTGGCGTCTGCTGACCGACCTGCCCGGCCGCGCGGCCCGGCTGACCGCAGCCGGCCCGATCGAGGTGCTCACCCCGGGTTCGTTCGGGCCGGGCACCTCCTGGCGCGAGGAACGGGTCCAGCCGGGCGGCGCCACGCTGACCGAGGAGTTCCTGGTGGTCGAGGCGCTCGCACCGCAGCGACTGGTGCTCTGCTCCTCCGGCACCGGCGCCGACTACCGCATCACCTGGAGCCTGCGGCCGGTCCGCCGCCGCCGTCGGGGTTGCACAGCGGTCACAGTGACCCACGAGGCGGTGCCGACCGCTCCGTACGGTCGGGTGGTGGCGCTGCTGCTCGGCGGGCTGGCCGCGCGGGCGGTCGAGGCGGCGCTCTGGCGTGATCTCGCCGACCTCGCCGTCGCGGCCGGTGCCGCCGGCTCCGTCGAAGCCGCCTGAGCGCCGGGCGGTCAGCCCTCGCCGTGACCTGAACGGGGTCCGGCCCTCTCCGCTGGGTAGGGTGCCGGGCGGAGGTGCGGCATGAGGTTCCCGAGAGGCCGGCGACGGCTCGCGATCGCGGTCGCGGCGCTGCTCGCGACGGCAGCCGTCGCGGTCATCGTCCACCGGGTCCTCGCACCGGCAGAGGTGAGCACCGTGGCGCGGGCCGACTATCCGGCCCCGGCCCAACCGGCCGCCGGAGTGATCGGTCGGTTGCCGGTCGCCCCGTTGATCGTCGACGGGAGACTGCGGGTGTACGCCGCGCACCGTCAGGTCTACGCCGACCGGCCGGTCGACGGCCGGTACCGGACCAGTCCGTTCTGGTCGTACCGGCGGTGGCCGGCGGAGCTGACCGGGGTGGTCGCCAGCGGTCGTACCGTGGTCAGCCGTTGGTCCGACGGGCAGCTCGTCGCACTCGACGCCCGGACCGGCGGGGTGCTCTGGCGAGCCGACGGCCCGGAGCCTGTCGAGAGCACGGCGCCGGTACGTCGTACCTGGGCGGCGACCGTCTGGGATGCGCCCGGGCTCCAGCTCACCGACCTTCCCGACGGGCGGATCGTGCTGGTGGTGACCGGGGATGCCCAGGCGCGTGGGGTCGAGCTGAGCGGCGGTAGGGAGCTGTGGCGGGTCGAGTTGCCCGGCAGGTGCCGCAGCGATGTCGGCACCAGCGCCACCGGGCTGCTGATCGGTCTTGACACCTGCGCCGGGGCGGCCACTGTCGAGTTCCGGGACGCTGCCACGGGCGAGGTACGGGAGCGTTGGCGACCGCCGGGCGGCCCGGACGGGTTTGTGGTGACGCCACTCGGCTGTCGTACCGGCGGCTCGGACTGTCTGGGGTTGCGGACCGCCGGGCCGGGTGACGAGGGCGGCCAGGGCTGGTTGTTGACTGCGGGTTCGCCGGTCGCCGCTCCCGCGCTGGATCCGGCCGGCGTCGCGCTGGTCGGTGAGCAGTCCGTCGCCGTGCTCGACGGGGTCGTTGTGGGTCGATCGGCGCGTACGGGCACCGAGCTGTGGCGCTCCGCGGGCCTGGACGGGGCTCGGGTGCTGGCGGGGCAGCCTGGCCGGGTGCACCTGCTGACCGAGGCGAACGATCTGGTGACGCTGGATCCGGTGACCGGTAGGCAGTTGTCCCGATTCGCGCTCAATGTTGGGTCGGACGGGACCGGCTGGGCGCCGGGGGCGGTGACTGCCGAGGACGGCTTCGTCGCGATCGAGCGGCTCCGAAGGCCGGTCGACCCCACCGGCGATGACCGGCGCTACTTCTACACCGGCGAGACGGTGATCCTGGCCGCCACCTGATCGTGGCGTCTTCCGGCTCGGAACACCGAACCATTCCATTCCCTTTGTCGTGAAAGGGTACGTTTTTCACGGTTCAGGTTCCCGGTGGAAGGGGTCGGCGCATGGCCAGGACAGCAGCCAACTACCTCGTGGGCGGGGCGCTCGCCGCCACCGCGAGCCTGGCGTTGGCGGTGTCGCCGGTGCTGGCCGCCGGCCCCGCCTCGGCGCAGGGGTTCCGCGTCGTCCGGGCCGAGCCGTCGGCGGACACGGGCGTCACCTTCGAGATCCTGCCGGCGTCGCCGACACCGCCGCCGACTCAGCCGCCGCCCACGTCCACACCGACGGCACCGCCCCAGCCCACACCGAGTCACGGCGGTGAGTTGCCGGTCACCGGGTCGGGCGGGTCTGCGCTGCTTCTCGCCGTCCTGGGCGCGGCCCTGATCGTCGCCGGTTGGTTCGCCGCCCGCCGCAACAGGCTGAGCTGACCGGCCGGCCGGAGACGGTGGTCGGGCTGGCCCGTTCGCGATCAACGGCCGGCCGGGGTGCGCGACCTCGGGCGGCTGGTGGGAGGCCGAGGCCGACCGGACCGGCGGTAACGGCGGGCCAGCATGGCGAGGCCGACGACCAGCAGCAGCCCCACTGTTGTCGCCACCACGGTCCACCCGGAAAACATCCGGGAGACGACATTGCCCCGTTTCCCGACCTGACCAGCGTCGGGGAATGTGACCTGCGCGGCGATGCTCCGCTTCACCAGGCCGCTCTCCAGGTTCACCTCCGCCTTCCAGGGACCGTTCGGCAACGTGTTCGGGAGTCGGGCGATGACCTGCCCGGAGGCACCCGGCGCCAGCGTGACGCCCTGCCCGACCGGAAATGGGCCGGCCCGACTGCCGGCCGGACCGTCGCTCAGGATGACCGCGCCGGTCAGGTCGATGGCACGGCCTCCGGTGTTGCTGACCTGGACGGTCAGCGACGGTTCGCCCTCGGGGCTGCGGGCCGGGCGTACCTCGCCGATCGAGAAGTCGGAGGCGGGTTCGCCACCGGGTCCGATGTCGAGGTACATCCGGACTCCGACCCGGTGGACCTGCGTGATCTCGCCACCGGCCCGCGGGGCTGAGGCGGTGGATGCCCAGACCACCCCGTACCGCTCGCCCTGGGAGGCGGTCGGCGGCACGGTGATTGTCGCTCGGACCCGGGTCTCTCCCCACGGTTCCAGCTCGACTGAGCGCTCGTCGAGGGTGACCCAGGAGGTCAGCTCGTTCTCGGCGCGACCCTCGCCGAAGCGGAACGCCGCATCCCCCAGGGTCGCGGCCGCCGGATACACGTCGACCCGACGGGTCTGGTCGGTGCGATTGACGATCAGCAGTTGCCGCTTGACTGTGGTGCCCGGCGGTAGGTGGTCGACGATGTAGCGCAGCGCCCGGGGGTCGCCGCGCCGTTCGGTCGGGGCTTCCCACAATCGGATCCCGATGGTGCCGTCGTCGGATCCCGCTTCCGGTTCGACCGCGCCGGCCCGGGTCGACAGACCCGGACCGGCGAGGCAGAACAGGGCGAGGGCGACAGCGATGGTCGACCGCCCCCGGCGGCTATGCCACCGAATGTGTCACCGTGCCGGTGTAGACGCCCGCGATGCTGTCCAGCGGGACGTTGACGTCCAGGGTGGGGTTCCAGCTGGCGGTGTTGCCCCCGGTGCCGCCACTGTGGGTGAACGCCGTGAGCGGGGTGACGCTGGACAGCGGCTGGGCGTCGCCGGCGGCGGCCTGCCCCGGCGTGAAGGTGCCCGTGCCGGTGGTGGCCGTTGCCGGGCCGGACCAGTAGTCGATCTCCTCGGGGAGGACCGTCTCGGGCGGTGAGCCGCCGCCGGTCTGGAAGACGCTCGCGGTCACCGAGGCGACCCAGGAGGCGTCGGCGGCACCTCGCGAGTCGGTGACCGTCACGACGCCGAGCTGGCCGGTGATGACACCACCGGGGGCACCGTCGCCGAGGTCGGCGGTGGCCGGCGCGACGATGTCGAGGGTGCCGGCGAGCACCTCGAAGGTGGTGTCGGTGGTGTCGGTGGGCGCGGCGGCGGCCGGCGCGGCGAGGAAGCCCACCATCGCCGCTGCGGCCGCCCCGGCCAGACAGATCTTGGCAGTACGCACTGTTCGTTACCCCGTTTTCTCGAAGTGAGCCGGCGTGACTCCTCGGCGCGGCCGGCTACTTCGGAAGATAGGGCAGAAACCACGCAAAGTTGGACAAACGGCGCTTACTTCTCGCAGCTTGACGACCGAGGTGAGGTTCAGCAAGCTCGTCCGGCCGTCGGAGTCGAGGGTGAGGCGCAGTGGCGACTGGCGGTGGTCGACGGAGCGCCCTAGGGGCGCCGGCGGGCGGAGCAGCTGTGCTCCGCCCGCCCGCCCGCCGCTCGTTCCCTGCCTGTGAGTCGGTGCGCTACCGCCGGCGACGGTCAGGCCAGCGCGGCCTCGGCCGCAGCCAGGAACGCGTCGTTCTCGGCCGGGGTGCCGATGGTGACCCGGACCCCGTCCCCGGCGAACGGCCGCACGATCACCCCGCGCGCCTCGCACGCCTTGCCGAACGCCACGGCCCGCTCGCCCAGCGGCAGCCAGACGAAGTTGGCCTGGCTCGTCGGCACCTCGGGCACGAACTTGCGCAGCGCCTCGGTGACCCGGTCCCGATCGGCGACGACCAGGGCGCAGCGGCGCTCCATCTCCGCCACCTGGGTCAGCGCGGCGAGCGCCCCGGCCTGGGCTGCCGTGCTGCTGGAGAACGGGGTCGCCACCTTGCGGATGGCGGCGGCCACCACCGGCTGGGCGACGAGCCACCCCATCCGCAGCCCGGCGAGCCCCCACGCCTTCGACAGCGTGCGCAGCACCGCCACGTTCGGCCGGTCCAGGTAGTCGAGACCGTCCGGCACCTCCGCGTCGGTGACGAACTCCCGGTACGCCTCGTCGATGACCACCAGCACGTCGTCCGGCACCGCGTCGAGGAACCGGTCCAGTTCGGCGCGGCGTACCGCCGTACCGGTGGGGTTGTTCGGGTTGCAGACGAAGATCACCCGGGTCCGGTCGGTCACCGCCGCCGCCATCGCCGCCAGGTCGTGCCCGTGCCCGGCGTCGTTGGGCACCCGCACGCTGGTCGCGCCGCTGGTCGCCACGATGATCGGGTACGCCTCGAAGGACCGCCACGAGTAGAGCACCTCGTCGCCGGGCAGGCAGGTGGCACGCACCAGGTGCTCGGCCAGCGCCACCGAACCGCAGCCGGTGGCGATCCGGTCGGCGTCCACCCCGTACCGCTGGGCCAGCGCGTCGCGCAGCGCGACCACGCCCATGTCCGGGTAGCGGTGCGAGGTGGTGATGGCCTCGGTGACCGCCTCCACGACGCCGGGCAGCGGGCCGTACGGCACCTCGTTGCTGGCCAGCTTGATGGCCTCCGGCAGGCCCAACTCGCGGGCCAGGTCGGCGGGGCTGCGCCCCGGCACGTAGCTGGGCAGCGCGTCCAGGTCGACGCGGGTCAGCCGCAGCGCCGGCTGGTGACGTCCGGAGTCGGTCATGGGGTGTCTCCCGGGGGCTGGTTACGGTCGTTCGAGGGGGCGGTGTCGGTGTGTTGGGGGACTTCGACGACCACCGTCTGTGCGCGCTTGTCGTGCAGCGCCTGGCGCAGGGGGTGGTCGAAGAGGGGGGAGAGCGCGTCGACCAGTTGCAGCACCAGGCCGAGCCCGGCGCAGTACCAGAGCAGTGTCGGCAGGCCCATCGTGCTCCAGCGGCTCAGCGCCCGGCGGACGCCCAGCGGCTGGTCGGCGGCCATCGGCACCGCCCGGATTCGCATCACCCGCTTGCCGACTGTCTGCCCGCCGGAGGCCATCGTCGGCACCTCGTATGCCAGCCAGAGCGCGGTGGCGATCAGCAGGATCGCCACCAGCAGAGAATTCGCCTGCTCACTGGGGAGCGGCAGGCCGTCGGCGGAGGTGTCGCCGCGCGACGCGCGCCGGAAGACCTCCTGCCAGTATGGCGCCCACTCCTGCGCCCAGCGCCAGACGAACCAGCCGTTGACGACCACGTTCAGTGCGAGGACGAGACCGAAGTCGATCAGCCGGGCGACCAACCTACGGCCGTAGCCGGCCAACCTGAAGCCGTGCGGTCGCGGCTCCGGCGGACGTCCGGGCCAGCCGGGGTGACCGGCCGGGGGCGCCCAGCCGGGAGGGGCACCCGGTGGTGCCCAGCCCGACGGACCGCCCTGCGGGGCCCAGCCGGGAGGGCCGGCCTGTGGTCCCCAGCCCGGGCCGTGCCCCGGTTGCGGGCCGTACCCAGGGGGTGGGCCCTGCTGGGGCGACCAGCCCGGAGCGCCGGTCGCCGACTCGGGGGTCGTCGACGCCGCTGGCGCGGCCGGGGTGACCGGCGCGGGCGGCGGCTCGGCCGGCGGCGGACCGTCCGGCGGAGTCGCGTCGACGGGAATGGGCGCACCGAGCCAACCCTCGCCGTCCCAGTAACGCCGGGTCTCGGTGTCGGCGGGGTCGACGTACCAGCCGGGTTGCACACTCACGCCGTCACCGCTCCGCTTCGCTCGCTCACTGGGACACCTTAACGACGGCTGTTCCCTGGAACTCGGCATGGCGGTACTGCGGGGCGTACCCCTGGGGGTCTGGTCCGGGCGGCGGCGCGAAGCCGCCGGCGGTGGGTCGGGGCCCACCGGCCGGCGGCGTCGGGTACGACGGAGGTTGCGTCACGCTCGCAAGTGTTACAGGTTGCCGCGGGCTTCCTGCTCCCGCTCGATCGCCTGGAAGAGCGCCTTGAAGTTGCCCTTGCCGAAGCCCAGCGAGCCGTGCCGCTCGATCAGCTCGAAGAAGACAGTGGGACGGTCCTGCACCGGCTTGGTGAAGATCTGGAGCAGGTAGCCGTCCTCGTCCCGGTCGACCAGGATCTTGCGGGCCTTCAGCTCCTCGATCGGCACCCGCACCTTGCCGATCCGCTCACGCAGCTCGGGGTCGTCGTAGTACGAGTCCGGGGTGTCCAGGAACTCCAGGCCGGCAGCGCGCATCGCGTCGACGCTGGCAAGGATGTCGTTGGTGGCGACGGCGATGTGCTGCGCGCCCGGGCCCTGGTAGAACTCCAGGTACTCGTCGATCTGGGACTTCTTGCGGGCGATCGCCGGCTCGTTCAGCGGGAACTTCACCTTGCGGGTGCCGTTCGCCACGACCTTGCTCATCAGCGCCGAGTAGTCGGTGGCGATGTCGTCGCCCACGAACTCCGCCATGTTGGAGAAGCCCATCACCCGCTTGTAGAACTCGACCCACTCGTCCATCCGGCCCAGCTCCACGTTGCCGACGACGTGGTCGACGGCCTGGAAGAAGCGCTTCGGCTGGATGCCGGCGTCGATCATCGGCTGCCGGTCAACGATCGGGCCCCGGGCCACGAAGCCGGGCAGGAACGGGCCGGTGTAACGGGACCGGTCGACCAGCGTGTGGCGGGTGTCGCCGTACGCGGCGATGGCGGCCATCCGGACGGTGCCGTGCTCGTCGGTCACGTCGTGCGGCTCGGCGACGCTGGCGGCGCCCTGCGCGATGGCGTGCGCGTACGCGGCGTCCACGTTCGGGACCTCCAGCGCGATGTCGCTGATCCCGTCGCTGTGCCGGGCCACGTGCTCGGCGCCCTCGGCGTCCGGGCGCACCGCGCCGGTCAGCACGAACCGGGCCGAGCCGCTGGTCAGCACGTACTGGGCGTGGTCCCGGTAGCCCTGCTCGGGGCCGCGGTACGCCACGCAGGTCATGCCGAAGGCGGTGGAGTAGTAGTGGGCGGCCTGCTTGGCGTTGCCGACCAGGAAGTGCACGTGGTCGAGGCCCCGGACCGGGAACGGGTCGTGGCTGATGTCGTGGTCGACAGCGCCGACGAGCCGGTCGACGTCGACGTCCTCGGTCGACTTGGGTCGGTCGATCGCCTGGGTCATGGTGGGCTCCCTCGCGTACCGGCCGGCCTTGTGGGCCGCCGTGGTCGGTTCTTGAGGCGAGGATCGCTGCCCCGGCATCGAGTGGGCAACTGTTGGCAGAAATGCTGGTCAGGTTGCGCATTCGGTATGGTTGTCACTCATGAATGGTGAGCAGAATGTACAGCTGGACGCTCTCGACGTGCGCTTGATCGAACTGCTCGCCGAGGAGCCGCGGATCGGGGTGCTGGAGTGCTCCCGGCGGCTCGGGGTCGCCCGGGGCACCGTGCAGGCGAGGCTGGACAAGCTCGTCGAGCGGCAGGTCATCAGGGGCTTCGGCCCCGAGATCGCGCCGGCCGCGATCGGGTTCGGGGTGACCAGCTTCGTCACCCTGGAGATCACTCAGCGGCACGGTCACGACCCGGTCACCGCTCACCTCGCCGCCATCCCCGAGGTGCTGGAGGCGCACACCATCACCGGCTCCAGCGACCTGCTCTGCCGGATCGTGGCCCGGTCCAACACCGACCTGCAACGGGTCATCGACCAGATCGTCTCGTCCGCCGGCATCACCCGGGCCTCGACGATCATCGCGCTGGCCGAGCAGATCCCCTACCGCACGCTTCCGCTGGTGCGCAGCGCTGTTCGGCTGGACGGAAGGGCGCTGTAACACCTCCGAGCGCAGAAAGCGCGGCGACACGGCGGCGCGGGCGTACGGAAGATCCGTGATCGTGGCTACGGTGTGCGGGTGGCGAAGGGGAGCGTGCGCGGTGGGCTGCTGCTTGGCCTCGCCGTGGTCGTCGCGCTCGCCGCGACCGGCGTGTGGAACCCGTTCCCCGGCCTGTGGGACTGGGTGGACCGCAGCGAACCCATCTCCGAGCCCGACGTGGTCTGGCAGCAGCGGGTCGGCGGCACTCCGCGCAGCGTGACCATCGCCGGCGACGCCGTGGTGGTCGAGCAGCGCACCCGGGTCGAGGCCCGCAGCCTGGCCACCGGCGCCCAGCTCTGGGAGCGCAAGGCGGACTGGGCGGCCGTCGCGGGCGGTGACCGGGATCCGGTCGTGGCCGTGGGCAAGCTCCTGGTCAAGGGGTACGAGCTGCTCGACCCTACGACCGGGGTGACCCGGCGGCGTGACGATGACGCGGTGGCCGTCTGGACGTACCGCAACCTGCTCCTCGACGCCAGCTGCACGGACGCCACCGACTGCACCCTGAGCGCCTGGGACCCGCGTGGCACGACGCCGCTCTGGACGGCCTTCCTGCCCGGGGTGCACAGCGGCCTGCTCGCCGACAATCCGGGTCTGCGCGGCACCCGCCGGCTCACCGCCACCCGGATCGACGACGGCGTGGCCGGGGCGGAAGCCGCACCTCCGCTGCTGGGCTTCCCGGTCGACGGTCGGGTCCACGTGGTCGACACCGCCACCGGCCGGGTGCTGCAGAACGTCGAGCCCGGCCGGGAGGAACGGCTCTCCGTGGTGGGCGGCCGGCTGTTGCGCATCTCCGCCCGATCCCAGGACGGCACCTGCTACTTCGCCATCTCCGCCCGGGACTCCGCGACCGGGCAGGAGGCCTGGCTGCGGGCCGGCATCAACCTGCGCACCGCCGACTCCGCCGGCTGCGTGCAACGCGAGGACCCGCAGGGTGCGCGCAACGTGCTGATCGGCGTCGCCCCGGACGGCCGCGAGACCGTCATCGACGGGTACGACGGCCGGCTGCTCTGGGTCGGTGAGCCGGGCACCAAGCTGATCGCGGTGGACGACCGTTCGGCGGTGTTCCGGGCCGCCGACAAACGCTCGGTCATCGCCCGTGAGCTGGGCACCGAGAAGGTGCTCTGGACGCGGCAGGCCAGCGGCAAGGCCGGGGCCGCGCTCACCCCGTACGCGGCGGTGGTGGCCGACGAGAAGCCGTCCCGGCTGGCGGCACTGGACCCGCGCACCGGCCGGGAGTTGGCCGTTCTGCGTACCTCGGCGAACGCCCTCGCCGTCGGGTCACAGGGCATGATCATCGGTGAGGGGCGGGAGATCGGGTACGTCCGCTTCGGCGCGTCCGGAAACTCGCCCGCCCGACCTCCCAACGACGGTGGGAATCCCGGGCCGGGCGGCCCCGGCCCCGGCGGGCCGGACAACGACGACGACTGCGGGCCGAAGCGGGAACTCTGCCCCGACCCGGGTGGCGGCAAGGACGGCTGAGCGGGCCGTCCGCCTCATGATCCGGATGGCGGTCGGGCCCGGCGCGCCCGGTGGATGAGAGCGGCGTCCCAGGACCCGCCCGGCGGGTGGGAGTGATCGACCGGTCTGCCCTAGGCTTGCCGCTCATGAGCAGTGCCGCCGCATTCTCGTACGCCCCTCTGCTGCCGACCGGTCCCGACCAGACGGACTATCGCCTGGTCACCGACGAGGGCGTGGACGTCGTACACGGCCCGGGAGGCCGTCGGTTCCTCACTGTGGAACCGGCAGCGCTCACCGCGCTGACCGCCGAGGCGATGCACGACATCGCGCACTTCCTGCGCCCCGCGCACCTGGCGCAGCTCCGGGCGATCATCGACGACCCGGCCGCCTCGCCGAACGACAGGTTCGTCGCGCTGGACCTGCTGCGCAACGCCAACATCGCCGCCGGTGGTGTCCTGCCCATGTGTCAGGACACCGGCACCGCCATCGTGATGGGCAAGCGTGGTCGGCACGTGCTGACCGACGGTGCCGACGCGGAGGCCATTTCCCGGGGCGTCTACCAGGCGTACACCAAGCTCAATCTGCGCTACTCCCAGCTCGCCCCGCTGACCATGTGGGACGAGCGGAACACCGGCAGCAACCTGCCCGCCCAGGTGGACCTGTACGCCGAGGACCCGGACGGGCACCCCGACGCGTACAAGTTCCTGTTCATGGCCAAGGGCGGTGGCTCGGCCAACAAGTCGTACCTCTACCAGGAGACGAAGGCACTGCTCAATCCGACGCGGATGATGCAGTTCCTGGAGGAGAAGCTGCGGCTGATCGGCACTGCGGCCTGCCCGCCGTACCACCTGGCCGTCGTCATCGGCGGCACCTCCGCCGAGTACGCGCTGAAGACCGCGAAGTACGCCAGCGCCAAGTATCTCGACGCGCTGCCGACCGCCGGTTCGATGAGCGCGCACGGCTTCCGCGACCTGGAGCTGGAGGCGGAGGTGCTGGAGCTGACCCGCAACTTCGGCATCGGCGCGCAGTTCGGTGGGCGGTACTTCTGCCACGACGTACGGGTGGTCCGGTTGCCCCGGCACGGCGCGTCCTGCCCGGTGGCGATCGCCGTCTCCTGCTCGGCGGACCGCCAAGCCGTCGCCAAGATCACCCCGTCGGGCGTGTGGCTGGAGCGGCTCGAAACCGACCCGGCGCGGTTCCTGCCCGACGTCACCGACGATGCGCTGGACGCCGAGCTGGTCGTCCGGGTCGACCTGAACCGGCCGATGGACGAGATCCGCGCGGAGCTGTCGAAGTACCCGGTGAAGACGCGCCTCTCGCTCTCCGGGCCGCTCGTGGTCGCCCGGGACATCGCCCACGCCAAGATCGCCGAGCGGTTGGACGCCGGGGAGCCGATGCCGCAGTACCTGCGTGACCACGCGGTCTACTACGCCGGCCCGGCGAAGACCCCCGAGGGGTACGCGTCCGGATCGTTCGGCCCGACCACCGCCGGCCGGATGGACGCCTACGTGGAGAAGTTCCAGGCCGCCGGCGGCTCCCAGGTGATGCTGGCCAAGGGCAACCGGTCGGGTCAGGTGACCCGCTCCTGCCAGCAGCACGGTGGCTTCTACCTCGGCTCGATCGGCGGCCCCGCAGCCCGCCTCGCCCAGGACTGCATCAAGCACGTCGAGGTCCTCGAATACGCGGAGCTGGGCATGGAGGCGGTCTGGAAGATCGAGGTGGAGGACTTCCCCGCCTTCATCGTGGTCGACGACAAGGGCAACGACTTCTTCGCCGAGGTCACCAAGCCGGTGCTCACCGTCGGCCGCCGCTGACCCGACAGGTACGCGAACGGGCGCCGGGCGAACTCGCCCGGCGCCCGTCCTGTCGCCCGTGCTCTGCCGACATCGGTACGCCCGCCCCGCTGGGGGTGGGACGGGCGCACCGCCCCCGTCGGATGCCGTCACCGACAACCCACAGTGAGTGTGCTGAGCACCGCTGTTGATCCGCTATCAGATCGCTATCGCCTGACCGAAGCGAACTGTCACACCGGGACTACGCTGCTGGAAGTTGCACAGTGAAGCGGGGGAGTAGATGCGTTTCGGGATCCTGGGGCCCCTGCGGGTGGGCGGTGGCGAGTCCACTGTCACCGCGGGACGCGACCGGATCGTGCTCGCCACGCTGCTGTTGCGGGCCGGCCGCCTCGTGCCGGTCGACGAGTTGGTGGACGCCGTGTGGGAGGACAATCCCCCAGCCACCGCCCGGGCCCAGTTGCAGACCTGCGTGTCGCGGTTGCGCCGCCGGTTCACCGAGCTGGGGCTGGCACCGGAAACCATCATCACCGATCCCGTCGGGTACGGCGTCCGGACCGCCCCGGGTGTCCTGGACGCCGAGGTTTTCGGGCGTACGGTCGAGGCGGCCCGCACCGCCGTCGCGGCCGGCCGGGAGGACAAGGCGAGTGAGCTGTTCCGGGCGGCCCTGGCGCTCTGGCGAGGGCCGGCGCTCGGCGGCATCCCCAGCCGCAGCGTCCGCCGCCGCGCACAGGCGCTCGACGAGCAGCGCCTCACCGCCCTGGAGGAGTGCGTCGACGTCGAGATGCGCCTCGGGCGGGCCGCCGAACTGATCGAGGAGCTTGCCGAGACCGTCGACCAGCATCCCCTGCGGGAGCGTCTGCGTGGCCAACTGATGCTCGCCCTGTCCTCAGTCGGTCGGCAGGCCGACGCGCTCGCCGTCTACCGTGAGGGCCGGCGGTTGTACGCCGACGAGCTGGGTATCGAACCCGGTGCCGAGCTTCAGGAACTGCACCAACGCGTACTCGCCGGTGACCTGGCACTCGGCGGCTCGGAGGAGCGGACCTTCACCCCGGTCCGAGCACTGCCCCGGGCGATCGACGATTTCATCGGACGGCAGGAGACGCTCGCCCGGCTGGTGAAGGAGATCGAGGAAGACGACGCCCGGATCCAGCTCGTCGACGGCATGGCGGGCAGCGGGAAGACGACGCTGGCCGTGCACGTCGCCACCGCGCTCGCGGACCGTTACCCCGACGCGCATCTCTTCATCGACCTGCACGGACACAGCGATCGGGAGCCGATCCCACCCGCCGTCGCCCTTGCCACGCTGCTTCGTCAGCTCGGTGTTCCGGGTGACCGGATCCCCGCCGACACCGACGAACGTGCCGCCCTGTGGCGGAGCAGAATGTCCGGACGCCGGGCGATCGTGGTGCTCGACAACGCCGCGAGCGCCGCTCAGGTCGCACCGCTGCTGCCCAGCGGTCGGGA
The DNA here is from genome assembly GCF_049841475.1 of Micromonospora sp. DT15. Taxonomy (NCBI): domain Bacteria; kingdom Bacillati; phylum Actinomycetota; class Actinomycetes; order Micromonosporales; family Micromonosporaceae; genus Micromonospora; species Micromonospora sp. DT15. The sequence continues at coordinate 191,400 of NZ_JBNCKJ010000011.1, forward strand.
CAGCCTCACCCTGGTCACGAGCCGCCGCCGGCTCACCGGTCTGGACGGTGGCAAGCCGTCGTCGCTGGCCGTGCTCGACCCCGAGGAGGCGGTGGAACTGCTCGGACGGGTGGTTGGCACCGACCGGGTCGACGCCGAGCCGGAGGCGGCCATCGAGGTGATCACCCGCTGCGGGCACCTGCCGCTGGCCATCCGGCTGGCGGGTGCCCGACTCGCGCACCGGCCTCGGTGGCGGGTCCGCGACCTGGCGGACCGGCTCGCCACCGGACGGGACACCCTGACCGAGTTGTCGGCCGGCGAACGCTCCGTCGGGCAGGCCTTCGCTCTGTCGTACGCACAGCTCGACGTCGACCAACAGCGGATGTTCCGGCTGTTGGCGCTGCATCCCGAGGGCTTCTTCGACGATCGGGCGGCGGCGGCGGTCGCCGACCTGCCGCTGCCGGACGCCCAGGACCTACTGGACAGTCTCGTCGACGCGCACCTCGTCGACGAGCCCGAGGCCGGCCGTTTCCGCTTCCACGACCTGATGCGCGAGTACGCCCGGCAGTTGCTGGGGACCAGCGAGACCGCAGCGAGCCGGACGGCCGCCACCGTCCGACTCCTTGATCACTACCTGCACGTGGCCCACGCCATCTCCAGTCGAATGGAGCCGGTGGCCAGCCGATCCGCCCTGGTGCTGCCGGAACCTCCCCGAGCCGATCTGGTGCGGGCGTCCGTCTCGGATGGTGCCGCCTGGTTCGACGCCAACCGCGCGGCGCTTCCGGCGCTGGTGCGGCTGGCCGCCGACGAGGGGCACCTGGAACGCTGCTGGCAGCTGGCCCGCACATCCTGGTTCTATCTGTTCAGGCACGGTCACCTGGACGAGCTGGTGGACACCCACACCGTCGCGCTGCGCGCCGCCGAGCAGCTCGGCGACGCGGGAGCCATCGCCACAGTGCGCAACTACCTCTCCTCGGGCTACTTCCGGCTCGGGCGGTACCCGGAGGCCATTGAGCTGATGGAGGTCGCGCTGCGACTGCGTCAACGGCTCGGCGACCGGCGTGGTGAGGCGACGGTCCGCCGGAATCTGGCCGTCGCGTACGGCGCGAACTGGCAGCTAGCTCCCGCCATGACCCACTCCGCCGTGGCACTGTCGCTCGTCTCCGGCGGTGACCAGCCGGCGGAGGTCATCGCGATGCTCAACAATCAGGCGTTTCTGCTGCTGGCATCGGGTCGCTACGCGGAGGCCCGGCTGGCCTCGCGGCGGCAGTTGCGCCTGGCCCGCGAGATCGGCGACATGAACAGCCTGTGCAACGCCCTCGGTCACCTTGGGGCGGTGCGGGCCCGGCTCGGCGACTATTCGGGAGCGCGCCGGTTCCTGCGGCTCGCGTTGACGTTCAAGCGCCGGCAGGGCAACCGCTTCGGCGAGGGCGAGGTCCTCAACGAGCTGGGCACCATCGAGCGGATCATGGGCCGGCCGGAGGCCGCCGCGACGCTGCACCGCGAGGCGCTCGCTGCGGTGACGAAGTCCGGGGACCGCATTGCCGCCAGCATGTCGCGCAACCTGCTGGCCCGCGCTCTCCTCGACCAGGGGGACGTGGCCAGCGCGCTGGACCTGCACCGGCGGGTGCTCGCCGATGCCATCCGGATGGACGCCCGGCACGAACAGGCCGGGGCGCTGGACGGTATCGCCCGCTGCTTGCGGGAGACCGACCCGGCGGCGGCCCGGTCGCACTGGCTCCGGGCGCTGTCCCTGTTCCGCCAGATCGAGTCGCCGGAGCAGCACGAGGTGGAACGGCTGCTGGCCGAGTTGGGCTGACCGATCATCTGCGAGTCGGCCACGGGCGCGGCAGGATGGTACGCGTGACGACTCCAGAGGCGACCGGTTACCGCATCGAACGCGACTCGATGGGCGAGGTGGAGGTGCCCGCCGAGGCGCTGTGGCGGGCACAGACCCAACGCGCGGTGCAGAATTTCCCGATCTCCGGCCGGGGCATCGAACCGGCCCAGATCAAGGCGCTCGCGCAGATCAAGGGCGCGGCGGCCCAGGTCAACGGCGAGTTGGGCGTGATCGACGCCAACGTGGCCGCCGCGATCGCCGCCGCCGCCGCGCACGTGGCCGACGGTGGTTACGACGACCAGTTCCCGGTGGACGTGTTCCAGACCGGCTCGGGGACCTCGTCGAACATGAACACCAACGAGGTGATCGCGACACTGGCCACCCGGGAGCTGGGCTCACCGGTGCACCCGAACGACCACGTCAACGCCTCCCAGTCGAGCAACGACGTCTTCCCGTCCTCGATCCACCTGGCGGCCACCCAGTTCATCGTCGAGGATCTGCTGCCGTCGCTGGCCCACCTCGCGTCGGCGTTGGAGGCGAAGGCCGCCGAGTTCGAGACGGTGGTCAAGGCCGGGCGTACCCACCTGATGGACGCCACCCCGGTCACACTCGGCCAGGAGTTCGGCGGGTACGCAGCTCAGGTCCGCTACGGCATCGAACGGTTGGAGGGCTCCTTGCCCCGACTGGCCGAGCTGCCCCTGGGTGGCACCGCCGTCGGAACCGGGATCAACACCCCGCTCGGCTTCGCCGCTGCCGTGATCGACAAGCTGCGCGAGTCGACCGGGCTGCCGCTGAGCGAGGCGCGTAACCACTTCGAGGCGCAGGGCGCGCGAGACGCGCTTGTGGAAACCTCGGGGCAGCTGCGGACCGTGGCGATCGGCCTCTACAAGATCGCCAACGACATCCGCTGGATGGGCTCCGGTCCCCGCGCCGGTCTGCGCGAGCTACGCATCCCGGACCTCCAGCCCGGCTCGTCGATCATGCCGGGCAAGGTCAACCCGGTCGTCGCCGAGGCGATGCGGCAGGTCTGCGCCCAAGTCGTCGGCAACGACGCGACAGTCGGCTTCGCCGGCTCACAGGGCGACTTCGAGCTGAACGTGATGCTCCCGGTGATGGGCCGCAACCTGCTGGAGTCGATCCGGCTGCTCTCCGCGGTGAGCCGGCTCTTCGCCGACCGGCTGGTGGTCGGCCTGGTCGCGGACGCCGAGGTCTGCCTGGCGTACGCCGAGGGCTCACCGTCGATCGTCACCCCACTCAACCGCTACCTGGGGTACGACGAAGCCGCGTCGATCGCCAAGGAGGCGTTGGCCAAGCAGGCATCGATCCGCGAGGTGGTCATCTCCCGGGGCCACGTCGACTCCGGCAAGCTCACCGAGACCCAACTGGACGAGACGTTGGACCTGCTCCGGATGACCCACCCCTGACCTGTTCTGGCCTGCTCAGTACAGGTGTCGCGGTCTCGCCCAGCCGAGGAAGCGGGTGAAGAGCGCCGCAGGGTCGGGGCCGTCGTGCGGGTTGAGTAGGTACAGGTCGTGAGCCGCCTCGTGCAGCACCGTGCACAGGTAGATGCTCAGCCCGATCCGGTCGTGCGCGTACTCCTGCCGCAGAGCAAGTCGGGCGATGGGGCACGGCCAGGGCGCGGCGCAGACCCGGCAGAGCCAGAGTGGGCGCAGCGGCAGGTGCGGCCGGCAGGAGCGTGTGGTGAGCCCGCCCAGGGTGCTCCGGGGCATGGTGGGGTCCTCCTTTGGAGCTGAATCGTTCGTGACATCACCCCCCCGCTCGCGCCGGCCGCGTCGCGCTGACTGCGTCGCGCCGGCCGTGTCGCGCCGGCCGTGTCGCGCCGGCCGGCGTCGCGCTGACCGCGCCGGCCGGCGTCGCGCTGACCGCGCCGGCCGGCGTCGCGCTGACCCGCGCCGGCCGGCGTCGCGCTGGCCGCGCCGACGGTGCCGCGCTGCGCCGACTGCGCTGACCGCTCTGCGCTGCGTTGCTCGTGTCAAGATCGCGCTCGATCCTGGATGTAGTGGCCTTCGCGCGCCAGGAGACCACTGTTTCCAGGATCGAGCGCGATCTTGGTGGATCGGTCGGCTTCGGTGGGGTTGGGACCGCCCGGCACGGGGGAGCGGGCGGTCCCGTGCGGCGCCGGCAGATCCCGGGGGACGGGGAGCGGTGCCGCACTTCACAGTCTGGTGATCAGGCGACTACGGTCGGAAGGGTTTGGCCGCGTCGTCATAGTCGCCCTGTTCTGGGTGGCACCGCCGCTGGCGGCCGGCTGGAAATGGTCGTCGGCGGGGTGGAGGGTGGGCACGGCATGGCCGATGGACAGATGACGGCGGCGGCGTTCCTGATCGCGGAGCTGCGCCGGGCACGGACTCGGCGCGGCTGGAGTCAGGATGAGCTGGCCAAGGCGGTCAACTACTCGGCGTCGATGGTCAGCGCCGTCGAGCTGGGCCAGCAGGTGCCCACCACCAAGTACCTGGAACTCGTCGACCGGGCCCTCGACACCGGCGGCTTCTTCGGCCGGATGTCCACCGAACTGGTCAGCCTGGACCGCGCGCAACCCTGGCTGCGCGGCTGGCAGGCAATCTTCGAGCAGGCTCGCACACTCCGGTGGTACGAACCCCGCTATGTGCCCGGGCTGTTCCAGACGGAGGACTACGCGCGGGCTGTCTTCGAGGCAGGTGGCCTGCTCGCTCCCGAGGAGGTCGACAGGCGACTGACCGCCCGAATGGAGCGTCAGGACGTGCTGCACAGCGAGCGTGCGCCGCAGATAGTGGCGGTGCTGGACGAGGCCGTCCTGCGACGACGGGTGGGTGGGCGGAAAGTGATGCGCGACCAGACGCTGCATCTTGCGGGCATCGCCACCGCGCACCCCCGGGTTCGGTTGCACGTGGTGCCGCGATCCGCCGAGGAGTATCCGGGGCTCGGTGGGCAGTTCGCGCTCGCCGCATTGCCCGACGGGACAGAGGTGGCCTACCTGGACTGTCAGGTCCGCGGCCAGGAGCTGGACCAGCCGAAGGATCTGTTGCGGTTGCAGCGGGTCTGGGAGGCTACCTTGGGCGAAGCCCTGCCTCCGCAGGCGTCGATCGAGTTGATGAACGAGGTGGCCGAGTCGTGGAGTTGACCGGTGCTCGATGGGGCAAGAGCAGCCGCAGCAACCAGGACGCCAACTGTGTCGAGGTGGCTACGAATCTTGGGGAGGTGGTCGGGGTGCGAGACAGCAAGGACTCGGACGGGCCCGTGCTCGTTGTCGACGCGTACTCCTGGCGGCTCTTCGTGGTCGCGCCCCCGCGCTGACACGACCGCCTGGCCCGCGACGGCGGTCGGGTTCTCCGCACAACTGGCCCTGGTAAACGGGTCGACGGGGACTTGAGCGGGACGGATGATCCGGGCTATGGGTGACGATGGCGTGGGTGTGCCGGCGGGGACCGAGCGGCTGCGGTTGCGGCGGCTGACGATTGCCGACGTGGACGCGCTGGTCGAGTTGGACAGCGACCCCGAGGTGATGCGTTTTCTCACCGGTGGCGTCGCGACCCCGCCGGCAACCGTGCGGGACGAGCAGTTGCCGAGGCTGCTGGCCCAGTACGACAGGCATCCCGGGCTGGGCCGGTGGGCAGCGCATGATCGGGCGTCCGGCGAGTTCCTGGGTTGGTTCGCGTTGGACCCGTCGGCGGACGGCACCGAGGCCGAGTTGGGCTATCGGCTGCGCCGCCCGACGTGGGGGCGAGGGCTGGCCACCGAGGGGGCGCGGGCGCTGGTCCGGTACGCCTTCGACGCCGTCGGGGTGCGCCGGGTCTGGGCCGAGACGATGACTGTCAACGAACGCTCCCGGCGGGTGATGGTGAAGGCCGGGTTGCACTACGTGCGGACCTTCCACCTCCAGTGGGATCACCCGATTCCGGGCACCGAGCAGGGCGAGGTGGAGTACGAGGTGCGGGCCGAGGAGTGGGCGACCATCGGTCAGGAGCGGCCGGCGGCCCGGCGGGCGCGGTAGGCGGTCACCGCGGCGCGGTTGCCGCAGCCGGCCTCGCAGAACCGCCGGGAGCGGTTGCGGGACAGGTCGACGACGACGTTGTCGCAGTCCGGGTATTCGCAGATCCGCAATCGGCTCAACTCGCCGCTACGGACCAGGTCGGCCATCGCCATGGCTGCCTCGACCGCGATCCGGGTCGCCAGCGGCGCGTCGCGGGGAACGGCGTGCAGGTGGTACGGCTCGTCGTCGTGCTCGATGAGCTGAGGCAGCGCCTTGTGTTCCAGAAGCAGGCCGTTGACCACAGCGACGATCTCGGGTGGTTCGGCGTGCCAGATGCGGCGCAGTTGGGGCCGCAGCTCCCGTACGGCGCGCAGCTCGGCCTCGGTGTGCTCGTGCCGGCCACTGTAGGAGTGGCGGATGAAGAACGCGTCCAGCGCCGCGATGTCGGGCAGCAACTCACCGTCCCGACCTGCGGTGTTGACCAGCGCCGCTGCGGCGATCAGCGAACATTCGGTGTCATGAGCGAATAGCAACTTGACTCCTGTCACGGCTCCCGCCTAGCGTCATCAGCGCAAGGATAGTTTGCTCATGACACGGTGCCCATTGCGAGGAGCGCGACATGCACTCTCGACCTGCTGCCGGCGTCGGGTTGGCGCTGCTCGCCGCAGTCACCTTCGCCACCTCCGGAACCTTCGCCCGGTCGCTCATCGAGGCCGGCTGGTCAGCCGAGTCCGCTGTGATCGCCCGCGTCGGCGTGGCCGCCCTGGTGCTGGCGATCCCCGCCCTGCTGTCGCTGCGGGGCAAATGGGACGTGCTGCGAAGCAACGCCGCGACCATCGGGCTGTTCGGGCTCCTCGGGGTGGCAGTGGCCCAGGTGTGCTACTTCAACGCCGTGCGCTACCTGCCGGTCGGTGTCGCGCTGCTGCTGGAATACCTGGGCATCATCCTCGTCGTGGCCTGGATGTGGCTGCGGCACGGGCAGCCGCCCCGCCGACTCACCATCGCCGGGTCGGTGGCCGCGCTGGCCGGGCTGGCGTTCGTGCTCGACATCGCCGGCACCGCCGACTTCCACCCGGTGGGCGTGCTCTGGGGGCTCGGCGCGGCATTCGGCCTGGCCGGATACTTCGTGCTCGCCGGCCGCGTCGACCCCCGGCTGCCCTCGGTCGCCCTGGCCAGCGGTGGGATGGCAGTCGGTGCCGCCGTGCTGTTGCTCATCGGGCTGACCGGCCTCCTGCCACTGCACGCCACCTTCGGTGAGGTCACCTTCGCCGGGCAGCCCACCAGCTGGTTGGTGCCCATCGCCGGGCTGTCGCTGGTGGCCGCCGTCATCGCGTACCTCGCCGGCATCGCCGGCACCCGGATCCTCGGGCCCCGCCTGTCGTCGTTCGTCGGGCTGACCGAGGTGCTCTTCGCAGTGCTGATCGCGTGGTTGTTCCTGAACGAGCTGCCCACCGGCTGGCAGTTGTTCGGCGGTGCGCTGATCGTCGCCGGCGTTGCCCTGGTACGCCTCGACGAACTGCGGGGGTCGCCCGCGCCGGTCACGCCCGAGCCCGAGCTGGCGCTTGACGGTCGGTGAGGGTCCGCGGTCGATGTGCTCCCGATGGCCGGCCCCTTGCCGGCAGGCATTGAGTGCTGCGGGCCGAGTGCTCCCGACGGTCGGCGGTGGCGCCTCGCCGGGCCGGCCCGCGGTCGGTGTGGCTGAACCGACTCGGCCTGCCTCGCCCGCCCGGCTGCCCACCCGACGCCGAAGTATCCGGCATGGCCGAGCTGCCGGCCGCGCTCGCGAAACTGGGTGTCGACGCGGTAGGCGTGTAGGTCGAGCCGGCGGGCGTAAGTGTCTGTGCGGCCTGTGTCTGTGCGACCTGCGTCTGTGCAGCCTGTCTGTGTGGCCGGGGTGCGGCCCGAACTGGCGTGATTCACGGCCATAACGGGCGTTCATCTGGCGCGATGCGGATCGGTGTTGTGTGATGGCTGGCACGTCCCTCAACGAGAGGATCCGATGTGGTGAGCAAGCGCTTCACCGCCCGTACGGTCGCGACCGCGGCTGTGCTGGCACTTACGGCTACGGGGTTGGGTGTGCCGGCCAACGCCGCGCCGAGCGATTCCCGGACCTTCACCGTCGTCGCCGAGGATGGCGTCGCCATCGACACGGCCGTTGCCGCGATCCGGGCGGCTGGCGGCACTGTGGTGGCCCGGTCCGATGAGGTCGGCATGTTCCAGGTCAGCAGCGACCGGGCCGACTTCGCGGCCAGGGCGACCGCCGCGCCGACGTTGATCGGTGCCGCCGAGCAGAAGGCCATCGGCCGCAAGCCGAAGCTGGACCGGGTCGAGCAGGAGCACCTGCTGGCCGCTGCCGGTGCTCGTGCCGGTGCTGCCGGTGCTGCCAAGAAGGGCGCCAAGCTCGATCCGCTCGACGACAAGCTCTGGGGCCTGGAGATGATCCGGGCCGACAAGGCCCGCAAGATCGAGCCGGGCGACCGTCGGGTGACCGTCGGCGTGCTGGACACCGGCGTCGACGCCAGCAACCCGGACATCGCGCCGAACTTCAACTGGTCGCTGTCGCGCAACTTCGCGCCTGACCTGACCGACGTGGACGGCCCCTGCGAGGTGCCGAGCTGCCTCGACCCGGTCGGCACCGACGACGGCGGGCACGGCACCCACGTGGCCGGCACCATCGGCGCCGCGGCCAACGGCTTCGGACTCTCCGGCGTCGCCCCGAACGTCTCGCTGGTCGAGCTCAAGGGCGGCCAGGACTCCGGCTACTTCTTCCTCGACCCGGTCGTCAACGCTCTGGTCTACGCCGGCCGCTCCGGGATCGACGTGGTCAACATGTCGTTCTATGTCGACCCGTGGCTCTACAACTGCACCGCCAACCCGGCCGACTCCCCCGAGGACCAGGCCGAGCAGCGGGCCATCATCAAGGCGATGAAGCGAGCGCTGGTCTTCGCGCACAACAAGGGCGTGACCCTCGTCGGTGCGCTCGGCAACAACAACGAGGACCTGGGTGCACCGCGCACCGATGTCTCGAGCCCTGACTACGGCGCCGACCCGTACCCCCGACCGATCGACAACGAGAGCTGCTGGGACCTCCCCACCGAGGGCCCGCACGTGATCGGCGTGTCGTCGGTCGGCCCGTCCGGCAAGAAGTCGGACTTCTCCAACTACGGCACCGAGCAGATCTCGGTCGCCGCGCCGGGAGGCTGGTTCCGGGACGGCTTCGGCACCGACACCTTCCGTACCGACGCCAACATGATCCTCTCCTCGTACCCGAAGCACGTGCTTCAGGAGGAAGGATCGGTCGACGCCGACGGCAACATCGTCCCCGGCTTCGAGAACTCGGTCTTCAAGCAGTGCAAGGCCAACGGTGAGTGCGGCTACTACACGTACCTCCAGGGCACCTCGATGGCGTCCCCGCACGCCGCCGGTGTCGCCGCGCTGATCGTCAGCCGGTACGGCAAGGCGCAGGGTCGGAATGGTTTCGGGATGTCGCCGGACCAGGTCGAGCAGCACCTCTACCGCACGGCCGCCGAGCACGCGTGCCCGGAGCCGCGCCTCCAGCAGTACCGCAACGAGGGCCGGGACGAGACCTACGACGCGTACTGCGCCGGTGGGCTCAACTTCAACGGCTTCTACGGCTACGGGATCGTCGACGCCTACGCGGCGGTGAAGACCCCGCTCAAGCCGAACGCCCGCCCGTAGCGCACATCGCACTGCGGTGGCCCAACCGCCACCGTGCCCCGGGGCCCGGTCGACACGTCGTCGACCGGGCCTCGGGTCGTCCATGCCTGTTGTCACAGACCTTCGCCCGATGCCGTTCATGATCGACTCGGTTTGCTGGAAGGTGCGGTGTTGGTGCCTGGAGGATGGCGCGGTTTCCAGGAACCTGAGTTGATCCCGATCATCTGGACGATCCCTGTCGCCAGCCGCGGCTGACCAGCGCGTCGCGTACCTCTCGAAGCACCGCTGGGAACTCACCGTGCAGCCGTCGGCTGGTCACGTGCAGAACCAGCCAACCCGCGCCGACCAGTTGATTCAGCCGACGGCGATCGCGGTGCGGTTGCTCCACGCCGGAGTGCCACTTTCCGTCGTACTCCACCGCCACCCGATATTGCGGCCAGGCCAGATCGGGATGCAGAACAAGTCCGGTGGGCAGGCGCACCGGATGTTGAACCGCCGGGCGCGGCAGCCCGCCCAACACCAACCGGACGCGCAGCTGGGATTCTGGCGGAGACTCGGCTCCACCGTCGGCCAGGTCAAACACCCAGCGCGCTCGTCGGCCACCGGGGCGGTCAGCGTTGCGGGCAGCCATGGTGCTGAGCGCGTCGCGGTCGGCAAGCCCTTGACCAAGTAGCGAGTCGACGATGGCGACCGCCCGGACCGGGTCGAGCCAGACAGCCGTCTCCCAGGCGGCCCGTGCGGGATCTGATCGGGGGATCGGGAGGTCTCGCTCCCTGGTCCTGGGCGGACTGGCCGCCGCCCATTCATCGCCCCGGCCGGCCACCACCAAGCCCTCTGCTCCGACGGACACGGCGGCCGGGCGGGACAGCTGTCGTGCTGGGCGTGGTGACCTTCCGCCGGCAGGTGGGCGGCCCACTCCCGTAGGTCGCGCTGCATCACGTGGACTTCCCGCGCTCGGCGGTCGTCCTGCGACCGGCATTCGTCCTGCGTCTGGCGGTCGTCCTGCGTCTGGCCGGTTTCCTGGGGTCGACGGACAGCTCGCCTCTGGCTGTCGACCTGCCTCTGGTGGTCGACCTGCGTCTGGTGGTCGTCTTGCGCCTGCCGGTCGTCGCGTGGTTGACGCCGTCGGCTCAGCGGTCTCGCTCGCCGTGAGCGGGGTGATGGTGTTGACGTGCACGCGGAGGCCGCGCTGTGAGCCGACCCGTAACGATCGGGGTACGAGGACGTGCACGTCGTCGGTGAAGCTCGCGGCGTGTTGGACGCCGTGCAGGTAGGCGGCCGACGGACCGCCGACCACCACGCCGGGCGGTAGCCGGAGGAGGGCGGCGCGACACGCGAGGGCGTGGTCCCGATCCAACCGCGCATCGGCGTAGATGTCGTGGCGCAACCGCACCCAGGCAGAGTTGCGCAACTGATGTTCGGTGAGCAGGCCGCCTCGGACAGCGTCGGAGCCGCGGAAGACCTGCCAGGTCAGGGCATCGGGGCGATGCGGACGTGGGGGCATGCCACGCAGCCTGCCGACCACCGACTAACCACCGAAACCCCTGTGGACAACCGGGCCCGCGGGTGCCGCCGGCCCTGTGGACAACGACGAATCCGCCAGCCAATCGTGCTATGGCACCGGCCAGGGCGGCCGACCAATCGGCATCCGGGCCGCCGAGGGGCAGTGATCCACTCGCGTTCCTTGAAGTCGGGCGGTCGCTGGCTCTGGGACACCGCGACTTCCGTGAACCCGAGTTGATCAAGCCGCGGGGACGGGGGCAGGCGGCGGTGCGCCGGGCGCGCGGTGGGGCGGTGCGGGCGCGTGGCGGGGCGGTGAGGGCGCGCGGCGGTCGGGGGTCAGCTGAGGGCGGTGGCGATCGCGCGGGCGGCGGCCAGCACCTCAGGGCCGATGGAGTCGACGTCCAGCGGGGCGAGCGCGACCACGCCGACGCTGGCCTCCAGGCCGGGTACGCCGAGCACCGGTGCGGCGACCCCGTACGCCCCGGCCTGCAACTCTCCGCTGCTACTGAGCGGTTCGGCCAACCCGGCGCGACCGGCAAGGATCGCCCGTCCGGCCGCCCCTCGCTCCAGCGGGTGTCGTGCTCCGGCCCGGTACGCGACGTGGAACGACGTCCAGCTCGGCTCGACCACGGCCAGGGCGACGCCCTCGCCACCTTCGACGACGGTCAGGTGTGCGGTCGCGCCGGCCTGCTCGGCGAGGCGGCGTAACGCGGGCAGCGCACCCTCGGCGAGCAGCGGCTGGGCCCTGCGGGCCAGATGCAGCAACCCGGCACCGAGACGCAGCCGACCGTCTCCGTCGCGACGCAGCATGCCGTGCCCGGTCAGCGCAGTGACCAGTCGGTAGACGGCGGCCCGGCCGATGCCGAGCCGATTCGCGGCCTCGGTGACGGTCAGACCGCCGGGGACCTCGGCGACCAGGTGCAGCAGCCGCAACCCCCGGTCCAGCGTCTGCGACGTCTCCCCGCCCCGCCCCGCAACCAGATCGGCCGACCCCACGCCAGCCTCGCGCCGCCCGTGGGCCGCGTCGGCCGGCCCCACGCCAGCCTCGGTCCGCGCAAGGGCCGGGTCGGCCGGCCGCACGCCAGCCTCGCGCCGCCCGTGGGCCGCGTCGGCCGAGCTGGAGGCCCGTCCGCGGGCGGCGCCGGACCGCCCGTCACCTGCGCCGGCCGATCCGAAGGTCGCGTCGGTCGGCACGGAAGCCCGGTGGAAGGCCGGGTCGGCGGGGGTGGTGGGGTTGGCTGGCGGGTCACCGGAGCCACCGGAGCGTGCGGTCGCATCCACGCCTGGCAGCGTACGACCCGGCACCGGCGGACCCGGACAGGCACGGACAGCTACCCTTGTACGGTGACGCTACGCCTGTATGACACCGCCACCCGATCGGTGCGGGACTTCGTCCCGCGGGAAGCCGGCAAGGTGGGGGTCTACCTGTGTGGTCTCACCCTTCAGGCTCCGCCGCACATCGGTCACCTTCGCTCCGGCGTCAACTATGACGTCCTGCGGCGTTGGCTGTTGGCCGCCGGCTACGAGGTCACCTTCATTCGCAACCTGACCGACATCGACGACAAGATCCTGGTCAAGGCCGGCGAGCAGGGTCGTCCGTTCTGGTCGATCGCGTACGCCAACGAGCTGCTGCTGGCCGAGTCGTACCGGTCGTTGAACGTGCTGGCGCCCACCTACGAGCCGCGCGCCACCGGGCACATCCCCGAGATGCACGAGCTGATCACGAAGTTGATCGCCGACGGGCACGCGTACCCGGCGAGTGACGGTTCCGGCGACGTCTACTTCGACGTGGCGTCCTGGCCGGCGTACGGGTCGCTGTCGGGTCAGTCTCCGGACGCCATGCAGTCCGCTGGGGACGCCCCGGATCGGGGCAAGCGGGATCCGCGCGACTTCGCGCTGTGGAAGGGTGCCAAACCGGACGAGCCGGCGGACGCGTACTGGCCTTCACCGTGGGGTCTGGGCCGTCCGGGTTGGCACATCGAGTGCTCGGCGATGTGCTGGCGCTACCTCGGCCCGGAGTTCGACATTCACGGCGGTGGTCTGGATCTGACGTTCCCGCACCACGAGAACGAGATCGCCCAGTCCCAGGCGGCCGGGTTGCCGTTCGCCCGCTACTGGGTGCACCACGGGCTGTTGAGCATCGGCGGGGCCAAGATGGGCAAGTCCGCCGGCAACGCGCTGGGCCTGGCATACGTGGACTCGCTCGGGGTGCGGCCGGTGGAGCTGCGCTACTACTACGCCGCCGCGCACTACCGCTCGGTGATCGACTACTCGGAGGATTCGCTGCGCGACGCGGCCACCGCGTACCGGCGGATCGAGGGTTTCGTGCAGCGGGCCGCCGAGCGGGTCGGTGCCGGGCAGGTCGGTGAGCTGCCCGCCGGCTTCGTCGCGGCGATGGACGACGACCTCAACACGTCCGCCGCGCTGGCCGTGCTGCAACAGCACATTCGGGACGGCAACACCGCGCTGAGCGTCGGCGACGATGTGACCGTCCGCACCACGCTGGCCGTGGTGCGGGCAATGCTGGATATTCTCGGGATCGACCCCCTCGACCCGGCCTGGACCGGCGGCGGCCGATCGGACGATCTTCGTGCCGTGGTGGACTCCCTGATCGCGCTGGCCCTGGAGCAGCGTGCGCAGGCGCGGGGCCGCAAGGACTGGGCTGCCGCGGACGCCGTGCGTGACCAGCTCAAGCTGGCCGGCGTGGTGGTCGAGGACACCCCCCAGGGCCCCCGTTGGACTATTGGAGAGCAGGACTGATGGCCGGCAACTCGCAGCGCCGTGGCCGGCGACTGACGTCGAAGGCAGGCGCCCCCAAGGGCACCGGCGGCAAGAACAAGGACTCGTTGGCCGGGCGGGGTCGCACCCTGCCCGCGGACGAGCGGCCGTGGCACAAGGGCTACTCGGGCACCGAGAAGCTGCCCCAGCGCACCGCCTGGAAGCAGGACAAGGAGCGCCGCGCGGCGGCCGAGGAGGGGCGCGCCCCCAAGATCGGTCAGCCCGGCTCCAAGGACACCACCTGGGGCAGGGGCGGCGGTCGGGGCGTACCGGTGGGCCGGGGTGCTGCCACCGGCGGACGGGGCGGCAAGCCCACCGGCCGGTCCGGCCCCCGGGTCGCGCCGGGGCGCAAGTCCAACCCGTCCAAGGACACCCCGGAGCTGTTGGTCGGGCGTAACCCGGTGCTGGAGGCGCTGCGCGCCAACGTGCCGGCGACGGCGCTCTACACGGCCCAGGGCATCGACATGGACGACCGGGTCAACGAGATCATCCGGACCGCCGCCGACCGGGGCATCGCCAACCTGGAGATCAGCCGCGCCGAGTTGGACCGGATGACCGGCGGGGTGCTGCACCAGGGCGTCGGCCTGCAGGTGCCGCCCTTCGCGTACCAGCCGTTCGAGGACATGGTCGCCGCTGCCCTGGAGCAGCAGGCCCCGCTGCTGGTCGCGCTGGACGGTGTCACCGACCCGCGCAACCTGGGCGCCGTGATCCGTTCGGCTGCCGCGTTCGGCGCGCAGGGTGTCTTCGTACCCGAGCGTCGTGCCGCCGGGATCACCGCGACCGCCTGGCGGACCAGCGCCGGCGCGGCCGCGCGGGTGCCGGTCGCGCAGGTGACCAACCTGACCCGGTCGCTGAAGGCGTGCCGGGACGCCGGCTTCATGGTCGTCGGCCTGGACGCCGACGGCGACACCGACCTCTACAACCTGGAGGCCGCCGTCGGTCCGCTGGTGGTGGTGGTCGGTTCCGAGGGGCGCGGTCTTTCCCGCCTGGTCGGGGAGACCTGCGACCTGACTGTCAGCATCCCGATGATCTCCGAGGTCGAGTCGCTCAACGCCAGTGTGGCGGCGGCGGTCGCCCTGGCCGAGGTCGCCCGCCGGCGCTCCGTCGAGCTGTAGCGCACGTCGACCGAAGGCCCCCTCCCGCCGATCGCGGGAGGGGGCCTTCGTCGTCGGGCGCCGAGGCGGGCTGAAGAACCGTTTTCGGTACGACGAAGGGGCGGCCCGCCGAAGCGGACCGCCCCTGTCGGTACGGCGTTACGTCAGATCCGGCCACCGGTGGCGGCGTGGAAGACGTGGCTGCGACCGGCAACCGGCTTGACGAACACGGTGTCACCCATGTTCGGCATGTTGCGCCGGTCGGTGCGGACGACGAAGCGCTCCGAGTTGCCACCCAGAGCGGCGTGGCCGTAGACGTTGGCGTCCGAGCCGAGGTCCTCGACCAGCTCGACAACCACCGGCATGCCGCCCTCGGTCGGGCTGACCAGCTCGCAGTCCTCCGGACGGAAGCCCACGGTGACCTTGCCGTCGCCACCCTCGGCGCGGGCCGCCTCGACCTGCTCGCGGGTGAGCGGGATCTGCAGCTCGGCGAACTCGGCGCCCCGCTCGTTCAGCGGAACGGTCTTGATGTTCATGGCGGGCGAGCCCATGAAGCCGGCGACGAACACGTTGGCCGGGGTGTCGTAGAGCGCCCGCGGGGTGTCCACCTGCTGGAGAACACCATCGAGCAGCACCGCGACCCGGTGACCCATGGTCATGGCCTCGACCTGGTCGTGCGTGACGTAGACAGTGGTGACGCCCAGCTTGGCCTGCAGGGACGCGATCTGGGTACGGGTCTGCACGCGGAGCTTGGCGTCGAGGTTCGACAGCGGCTCGTCCATGAGGAAGACCTGCGGCTCGCGGACGATCGCCCGGCCCATCGCGACACGCTGACGCTGACCACCGGAGAGCGCCTTCGGCTTACGGCTGAGGTACTCCTCCAGCTGGAGCAGCCCGGCCGCCTCCTTGACCCGCCGGTCGATCTCCGACTTGGAGGTCTTGCGGAGCTTGAGGGCGAACGCCATGTTCTCGTACACCGTCATGTGCGGGTAGAGGGCGTAGTTCTGGAAGACCATCGCGATGTCGCGGGCCTTCGGGGGAAGGTGAGTGACGTCACGCTGGTCGATGTAGATCGAACCGGCGTCCACGTCCTCCAGGCCGGCGAGCATCCGCAGGCTGGTGGACTTACCGCAACCGGAGGGGCCGACCAGGACGAGGAACTCCCCGTCGCCGATCTCAAGGTCCAGCTCGTTGACGGCGGGACGCTCTTGGCCCGGGTAGACCCGGGATGCCTTGGAATAGGTGACCGTAGCCATGGTGAAGCGCTTCCTTTCACCGGCAGGAACGTGCCGGACGATCCGAGTGAAGGAGCAACCGGCACGTGTCCGTGCCGGTCATCGGACGGCGCTCGGTCGCGGGGGCGCCCGGTCGTCGTCCGTGTGTGAACCGTAAACGCGTTTCCCCCTGCTGCCAAGGCGGGGGGACGCCCAGCCCACCAGTCGGGCTACGCATTCCGGTCACTCGGGCACGGTCAGACATCAATCGACGCCGTGGCAAACGAGTCTGCGTCGGGTTGTTGACGATTCCCGTGCTCGGGAGGCCTCGCGATCGGGATTACCGGAGATCAGTCGCTATGCTGACCTCGACGCGCGCGCCCCTGTAGCTCAGCTGGCCAGAGCACTCGCCTTGTAAGCGAGATGTCGCCGGTTCGATCCCGGCCGGGGGCTCCAATTACATCAGACTTTTCCCGACCGGCCCCGCCGTGAGTCAACCGGCTCACAGCAACGTCGACAGCAACGGCACTCACGACAGCTTCCCGTCGAGCTTGCCGAGCGCCTGACGCATCGCGTCGAGGTTGGCGTGAGCGTAGACCTTGAGCGTGATCTTCACGTCGGCGTGCCGAGCGATGGCCTGAACGACGTGCGGCGGTACACCCAGCTCCATCAGCAGCGAAGGATCTGGTCACGCGTTGGCGGAACGGCGTGGGGGACGACTGACCCGACGTGACGTGTGTCTTGCTCGGGAGGTGCGGTGGCACGTTATAGCCAGGGCTGGCGACTCCGAGACGGGCAGGGTGCTCCGCTGGGAGTTCGACGCAGAGGACGAGGCCCGTCGGATGGTGCGGCATCTCGTCCAGGCTGACGGAAGTCCTTGGCGTGAGCACTCGCGTGACGCAGCCACGCAACCACCGGAGTGGGGCCAGCGGCCGGACTGCCGGCGAAGTGGTTCAAATTTTCTGTACGTCTTCAAGGCGGCCCTGAACGGGCCGCACGCGCCGCCGCCTGGGCGCGCGTCCGTCGCTCCGCTGGCGCTCCGACTCCGGCCACGCAACACGCCCGGCGGTTGGCGCGGAAGACGGAAGCCCATGGGCCGCCGCAGAACGACAGGGTGGTTGGCTGAGTGGTGGTGGGCCGGCAGCCGGCCGGGCCGCGCGGCCACGAGCCCGCGCGGTGTAGGGGAGTCCACGCCGGCCCGTCGGCGAACTGGCGGCGGTTGCGGGTTCCGTTTACGCGCTTCCGGCGTGGGCGTCCGTATGAGCCGTCAAGGTTTGCTTGACGTGGCGGACCGGACGGCGGCCGGCTCCGCAGAAGGGCGAGCGGATGGCAGACGGGATGGCGCGTCCCTAACTAAGCGATTGCCCTCGTCGCTTCATGCCCCCGTCCGACGGCATCGACCGAGGGGTAGGGATTGAAGCCTGAGCGGCACGCACTCGATCGACAAGGCTCTGCACGTAGCCTTTTACGTCGGTTACGCGCTGGAGCGTAAGCTGTTTTTTGTCGTCGGGGATCCAGAACCAGCCCACACCATTGCCGGAAATGTCCGACGCCGCCTTCGCCGTCATTATGGCCGAGGCATAATCGTTGACCAAGAAGTGGGCAAGGGTGAGGTTGGCGCAAGTTTCCAGGGTGGGGGCGGGCGCGATTTCGGCCGAACGCTTCAGCGTGGCGAGCGCGCGGCTTGCATCGATCGGCATTAAACAGAAGCCGAGGTTATTTACGATCAGGTTATCTGAGGGGCGGAGTCTCTCGAGTCCCTCATAAATGGCAACTGCTGACTCGAATCGACCCGACTCCAGGAAGTCGACAGCGATCGCAGTGAAGTCCTGAAGCTGAACAGCAGACGGTTCGGTGTCACGGCCGGGCTGGTCATTGACCGTTCGCTTCGAGATTTCTCGCGCAACATCATTTACGTCGAGGCGGCGGAGGTCCATCTCTGGCCGCGCCGCGCACCCCGGTTCTGAGCTGTGGATATAATTCCATTCGAGGTGCAGAGAAGCCGTACTCCACTCTGCGAGATAAGTTTTGGTGAAACGGTCAATAATCCATTTCCCCCTATTTAGGACGCTAGCGGGAGTGCGTTCGAAGTGCCCGGACAAAATTGTCGCCGGCGGCGGCACCCACATGGATAGATCTTCTAGGCTCTGCGTCTTGTTCCACGCACGGACTCGACGCACAAGTGCCGGGTCGATGAAGACCCTAAAGGCATGTTCTGGCTCTGCGGGATCGATCTCAGCCAAGAGTCCGCCCTGGAAGGCTAGCCACGCGGAATTGAGTTCCAGATTCTGACTGGCCCCTGAACCAACGGTCTTCATCAGGTATTCGGCCGCAATATAGGCGATCATGCCCGTCGTTGTGATGCTTACGGCTACTTCCATCAGATCGTCGCGATCGAAACCACGTCGAACAAGTTCCTGCAGGCTGGCGCGGATAAGATACCGCCGCTCGTCGACATCATCAGCCATGCTTGGAGGGATCCGCAGCTGGTTGTCGAACTCGACGATGAGTGACACGGTGTGCCGGAGGTTGGTAGGACGTTCCTGGTCGTGTAGACGAATTTCGCCGGCGTCGAATGGTCGCGCAGTGGGCTCAGGGCCTCTTCGATGACGCCTGCGTCGTTCGATGAGCTCCAAGCCATCGCCGAGGCTGATCACAGTAGGAGGAGGAGCTAACCGGCTCCATTCCGCCAGCAGGTCATGGCACTGTTCGCCGCAGGATGGCCCGTTGGAGGTCGGCTCATAGAAAGGGCATTCTGGTGTTAGTCGAGGGAGCTGACAAGCGTCGCTGAAATTTCTCAGCGCGATGATGAAGATATCCCTATCGGCGCCCGAGAAGGCGAACAAACCTTCTCCACTCACCGGTAGGCATCCTTCCTCTGACTAACAGCGATAACGACGATCTCAGGATCTGTCACGTAGATGATTCGGTGCGTCCGCCCCAGTCTGGCAGAACGCTTCCCGGCAAGTGGACCGAGTAGCTTTTTGCCGAGCGTCGGCTCTGCATCCAGTCGGCCCATGATGTTCCGGGCCTTTGCCTGGAGAGCTTCCGGTAGCTCCCCAAGTGCTTTTTCTGCCGATCTGGTCAAACGCACCGCTGTCACTCGCCCTCGGCTAGTTCGGCCTCGCCCTCACGGATACTGGCCATTGTGTCGTCGTCGGACAGGATGTTGAGAGTCTCAACTAGCGACTCGTACTCGTCGTAGCCCAATACCACAGCAACGGGCTTGCCGTGACGAGTAATGATGAACTCCGTGCCCGTCTCAACGACCGTGTCAACAACTTCGCGTAGGTTGTCTCGAACTTCAGTCAACGGTGCAGTGTTCATGGGTGCTCCTTTATTGGGAGGGCGGGGTGGGCTCCCTCCAAGTCACTACTGTACGTCCTTCCGTACAGAACCGCAAGGGTTTAACGTACGGAAGCCCGTACAGGTTATCCCAGCCAGCGGCCTGCTGGTCGGGGCCTGCTGGGTGGATAACCCGTTTGAAGCGGTAGTTATGCCAGCCAGGCGATCCAAGACGTGTGGCGGGTTTGGTGTCCTACCCGCAGGCTCGCTAGCCGAACGGACGTTGGCTGCTGACAGCAACGCCGCCGGACGGCGGCACACTGGCGCGCGCTGACAGGGGCGAGGCTCCGAGCGTGCAGCTGTTGCCGGACGCTTGCGGACGCGGTGCACAGAGCTTGTACGCGAGATGTCGCCGGTTCGATCCCGGCCGGGGGCTCCAATTACATCAGACCTTTCCGATCGGCGCTGCTGTGCCTCTGTCCGGTTGCCCCGAGGGGCAACCGGACCTCGACCAAGTTCGCTATCGTGCCTCCGTCCCGCCACCAGGCGGCGGTCAACGGGGGAATCACAATGAGACAGAGCACCACTCTGCTCGTGCTGGCTCTGACCAGCGGTCTGTTCTTTGCTGCCGGCTGCACTCCGGCGACTGAGCCCACGTCCACCGACGAACCGGTTCAGGCCACCGCCACCGCCACCGCCGCGGCCGCGCCGTCCCGGACGCCCGACGTTCGCGCTGAGCTGGTCGCGGCATTGCAGCGGTCGCATGGGGCTGCCCACCGGTACGCAGTGCGCGGCAACCTGCCCGAAGGGCAGAACGTCAACGGCACGGGTGCCTTCGACCCGAAGAAGCGCCGTTTCCAGACCACGATCTCGGTCACCGGCGGGAAGTACCCGTCGGCGGGGAGCCGGATCGTGATTGGCAACGACAGTTACGTGCGGCCGTCCGACGACAAGGACTGGGTGCACGTCGATCTGAAGCGAGTGAAGCGCGACGACCCCTTCCTCCGCTTCGACTGGGTCGACCCGACCGGCCTGAAGGCGTTCACCTCGTCGATCGCCTCGGTGGACCGCGTCGACCCGCATACCTACACGGGCCGTTTCGACCCCACCGGCAAGGACGCCGCATCGTTCCTCCCCGTGGGTGCACCGAGCATCGTCTCGATCGGCATACGTCTGTCGCCGTTCACGATCACCACCAACGACCAGGGTTGGGTCACCTCGATCAAGGTGGAGCTGAGCCCCAGCAAAGGCCCGAAACTGACGCTGACCACCACCATGAAAGATCACGGAAAGTCCTTGAAGATCAACGCGCCGGCACGCGCTGGTGAGGCCGCCGACTTCTACTACCGCAAGTGACAGCGGAGGGGCGGCAATGAGATACGTCAGCCTCGAACGAACCAGAGACGGCATCTTTCTGGACCCCGAGGCGTACCTCGAGCAGTTGCCGTCGCTCGCCGACTCGCTGCCTGACGGAGCTCGCGAGTTCGCCACGGAACCAGGCCACTACGACTTCTTTGGGCAGCGCTGCGTCAAGAGCCTGAAGCCGGCGCGACTGACGTCCGGTGAGTCCGGCGGCAGTCGATGGCTTGAGCTGTACTTCCGGCACAACTGTTGGAAGCACGAGGAAGACCTGACCATCCGCTACCGTGGCGTGCGGAGTCTGACGATCGACCCCGCAGACGGAGAGCTGGACGTGGTCCAACTCCAGGACGTGATGTTGGACGAGGTGCTGCCGCACGAGCAGGGGTGCCGGCACGAGATCGCCTGTCTCGCCGGCAGGATGGTCGTGACGAGTCAGGACCTCACCGCGACCTGGCAGTACGCGGACTGTCCGGAGCGCGAGGCCAACCGGTAGGTCGACGCCGCCGGTGAACCGGTGGGGACGACGCGGGGCCGCTGCCCGACCGGACGACACGGTGCCCGACGGTAACCTGGGGCCGGAGCAGCGCGGAGCGGGTCGGGGGGCAGATGAGTCGGGCGGTGGAGGAGTCGAACCGGGCGATGCTGCGCGCCCGGGACGCGATGGACCGGGCGTACGCCGAGCCTCTGGACATCCCCGCGTTGGCCCGGATCGCGCACGTCTCGCAGGCGCACTTCATCCGTACCTTCCGGGCCACCTTCGGTGAGACCCCGCACCGCTACCTGCAACGCCGCCGGGTGGAGCGGGCGATGTCGTTGCTGAGGGAGACCGACCGGGACGTCACGGACATCTGTTACGCCGTCGGCTTTGGCAGCCTGGGCACGTTCAGCCGGACGTTCCGGCAGATCGTCGGGGAGTCGCCCTCGGATTTCCGGCGTCAGCGCGTCGCGCCGGCCAACGTGCCGTCGTGCTTCACCAAAGCCTGGACCCGACCAAGCAGTTTTGGATAAGCAGCAGGTCAGAGGCTGCGTCTAGCGTCATGGGCATGACGATGAACGCGATCAGCCGCTCCCAGATCTACGTCCTCGACCAGGACGCCGCGCTTGACTTCTACGTCAACAAGCTCGGCATGGAGGTCAACACCGACCAGGACCTCGGCTTCATGCGGTGGCTCACTGTCAACCTGCCCGGCGACCCGGAGCGCGAGATCCTGTTGGAGAAGCCCGGCCCGCCCGCGCTGGACCCGGCCACCGCCGAGCAGGTCCGGGAGCTGCTCACCAAAGGTGCCCTCGGCGGGTACCTCTTCATGACCACTGACGACGCCCGCAAGACGCACGAGGACCTTGTGGCGAAGGGCGTCGAGATCACGGACGAGCCGACCGAGCGCCCGTACGGGATCGACTTCGGCATCCGGGACCCGTTCGGCAACCGGATCCGCATCGGCCAGATGTTCCCCCGGGCGTAGAGGGCGTGCGATCAGCCGGGCTGCGGCGTTAGGACCGGGAGGTACGGGGTCGAACTCGTACCTCCCGGTGTGTTGAGGTGGGGATCATGGTGACCCGACTGCTGTACCTGACCCGACACGCCGAGCAGGATCTCTCCGAGCCGAGTGGGCCGGACGCCGGCGAACCGGATACCGGCCTGTCGGAGCGCGGCCGACGGCAGGCCATCCTGCTGGGCGAACGCCTGAGGGCCCGGCGGTTCGCCGCCGTCCACCACGGGCCGCTGCGCCGGGCCGCGCAGACCGCCGAGCTGGTCGCCAAGTCGCTGCCCGACGTTCCGGTGTACGAGACGGAGCTGGCCGGCGACCACCTCCCACACGACACGGAACCGGCTGTGCTGCCGCCCGCGTACGCCGAGTTTCTGACGCAGTTCTCAGCGGCCGAGCGGGCCGACGGGCCCCGAGTGACGGCGGACGCGGTGCGACGGTTCGCCGGCCCGGTCGCCGAGGGTCCCGCCGGCGGCGAACCGGTGCGCGAGCTGGTCGTGACGCACAGTTTCCTGATCGCCTGGCTGGTGCGGCACGCCCTCGACGCGCCGGAGTGGCGCTGGCTGGGCTTGAACGCGCACAACGCGGGGCTGACCGTCATCCGGTACAGCGCGGCCGGCCCGCCGAATCTGATCGCCGTCAACGACGTGGCCCACCTACCGCCGGAGCTGCGGGGCACCGGCCTGCCCCCGGACTATCTGATTTAGGCCGCGGTGGTCCGCAGGAGCAGCTCGACCACCGCCTGGGTGGCAGGCGGTGGCGGCTCGTCGGTCGGGCAGTCGACGTACGCGGTGTCGCTGCTGGCCACGGTGAGGCGGTAGTTCATCACGTCCGCGCAGTTGGTCGCGGTGGTGGGTCGCTGCGCCTCGCCGGCGAGCCGGGGGTCGGCGGTCAGGCCCGCGAGGGTGGCCTGATCGGCAGGTGAGAGCCGGCCGTTGCGCCGACTGCCGGCCCGGTCCGTCACGGTCCACCTACCGTCCGGCTCGACGGCGATGGAGTCACCGCGCCCGGCGAAGCCACCGGAGATTCGCAACGTCACTCGGGGGGCCGCAGCGCTGGCCCCGGCGCTTGCCGTGGGGGCGGCGGTCGGGGGCGGAGCGCCGGTGGTCGGAGCGGACAGGTTCGTACCGGGGCTGTTCGGCGGCTGGTCAGGGATGCTCCCGGCCCGGTCAGCGCTGGTGCAGCCGGCCAGGAGCGCGACCAGTAGGGCGAACGTGACGCCGGCTGTCAAGGCGGGTCTCATGTCCGTCGGACGTGCTGGGGCAGGTGCTGGTTCCCTCGTCAAGCCACTCATCCGAACGGTCAATGTAGATGTCTGACATCGGTTCAGGCCTTCTCTTTTCTTCAACACATAGCTATATGTACATGCGTGACTACCTCCGTCACATCCTTCTCCTCTCAGGAGCGCACGTGAAAAGAGCTCTTGCCGCCGTCAGCGCAGTGCTGCTCACCAGCGGCCTGCTGACCTGCGTCGTCACCCCGGCGCACGCGGCCCCGCCCACCTCTCCCGCGCCGGACGCCTCCGCCGCGGCCCGAGCGGCAACCGTCCTACGAGCGAACCCCGGCGCCGTCCAGGGTTCGAGCGCCGAGTCCTACCAGGTGCGCAGCACCAAGGTGGACCCCAGCGGCGCGGCCCACACCCGCTACACCAGGACCTACCAGGGCCTGCGGGTGTACGGCGGTGACTTCGTCATCCACACCGCGCCGAACGGCACGTACGCCGGCAGTTCGGTCGGGTTGGCCGCGCCGCTGACCCTCGCCACCTCGGCCAGGACCACCGCGGCGGCCGCGAAGAAGGCCGCCAGCGCCCGGTTCGCCGGTAAGGCCGACGCGGTGGGCACGCCGGAACTGTTCGTGGACGCCAGTTCCGGGCAGGGTCGACTGGCCTGGGAGACCGTGGTCAGCGGTTGGCAGCCCGACGGGCAGACCCCGTCCCGGCTGCACGTGATCACCGACGCCACCACCGGCGCGACAGTCGGGTCGTACGACGAGATCGAGTCGGTCACCGGCAGCGGCCAGGGCATCTACACCGGCGCGGTCAGCATCGACACGACGCTCTCCGGCAGCACGTACCAGATGATCGACCCGGTGCGCGGCAACGGCCGCACCTGTGACATGAACAACGGCACGTCGAGCTGCACCACCTTCACCGACGCCGACAACGCCTGGGGCACCGGAGCCACCTCCAGTCGGCAGTCCGCCGCTGTGGACGCGCACTTCGGCGCAGCCAAGACGTTCGACTACTTCAAGAACACGCACGGCCGTAACGGCATCTTCGGCAACGGCAGCGGCGTGCCGAGCCGGGTGCACTACGGCAACAACTACGTCAACGCCTTCTGGGACGGCGCCCAGATGACCTACGGTGACGGCTCGGGCAACTCCCGCCCCCTGGTCTCGCTGGACGTGGCTGGGCACGAGATGAGCCACGGTGTCACCGAGGCGCTGGCCGGCCTGGTCTACTCCGGCGAATCCGGCGGCCTCAACGAGGCCACCAGCGACATCTTCGGCAACATGGTGGAGTTCTACGCCGCCGCGCCGAGCGACCCGGGCGACTACCAGGTCGGTGAGAAGATCAACATCAACAACAACGGCACGCCGCTGCGCTACATGTACAACCCGTCGCTGGACGGCTCGTCCGACAGTTGCTGGTCCACCAGCACCAAGAACAAGGACGTGCACTACTCCTCCGGCGTGGCCAACCACTTCTTCTTCAACCTGGCCGAGGGCACCGGCGCTACCTCGTACGGCACCTCCCCGGTCTGCGGTTCCGCCCCCGCGGTGACCGGTATCGGCCGGGCCAAGGCCGAGAAGATCTGGTACCGGGCGCTTGACGTCTACTTCACCTCCAACACGTCGTACGTCAGCACCAGCAACCCGGCGAACACCGCCCGCGCCTACAGCCTGCGGGCGGCCACCGACCTGTACGGCAGCTGCTCCACCGAGTACAAGGCCGTGCAGGCAGCCTGGACCGCGGTGAACGTGGCCGGCAGCGACTCCGCCTGCTCGACCGGCAACGACTTCTCGGTGTCGCTCTCGCCGACCGCCGGTTCGGTCAACCCGGGCAGCTCCGCCGCCACCACCGTGTCGACCGCCACCACGAGTGGCTCGGCGCAGACGGTGACGTTCTCCGCGTCCGGCCTGCCCAGCGGGGCGAGCGCCGCGTTCAGCCCCGCCTCGGTGACCTCGGGCGGCTCGTCCACCCTCACCATCAGCACCTCGGCGAGCACCCCGGCCGGCACCTACTCGATCACCGTGAACGGAGCGGGCGCGGTCACCCGCAGCGCCACCTACACGTTGACCGTGAACGGCACCGGTGGCGGTTGCACCGCGCCGGGTCAGAAGCTGGCCAACCCGGGCTTCGAATCCGGGGCCACCGGCTGGTCGGCCAGCTCCGGGGTGATCACCAGCTCCAGCAGCCAGGCAGCCCGCACCGGGTCGTGGAAGGCGTGGCTGAACGGGTACGGCAGCACCCGCACCGAGACGCTCGCCCAGTCGGTGAGCCTGCCGGCCGGCTGCGCGTCGTACGCCCTCAGCTTCTGGTTGCACATCGACTCCGCCGAGACCACCAGCAGCGTCGCCTACGACAAGCTCACCGTGCAGGTGCTCAACTCGAGCGGAACCGTTCTGGCCACCCTGGCGACCTACTCGAACCTGAACAAGGCCACCGGCTACAGCCAGAAGTCCTTCTCGCTGGCGTCGTACGCCGGTCAGACTGTCAGCCTGAAGTTCACGGGCGTGGAGGACTCCTCGCTCCAGACGTCGTTCGTGGTCGACGACACCGCGATCAACGTCTCCTGACCTGACGGCTCACGCGCGGGCCCGACGGCCACCCCTCACGGTGGTCGTCGGGCTCGCGTCGTTATGGTCGCGGCAGCGGGGCGACGACGCTGGCGGGCAGATCGGTGGCGCCGCACAGGTGACGCCGGGAAGGGGCCGATGTGTCGGACGCGGAGTTGACAGTCGAGGTGACCGGGCCGGTTGCCACCGTGGTGATGCACAACCCGGCCCGGCGCAACGCCATGACCGCGGCCATGTGGCGTCAGCTCCCCGAACTGCTCGACCGGCTGGAGCCCGAACCGGCCGTACGGTCGTTGGTGCTCACCGGTGCCGGCGACGCCTTCTGCGCGGGCGCGGACCTCGGTGACCTGGCCGAGTTGCTGGACGCCGGTGACGCCAGCATCGCGGTCGCCGCCGAGGAACGGCTGGCCCGGTTCGCCAAGCCGACGATCGCTGCCATCCGGGGTGCCTGCGTCGGCGGTGGGGCACAACTCGCAGTCGCCTGCGATCTGCGGATCGCCGCCGACGACGCCCGTTTCGGCGTACCGCCGGCCCGGCTCGGGCTTGTCTATCCGGCGCCGACGACACGCCGGCTGGCCCGGCTCGTTGGCCCGTCCGCCGCCAAGCACCTGCTGTTCACCGCCGAGCTGATCGACGCAGAGCGCGCCCTGCGGATCGGCCTGGTCGACGAACTGCTACCGGTCGACCGGCTCGCCGCACGGGTGGACGAGCTGACCGCGACGATCGCCATGCGGTCCCCGCTGAGCATCGCCGCCGCCAAGGAGATCATCGACGACCGCGCCGAGCCCGCGCGGATCGCCTGGTGGCACCGGAAGGTGACGACGACCGGCGAGGCCCGGGAAGGGGTGGCGGCGGTGACCGAGCGGCGTACGCCCCGCTTCGCCTGGCAGCCGCCGACCGACGCCTGATCCGGCAGAGTTTCGGCCGCCGTCGTCGATGGGTAGATCCCGCTCCACACTGTGATCGGGGGACCACTATGGACGAGACGGCGACGAATCCGGACCGGAACGACCGGCGACTTCGTCTGATTCTTGGTTTCGTGCTGCTGCCCGCAGTGGTCGGCGCGCTCGCGGTCGGTGTCGCGATGGGTGGCCAGAACACCGGCATCTTCGACGGTGACCCGCCGGGTTGGGCCAGCAACCTGGGACTCGTCCTGGTGATCCTCGGAGTCATCGTCGAGGTGGCCGCAGTCGTCTGGGTCGTACGCACCGGCCGCTACCGATCGGCACGACACTCGCCCCTGATCGGGCTCAGTTGGTCGCGCCGTCGTCGGCTGGATCGGCAGGTTCGACGCGACGCACCGGAGGCCGATGAAGACCCGGGTCTGCTCGTGGAAACCGCTAAACAGTTCGTCAATCAACGGTACTTTGCGGTGCTGTGCGCCGGTTTGCTGATGACGACCGTCGGTCAGGTCTTCGTGGGGTTCGCGCCGTTCCACGCGGTGATCGGTGGGTTGCTGCTGGTGCTCTGGGTGGTGCTGATCGTGTCGGTCGTCCGCAACGCCCGTCGGGGCGAGGCGTTCCTGCGCGCCCACCCGGATCTGCGCGGACGGTAGCCGCAAACCGCTCCCACCCATCGCAACATCTCGATCCCGGGTATCCGCGACCCAGGTCGGTACGGCAGGCTGTCCGTCGTGCAGCGTGATCAGTTGCTTGCGGGCCGCTACCGGCTCCTCGAGCGCCTCGGCAGTGGCGGCATGTCGGCGGTGCATCGGGCGTACGACGAAGTGCTCGAACGGGACGTGGCGGTGAAGGTGCTGGTCGCCTCGGACACCGACGCCCGGCAGCGGATCCGGGGCGAGGCCAAGGCCGCGGCTCGGCTGTCGCACCCGCACGTCACCAGCGTCTACGACTACGGCGAGTCGGTGGTGGACGGTGCCGAGGTCCCGTTCGTGGTGATGGAGTTGCTCGGCGGTCACACAGTGGAGCGCCGGTTGGTGGTCGGGCCGTTGCCCCCGCGCGCCGGTCTGCGGGTGTGTGCCGAGGTGGCTTCGGCGCTCGCCGCAGCGCACGACCAGGGGTTGGTGCACCGCGACATCAAGCCGGCCAACGTGATGCTCACGCCGACCGGTGCGAAGGTGCTCGACTTCGGCATCGCGGCAGCCGTCGGCGCGCCGGAGATCGACTTCGAGGGGCGGCTGATGGGCACGCCGGCGTACCTGGCGCCGGAGCGGTTGCAGGCTGGCGAGGTGCGGCCGGCCAGCGACGTGTACGCCCTCGGCCTGCTGCTGTACCGGGTGCTCACCGGCCGGTTGCCGTGGCCCGCCGAGGCGCAGACCCGGATGGTCCGTGCGCACACGCCCGTCGAACCGGACCCGCTGCCCGCGATCGACGGCGTGCCGCCCGAGGTGCACCGGCTCTACCGCTGGTGCCTGGCCGCCGACCCCGCCGATCGGCCACCGGCCACCGACGCGGCCCGCATACTGCTCGCCGCCGCCAGCGGGGCCGCCCCCGAGGCGGCTGCCGTCGCCGCCCAACCGGCGGCCGACGTAACCAAGCAGACCGGCCCTACCAGCACCGAGCAGACCAGCACCGAACAGACCAGCCCCGAGCAGACCAGCCCCGAGCAGACCAGCCCCGAGCAGACCAGCCCCGAGCGGGCCGGCACCGGGCAGGCCGGCACCGGGCCGACCAGAGCCAGGCCGGAGGGTGCCCGAACGACTGGTGATTCGGCGGTGCGGACGAGACGCGGGCCGTGGCGTCGGGGGCGAGCCATTCTGACGGTCGGCGGGGCTGTGATCGCCGCCGTGGCGCTCGCCGGGCCGCTCGGTGACTTCAGCAATCGACAGGGACAGAGCGCCGCGCCGACCAGCAGCGGCCCCGGCACCACCACGGTGGGGATGCCCCGCACCGAGGACCCGACCGACGCGGCCGATGCCGGACCGGCCGTCGTACCGACGACCAGGAGAAGCTCGCCCGCCACCCGGACCAGCTCTCCGGCCGGTCCGGGCGTGACAGCGGTCCCGGGCCCGACGACCACCACCGCCGGACCGCCCCCGACCTCGGCCGCGCCGACCCCGACACCTGGCGTAGGCGAACCGGTCGACGCGCTCGGCGGGACGGTCACCGCTCGCTGCGTGGGAAAGTCGGTCGAGGTGCTCAGCGTGGTGCTCGCACCCGGTTTCCGGGCCGAGGGGTACGACCCGGGGCCGGCAAAGCAGATCGTGGTCGAGCTGACCTCCCCGGAACACCGCAGCGAGATCCGGGTTCAGTGCCCCAATGGCCAGTTGAGGTCGAAGGTCAAGGAACGCGCCGCCTGATCGGGGGCCGGCGGGTGCCGCGCCCGGGTCGTACCCGGGACGCGGCCCCCCGTTCCCGCCGGCCGGTCCGTCACCGCCCGGTCAGCGCCGCCCAGCCCGGGTTCACCGGCTCCCGGCGCAGCGGCATGCCCGCCTCCGCCGGCGTCCGGTCCCCCTTGCGCTGGTTGCAGGCGTAGCAGGCGGCGGTGGTGTTCCGCCAGGTGTTCCGGCCGCCGCGCGAGCGGGGCAGGATGTGGTCGATGGTGGAGGCCGGGCCGCCGCAGTAGGCGCAGCACCTGTCGTCGCGGCGCAGCACACCGGCCCGCGACCAGGCCGGCCCGGAGTTGAACCTCCAGCGGGTGACGACGAAGCGGACCAGCCGCACCACCCGGGGCATCGGGAAG
Source organism: Micromonospora sp. DT15 (assembly GCF_049841475.1). NCBI lineage: Bacteria > Bacillati > Actinomycetota > Actinomycetes > Micromonosporales > Micromonosporaceae > Micromonospora > Micromonospora sp. DT15. The sequence continues at coordinate 221,030 of NZ_JBNCKJ010000011.1, forward strand.
ACCCCGATCACCCGGTCCGGCTCGGCCTCGTGGATCTCGGCCACCCGGCGGCAGAGCATGCGGACTGCGTGTTGGACGGTGACCCGGTGCAGCGGGCCGAGGTCGGCGTTGATGACGAGGACGGCATCCACCGGGACTCCTTTCCAGATGGTGACGGACAGCAAGAAGCCGCCCGGTCCGGCTGTCGGACGGGGCGGCTCAGCGCGTACGGACACGCGTCAGTCGGGCCGGCCCGCCCGGGGACCTTCCGCTCGGCAACCGTCACCGGGCAGCGTCGACAGCACGATGCTGATGTGCCACATCGTCATGAGCTGCTCCCGCGGTGGTGGTTGACCTTGCGCGCTCACGGTAGGTCGACCCGGGAGACACGGGCAACGTATTTCGATCGGCCGACCCCGTCGGGACGTCGCTGGCGGCGGGTGCGGGGAACTGCTTTGGCCGAGACCTGGGCGGTGGTCAGCGGTCGGTTCAGCCGCAGTGCCATCCGTGCGGTGAGTTCGCTGTCCAGCAGCGGCCGGTTGACCTCACCGGCGACGGACAGCGCGGGCCCGGAGACCGACCGCCAGATCGCGGCCAGCCCGGCGCCGAGGCCCACCAGGGCCACTGTGGCCCGGGTGGTCGGTGAGCCGGCGGCCGCGGCGGCACTCACCCCGACGACCGCGAAGAGCACGAGCAGCAGGGGTACGAGCACCGGCCAGAAGATGCCTCGGGCCGCCTGCGCCACCAGTCGCCGGTCTCGAATGATCAGGTTCCGGGCGATCACCGCGTAGTCCTCCTCGTCGAGCAGGTCGCGCGGGTGCAGGCCGCCGGTGAGCACGTCGCGCCAGAGGTCACCCTGGCCGCGCAGCGCCCGGCTGAGGGTGGCGGGCGTCGGCTCGGTCGGATCCCCGTGACCGGCGCGGTCGACAGCGCTCGCCCAGGCGGCCAGCGAGCGGCGCACCACAGCGGCCGAGTACGGCGGCAGCACGCTGGCCAACTCGTCCAGCCACCGGCTGATCTGGACCTGCCGGCCGCCGAACTGCCGCAGCAACTGAGTGACGTCGCCGGCTCGGACGGTGTCGGCCACTGACCGGCCCAGGCGGTAGGCCAGCCCGACCCGGTGGTTGGCGGCCATCGCCCAGCGCAGCACCTCAACGTTGAGGTCGTCGAGGGCGAGCAGCAGCGGCACCGGGTCGGCGGGGTCGGGCTGGCCCAGGTCGGGGAGCAGGGCGCGGGCGGCCGACGTGTCGGGTACCGGCCCGGTGTGCCGGGTGAGGTCGGCGATCTGGGCCAGGGCGACGTCCACCCCGTCGAGGTACATCCGCATCCGACGGTGGGCGGACATCTCGGTGAGGTTGGAGAGTTTGGCCGGCGGTACGGCCGGGCGGGCCTCGACGAAGGCGTTGGGCTCCGCGTGCTGCCCGTGGTGGTAGGCGTCCGCCATCCACCAGCCCAGCCGGAGCGCGGTGACGATGCAGGCGCGCTCGTCGCGGATCAGCGGGTACGCGTCGTCGCGGCCGATCTCGTCCGTCGACGAGCCGTTCTCCGCGCCGGCGCGGTGCAGTGGTGACATCTCCCGCTGCCCTCCCGCCCGGCCGATCGACGGTTGATCATTCGAGCGTACGGCAGCGTACCGTGGCTTATGTCATGTTTTGTCGATTTGGCCTCGTGCGGCCGGCCAGCAGGCCACGCGGTCGGATCGAGAGCACCGGCTCGGCCGCGCCACCCTCGGCGCGCAGAATGTGGTTCGCGGCGATGATCCCGGTCGCGGCCGAGCGTTCCATCAACGCGCTCGGGAAGTCCGTGGCGATACCGTCGCCGGCCAGATAGAGGCCGGTCGCGTCGGTGCGTACCCCCGGTCGCCAGGCGTGGCTGCCCGGCGTGAAGGCCGGCGCCTGCGCCTCCACCCGGGCCCGCAGCTCGCGGACCCGCAGGTCGCCGGCCTCCGGCCAGAGCGCGACCAGCTCGCGGCGCATCCGCTCGGCCAGCTCCTCGGCCGGCACGCCGGGCTCGCAGGCGTACGCGTGCAGCTCGACGACGGAGCCGCCGGTCTGCTGCGCCCAGCGCCGCGACTCGTTCTCCAGCCGGTGGTAGAGCGTCACCGAGTCCAGAGTGGGCTGACGGGACACGCCGCTGAACACCGCCCGCCCGGCGGCCACGTCCCCGTCACACCAGTACCGCGCCACCGCGTACGGCGGGCCCGGGGTGCCGAAGGCCGGCATCCGTGCCGCCAGCTCGGGTGCCTGCTCGGCCAGGTCCGGGGAGGCCGCCACCAGCGCGGCGAGCGCCGGCGGGTCGACGGCGAGCACGACGTGACCCGCCGGATGGCTGCCGCCGTCGGTGGTCGTCACCCGCCACCCCTCGGCGTCGCGGTGCACCCCGGTGGCGGCGCAGCCGGTGAGGACCCGGCCACCATGTTTCTCCACGTGCCGGGTCAGCGGCTCCCAGATCGCCGTGGCGTAGTCCTCGTCGGGGCAGTCGAAGGCCAACCCCTCCGGGTTGCCGAGCAGATAGAAGTGGAACTGGGCGACCATCTCGGCGGCCGACATCTCCGCCTCATGGTTGAAGAACGAGTGCGAGAAGACCTCGAACAGCATCGCCCGAGCCCGGTCCGGCAGTCGCAGCGACGCCAGCAACTCGTCGGCCGTGGTGTCGTCCAGGTCCGCGTAGGTGCGCACCGGGTCATAGCTGAGCAGCGGCAGCGCCGCGTCCCGGTCCATCAGTCGCAGGTCGGCCAGGCGCAGGCTGGGGCTGCGCAGCAGCAGCGCCAGCAGGTTCGCCGGTGGCGCGGGCGGCAACCTGCCGAACTCCTCGGTCGGCCACTGCTCGCTGAGAATCGGGTAGCCCGGAATCGGCTTGAGGAAACCCAGGTCACTGTCGATCCGGCGGAGGATGGACCGCCAGTTGTAGTACTGCCGGAAGAACGCGTGGAAGCCGTGCTCGTTCTGCTGGCTGCCGTCGGCGAGCGCCTCCGGCCAGGCGCCCAGCCGACCACCGAGGGTGGGTGCCGCCTCCAGGACCGTGACCGCCACACCCCGCTCGGCCAACACCACCGCCGCCGACATCCCGGCGATGCCGCCACCCACCACCAGCGCCGTGGTCGGTCGCGGCACCCGGTCGGCGCCACCACCGCCCGGGTCCACCTGGTGCTGCCGTACGCCGATCAGCCGACCTACCACTTGCGACAGCGCCATGGGCCCAGTCTGCCCCACCTCGGCTCAGTCGGCTGGCAAGCAACGGCGGGGACGGTCGGAGGCCGGCCAGACGTACTCCAGGTCCTCCGGCACGCCGTCGCCGAACAGCGGGCGGTAGTGCGCCGGGTCCTTGCGCAGCAGCGACGAGCGGTGACTGAGGTGCAGGTCGTCGCGGCCCAGCCACGGTGGCAGCTCACCCGCTCGGGCCAGCTCGTCCTGGGTGCGTACGACGCCGGCCCCGCAGGCGTCGGCGAGGTCGACGGTCATCGTGGTGGCGCAGGTGTCGGCCCGCCCCGGTTCGGTCCAGACCGCGCACATGTCCAGCCCGTAGCGGACGAGCGCCTCCTCGTACCCGGCCCACATCTTCACGGCCGGGTGGTTGCGCCAGCCGTACCCGGGTCGGGTGAGCCCGCGCAGCACCTGGATGGCCTCCACCCGCTGCTTGCCGAGCCGCTTCTGGTCCAGCGTGCGGGCGCTGGCCAGGAAGCCCGGGTACGGGAGGAACGTCTGCATGCCGCTGCTCTACCCGTCGCCGGGGCGGACATACCTGGGCCCGGGATGATCCGGACGGGGTCGCCCAGGGTGGCAGTGCTGATTACGATCCGGGCATGGCGGAGCCGTGGCGGGACCGGGCGCGACGGGCGGTCGAGTGGAACTGGCGACTGAGGTCCGTCGGTGATCCGCGCCCGCACTACGTGATCTGTGGCAAGGACGCGCTCGCCTACTACGTGGCCCGGGCGATGCTCGAATCCGAGCTGCCGGTCGGTGGGGCCCGGGTGACAGTTGTGGTGCCGGAGCGTTACCGCAGCAACGGGCCGGACGTGGCCGGGCTGCGCGGGGTCCGGGTGGTCCGCTCGGACCGGCTTGACGTGGCCACCTTCGAGGCCGCCGGCCTGGCCGGCGCGACCGGGCTGGCCCTGTTGCACCAGGACGACGTGGGCAACCTGCACGCCGCGCTCTGCGCGCAGGCCGTCGACCAGCGGGTCCGCCAGGTGCTGCGGATGTTCAACGGCACCCTCGCCGACGGCGTGCGCAAGCTGCTCAAGGCCCCGGTCGAGGTGCTCTCCGACGCCGAGATGGCCGCGCCGGCCTTCGTGGCCGCCGCGCTCAACGAGGTCGACCCGAGTTCCTTCCAACACCGGGACAAGACGCTGCGGGTGGCGCGTCGGGCCGACGTCCGACCGCAGGACGTGGTCTGCGCGTTGGCGCACCTCAGCGAGGCGCGGGGGGTGGAGCTGCTGCCGGCCCAGCAGGCTGGCGCCGACCTGGTGCTGGCCGAGGCGACCGGTCAGCCGCCGGGCACCGAGGTCGCCGCCCGCCGGTTGGTCCGGGCGCGTCGGCGGCGTCGTCCGATCTCGGTGGTGGTGGGGGCGGTACGCGGCTTCGCCACCCGCAAGATCGGCATTGCGGTGATGGTGGTGCTCGCGCTGATCGCGGTGCTGGGAGCACTGATCTCCCGGGCCGAGGACGTCTCTCCGCTGGAGGCGCTGTACCTGACGCTGGTCACCACGCTCAGTGGCGCCGACCCGGACACCACCAAGGCGGCGGATGCCCAGATCATGCAGGTGGTGCTCAACCTGGCCGGGTTGGCGCTGATCCCACTGATCACCGCGGTCGTGGTGGACGGCATCGTCAACGCCCGACTGGCGCTGCACACCGGCCGCCTGCAACCCGCGCGGGTCGGGCACGTGGTGGTGATCGGTCTGGGCAACGTCGGCACCCGGGTGATGGCGCAGCTACGCGAGTACGACGTCGAGGTGGTGGCGATCGACAAGGATCCGGAGCCGCGCGGCGCCGCCCTGGCCCGCCAACTGGAGGTGCCGCTGATCGTCGGCGACGCCGCGTTGCCGGAGACACTCGCCTCCGCCTCGGTGGCCGACTGTCAGGCGCTGGTGGTGGCGTCCACCGACGACGTGGCCAACCTGGAGGCGGCCCTCGCCGCCCGCGACCTCCGCGCCGACCTGCGCGTGGTGCTGCGGCTCTTCGACGGTGACTTCGCCGAACGGGTGGAGGAGACCTTCGCGCTCGGGGTGTCCCGCTCGGTCTCCTACCTGGCCGCCCCGGCCTTCATCGGGGCGCTCACCGAACGCGCCGTGATCAGCACCATCCCGGTCGACCGGCACGCGCTCCCGGTCGCCGAGGTGCCGGTCGCCGCCGGCTCCGAGCTGGACGGTCGACCGCTGGACGCGGTCAACCGGGACGGGCAGGTCCGGTTGATCGCCCGCACCCCGGGCGGCGGCGCCAGGACCATCTGGTGGAAGGACCTCGACCCCCGCCAGGTGATCTTCGCCGGCGACCGGCTGACCGTCGTCGCCCGGCGGCGCGGGCTGGACTGGCTGACGCGCCAGTGCGCCCCGCCGGCCCACCCGGAGCCGGTCACCCGACCGGCCGGGTCGGTCCACGGCGGAGCGCACACCCCGGCGGCGGCGTCTCCCCCCGTGCCGGGGCAGACGGGCCCGGGGGTCGGCGCGGCACATCCCGTCCCTCCGGGTGGAGATGCGCCCTCGACGACCAACGGTGTTCAACCTGACGAACGTGAGCTGACCCGCCGGCATGACGGGCCCGGCGAGGTGAGCTGACAGCACCCGACGCAGCAGGAACCGGGCGGCACTGAGCGACAATCCATGGCATGCGTTTCCGCATCCTGGGTCCGACCCAGGTCGTGCTGGCCGACGGGCGAGAGGTCCCCGTGGGCGGGCCTCGGCTGCGTGCCCTGCTGGCGCTGCTTCTGCTCAACGCGGGACGGGTCGTCTCCGCCGACCGACTGATCGACGGCCTGTACGGCGAGCACCCGCCCCGAGGTGCGGCCAACGCGCTCCAGTCCCAGGTGTCGCGACTGCGCCAGGCACTGCCCGCCGGGCACGACCCGGTCGAGTTCCACCCGGCCGGTTACCGCCTGGCGGTGGATCCCGACGACGTCGACGCGTACCGCTTTGAACGGCTCGCCGAGGCGGGACGCTGCGCGCTCGTCGGCGGCGACTGGCCCCGCGCGGCGGGGCTGTTGCGTGAGGCGCTGGAGCTGTGGCGTGGTCCCGCCCTGGCCGATGCCATCGGCGCAGCCGGCGTGCCCGCCCAGGCGGCCCGGCTGGACGAGCTGCGGTTGGCCGCCATCGAGAATCGGGTCGAGGCGGATCTGGCGTTGGGCGCACACGGCACGTTGATCGCGGAGCTGCGGGAGTCGGTCGTCGCGCATCCGCTGCGGGAGCGGCTACGTGGTCAGCTCATGCGCGCCCTGGCGGCGCTGGGCCGGCCGGCCGAGGCGCTGGCCGAGTTCGAGGATGCCCGGCACACGTTGGCCGATCAGCTCGGCGTCGACCCGTCGGCGGATTTGGCCGCGGTCCACCTGGCGGTGCTGCGTGGGGCGGAACGCGGGTCGGCCGAACCGGTGCTGCCGAGTCAACTCACCACCTTCGTCGGGCGCGAGGAGGAGCTCAAGCGCGTCGGCGACCTGCTCGGAGAGCGGCGGCTGGTCACCCTCACCGGTCCCGGGGGCGCGGGCAAGACGCGCCTGGCGATCGAGGCCGCTGGCCGGGTCGACGGGGAGGCCCGTTTCGTCGAGTTGGCCGGGCTGGCTGACGGTTCGGACGTTCCGCAGGCGGTGCTGAGCGCGCTCGGCCTACGCGACGCGGGCCTGCGTGCCCCGGCCGAGCCGGGCTGGCAGACCACCGACCGGTTGGTCGAGGCGCTGGCCGAGCGGCGGCTGCTGCTGGTCCTCGACAACTGCGAGCACGTCCTCGTCGACGCGGCCCAGCTGGCGGCCCGGTTGCTGAGCGCCTGCCCGGCGTTGCGCGTCCTGGCCACCAGTCGGGAGCCGCTGGGGTTGGCCGGTGAGGCGCTGTGCCCGCTGTCCGGGCTCAGCCTGCCACCGCTCGGCGCGTCCGTGCTGGACGCCGACGACTACGCGGCGGTCGGCCTCTTCGCCCAACGGGCCGCCGACGTCGCGCCCGACTTCACCGTCACGCCGGCCAACGTCGAGATGGTGCTGCGGATCTGCCGCAGCCTGGACGGCCTGCCGCTGGCGATCGAGTTGGCCGCCGCGCGGCTGCGGGCGTTGCCCGTCGCCGAAGTGGCCGCCCGTCTCGACGACCGGTTCCGGCTGTTGTCGACGGGCAACCGGGCCGCGTCGCCGCGACACCGCACCCTGCGGGCCGTGGTCGAGTGGAGTTGGGATCTGCTCGACGACGCCGAACGGCACGTGGCCCGACGGCTGACCGTCTTCGCCGGTGGGGCCACGCTGGAGGCGGCCGAGCGGGTCTGTGGCCTGCCCACCGCCGAGTTCGTCGACGCGCTCACCGGTCTGGTCGACAAGTCCTTCGTGGAGATGACGGGTGGCCGGTACCGGATGCTCGAAACGGTGCGGGCCTTCTGTGCGGAGCGTCTCGCCGAGGCCGGCGAGGCCGACCAACTGCGTCGCGCGCACACCGCGTACTTCCTGGAGTTCGCCTGGACCGCCAGCGACCACCTCCGCTGCGCGGAGCAGCTGCACTGGCTGCGACGCCTCGACGCGGAGCGGGACAACCTGCACGCGGCGTTGCGTCGGGCCACCGCGGCCGGTGACGCGTCCGACGCGGCTGGAATGGTCGCGGCCCTGTCGTTCTACTGGTGGCTGCGCGGCATGCGCGGGGAAGGGGCGCGGCTCGCCGCGGACGTCCTCGAACTGCTCGGCACCGAGGCGCCGCCGGGGCTGGGCGAGGAGTTCGCCCTCTGCGTCTACAACGCCTCGCTCGCTGGCTCCGGCTCTCTGCCGTCGCTCGGGACGCAGCGGTCCGTGATCCGCAGCCTCGACCGGCCGCCGCGACAGCCCTTCCTGCTGTACCTGTCGGGGATCTCGACGGGACCGCCCTCCGGCGGTGCCGAGGATGTCGACGAGCTGATGGGGGAGCTGCGACGGCTGGTCGGCCCGGACCCGTGGATCAACGCGCTCGGCGCGATGGGCAGCGGCTCGGCGCTGATGTGGAGCGACCAACGGGACCGCGCCCGGGCCGCGCTGGCCACAGCGCTCGACGGCTTCCGCGGCACCGGGGACCGGTGGGGCACCATGATCACGCTCGGTGCGCTCGGCGAACTGGCCGCCTGGCAGGGCGATCCGGAGACCGCGGGCGCCCACATGGATGAGGCCATGGGACTGGTCGAGGCGCTCGGGTCGGCTGTCGACCAGGCCGACATGCTGCGTACCCGGGGCGAGATAAGGCTGCGCGCCGGTGACCTCGCGGGGGCGCACGAGGACTTCGCCGGCGCGCTGCTCCTCGCGCAGCGCAGCGGTGCGCCTGAGTTCGTGGCCAGCGCCCGGCTCGGCCTCGCCCAGGTGGCCCGGGTGCGCGGGGACCTGGCCGCCGCGAGGCGGTTCTGCGAGGAGGCGCTGACCGGCGGGCTCACCGGCTGGTACGTCGGCGAGGCCGCCCGTGCGGAGATCATTCTCGTCCTGAAGGAGATCACCGAGGCGGAGAAGGCCGATGCGCCGCCGTCAGCGGGCGGTGCGTGACCCGTCAGCGTCGGGCCGCACCGTGGGGGCATGACGACATTCGAGGTGGTCGCCGAGGGTCTGGGCAAGCGGTACGGCCCGACCAGGGCGCTCGACACGTTCGACCTGACCGTGCCGCCCGGCACGGTCCACGGACTGCTGGGACCGAACGGCGCGGGCAAGACGACTGCCGTACGGATCCTCACCACCCTGCTGCGCTTCGACACGGGAAGGGCCACGGTGGCCGGGTACGACGTGCTGCGCCAGCCGGACGAAGTGCGCGCCCGGATCGGGCTGACCGGGCAGTACGCCGCGGTCGACGAGATCCTCAGCGGCCGGCAGAACCTGGAGCTGTTCGGCCGGCTGTTCCGGCTCGGCAGGCGGGAGGCCCGCCGACGCGCCGATGAACTGCTGGAGCGGTTCGGGCTGGACGAGGCGGCGGGCCGGTCCGCCGGTGAGTACTCGGGTGGGATGCGTCGCCGGTTGGACCTCGCCGCCAGTCTGATCCGTACGCCGCGGGTGTTGTTCCTGGACGAGCCGACGACCGGCCTGGACCCGCGCAGCCGCAACCAGGTGTGGGACCTGGTCCGAGGTCTCGTGGCGGACGGGACCACGGTCGTGCTCACCACGCAGTACCTGGAGGAGGCCGATCAGCTCGCCGACCGGATCTCGGTGATCGACGCCGGTCGGGTGGTGGCCGAGGGATCACCGGACCAGCTGAAGGCGATGACTGGGGGCGACCGGATCGAGGTGGTGGTCCGCGACGCGGCCGAGCTGAGCCAGGCGGTCCGCCTCGTCGCGCGGATCTGCGGCGCGGAGCCCGAACTCGACCCGGAGGTTCGGCGGCTCAGCGTGCCGGTGGTCGATCGCGTCGCCGGCCTGGTCGACGTGGTTCGCGCGCTGGACGACGCCGGGATCGCTGTCGAGGACATCGGCCTGCGGCGCGCGACGTTGGACGAGGCATTCCTGCACCTGACCGGGCACCGGCCGGATGAGGCCCGCGAGCCGGTCGGGGCCGGACGAACTGTGGAAATGGCATGACCACGGCGATCGTCGACGGTTGGACGATGACCAGGCGGAACATGACGCACGTGGTTCGCGCGCCGGAGGAGCTGATCCTCTACTTCTCGCTGCCGATCATGTTCGTGCTGGTCTTCGGGTACGTGTTCGGCAGCGGCATGCAGGTGCCGGGTGGCGGCGACTACCGCGAGTTCCTGCTGCCCGGGGTCTTCGTGATGACGATGCTCTACGGGTTGGGGGCCACAGCGACCGGCGTGGCGCTGGACCTCAGCCGGGGTGTGGTCGACCGGTTCCGGTCGATGCCGATGGCACGGTCCGCCCTGATGACCGGTCGCAGCGCGGCCGACCTGCTGCGCGCCCTGCTGGAGATGTCCACCCTCCTGGTGTGTGGCCTGCTCGTCGGATGGCAGTGGCGCGAGGGTGTGGGCAGGGCGTTGCTCGCCGTCGGGCTCCTCCTGCTGCTGCGAGTCGCCATCACCTGGATGGGGATCTACCTGGCGCTTCTGGTCCGCAACCCGGACACCGTCGGCGTCATCGTCTTTCCGGCGGCGTTTCCGCTGACCGCGATCTCCAACGTCTTCGTGTCACCCGAGCTGATGCCGTCGGTCATCGGGACGATCTCGGAGTGGAATCCGTTGTCGGCCACCGTCGCGGCGATCCGCGAACTGTTCGGCAACCCGGGCCTGGGTGGTGATTCCTGGCCGGCGGAGCACGCGATGCTGTTGGCGGTGCTGTGGCCGGTGCTGCTGATCGCGACGTTCGCCCCGCTGGCCGTGCGCCGCTACCAACGGTTGAGCCGCTGACTCCGACCGTCTGCCCGGGTCAGCGGCGGGCCCGCAGGGCGTGGAAGGCGGCACCCACGGCGAGCACACCGAAGCCGCCGATCACGCTGCTCAGCGGCAGGTTGACAGCGAGCAGCAGGCACCCGACCAGCCCGAGAACGGCGAGCACCCGGACCGGCAACCGCCGGTCCGGGTCCCGCCCCAGGGTGAGCGCAGACGCGTTGGTGATCGCGTAGTAGACCAGCACCGTGCAGCTGGAGAAGCCGATCGCGTCGCGTACGTCGCCGAGCAGCACCACCACTGTCACCACGGCGGCCACCGCCAGTTCGGCGCGGTGCGGCACCTGGTGCACCGGGTGCACGGCGGCCAGCGCACCGGGCAGGTCGCGGCGGCGGGCCATGGCGAGGGTGGTCCGCCCGACCCCGGCGACCAGTGACAGCAGCACCCCGACGACCGCGATGGTGGCACCGGCGCGGACCACCCACGCCAGGCCGGGCAGCCCGGCGGCGGTCACCACGTCGACCAGGGGCGCGGCGGATCCGGCCAGCCGGTCGGCGCCGAGCACGCCGAGGGTGACCGCCGCCAGCACCAGGTAGATCACGAGCACCACCCCGAGCGCCAGCGGCACCGCGCGCGGGATGGTCCGCTGCGGGTCGCGGACCTCCTCGCCCAGCGTGGCGATCCGGGCGTACCCGGCGAAGGCGAAGAACAGCAACCCGGCGGCGGTGAGCACGCCCCGCGCAGAGCCGCCGGGCTCGCCGAGCCGGCCCAGATGCACCGGCCCACCGACCAGGCCGACGACGGTGACCACTGCCAGCACCGCCAGCACCAGCGCCACCAACGCCCTGGTCACGGTGGCGGTCTTGCCGATGCCGCGAAGGTTCACAGCGGTCACCGCGAGCACCGCGCCGACGGCTACCAGTCGGGCCTGGCCCGGCCAGAGGTACGCCCCGACGGTCAACGCCATCGCCGCGCAGCTCGCCGTCTTGCCGACCACGAAGCCCCAACCGGCCAGGAACCCGGCGAACGGCCCGAGACGCTCCCGGCCGTAGACGTAGGTGCCGCCGGACTCCGGGTACCGGGCCGCCAGCCGCGCCGAACTGGTCGCGTTGCAGAAGGCCACGAAGCCGGCCAGCGCCAGCGCGGGCAGCAGGCCGGCACCGCCGGCCGCCGCCACCGCCGGGCCGAAGACCACGAAGACGCCCGCGCCCAGCATCGAGCCCAACCCGATGACAACCGCATCGGGTACGCCCAGCCGCCGCGCCAGTTGATCCACGAATCAGAACCTAGGGGCACGAGGTGAACGGCCGGTCCCACGCGCGTAACCGGCCGGGGAGCGGCAGATCGTCCCAGGGCACCCGGTGCAGCAGCCGGTCCAGGAGCAGGCCCAGCAGCAGCCCGGCGACCGAGTCGGTCAGCCAGTGCCAGCCGAGGTAGGTGGTGGTGGTGAGGACGACCAGCGGCGGTACGACGCGGATCACGGTGACGAGCCGGCTCGGGAGTTGCCGGCCGAAAGTGCGGGCCAGTGGGGCGAGCAGCAGCGCGATGACCCCGTACCAGACGATCGCGTTGGCGACGTGGCCCGACGGGTAGGACTGGGCGAACCGCACCGGCAGGTCGTCGTGGAACAGCGGCAGGGTCTGCTCGGGTGTCAGGAACGGCTCCTTGACGCTGGCGCTCGGTGCCGCCCGCGCGGTCCAGACCTTCAGCGGACCGATCGTGAAGGTGGTGATCACGAACCCGACCACCGGCAGCAGGATCGGCCGCACCGACCGCAGCCGGACGGCCAGCAGCACGCCCAGCCCGACGCCGATCAGGGTCAGTGGGGTGCCCTGGCCGAGGAAGTTCAGCACCCGGGCGACCCAGTACGCGGCGGTCGGCCGGTGCCCGTCGGCCCAGTCGGCGACCGCCCGGTCCAATCCGAAGAGCTGATCGGCGGCGAGCGCCACCGTCAACCCGACCAGACCGACCAGCAGGAGCGCGTCGAACCACCAGCCGGCCGGGCGAACGGGCCGTAGCCGCAGGTCACGTCGTACCGCTGTGGGTTTGAGCACGCGACCACGCTACCGGCCCGGCGCGAGGCCGGGGTGTGCGGCGCTGTGGGCCCAACCACGATCAGAGGCGGATGAGGGGGACGACCAGTCATGCTTGTGCCCGTGCGGATCACGTCTGCTCTCGTGGACCCGGCGCTGCTCGACCTGCCCTGGTCGACACCGCTGGAGGAGTGGCCTGCCCAGCACCTGGTGGCGCTGCCGCAGGGCATCTCCCGGCACATCGTCCGTTTCGTCCGGTTGGGCGACTACGTGTACGCGTTCAAGGAGACCCGCGAGCGGATCGCCGAGCGGGAGTACGACCTGCTCCGGGCCCTGGAGCGGATCGACTTCCCCTCCGTCGAGGCGGTCGCGGTCGTCGCCGACCGGCAGACCGAGGACGGGGAGCCCCTCGAATCGGTGCTGATCACCCGGCACCTGCAGTTCTCGCTGCCGTACCGGGCGCTCTTCTCGCACACCCTCCGCCCGGAGACGATGAGCCGACTGCTCGATGCGCTCGCCGCCCTGATCGTGCGGATGCATCTGACCGGCTTCTTCTGGGGCGACTGCTCGCTGTCGAACACGCTGTTCCGGCGGGACGCGGGTGCCTTCGCCGCCTACCTGGTGGACGCGGAGACAGGCGCCCTGCACAACGCGCTCTCCAACGGTCAGCGCGGTGAGGACCTGGAGATCGCCCGGGTGAACATCTTCGGTGAGGCGCTGGACCTGCAGGCCGCTGGCCTGCTGCACGAGTCCATCGACCCGGAGGTGGTGTGCGAGGAGGTCGTGCAGCGCTACGAGCGGCTCTGGCACGAGATCACCTATGAGCAGGCGATCGAGCGGGAGGCCCGGCGCGACATCGAGGGCCGGATCCGCCGCCTCAACGAGCTGGGCTTCGACGTCGCCGAGGTGGCCATGTCGACCATCGACGGTGGGCGTTTCCTGGTTCGGCCGAAGGTCGTCGATGCCGGCTACCACACCCGGCGGCTGCTTCGGCTGACCGGCCTGGACGCCGAGGAGAACCAGGCCCGCAAGCTGCTCAACGACCTGGACGCCTACCGTGCCGAGAGCGACCTGATCGACGAGCAGCAGGCGGCCCACCGCTGGCTCACCGAGGTCTTCGAGCCGGTGGTCCGGGCCGTTCCCGCGCACCTGCGTCGCAAGCTGGAACCGCAGGAACTGTTCGCCCAGATCATCGAGCACAAGTGGCTGCTCTCCGAGCAGGCCGGCCGGGACGTCGGGATGCGCCACGCGGTCCAGTCGTACCTGTCCGACGTGCTGGTGCACCGCCCCGACGAGCAGGCCGTCCTCGGCATCGACGTCCCCAGCCTCAGCTAGGGCACCAGCCCGGTTGTCCGCGGCCCGTTGTTCGCGGCCTGGTTGTCCGGGGCCTGGGGTCCGGCCCGCACCCGGTTGCTCGTCAACTCAGCGACCGGACTTGCCTAGCCGCTGCCTTTCGAGCTGATGTCGTAAACGATTCAGCCCCGCTCGGTCGTGCTGGACCGCTGGGTTGGGCTGGTGGGTGGTCTGGGCTCCCGGGTCGGGGTGGACTGGGCTCGTGGGCTGATGCCGCAAACGATTCAGCTCCAAAGGCTCTCTAGGTGCACTGTCGGGCCGGCCACAGGTGGGCAGCCTGCGGTCACGTGCCGACACCGAGCGTGCGGCGTCCCGCCCATTCCGCCTACCTGCCGGCGGCGCTCCTCACTCCACCCAGGAGCCTGCGCGCAGCACCCGCACCACGTTGAGGTCGTCGTCGAGCACCACCAGGTCGGCGCGGAGGCCCACCTGGAGGGACCCGACCCGGTCGCCCAGGCCGATGGCGCGCGCCGGGGTGGTGGCCACCATCCGTGCGGCGTCGGCGATCGGGATTCCGGCGTTCACGGCGTGCCGCAGCGCGGCGTCCATGGTCAGCGTGCTGCCGGCGATCGCGCCGTCGCGGGCGAGTCGGGCCACCCCGTCAGCGACGGTGACGGCCTGGCCGCCCAGCTCGTACTCGCCGTCGGGCATGCCGGCGGCGGCCATCGCGTCGGTGACCAGCGCGACGCGGTCCGGGCCGGCGGTCGCGGTGACGAAGGTCAGCATGCCGTCGTGCAGGTGGATCCCGTCGGCGACCAGCTCGCAGATCACTGTGGGCGCGTCGAGCAGGGCCACCACCGGCCCCGGCTCACGGTGGTGCACCGGCCGCATGCCGTTGAACAGGTGGGTGCCGACGCTCGCGCCGGCGGCGACCGCGGCGCGGGTCTGCTCGTACGTGGCGTCGGTGTGACCCACCGCCGCCACCACCCGCTGCGCGGTGAGCAGCTTGATCGCCTCCAGCGCGCCGTCGCGCTCCGGGGCGAGGGTGACCATCCGGATCGCACCCCGGCCCAGTTCGATCAGCTCGGCCAGCTCGTCGGTCGACGGGTCGCGGAGGTACTCCGGGTTCTGTGCGCCGCAGCGGGTGGCCGACAGGTACGGCCCCTCGAAGTGGACTCCCGCCAACACGCCCTCCTCGACCAACGGGGCGAACGCCTCGGTGGCCGTCCGCATCAGCGGAAAGGGCGAGCTGACCAGGCTGGCCAGCAGCGTGGTGGTGCCGTGGGCGAGGTGGAAGCCGGCCGCCGCGCGGGCCTCGTCGGCGTCACCGGTGGTGAAGGTGTGCCCGCCACCGCCGTGCGTGTGCATGTCGACGAAGCCGGGCACGATCCAGTGCCCGTCGCGCACCGACGGATACTCGGCCACCGCTGTGATCCGATCACCGTCCCACTCGACGCAGCCCTGTCGGACGACTCCGGTCGGGGTCACCACTCGGCCGTTCACCCGTACGGTCATCGCTTCTCCTGTTGGTCACGGACACCCACGGCGTCCAGGGCGAGCAGGGCGGCACCGAGGCAACCGGCCTCGTCGCCGAGGGCTGCCGCGACCAGTTGCGGCTCCCGGTGGAAGGTCATCCGTTCGTGCAGCGCCACCCGCAGCGGGGTCAGCAGCCGGTCCCCGGCCTGGGCCAGGCCGCCGCCGAGCACTATCGTCGCCACGTCGAACAGCGCCTGCCCGCTGGCGAGGCCATCGGCGAGCGCTTCGACCGCCTCCTGCCAGACCTGGCCGGCGAGCGGTTCGCCGGCCGCCGCCCGGTCGGCCACCTCGGCCGCGGTCACCGGGGCGTCGGCGGTGTCGCCGGCGAGTTCGGCGTAGCGGCGGCCGATCGCGGCGGCCGACGCGATCGCCTCCAGGCAGCCGGGGCGGCCGCAGCCGCAGCGCGGACCGTCGGGCCGGACCAGGATGTGGCCGATCTCCCCGGCGGCGCCGTGGGCCCCCACCGCGGCCGCGCCGTCGACGACGTGCGCGGCGGCGATGCCGGTGCCGATGGCCACGAACAGCACGTGCCCGGTGCCGCGTCCGGCGCCGAGTCGGGCCTCGGCGAGACCACCGGCACGCACGTCGTGGCCGAGCGCCGTCGGCAGACCGAGCCGCTGCACGCTCAGGTCCCGCAGGGGTACGTCCCGGAAGCCCACGTTCGCCGACCAGACCGCGACGCCGCGTGCCTCGTCCACCACCCCGGGCACGGCGATGCCCACCGCGATCGGGGTGAGCCCGTCGGCGCGGGCCTTGTCGGCCAGCCCACCGGCCACGTCCAGGATGGTGCCGACAACGGCGGCCGGGCCGCGTGCGGCGTCGGTGGGGTGCCGTTCGGTGCTCACCACGACGCCGTCCGGCCGGACCAGGGCGCATTTCATGCCGGTGCCGCCGACGTCCAGCGCAACGACCACGCGGTCGTCGCTCACGCCAACACCACGGACCGGGTCAGGTGGCGGGGCGCGTCCGGGTCGAGGCCCCGGCTGGTGGCCAGCGCGACCGCGAAGCGTTGGGCCAGGATCAGGTCGGCCATCGGGTCGACCGGGGTACGGCCGGCAGACCAACTGCCCAGCACCGTGCGCCAGCCGTGCGTCCGGCTGTGCACGAAGGCAGCGCCGGTGGCCGCCACATCCTCGGGCAGCCCGTCGGGCAGCTCACCGAACGCCCAGACCAGCCGGCCCGGCGCGGCGACCGAGATGGGACCGTGCCGGTAGTCCATCGCCGGGTACGCCTCGGCCCAGAAGGTGGCCGCCTCGCGGCACTTCAGCGCCGCCTCCTGGGCCAGCCCGACCGTCCATCCCCGACCGAGGAAGGTGACCTGCTCGATGGTGGCCGGGTCGATCGGCAGCGGTGATCGCACCGCCACCTCGGCGTCGGCGGCGAGCGCTGTCACCGGGTCGCCGAGCTGGGCCCGGAGCAGGGCCAGCGCGGTGGTCGCGAAGCGGGTCTGCACGACCGACCGTTCGTCGGCGAAGGGCAGGGCGACGGTGGCGGTGGCCAGCTCGACCGCTGGGGACGCGGGGTCGCCGACGATCACTGTGGTGGGTGTTTGTCCGCGCAGCGCGGCGAGCAGCTCCAGCACCTCGGTGGTGGTGCCGGAGCGGGTGATCGCGATCAGCCGGTCGTAGCGGCGGCCGGCGGGGAACTCGGACGCCTGGAACGCGTCGGTCTCGCCCTGGCCGGCCTGCTCGCGGCGGGCCGCGTACGCCATTGCCATGAACCACGACGTGCCGCAACCGACGACGGCGACCCGCTCCCCGGGGCGCGGCAGGTCACCCCGCACGACCTCGGCCAGCAGGGCCGCGTCCCGCCAGCAGTCGGGTTGGCTCGCGATCTCCGCGTCCACGTACGCCATGGGAAACTCCTCGCAGGGCCGATCGGTGCGCAATACGGCTCGTTAGACCCGCATTTCGCGCGTTATTCTGCGCGAACGCGGGTGACCATGGCAACCGGCCGGCCGATCGCGCAGGTCAGTCTTTTGCGCCAGCCTAGTTTCGCGCACTAGTGTGCACGCAATCAATCACCGTCCGTGCAGTTGCTGGGAGGGCCCCCGCGGTGGACCGGTACGCCAGATGGAACGCCCTGCTCGAAATGCTGACCGACAACGGCCGGGTCAGCGTCGAGGCGGCAGCCGAGCGGCTGGACGTCTCCCAGGCCACCATCCGGCGTGACTTCGACCAGCTCGCGCAGCAACAAATGATCACGAGGACCCGGGGCGGCGCGGTCGCCAACGGCGTGTCGTACGACCTGCCGCTGCGCTACAAGACGGCCAAGCACTCGGCCGAGAAGCAGCGGATCGGGGCTGCCGCCGCCGCGCTCGTCACGCCGGGCACCGTGGTCGGCCTGAACGGCGGCACCACCAGCACCGAGGTGGCGAGGGCGCTCGCCGTCCGACCGGATCTGAACACCAGCGCCGAGGGTGCCCAGCTCACCGTGGTGACGAACGCGCTGAACATCGCCAACGAGCTGCTGGTCCGGTCCCGGATGAAGGTCGTGGTGGCCGGCGGCGTGGTGCGGCCGAAGTCGTTCGAACTGGTCGGCCCGCTGGGCGGGGCGCTGCTGCGCGAGGTCACCCTGGACGTCGCCCTGCTCGGCGTGGACGCGATCGACCCGCAGCTCGGCGCCGCCGCCCACCACGAGGGGGAGGCGGCGATGAACAACCTGATGGTGGCCC
The DNA here is from genome assembly GCF_049841475.1 of Micromonospora sp. DT15. Taxonomy (NCBI): domain Bacteria; kingdom Bacillati; phylum Actinomycetota; class Actinomycetes; order Micromonosporales; family Micromonosporaceae; genus Micromonospora; species Micromonospora sp. DT15. Next base: position 239,002 of record NZ_JBNCKJ010000011.1, read on the forward strand.
GCGCCAAGCGCGTGGTGATCATCGCGGACTCGTCCAAGCTGGGCGGTCACGCCTTCGCCCGGATCTGCCCGGTCGAGCGGGTGGAGACGCTGGTGACCGACTCCGGTGCCGCCCCGGAGGTGGTGGACGCGTTCCGCGCTGCCGGCGTACAGGTCATCTGCGCCTGAGGGGTCACGCTCCGTCGATGAATTAGCCTGATCGGCGCGTCGATGCATACCGCGTATTGCGCGCTCCTGCATACCGCGTATGGTGTCGGCTGTCACGCCCACCCATCGGGGGAGGTGCAGCTTGCCAGCTGTCCTGGAGATCGAAGGTCTACGTAAGACGTACAAGAGTCGTCGACGCGGCACCCGCAACGCGCTCGACGGCTTCGACATGCGGGTCGACGCGGGGCAGGTGCACGGCTTCCTGGGTCCCAACGGGTCCGGCAAGACCACCACGCTGCGTACCCTGCTCGGCCTGATCCGACCCGACGGCGGCCGGATGGCGCTGCTCGGGCACGAGGTTCCCGACGCGCTGCCCGCGGTCGCCGGCCAGGTCGGCGCGATAGTGGAGAGCCCGCAGTTCTTCCCGCACTTCACGGCCCGGGACACGCTGTCCCTGCTCGCCGGTGCGGGCGAGGTGCCGGCCGTCCGCGTCGACGAGGTCCTGGAACTCGTCGGGCTGCGCGACCGGGCCGGCGAGCGGGTCAAGACGTACTCGTTGGGCATGAAGCAGCGGCTCGCCGTGGCCTCGGCCCTGCTGAAGAACCCGAAGCTGCTCATCCTCGACGAGCCGGCCAACGGCCTCGACCCGGGCGGCATCCGGGAGATGCGCACGCTGATGCGCACCCTCGCCGAGTCCGGAATGACAGTGGTGCTGTCCAGCCACATCCTCGGTGAGATCCAGCTGATCTGCGACTCGGTCACCATCATCTCGCTGGGCCGGCGGGTCGCGTTCGGTCCCGTCGACGAGGTGCTCGCGCAGCACTCGTCCGGTGCGGTCCGGATCCGGCTGGAGGCGGTCAGCGACCTGCCGGTGGCCACCGAGGCGCTGACCCAGGCGGGAATCCGGGTCACCGGTCACCCGGACCACCTGATGCTGACCGGCGTCGACAAGCCGGCTGCGGTGACGCGGCTGCTCGCCGAGAAGAACCTCTACGTCAGCGAGTTGGCGCCGATCGCCGTCGATCTGGAGAGCGTCTTCCTCGAACTGACCGCCACCGCGCCGGTACCCGGTCAGCACCGGCAGGTCGACGAGTCCACGAAGGTTGGCGGGACGGGTCAGCCCGGTCCCGCCGGGGGAGGGTGGGGCGCGTGAGCCTCTTTCGTACGGAGCTGCGCCGGCTCACCAAGCGGCGCTTCACCCGCTACTCGACGCTACTCGGCCTGCTGGTGCTGGTCGCGGTGGTGGTCGGGGTGTTCTTCACCAACCAGAAGATCGACGCCGCTCAGCTCGCCCGGGCCGAACGTCAGGCCGACCAGCAGTACCAGGAGCAGGTGCGCTGGAGCGAGCAGGAGCGCGCGGAGTGCGAGAAGGCCAAGACGGCCGGTACGTCGAGCGACCGCCCCTTCCCGGACGACTGCTCGGTGATCACCGCCCCGTCCCGGGACCAGATCCAGGCCGACTGGTTCCTGCCCTCGACGTTCGACTTCAAGAAGACGTTCGACGAGACGTTGATCCCGTTCGCGGCGATCCTCGCCCTGGTCGGGTTCGTCATCGGCGCGTCCTTCGTCGGGGCCGAGTGGAGCACCGGCGGCATGATGAACCTGCTGCTCTGGCGGCCGAAGCGGCTCACCGTACTGCTCACCAAGCTGGCTGCGCTGCTCACCGGCATCCTGGCGGTGACGCTCCCGGCCGCGGTGCTGTGGTTCGCCGGGTTCTGGGCGGTCGCCACGTTCCGGGGCAGCACCGAGAAGATGACCTCCGGGGTCTGGCAGTCGTTCCTGCTGACCGGTCTGCGCGGAGTGGCGCTGGTGCTGGTGCTCACCACCATCGGGTTCGCCCTCGCCTCGTTGGGGCGGCACACCGCGATGGCCCTCGGTGGAGTGGTGGCGGTGATGGTCGTCGGCCAGTTCGGTCTGGGCATCCTGCTGGGAATGGCGGGCGTGCGGTTCGCCGAGGCCTGGCTGCTGCCCACGTACATCCTGGCCTGGATGACGAAGACGGTCACGTTGCAGGACTGGAACTCCTGCAACGCGACCTACTACGGGGAGTGCAATCCGGCCACCATGGACATCACCTGGCAGCAGTCCTCGATTCTGCTCTCGGTCTCGGTGGTGGTGATCCTCGGGGCGGCGCTCTGGACGATGCGCCGCCGCGACATCACCTGACCGGACCGAAGTGACGCGGCGCGGCCGGCCCGGCCGTCGGGGTTCCCCGGCGGTACGGACCGGCCGCGCCGCCTGCTGCGTCCCTGGTCGCCGCTGACTAGGCTGAACGACATGTCCGCCGACACCTCCCCGGCCGCCCCCGAGCCGTCCACCGACGCTCGTCCGGGTGAGCCTGCGGGTGCTGCCGGGCCGACAGTCCCGAACCCCCGACCGGCGCCGTCCATCGAGACCGCCGACGCGCCCCCCGCCGCCGACGCGGCGCAGCCCGCCGATCCGGCGGCGGGGCTGACCGAGCGGGAGCGGGCCATCCTCGCCTTCGAGCAGCAGTGGTGGCGGCACGCCGGTGCCAAGGAGCAGGCCGTCCGGGACACCTTCGGAATCTCGTCGACCCGGTACTACCAGCTGCTCAACGGCCTGCTGGACAATCCGGCAGCCCTCGCTGCCGACCCGGTGCTGATCAGCCGCCTCCGCCGCCTGCGCTCCTCCCGAGCCCGCAACCGCCGCCGCTAACCCCCCTCACCCTCACCCCCCTGCCCGGCGATCTTGCACTTCCTGTCGTTGATTCGCGGCCTCTGGGGGCTTTGTCGGGACAGAAAGTGCAAGATCGCGGCGGTGGTCGGCGGGCCGGGCGGGCCTGTTGCGGTCGCATGGCGGGTGGCCCGGCGGGTACGCGGGAGGAGTTCCGGGGTCGCACGCGACCTCGGGCCCAGGAAGGGAGCGGGGTATGACGGCAACGATCCAGAGCGGCACGGGACAGCAGGGGGAGACGCATGCGGCCGTCGACGACCTTCGACAGCGTTGACCCGACCGGTGTGCCGGGGCCGGCGCCGGTGATGCGGGTACGTTCCGCGTCCGCTCCGGCCCCGGGCCGCCCGGTCAACGAGGACCTGGTCTTCCGGTTCGGCCCGCTGGTCGGTGTCCTGGACGGCGCGACGGTGCCGGACGGCTTCGAGACCGGCTGCGTGCACGGGCCCGAGTGGTACGTCCGGCACCTGGCGGCCCGGATCGGCGTCGCCGAGGCGGTGCGCCCGGCGGCCCGGCTGACGAGCAACCTGGCGGCGGCCATCCTCGCCGTACGCGCCGACCACGGCGGGCAGTGCGACCTCGACCACCCGGGCACCCCGTCCAGCACGGTCTGCCTCCTGCGGGACTGTGGCGACCAGGCGGACTACCTGGTGCTCTGCGACAGCCCGCTGGTCCTCGACGTCGGCGGGCAGGTCAGCGTGGTCACCGACAACAGGTTGGACGCGGCGATGGCGGAGCTGCGGGAGACAGTGGCCGTGGTGCCGGGCGGTGCGGCGGACCCGGTCACCCGGTTCCGGCACGCCGTGAGCGTCCAGCGGGAGCGGATGAACCGCACCCACGGCTACTGGGTGGCGGCCTCCGACCCGGACGCTGCCTTCCACGCTGTCACCGGGACCGCGCCCCGGCACGGTCCCGGGGCGCTACAGCGGGCGGCGCTGCTCAGTGATGGCGCGTCCAGTGCGGTGGAGCAGTTCGCGCTGACCGACTGGGCCGGTCTGCTCGACCTGCTGAGCGCCGACGGTCCGGGGGCGTTGATCGACCGGGTGCGCAACGCCGAGCGCGACCACCCCGACCGACTGCGCCGACACAAGTCCAGCGACGACGCCTCGGTGGTGTTCTGCGAGTTCGGGTAGGCGTTTGGGCGTGTGACACCCGGTCGGGTGACAACAGAGCGTGATGTGGAACACCGAGGCCGCCCGACCGGCCGGTACCGCTGTCCGGACCGCCAGTGGATGGCCAATGGGGTGGACTTCAGCCGATGAGGGCGGCAGACTGCGGCACGTGGCGGGTGCGGTCCGGCTGGAGCCGGTGGACGAGAGCAACCTGGAGCCGTTGCTCTCCGTAGCGGCTGCGGAGGCGGAGCCGGGTGACGTGATGCCCCCGGTCGAGGCACCCGCGGGCTGGTCGCTCGCCCGTCGCGAGGCGTTCCGCGAATTCCACCGGGCTAGCTTCGGCGGGCTGGACGGCCCGACCGGTTCGCAGATGTACGCCATCCTCGTCGGCGGCGAGGTGATGGGCATGGTGCGGATGACGCGCTGTGACGAGCCCGGCACTGTGGAGACCGGGATGTGGCTCGGGCGCTCGGCGCGGGGGCAGGGGATCGGCGCGGCCGCCCTGCGGGAGCTGCTGAACTCCGCCGCGCGGGCTGGTATGCGGGTTGTCATGGCAGAGGCGAGCAGGGACAACATCGGCGCAATCGCCGTACTCGAAAAATGCGGTGCGAAACTGCGCGAAGACGGTGACACGGTGCACGCCGAAATCTGCCTCGATTCGACGCCGCCAGCCCTCTGAGCTGGCCGTCGGGCCGGCGACGACCACAACGGGTCGCCGCCGACCGCCTCGGTCAGGCCGGCAGCCGAACGATGTCGTAGTCGGTGCTGGGCGTGGACTCCACGTCGAACCGGCCGTTCACCACGTACAACGCCGAGCCGAGCAGGTCGCCGGTGGCCGGCGAACGCAGCTGCGGGCCGGTGATCTCCCGCTGCACCACTCCGGCGGTGTAGCCGGCGTTCAGCCGGACCACCGCGACGACGTTCGTCAGGTTCCGGATCACGTGGAGGGTGCGTCCGCGCAGGACCAGCCCGTCGGCCCGGTCCACCGAGTAGCCGCCCAGGTCGAACAGGCGACTGCCGCCGGTACGCGGGTCGACGCGCACGAGCTGACCGGTGAGCATCTGCGCGACCAGCAGATCACCGTCCGGCAGCGCCACGATCCCGTTGTTGAACGCGTCCGGCGTCGCCCCCGGTCCGGTGAGTGGCAGCACCCGGAACGCGTCGGAGGCCGGCAGACGACCACCCGGGCCCAGCGGCACCACGTACAGCACCGGCCGGGCGGAGTCGGTGAACCAGATCGCCCGCTTGGTGATCACCAGGTCGTTGACCAGGGTGTTCGGGTCGGTGGTGAACTGGTAGTGGGCCAGCCGCGCACCGGTGCCCGGGTCGTACACGCTGGCCCCGCCGCCGGAGAAGTCGGCCGTCCAGAGCCGGCCCTGCCTGTCGAGTTTCATGCCCGCCTTGGCGGTTCCCGGTGTGCCGGGGATCAGCACGGAGCCGTGTCCGGTGCGTAAGTCACCCCGCCACACCGCACCGTCCAGGACGGAGCCCACGTACACGGTGGTGCCCCGACCGATCGTCAGTCCTTCCGGGGTGAACCCGTTCGGCAGCGCGATCCGGGCCGGGAACGGCTTCGCCGGACTGGCCGCCGCCGGTGCGCCGACCGAGACCAGGGTCGCCGCCGCCAGGAGGGGTACGAGGAGAAGAGAGAGCCGCTTGCGCACGGAACACCACCTGACGTCGCAGTGGACTAATCCACTGAGGAATGTGACGTACTAGGAACGTCCCTTACGCTGCAAAAGGTTGTGCCGGCCTGATCACTCCCGGTTGGCGGCGTAGTCGGCGAGCCACTTGACCTGGACCGGGTCCAGCGATGGTCGTACGCGGGCCCGCGCGGTCGACACGTGCTCGGCGGTGACCGTGGCGGCGGCGAGCGACTCCCGCATCGCGGCGAGCGCCGCCTCGCGGATCAGCGCCGCGCAGTCCGCGGCGGAGAAGCCGGTCAGCTCGTCGCCGAGAGCCGGCAGGTCGACGTCCGGTGCCAGCGGCACCTGCCGGGACGCGGCCCGCAGGATCTCCGCGCGGGCGGGCCCGTCCGGCGGTGGCACGTAGACCAGCCGCTCCAACCGGCCCGGCCGCAGCAGCGCCGGGTCGACCAGGTCCGGCCGGTTCGTCGCACCGACCACCACCACGTTGCGCAGTGTCTCCACCCCGTCCAACTCGGTGAGCAGGGCGGCGACCACCCGGTCCGTGGTGCCCCCGTCGGTGGCCTGGCCACGTACCGGGGCCAGCGCGTCCACCTCGTCCAGGAAGATCAGCGTGGGGGCCGCCTCCCGGGCCCGACGGAACAGTTCGCGGACCGCGCGTTCGCTCTCACCGACCCACTTGGAGAGCAGTTCGGCCCCCTTGACCGACAGCACGTTGGCCCGCCCCGACCCGGCCAGCGCGGTGACCAGGTAGGTCTTGCCGCAGCCCGGTGGCCCGTAGAGCAGCACACCGCGAGGCGGCTGCACGCCGAGCCGGGCGAAGGTGTCCGGGTAGGTCAGCGGCCACAGCACCGATTCGGTCAGCGTCTGCTTGACCTCGTCCAGGCCACCCACGTCGTCCAGGGTCACCGAGGCCAGATCCAGCGTGGATGCCGCCATCGTGGTGGGCCGGACCACCTCCCGGGCGGCGGTGAAATCGGCCATCGACACCGTCGGCGTCTCGGCGGACTTCTGCCGCAGCGCCGCGCGTACCCCGGCCTCCCGGACCAGCGCGGCCAGGTCCGCCGCGACGAAGCCGGGGGTACGCGCTGCCACCTCGTCCAGCCGGACGTCGTCGGCCAGCGGCACCTGCCGGGTCAGCACGGTGAGCTGTTCGCGGCGCAGTGCCTGATCCGGGAGCGGGACGCTGATCCGCAGCGACAGCAGGTCGGGCGCGCGCAGTGCGGGGTCGACCGCCTCCGGTCGGCCGGTGGTGCAGACCACCGCCACGCCGGCGCGGATGCTCTCCGCGAGCACCTGCCGGAACACCGTCGCCACCGGACCCGGATCGTCGGCCGGCGCGAGCGCCTCGACGTCGGTGACCAGCAGTACCGCGGGCCCTTCGGCCCGGGCCGCCGATGCCGCGACGCGCAACCGCTCCGCGGCGGCCTGGCTGGCCAAGGCGGCCACCTCCGGCGCCCAGAGCGGGTGGACGCGGGCACCGACCCGGGCGGCCACGGCCCGGACCAGCGCCGACTTCCCGGAGCCCGCCGGACCGACGAGCAACACCCCCAACGAGATGGTGGTGCCGAGCCGACCCAGCACCTCCCGGTGGTGGAAGCCGAGGTCCAGCAGCTCGGTCAGCTCCTCGGCCTGGGCCCGCAGCCCGGGCAGCTCGTCCACGTCGGGCGCGTCGTCCGCCGCAACGGCGTCGGCGCTCGCAACCGGCCGGGCCGACGCGGCGCCGGCCGGGGGAGGTCCGCCGTGGGTCGTCGCACCGTGCTCCCACGCGACCGCTGTGCCCATGGTGACCAGCGCGCCGGCCGCCGGCTCGACCTCGACCACGCTGAGCAGCGTGCTGGTCCAGGCGAAACCGACGGTGTTGGCGAGGCTGCGTCGCGCCGCCTCGACCAGGCTGCGGACCGAGGCGTCCGGCAGCACGTCCTGCGGCAGCAGCGACACGTCGTCCCCGGCGGTGAGCACCTTGCCCAGCAGGGCGAGCCGGAGCATCTCCGGGCTGACCGCCGCGACGACCCCCACCGGCCCGGCCAGGACGACCCGGCTCGCCGGGACCAACGGCACCGGGCTCACCCGCACCTGACCCCCGTCGCGCAGACCCAGGTTGCCCAACGTCAGGTCGTCGGCGTACAGCAGGGCGCTGCTCGCGCCCGGCCCGGCCGCCGCCGCGATCCCGGCGGTCTCCCGGCGGCCGACAAGGCGGACCGGGTCGCCGGGGCGCAGCCCCAGTGCTGTCAGTGCCTCCGGGTGCAGGCGCACGATGCCCCGTCGGGCGTCCAGCGCCGCCGGCCGCAGGCTCGCCGTCAAGGTCAGGTCGGGTTGCGCCACTGCCCGACCGTAGCCGCCGGCAGCCAGCCCCGCCGGTCAGCGCCGCGGATCCAGCTCGTCCAGCAGTGTCGGGTCGCTTCGGATCAGCTCGGCCAACCGGGCCGCCGGGTCCGGCGTCAACCCGTCCGGACCGGGCGCCCAGGCGGGCACCGTCCGGCCGGAGAGCGGCCAGACCGGCGGGGGTTCCACTGGACTCGGCGGGGGAACCGGTCCGACAGTGACGGCAGGGCCGTCCCAGGAGACCCGCATCGGGTACGTCCGACCGGCGTGCTCCACCTGCACCGTCACCGCCAGCCCGGGGTAGGCCCCGACGACCTGGCGGACCGCCTCGGCCACCTCCTCGACAGGCCCCCATCCGGCCACCTCGCTCGGCGTCTCCACCCCCGCGTGCCGGCCCGACCGGGCGTGGCGGGTGTCGCCGCCGAGGCCGGGCGGGCCCGACGGTGCGGTGGTGTCGTCACGGTCGGCGGCCCGACGGCGCGACGCCTCCTCACGTCGGGCCAGCCGGGCCAGCGTCTCGTCCAGGTCGCCCCTCATCAGATCACCTCTTCCCGCCACGGCCGGAGCTGGTCGGCTCAGGCCCTCCTGTCCCGGGTGGCGCGGTCCAGCGCGCGGTCCAGGACGACCAGTAGTGCGTCCCGCACCGAGAGCCGGTCGCGGGCATCGAACTGCACCAGGGGCACATGGTCACCGATGGCCAGCGCCCAACGGATCTCGCCGAGCTCCAGGGCCAGTCGCCCGTCGAAGGCATTGACCCCGACGACGAACGGCAGACCGGCCCGCTCGAAGAAGTCGATGGCCGGGAAGCAGTCGTCCAGCCGGGCGCTGTCCACCACCACCAGCGCGCCGAGCGCTCCCCGGGCCAGGTCGTCCCACATGAAGCCGAACCGGGTCTGCCCCGGCGTGCCGAACAGGTAGAGCTTCAGACTGCGGTCGATCGTCACGCAGCCGAAATCCATCGCCACAGTGGTGGTGGTCTTGGTGGACCGGGTACCCGGGTCGTCCACCCCGATCCCGGCGGTGGTCATCTCGGCCTCGGTGGTCAGGGGCGCGATCTCGGAGATGGCACCCACCGTGGTGGTCTTGCCCACCCCGAACCCGCCGGCGACCAGGATCTTGACCGGGATCGGCGGTGCGGCCGGCTTACCTGTCGAAGGGCTGGACCCCGCCCCGGACGGGGGCCGGTACGGAGGAGGTGCGGTCGGCGGTGGGCCGGCCCGCCCGACTATCGGCCCGGTGCCCGGGGACATGCCGTAACGGGCGGTGGCGCTGTTCGCGGCGACCCCGCCGAGCGGGGCGACCGGCCATTCAGGAGATCGCACGGAGTCCATCAATCACTCGCAGGATGAGATCGGGGTCGACAGCGTCGTCGGTGTCGGTCACGTGCACGTCCAGGTGCCCGGCGGCGCGTAGATCGCCGACCAGGACCCGCGTCACGCCGAAGTGCAGTCGGGCGCGGGCCGAGATCTCGGCCACCGAGATCGGCTCGGCGCAGAGCGCGATGATGGTCTGAAGTTCCGGTGCCAGCAGCGCGCCCGGTGGGCCGGCCCACCAGCCGCTGTCCATGCGGGCGGTCACCTGGGTCTCCAACCCGATCGCCGGGTCGGCACCCGCGACCCGCCCGGAGGTGAGCACGAACGGACGGGGACCGCTCGGCTGGTCCGCGTCCGGCTCCGGCTCGGGCAGCGCCGGTGTCGCCGCCGCGCCCACCCCGGTCGGGGGTGACGTGCGCAGGTACGGCCGGATCCGAACTCTCGGGTCCGGATCCGGATCCTCACCGGCGACGTCGGGGGTCACTGCTGAACGGCGTTCTTCAACTCGACGATCAGTCGCGGGGTCAGGGCGCCACCGGCCCGCCCGGCGAAGAGCGTCATCTCGTACGCGACGGTGCCCAGGTTCGCCGAACGGTCGGCGACCACCCCGAGCACGGAACCGCTGCTGATCGCGCTGATCAGCAGGTAGCCGTCGGCCATGTCGACGATCACCCGGTTCAGGCCGCCGAGGGCGTACCAACTGGCGGCCCCACCGGCGAGGCTGGTCATCCCGGACACGACGGCGGCCAACCGCTCCGCGTTGGACCGATCCTTGATCGCCGACATGGCCATCAGCAGGCCGTCCGAGGAGACCGCGATCGCCTCCAGGACCCCGGCGGTGCTGGAGGTGAAGGAGTCCAGCAACCAGTTGAACGTACGGGCCTCCGGGCTGAGGTCCCCAGTGGCGCTGGGCTGACTCTGTTCGACGTTGTCGTGCAGGAAGGGGCTGGTCACCGTGATGATCCTTCTTCGTTCCGGTGGTCGGGGCTGACTTCGCGGAGAGCGCGGGCGACGCCCGCCTCGAACTCGCTGATGAGGTCGCGGACCTCGGCCGGGTCACCGAGGTCGGTGCTGGGCGGCTGGCAGACCGGGATGGCCGTGAGGTTCGCTCCCGGCACCCGTCGGCTCAACAGGGGCCGCTCCGGTGCGGCATCGGTCGAGCCACCACCACGCGGCACCGTGGGGCCGGCGCCTCCCGGGGTGCTGGGCAGGTCGACGGTCGGGCCCAAGTCCACCACGGCCGCCCCGGTGCCGGCCGACGGGTCGCCGGCCGTCCGCGTCGACGCGCGGTCGAGGCCCGGTGCCACGTGCAGTTCGGCGCGGCGTACACCGGCTTGGAAGGCCTCGACCAGCGCGCGGACGGCGGCGGGGTCCGCGCTGGTGGCGTCCACCGGCCGGGTCGCCGGAGCGGTGACGTGCAGCGTGGCGCCGGGCACCCGCTGCCGCACCCGTGGCCCGCCCGGCTTGCTCACCGGCTCCGGGTCCGGGGGTTCCGGGGCGGCCTGCTCCGGTTGGCCCCGACCGAACGCGTTCCAGGACGGGCCGGCGTCCAGGCTGAGGGTGGCCCGGCTCAGCAGGTCCGAGTCGAAGCGGGCCGGCGCGGCGATGGCCACCGCGCTGGGCCGTGCTTCGTGCTCGGGGTTGGGCGTCGCCGTCGTACGCCGGTCCCGGTTCGGCACCACGGCGCGGGCCACAGTGGCTCCGGCGCGGTCGGCGCGGCGCAGCACCAGCGACGTCGACGGGATCTCCAGCTGTGCTGTCACGCCTCCGCCGCCGGTGGCGGCCAGGGCGACCTGCCAGCCGTGCCGACGGGCCAACCGGCCCACGACGAAGAGGCCGAGCACCTCGGTCGGGGCCAGGTCGAGACGTTCCCGGCGGGTCAACCGGGCGTTCTCCTCAGCCAGGCGTTGCTCGCTCATGCCGATGCCGTGGTCCACCACTGTGAGACGTACGCCGAGGCCGGACGTCTCGGCGGCCACCAGCACCCGGGTGTGCGGCGGGGAGAAGACGGTGGCGTTTTCCATCAGCTCGGCCAGCGTCAGGACGAGGTCACCGACCACCGCCGGCGCGGCCGAGACGCCCGCCGGGACCTGCACCTCCACCCGGGTGTAGTCCTCGATCTCACCGAGCGCCAACCGGACCACGTCGGCCAGCGGCACCGGCGCGGTGTGCGCGTCGGCCCCGGCCGAGCCGGAGAGCACCACGAGGCTGCCGGCGTTTCGCCGCAACCGGCTGGAGATGTGGTCGAGTCGGTACAGGTGCTCCAGGCGGCCCGGGTCGGCCTCCTGCTCCTCCAGCCGGTCGATCAGCGCGATCTGCCGACCCACCAGGTTCTGGGTACGCCGTCCGACGTGGCCGAACATCTGCGCCACGTTGCGGCGGCCGGCGACCTGCCGCTCGACCAGCTGCGCCGCGGTGTTCTGCACCCGGTCGAAGGCCCGCGCCAGGTCGCCGATCTCGTCGTTGGCGCGGATGTCCACCGGCTCCAGCCGGACCGCCTGGTGTCTCTCCACCTCGTCGTCGGTGACCCGGACCAGTTCCGCCTCGGCGACCCGGGCGACCCGTTCGGCCGAGCGGGTGAGTCGGGTCAGTGGTCGGGCCACCGTCCGCGCCACCGCCACGCTGAGCAGTACCACCAGCGTCAGGATCAACGCCGCCGCGGCACCGACCAGGTACGCGGCGGTCAGCGCGCGCCGCTGCTCGGCCGTCACCTCGGCGAGCACGTCGGCGATCAGCTTCTTCTCGACGAACTGACCGAGCCGGATCATCGTGCGGACGGCCGGGAAGAGCGCCTCAATCGGCACGGGGCGGACAGCGGCGGCCGGATCCCGGGCGCTCCTGACCAGGAAGTCGGGGCTGGTACGCGCGGCCACGGCGGCGTCGTTGAGCTGGGCGACCTTGAGCTGCTCGGGCGTGATCAGGCTGCGGAAGCGCGAGTTGTCGACCATGAGCGCGGCGATGCACGCCACGTACCCGGCAGTGGTGTCCGGGGTGCCGATCGCCTTGACCAACAGGCTCAAGGTGGCGCAGCTGCCCAGGCCCTCGTCGGAGCGGAGCAGCCCGTCGAGGGCGAGTACCTGACGGCCCGGCAACGTGTCGGTGTCCACCCCGACCACCAGCCGCAGCGACTCGATGATCCCCTTGTTGACCGGGCCGAACGCGTCCATCACCTGCATCGGCTTGGCGGCCCCGGCCAGGACGGCGGTGCGCAGCTCGACGAGGCGGGACACGCCGTCGAGGGCGCGGTCGACCTGCTCGGTCAGCGCGTCGCTCCGCGCCGCCCGCAGGTCGGCCACCCGGTCGTCCACGTCCGCGGACTTACGGACCAGCTCACCGCGCTCGACCCGGCCGAGCAGGAAGCCGACGGAGAGGATGCGTTCCTGCTGGAGGTCCTGGACCAGGCTGCCGACCCGGCTGGCGAGCCGGACCCGTTCGGCGGTGTCGCCGGCCCGCTGTGCCGCGGCGACCCGGTCGAGCATCACCGGCACGGCCAGACCGACCATGCTGAGCAGCGGAATCACCACGAGCAGCGCGAGCTTGCCGCGGATCCGGAGCCTACCGAGCAGCATCGAACGCCCCCCACTGTGCGGTCTCCGGGTCACGGGTCGCGCCGACCGGTTGCAGCGCACGCGCCTCGTCGGCCGGCGGTTGCCACAGGTCGCGCTGGGGCGGGGCGTCGGGGCTCTCCGCGTGGGTCGCGGCCAGGGCGGCCCGCCGTTGTGCCCGGCGACCGGCGGCGACCAGCAACGCGGCGAGCCAGCCCAGCAGCAGGACGGCGACGACACCCGCCCCGGCGGTCAGCCAGCGGTCCCGGTCGAGCCGATCGATTCGCTCGGCCAGCAGGGAGTCCAGTTCGGTGAGGATGACCGGCTGAAGCTGGCGGGCGGAGCGGTGCGAGCTGAGCGCGGCGGCACTCAACTGGCCCGGGTCGACCACGCCGGTGTCCTTGGCGGGCAGGCTGTACCCGGCGAGCGCCTCCACCGAACGCTGGTAGGTGTCCAGTGGGGTCAGCACGTTGGCACCGAGGTCGGTGCTCTCCGAACCGTCCACTGCCGAGCGCAGGTTGTCGACGAGGTCCGCGGCGGGGGTCAGGGCGGACACCCGCAGGCCGGTCAGCTCCAGCAGGCCGCGCGGTTGCTCGGCGGCGGGCCGGCGGGCGACAAGCGTGGACAGGTCGGCCAGCCGACCGGCGCCGATCACCGCCTCGGGAAGCTCCTGGCCGGCGCTGTCCTGAAGGAAGAACGAGTCGGCCTCGGGGTCACGGACCAGCCCGGAACTCTCCCGGACCTTCCGGTGCAGGGCCAGCAGCAGGTCGGAGACCTCGCCGTACGCGGTGTAGGCGGCCTCGGGGTCGGTGGCGCTGCGGCCGCGCAGCGCCTCCAGCTTGGCCCGCACGCCGGCCCAGCGTTCCTGGCTGAGCAGCTCCTTGCCGATACGGGCGTCCACCGCGGCGACCTTCTCGACGGCCTCGTTCAACGCCTCCCCGGCGACGGGGCGACCGTTCACCGCGTTGGACTGTGCCTCCACGAGGGCGTCGGTGACCGCCGCCAGCGCGGTGAGGTACTGCACGCCGAGCCGTTCCCGGGCGGCGAGGTCCCGGTGGTCGGTGATCTGCCGCCAGTTCGACGTGACGAGCAGGCCCAGCGGTGCCAGCAGCGCTCCGATGAGCAGCAGGGGCAGCAGCCGGCCCAGCGTGGACGGCCGTCGACGGGCCCGCGGCGCGGGGACTGTCATGTGTGTCTCCTCCGGCGTGGGGCGCTGATCGGCGCGGCGTCGGGCTGGCCGACAAGTCCCGTGCACCGGACCGGAAAACTAATCGAACCGCCGCCGGGTCAGACCTCACTCGGGGAGTCAGGTTCGCGTCACTTCGAGTCATGTCACCATTTGTCCGCGTTACCGCCACGCTCCGTGTCCGCTGTGGGTGTGACATGGAGGGATCGAGGTGGATATCTGCGGAAGATCGGAATTCACGGGATCCGAACTCAACTCACTGTGCCGCGTCGGACGGTGCGCGCTCGCACCCCATCGGGCACCGATCGGGGCAACCGGACGGACGTACGGCGGATCTCAGCCAACGCTCAGGCTGTGGGCCGTACCGTGTGCCGCATGACATCGCCGTCGCCGGCCGCGTGGTTCCGGCGTGCCCTGCCCACCCGCCGACGGGCGATCGCTGCCGCGGTGGTCGTCGTGCTGTTGGCCGCCGCAGTGACCTGGGCGGTGTGGCCGCAGGGACCGGGCGTACGCACCGAGAGCGCGATGCTCACCGTCCGCTCCGGACCGTCCGGTGACGAACCGGTGAACCTGGACACCACCCTCTATCTGCCGGACGACGCCTCGTCCGGTCGGAAGGTGCCGGCGGTGCTGCTGGCGCACGGGTTCGGCGGCACGAAGGAGTCGGTGCGCTCCGACGCGGAGGAGTTCGCCGGACGCGGCTACGCGGTGCTCACCTGGACCGCGCGGGGTTTCGGCCGCAGCGGCGGTGAGATCCACCTGGACAACCCGGACTACGAGGTACGCGACGCCGAGCGACTGCTGGACTGGCTGGCCGCCCGGCCGGAGGTGCGCACCGACGCGGCCGGCGACCCGAAGGTCGGTGTGGTCGGCGGCTCGTACGGCGGTGGGTTGGCGTTGTTGTTGGCCGCCCAGGACCGACGGGTCGACGCGATCGTGCCCATGATCACTTGGAACGACCTGTCCCGCGCGTTCCTGCCGGAGAGCACCGGCGGAGCGCCGACCGAGGGCGTGTTCAAGAAGGGCTGGGCCGGCCTCTTCTTCGGCGGGGGCGGCAACGTGGGCTCCGGCCCGGCGGGGCTCTCCGGAGCGGTCGCCGCCCAGCCACAGGGCGCACCGGCGTCGGCCGGACCGCCCAGCCCCGGGCCGGGTGCCGGCCCCGGCACCGGTCCCGGTGGCGCCCCGGCGGGTGCCGCCGACCCGTCCTGCGGTCGGTTCGCCGCCGACGTCTGCGCCGCGTACCTCCGGATCGCCACCACCGGCCGCGCCGACCAGGCCGCCGTGGACCTGCTGCGCCGCTCCAGCCCGGCCGGTGTGCTGGACCGGATCAAGGCCCCCACCCTGCTGGTGCAGGGCGAGGCGGACACCCTCTTCCCGCTCGGTGAGGCGGACGCGAACGCGCGGGGCATCGCCGCCGCCGGCACCCCGGTACGGGTCGCCTGGTTCACCGGCGGGCACGACGGTGGCAGCGGGCCCCGGTCGGACTCCGACCGGGTGAAGTTCCTGACCGTCCAGTGGCTCGACCACTACGTCAAGGGCGAGGGGGACGCGCCAGGCGACGACTTCACCTGGTCGCGGATCGCCGGCTTCGACGCGCTCGACAGGGGTCTCGTCGCCACCGGTTTCCGCCGCGCCGACTACCCGGGCCTCGCCGGCAACGCCCGCCGGGAGGTGACGGTCGCCGGCCCGGCGCAGCCGATCGCGAACCCGCCGAACGGCAACCCGGCCGCCATCTCGTCGATTCCGTTCGCGGGCGGGCTCGCCTCGCTGCTGGACGGCGTGGCCGGTGACGTGCCCGGCCAGCACGCCCAGTTCGAGTCCACACCGCTGACCGAGGCCGTGGACGTGGCCGGTGCGCCCACCGTCACCCTGCGGGCCGCGTCGCCGACCGGCGAGGCGGTGCTCTTCGTCAAGCTCTACGACGTCGACAAGGACGGCGCGGCCACCCTGCCGAACGGCCTGGTCGCCCCGATCCGGCTCACCGGCCTGCCGCAGCAGGTGCAGGACGCCCGCCCGGTCACCGTGACGCTGCCCGGGATCGTCCGCCGGGTGGAGGCCGGGCACCGGCTGCGGCTGGTGGTGGCCACCTCCGACCAGGCGTACACCACGCCGGCCGCGCCGACCGTCTACACGGTTGCCGCGGACGGTGCGGTCAGCCTGCCGACGGTCAGCGGTGAGCCGATCCCCACCGCGGCGACGATCTGGCGCTGGGTGCTCGCGGGTCTGCTCGCCGCCATCGTGATCGGGCTCGTCGTGGTCGTCGCCCTGGTCCGCCGCCGGCACCGCCGCCAGGACCGCTCGGTGCACCCGGAGTACGCGGACACTCCGCTTGCCGTGCGCGCACTGCGCAAGGAGTACGCGGACGGCTTCGTCGCCGTGTCGAACGTGGACTTCGAGGTGCACCCGGGTCAGGTTGTTGGTCTGCTCGGGCCGAACGGTGCCGGTAAGACCACCACCCTGCGGGTGTTGATGGGGCTGACCCAGCCGACCGCCGGGGAGATCTACGTCTTCGGTCGTCGGCTGGTCCCCGGGTCGCCGGTGCTGTCCCGGATCGGGGCGCTGGTGGAGGGGCCGGGCTTCCTGCCGCACCTGTCGGGCCTGGACAACCTGAAGGCGTACTGGCGGGCCACCGGGCGGCCGTGGGAGGACGCGCAGTTCGACGCGGCGCTGGAGATCGCCGGGCTGGGTGACTCGGTGCACCGGCGGATCAAGAACTACAGCCACGGTATGCGCCAGCGGCTCGCCATCGCCCAGGCCATGCTCGGTCTCCCCGAACTGCTGGTGTTGGACGAGCCGACCGACGGGCTCGACCCGCCGCAGATCGCCGAGATGCGCCGGGTGCTCCAGCGGTACGCCACGGACGGCCGCGCGGTGCTGGTCTCCAGTCACCTGCTGGCCGAGGTGGAGCAGACGTGCACGCACGCGGTGGTGGTGAACAAGGGTCGGATCGTGGCGTCCGGGCCGGTGGAGGAGATCGTGGGCGAGTCGCCGAGCGTGCTCTTCGACGTCACCGACCCGGTGGCGGCGCGGGCGGTGCTGGACCGGCTGCACGGGGTCCGCGTGTTGCCGGAGAGCGACGGCCAACTGGTTGTCGACACCAACGGCACGGCCCGCAGCGAGGTGGTGGCGGAGCTGGTGCGCGCCGGCATCGGGGTGGACCGGGTGGTGCCCCGGCGACGCCTGGAGGACGCGTTCCTCGCCCTGGTGGGCGAGAACTCTCGGGGAAGCGGTGACCGGTGATGGTTGTTACTGACGCGGGTGAGGCCCGTGGCTACCGGCCGTCGGCCACCATGCCGTTCGGGGCGGAGTTCCGCCGGCAGGCGTCCCGGCGGCGGACCCAGTTGGCGCTCGGGTTCATGGTGCTGCTGCCGCTGATCATCCTGATCGCGTTCCAGTTCAACTCCGGTGGCGACGACGACAACGGCAACAACGAGTTCGCCAGCCTGGTCGACCTGGCCACCTCGGGCGGTCTCAACTTCACCCTGTTCTCGATCTTCGTGTCGGCGTCGTTCCTCCTGGTGGTGGTCGTCGCGCTGTTCTGCGGCGACACGGTGGCCAGTGAGGCGAGCTGGGGCAGCCTGCGGTATCTGTTGGCGATCCCGGTGCCCCGGGCGCGGTTGTTGACGGTGAAGCTGGTGGTCGCGCTCGCGTACTCGGGGCTGGCCCTGCTGCTGTTGGCCGGCACCGCGTTGCTGGCCGGCACCCTGCGCTACGGCTGGTCGCCGCTGCGCAGCACTGTCGCCGCCGAGCTGGAACCGACCGAGGGGTTGCTCCGCCTGCTGGCCGTGCTGGGCTACCTGGCGGTCGTCCTGCTGGTGGTGGCCGGTCTGGCGTTCCTGCTGTCGGTGATCACTGACGCCGCGCTGGGCGCGGTGGGTGGTGCGGTCCTGCTCTGGATCCTGTCCAGCATCCTGGACCAGATCACCGCCCTGGGCGCGCTGCGTGACTTCCTGCCGACCCACTTCAGCACCGCCTGGCTGGGCCTGCTGTCGACGCCGGTGCAGACCGACGACGTGGTGCGCGGCTGCATATCGGCGGTCAGCTACGCGACGCTGTTCTGGGGGCTGGCGTTCTGGCGCTTCACCCGCAAGGACATCACGTCGTAGCCTTCTTCCAGGCGCTGACGCCGATCCGGCCGGTGTTGCCGAGGTCGATCGGCCCGTCCGGGTCGACCTCCTCGGCCGGCTGCCCGGCGGCGGGCGCCACAGTCAGGAACTCGCCGTTGGTGGCCACCACCGTCGAGTCGGTGACCAGGTTGCGCCAGAGCATTACGGCGGTGGCCCGCTCCCCGGCGGCGAGGGTGACCTGCCGGGGTGGTTGGTCGAAGCCCGAGGTGATCTCCTTGGCACCGTTGACCACCCGCAGCAGGACCGGCTCGCGCTCCTCGTCGAAGACGTGCAGCACCGGGTACCCGTTGAGCTGGTAGGGGTGCTCGCCGCAGTTGACCAGTTCCAGACCGAGGGCGCGCAGGCCCATTGCGGCGTCCCCGCCGGTCGACCGGATCCGGACACCGCTGGCCGGGCACCCGGCCGGCGGCTCGGTGCTGGCTGTCGGGCCTGCTTCCGACCTGGACGCGGCGGGCGGCGGTCCGCTCGGGTCCCCACCCTGGCCTTCATGGTCACGAGTGCAGCCGCCGAGCACGAGAGTCGTCGCGACAGTTGCGACAGTTGCAACAGTCGCGGCGATGCGTCGCAGTGCTGCCGTGTCGCGGGAGATCATCCGTTGATCCTCGCCCACGTGCGCGGCGCACCGCTGCCCGGCCTCGGTCCTTGCCGGCTCGCCGTGCGCCGACACGGGAGCTGGCGAGGAGCCTCTCCTGGTGCGCCTTTGGAGTTGAATCGTTTGTGACATCACCCGGGGAGGTGCGAGCGTCCTCTTTCACACCCTTTTCACCGTCGATTTTCCCACCAGCAAGGAAGTTATGACTTTCGATGCCCGCCTGCCTCAGGATCATTGAGACCCATTCAATCTCCTCGATGGAGGTGCTATGAACGTCTCTCGGCTCGGCGGGCCGACCCTGTCCCTGTTCCGCATCGTGATCGGTCTGCTGTTCACGTTGCACGGCCTGTCCTCGGTGTTCGGGTTGTTCGGCGGCAACCCGATGACTGGCAAGGCGGTACCGTTCGGCACCTGGCCGGGCTGGTGGGCCGCCCTGATCCAGTTGGTCTGCGGCGTACTGGTGCTGGTCGGGCTCTTCGCTCGACCCGCCGCGCTGCTCGCCTCCGGCTCGATGGCGTACGCCTACTTCGTTGTGCACCAGCCGGATGCCCTGCTGCCGCTGCACAACGGAGGCGAGCTGGCGGCTCTCTTCTGCTGGGCGTTCCTGCTGGTCGCGGCGCTCGGCCCGGGTGCCTGGGCCCTCGACACGCTGCTCGCCCGGCGTCGTGCCGACAGTCCTTCGGTCTCGGCTTCGGCGGCCGAGCCCGGCAGGGTGTCCGTCTGATCAGACCCGAACCGCGCGCCGCCGAAGCCTCGACGAGGCGGCTTCGGCGGCGCGCCCGGTCACTGTCGGCCGATGTGCCCCGGCCCGGGGCCGCCCGACACTCCCGGTCGTGGTGCCACCTCTTCGTTGATGTCGTAGACGACTCAGCTCCACAGCGAGCGTCGGGGACATGTCCCGACCGCCGAGGTCACGTGCCGCCGCCAACCGGTTGGTGCGGCCACGCGGACCGCAGCCGGCGAGCGAAGGCGGGGCGGGGTCAGGCCGGCGGGCGCTGGGTGAGGACCGCGTCCAGCAGGCCGGGGTAGAGCTTGTCCAGCTCGTCCCGGCGGAGCCGGACCAGTCGGCTGGTGCCGGCCGCCCGGGTCCGGGTCAGCCCCGCCTCGCGCAGCACCTTGAGGTGGTGGCTGCGGGTCGCCTTGGAGACGCCGAAGTCGAAACTGCCGCAGGCGGACTCGCCGCCCTCGGCGAGCGCCCGGACGATCTGCAGCCGCACGTCGTCGGCGAGTGCGGCCAACACGTTGGTGACCGGTACGGCGGTCAGGTCGGGCTCCTGCGGCTCCATGTGACCAGTGTAACCCTTGTTCGACAACCATCGAACGACGCCCTATGGTCAGTGTCGTTGGTTCGACGATACTCGAACATTGGAGTTGCCAATGCGATCCCGCGCCACCGCGTACCCACTGGTCGCCGTGCTCGGCTGGGGCGTGATGTTCCCGATCCTGGCCAGCGCGCTTCACCGCGTCGACCCGCTCAACCTGACCACCGCGCGCTACCTGCTGGCCGCCGTCGTCCTGGTCGCCATCCTGCTGCTCCGCGAGGGTGCCGGCGCGCTCCGCCACGGCGGCCGGGCGCTGGAGGTGGTGGTGCTCGGAGTGGTCGGCTTCGCGGGCTTCAACCTGCTCACCAACCTGGCGCTGGAACACGCCGCCCCGCAGCAGATCTCCCTCTTCGTGGCCACCACCCCGGTGATCACCCAGCTGGTCCGCTGGGCTCGCGACGGCGTACGCCCGAAGCCGCTCCTGCTGGCCCTCTCCCTCGTGGCGCTCGTCGGCGTCGGTCTGGTGATCACGCGCGGGAGCCTGGCCGGGCTCGGCCAGTTCGGTCTCGGTGGGCTCATGATGATCGGCGCGGTGCTGGGTTGGGGCATCTACACCCACGGCGCCAGCCGGTTCGGCGAGTGGTCGCCGCTGCGCTTCACCACACTGACCGCGCTCGCCGGCACGGCCGCCATGCTCGTCCTGAGCATCGGCGCCGACGCCGTCGGCTGGCAGCACGCGCCGGCCGCCGCCGACCTCGTGGCGGTCGCCCCGCAACTGGCGTACGCCGTGCTGGTGGGTGCCGTGATCGCGGTCCTGGCCTGGAACACCGGCGTGCAGCGACTCGGCGCCGCCAACGCCGCGCTGTTCATGAACCTGGTCCCGGTGACCACCTTCGCGGTGCAGATCGCCCGCGGCTACCGCCCGGAGCCCGTCGAGCTGGTCGGGGCCGCCATCACGATCGCCGCCCTGATCGCCGCGAACCTCGCCGCCCGGCCCCGGGCCACGGCGCTGCCCCGGCCGAGCGCGGTGACGGACCCGATCGCGGTGACCGACCCCGTCGCGGTGAGTTTCCGCTGACCCAATACCTGGGATCAGTGGTAGCAGCGGCCGACAGCGTTGTCCTAGACTCGACGGCACAACTGAATACCTCATCCAGAGGGGCTGAGGGATACGGCCCGACGACGCCCCGGCAACCACCCCGCGCGCTCACCGCTGAGCGACCCGCGGGGCAGGTGCCAATTCCGTCCCCGCCGCACCGTGCGATGCGGGGAAAGATGAGAGGACTCTCGACATGACGTCGACGCTCGTCGCCTCCGGCATCGACACCGCTGCCAGCCCCGCCCGCGCCCTGGTCTGCCGTGCCTGTTCGGCCCGCTACCCGCTCGCCGCCCAGCACGCCTGTTACGAGTGTTTCGGCCCGCTGGAAGTCGACTACGACACCGCCGCGCTGGCCACGGTCACCCGCGAGCAGATCGAGGCCGGCCCGAACAACATCTGGCGGTACGCCGCCCTGCTCCCCGCCGGTCAGGACCCGGCCACCCGGGTCACCCTCGACCCGGGCCTGACCCCACTGGTGGCGGCCCCGCACCTCGCCGCCGAGCTGGGCATCACCGCGCCGCTCTGGGTCAAGGACGACAGCGCCAACCCCACCCACTCGTTCAAGGACCGGGTCGTCTCGGTGGCGCTCACCGCCGCCAAGGCCCTCGGCTTCAGCCGGTTCGCCTGCGCGTCGACCGGCAACCTGGCCAACTCGGTGGCCGCCCACGCGGCCCGCGCCGGGGTGCCCTCGGTGGTCTTCATCCCCAGCGACCTGGAACAGGGCAAGGTCATCACCACCGCCGTCTACGGCGGCGAGCTGGTCGCCATCGACGGCTCGTACGACGATGTCAACCGGCTCTGCGGTGAGCTGGTGGAGACCGACGAATTCGAGGACACCGCGTTCGTCAACGTGAACGTCCGGCCGTACTACGCGGAGGGCTCCAAGACCCTCGGCTACGAGGTGGCCGAGCAGCTCGGCTGGCGGATCCCGGCGCAGGTGGTCATCCCGATGGCCAGCGGCGAGCTGCTCACCAAGATTGACAAGGCGTTCTCCGAGCTGGTGGAGATCGGCCTGGTCGAGGCGCCCGCCGACGGCTGGAAGGTCTTCGGGGCGCAGTCCGCCGGCTGCAACCCGATCGCCGTCGCACTGCACGCCGAGACCGACACGATCGTCCCGGTCAAGCCCACCGGCATCGCCAAGTCACTCAACATCGGCGACCCGGCGGCCGGCCTCTACGCCCTGGAGGCGGTCCGCCGTACCGGCGGCTGGATGGAGTACGTCGACGACGACGAGATCCGCGCGGGCATCCGCGATCTGGCCCGTACCACCGGGGTCTTCGCGGAAACCGCCGGTGGGGTCACAGTGGCGGTGCTGCGCAAACTGGTCGAGTCCGGTCGGCTCGACCCGACGGCCGAGACCGTCGTGTTCAACACCGGTGAGGGTCTGAAGACCATCGACGCGGTGGCCGGCCAGGTCGGGCCGACCCACCACATCAAGCCCTCGCTGCGGGCGGCCCGCGACGCCGGCCTCCTGGGCTGAACGGCCCGCCCGGCACCGGGGCCGGGTGGATCAGTCGGTAACTGGGTTTTCGCTGTGAGTGTGGAAAACCCGCCCCTACGGACTTGACGGCAGGAACCGGACGGCGCAAGATGCTCCGTGCGGGAGGGCATTTCGCCGAAGACTTTTGAAGTTCTTGCGACCCAACGCCGGAGGCGTTGTGCGAGTGTCCCTCCCGACCAACGTTCGATCGGGCCAGCGAGTAATTCGCTGGCCCGATCGCTTTTGTACGGTGCACGCTCACCGGCATGAGCATCACCATCGCGTCGTTCGACGGCGCTGACCGGACTTCGGTCGACGAGGCGTACCGGATCGGGTCGGCGGCCAACGACGCCGATGTGCCGGACTTCCCGCCCTCCTGCCGGCGCCGCTTCGACGCGTTGTTCCACACGCCGATGCCCGGTACCCGGTCGCTCTGGGCGCTGGCCCGTCTGGACGGCGTGCCGGCCGGCTACCTCCAACTGGACCTGCCGCAGCTCGACAACACCGACAACGCCACCGCTGAGCTGCTGGTGCATCCGCAGCTGCGGCGCCGGGGCGTCGGCCGGGCCCTGCACGAGTACGGGCTGCGCCTGCTCCGCGAGCACGGCCGTAAGCGGGTGGTGGCGATGACCGTCTCCGCGCTGCCCGGCGGGCCGGCCCGAAGCGTGGCCGGTGACGCGTTCGCCGCCGCGACCGGAGCCCAGCCCGCTCTCGCCGAGGTACGCCGACGGCTCGACGTCGGCGACATCGACCGGGTCGCTCTGCGCGCGGCGCTCGCCGAGGCACAACCCCGAGCCAAGGGCTATCACTCGGTCTGCTGGCAGGGCTCCACCCCACCGGAGTACGTCGCCGACATCGCCTACCTGGATGGCCGGTTGCTGATGGACGCGCCCATGGGCGACGTGCAGTGGGAACCGGAGCAGGTGGACGCCGAGCGGATCCGCGGCAACGAACGGGCGCTGGACGCCCGGGGCCGGCGGCGCTACCACCTCGGGATGCGACACGAGGGGTCCGGCCGGCTGGTCGCCTGGACCCTGCTGGACGTGGGCGCCGCCGCCGGTTGGCACGCGTTCCAGCAGATCACCATCGTCGACCCGGCCCACCGTGGGCACCGGCTCGGCCTCATCGCCAAGGCCGAGAACCTGCACCACCTGCTCACCCACGAGCCGGCGGTACAGGTGATCGACACTTTCAACGCGGCCAGCAACAGCTACATGGTGGCGATCAACGAACAGCTCGGCTTCCGCGCGGTGGACCGGTGGACCGACTGGCAGCTCACCCTCTGACGGGTATCGGCGCTACTGCTCGCGGACCTGACTCAGGCACGAACCGCTGCCGGGCATTCGCGCTACTGCTCGCGGTGGGGACTCAGGCATGATGGCGGGCATGACGGAGACCCCGCATCCCCTGTACGACAGGCACGCCGACACCCTCAACCGTGCGCTGACCGCGATCACGGAGCGGGGCTACTGGTCCGCCTATCCCGAATCCCCCAGCCCCCGGGTGTACGGCGAGACCGCCGCCGCGGACGGTAAGGCCGCCTTCGAGGCGTACCTCGGCGGTGACTTCCCGCTCGACCAGCCCGGCACTGGCGTTCGGGTCGCCACCGAGACGAGCCCGTTCGGGGTGGAGTTGGCGGTGCGTTACCCACACGCCGGCCCCGGTGAGCTGATCGACGCGGCCTCCGCCGCGCTGCCGGCGTGGCGCGACGCCGGCCCGCAGGCCCGGGTGGGCGTCTGCCTGGAGATCCTCGACCGGCTGCACAAGCACATCTTCGAGCTGGCCAACGCTGTGCAGTTCACCAGCGGGCAGGCGTTCGTGATGGCCTTCCAGGCCGGTGGCGCGCACGCGCTGGACCGGGCGCTGGAGGCGCTGGCGTACGCGTACGCCGAGATGACCCGGCACCCGGGCACGGCGGGCTGGGAGAAGGCCGCCGGCAAGGGTGACCCGCTGCGGATGACCAAGACGTTCCACGTGGTGCCGCGTGGGGTGGCGCTGGTGATCGGCTGCAATACCTTCCCGACCTGGAACTCGTACCCCGGGCTGTTCGCCTCGCTGGTCACCGGCAACCCGGTGATCGTCAAGCCGCACCCGCGCGCGGTGCTGCCGCTGGCCATCACCGTGAGGTACGCCCGGGAGGTGCTCGCCGAGGCCGGGTTCGACCCGAACCTGATCATGCTGGCGGCCGAGGCGCCCGGTGAGAAGCTCGCCAGTGACCTGGCCCTGCACCGGGCCATCCGGATCGTCGACTTCACCGGCTCCACCGAGTACGGCGACTGGCTGGAGACGCATGCCCGGCAGGCATCGGTCTACACCGAGAAGGCCGGCCTCAACACCGTCGTCGTCGACTCCACCGACGACTTCGCCGGCATGTGCCGCAACCTCGGGTTCACGCTGACCCTCTACAGCGGGCAGATGTGCACCACCTCACAGAACATCCTCATCCCGGCCGGGGGCATCGAGACCGACCAGGGGCACAAGAGCTTCGACGAGGTGGCCGGCGGGATCGCCGCCGCCGTCGGCAAGCTCACCGCCGACCCGGCCCGGGGTGTGGAGCTGACCGGCGCCATCGTCAACGACGGGGTTCTGGAGCGGCTGGCCGAGGTGACCAAGGTCGGCGAGCCGGTGCTGGAGTCGCGGGCCGTGGCCCACCCGTCGTACGCCGACGCGGTGGTGCGTACCCCGATGATCGTGAAGCTGACCGCTGACGACTCGGAGACGTACGGCCGGGAATGGTTCGGGCCGATCTCGTTCGCCATCGCTACCGACTCGACCACGCACAGCCTGGAACTGCTGCGCCGGACGGTCGGCGAGAAGGGCGCGCTCACCGCCGGTGTCTACTCGACCGACGAGGCAGTGCTGGACGCAACCGAGGCGGTGGCGGTCGAGGTCGGGGTGCACCTGTCCTGCAACCTCACCGGCGGTGTCTTCGTGAACCAGTCGGCGGCGTTCTCCGACTTCCATGGCAGTGGAGCCAACGCGGCGGCCAACTCGGCGCTGACCGACGGGGCGTACGTGGCGAACCGGTTCCGGATTGTTCAGTCGCGGCGTCACGTGTAGGTGGTTGCGGTTGGGGTTTCCGGGGCAGCCCGACCCGCTTCGGGCGGTCAGGCTTGATCCCTGCGCGGGTCGGGCTGCCCCGGAAACCCGTTGTGGGCACGGCGGTGGCGTCGCTGCCGGCTTCTTTAGGGCATCTCAGTGGTTCTGCCTTGGGATGAGTCTTGGTTCTAGGCTGTTCGGCGCATCTGTAGCTCGGTTAGGGCTGGGATGTTCGGGTGGGGGACCCGTACCCCGGTGTCCTTGAAGCCCAGGCGCTGATAGGCGCGGTAGGCGCGGTCGTTGCCGACCACCACCTCCAGCAGCAGTTCCGGCCGGCCACAGGCCCGCGACCAGGCGGCCACCCCGTCGATCAGCTCGCCGAGCAGGCCACTGCCGCGCCAGGTCGGCGTGACGTACACGGCGTAGATCACGGTCAGTCCCGGTTCGTTCGGGTGGGTCGTACCACCGGCGTGCCCGACCAGCCGGCCGCCCGGGTCGGCGACGAACTGCGCGTTACCGGCACCGGCCGAGGTGTACGCGACCCGGGCGGCGAACTCGTTGTGCGGTCGGGCCGCCGCGTCCGCCAGGGTCTCCAGGAAGGCCAACGGCGCGTCGGCCAGCATCTCCAGGCGCAGCGCCCGCATCCGGGCGGCGTCCTCCGGCCGGACCCGGCGGATCTCCGCGAGCCGCACTGCCGGCGGGCCCATGTCGGTGGTCATGTCCGCATGCCTACCACAGGGCAGGGATGGCGTTTCGCGAGCTGGGGCCGATCGCCCTCATCTCGGGGCCGCCCGGCGACCGTCCCTCCATTTCGGCAATGACGCGGGCGAATCCGGTGGCTCGGGAATCCGGCCGATCAGCGCGGCCGGTGCGCCTCGGAGTGTGTCTGTTTTGTGGCAGTGCGCGGCCGTCAGTCCTCGTGTAGCGTGCGATTTCGGTCACCTTCTTCAATGGCGGTCATCGATCGCTGAGTCGGTGGTCCGGGGCGTCCGGCTGTGCCGTGCGCCGAGTCAGGCAACGCCGGGCAGAGTGAGGGAAGTGCACAGTGGCACAGGGCTCCGTGAAGTGGTTCAACGCCGAAAAGGGCTACGGCTTCATCGCCGTCGACGGCGGGCAGGACGTTTTTGTCCACTTCTCCGCGATCGAGATGGACGGTTACAAGGCGCTGGACGACGGTCAGCGGGTCGAGTTCGAGATCACCCAGGGCCAGAAGGGCCCACAGGCAGAGCACGTACGCGTCATCGACTGAGCTTCCTGGCCGATCGGCCCCGTGAGTCGGGGCTGCGGCACTGGCGCGTACCCGGGAAGATCGTGAACCGTTCCAGCCGATGCTGAGGAGCGTTCATGACCGACCAGCCACCCCCGCACACTCCGTCCTCCGGGTCGGGGGAGCCGGACCCGTCCTCGCCCGCCGGCAGCCCCGGTCACGCCGGCCCGCCGCCCGGCTGGGGGCCGGGCACGCCCCCGGCCGGCCCGTCCTCCGGCCCCGCCGGTCCGCAGCCCGGCTGGGATCCCGCGCAGGGTGCCTGGGGTGCGGCCCCGCCACCGCAGGGCTGGGCGTTCCCGCCCACCGGGGGCTACCCGCCCGGGTCGGGTCCCTACGGCGGGCAGCCGTGGTACCCGGGGCCGCCGGTCGGCTGGTATCCGCCGGGGTACGGGGTTGACCCGAACGATGCCCTGGTCACGCCGCCCGGCGCGGGTATCGGCGGCTGGTTCAACCGGTGCGGGGGAGCGCTGCGCCGGGGCTGGCGGCAGTTGGTGCCGATCATGCTGCTCACCCAGGTGCTGCCCGCGGCGGTGCTCTCGGTGGTCTCCCTCGGGCTGGACCCGTCGGCGAAGTGGTCCGCCCAGGCCGGATCGACGTCGACCCCCGCGCTGCCGGACAATTTCGTCGCCGAACTGCTGAGCCTCCTGGTCCTGTTGCTCGGCGGCAGCCTCGTCGTCGGGTTGGTGCAGGCCGTCGGGTGGGCCGCCGGCACCTGGGTGATCACCCAGCAGGCGGCCGGTCAGCCGGCCAGCCTGGAGTCCGCGTTGCGCTACGGCTCGCGCCGGGCACTCGGGCTGTGGGCCTGGACCCTGCTCGTCAGTCTGCTCATCGGGGTCGGTGTCTGCTTCTGCGTGCTGCCGGGCATCTACCTGGCCTTCGCGCTGAGCATGGCCGGCCCGGTCTATCTCTTCGAACGGCACAACCCGATCGGTCGATCGTTCCGGATGTTCCACGACCGACTCGGCCTGCTGCTCGGACGGGTGGCCCTGGTGGCCGTGGCGGTGATCGTCGGCACGTTGATCCCCGGTGCCCTGGAAGGGATCGGCACCGGCGCGCTCGGAACGGACCCGTTCTCCTCGGCGGGTACCGCAGCCGGGGCGGTGGTGGTGATCGGGATCACCGCCGTGCTGGCCCTGCCGGCCCATCTCGCGCAGATGGTCGGTCTGCTGGTGACGTACGTCGAGCAGCGTGCCCATGAGGCGCCGGTGAACAGCGCTGGACTGGCCGCGGAACTCGGCTGAGCGGCGGCATCGTGCTTGCACTCGGCAGGGGAGAGTGCTAAACAAGTCATTGGCACTCGCATACCGTGAGTGCCAACGGTCGGGACGGTGGGGCCAGGTTGTGCCGGTGTGGAGACACCGGGGCAGCACATGGCCGGTCGTCGCGGGCTATCCGGCCCGGCCGAAGGACGTCGTCGTCGCCAGGTGGCGACGTCCCTAGGTGCGCACACCAGGCGGCCCATCCGGGGCACACATCTCGGGTGGCCCGTGAGTGTCCAGGAGGACAACGCCGTATGGCCAAGATGATCGCTTTCGACGAAGAGGCTCGCCGCGGCCTCGAGCGGGGCATGAACCAGCTCGCCGACGCCGTAAAGGTGACCCTCGGCCCCAAGGGCCGCAACGTCGTGCTCGAGAAGAAGTGGGGTGCCCCCACCATCACCAACGATGGTGTGAGCATCGCCAAGGAGATCGAGCTCGAGGACCCGTACGAGAAGATCGGCGCTGAGCTGGTCAAGGAGGTCGCCAAGAAGACCGACGACGTTGCCGGTGACGGCACGACGACGGCGACCGTCCTGGCCCAGGCCCTGGTTCGCGAGGGCCTGCGCAACGTGGCCGCCGGTGCCAACCCGATGGCCCTGAAGCGGGGCATCGAGGCCGCGGTCGCGAGCGTCTCGGAGGAGCTGTCCAAGCTCGCCAAGGACGTCGAGACCAAGGAGCAGATCGCCTCCACCGCCTCCATCTCCGCTGGCGACAGCACCGTCGGCGAGATCATCGCCGAGGCGATGGACAAGGTCGGCAAGGAAGGCGTCATCACCGTCGAGGAGAGCAACACCTTCGGGCTGGAGCTGGAGCTCACCGAGGGTATGCGCTTCGACAAGGGCTACATCTCGGCCTACTTCATGACCGACCCGGAGCGTATGGAGGCCGTCTTCGACGACCCGTACATCCTGATCGCCAACAGCAAGATCTCGTCGGTGAAGGACCTGCTCCCGATCCTGGAGAAGGTCATGCAGTCGGGCAAGCCGCTGCTGATCATCGCCGAGGACCTGGAGGGCGAGGCTCTCGCCACCCTGGTGGTCAACAAGGTCCGTGGCACCTTCAAGTCGGTCGCCGTCAAGGCGCCGGGCTTCGGTGACCGTCGCAAGGCCATGCTGACCGACATCGCCATCCTCGCCGGTGGCCAGGTCATCAGCGAGGAGGTCGGCCTCAAGCTCGACGCCGCCAGCGTCGACATGCTGGGCCGCGCCCGCAAGGTCGTGGTGACCAAGGACGAGACCACCATCGTCGACGGTGCCGGTGACGCCGAGCAGATCCAGGGCCGGGTCAACCAGATCCGGGCCGAGATCGACAAGAGCGACTCCGACTACGACCGCGAGAAGCTGCAGGAGCGGCTGGCCAAGCTGGCCGGCGGCGTCGCGGTCATCAAGGTCGGCGCGGCCACCGAGGTCGAGCTCAAGGAGCGCAAGCACCGCATCGAGGACGCCGTTCGCAACGCGAAGGCGGCCGTCGAAGAGGGCATCGTCCCGGGTGGTGGCGTCGCGCTGGTGCAGGCCGGCAAGACCGCCTTCGACAAGCTCGACCTGGTCGGCGACGAGGCGACCGGTGCGAACATCGTCAAGGTCGCGCTGGACGCCCCGCTGCGGCAGATCGCCGTCAACGCCGGCCTTGAGGGCGGCGTCGTGGTGGAGAAGGTCCGCAACATCGAGGCCGGTCACGGTCTGAACGCCGCCAACGGCGAGTACGTCGACCTGCTGGCCGCGGGCATCATCGACCCGGCCAAGGTGACGCGTTCGGCGCTGCAGAACGCCGCTTCCATCGCGGCGCTCTTCCTCACCACCGAGGCTGTTGTCGCGGACAAGCCGGAGAAGACCCCGGCTGCCCCGGCTGGCCCGGGTGGCGGGGACATGGACTTCTGAGTCCAGTTCCGACACCGAACGGGGCGGGCCGCTGACGCGGTCCGCCCCGTTCGTCGTCAGGTCGGCAGTGGGCGCTGGTTGCGCCGTTTCTGTGCCCGGTTGTACGGCGGGAGCAGCTGGATCGGCGCGTCCACCATCTCCTGCGGTTCCTCGGCCACCGGCGGCTCGCCGTCGGTGGTCATCTCGGCCAGTTGCTCGGCGTCGCCGTAGTCGAGCCTGTCGAACGGCAGTTGGCCGGGGAGTTCACCCACCGGTTTCCAGGTGATCGGCGGGCCGTCCTCGGTCTGGTTGTCATCCGTGGTCATGGCTGCCTCCTCTACCGAAACGGTAGGGGGCGTCGTTGGCCGATGCGGGCGAATGGATCTATGTCCTGTTTGCCCGTTTATCCCCCGGACAGGGTCCGCCGGTACAGGAAGAAGACCCGCTCGATCCGCGCACCCGCGCTGCCCGAGTAGAACGGCACCGGTCCTACCCAGCCGATCTGTGCCCGGTCCAGCCCAGCCGCCCGCTGGTCGCGCAGGCAGCGCCGCAACAGCACCCCACCGATGCCCGACCCCTCCGCGGCCGGTGCGGTGCCCATCGGCCCGAACCAACTCGGCCGGGACGACCCGTACGCGGCGAAGCCGAGCACCTCGCCGTCCCGCTCCGCCAGGTGGCAACCGGCGTCGGGGCGCCCCACCGAACCGGCCAGCTCGCCGTCCCACGTTCCGCCGAAGGTGGACCGGGCGAACGCGGTCAGCGCCGGAAGGTCCGCCGGCTCCGCCCGGCGTACCGTGACGCCCTGGTCGGCCAGCCGCCGCTCCGTCGCCTCGGTGGACCGCAGTGCCGGCGACCCGTCGTACGACAGGTCCGCGGTCATGTTCCAAGCGGTCCGGTCCTGCTGGTAGCCGAGTGCGAGGGCAGCGCAGACCGCCGGCGTGTAGCGGACGTCGATCCCCGGCCACGCGTAGTACGGCGGGTTCCCGGCCAGCAGCACCTCGGTCGCCCCACGGTCGGCGAGCACCTGCTCGGCCCGCTGGAGCAGCGCCCGGCCGACCCCCCGACGCCGCTGATCCGCAAGGACCGCGACCAGGTCGACGTGCCCGATCCCCGTCTCGATTGACGACACCGAGCAGATCAGCACCCCCACCAGGTCCGCACCTCGGTACGCGCCCAGCCCGACCACGGGCCGGTCGGCGGCGGCGGCCCGGGTCCAGAGCACGTCCACTATGGAAGCCGCCTCGGCGGAGTCCTCGGGCAGGTCGAGCGCCTGCTGGCAGAGCTGTACGACGCTGGTGACCAGGTCGGCGGTCAGCTCGGTGACGGTGATCTCGGCGTCCATGGTCGCCGACCCTAGATCACCGGATGTCGAGCCGCACCCCCCGCCCGTGGGGCGACGATCACCCCTGGGCGGCGCGAACGGCGGCGTAGGCGTCGACCTGGCCGGCGCCGGTGACGTTCGCCGGAGCGCCGCAGGCGTCGGAGGGACTGTCGGAGCGATAGGTGGGCGTCACCTCAGTGGCGGTGTCCCGCAGGATCTGCCGGGTCCGGGTCACGTCGCCGACCAGCGCCGGGTTCGCCGACCACATCAGCGCGACCACCCCGGCCACCTGCGGGGTCGCCATCGACGTGCCGTCCAGCTTGGCGTAGGTGCCGCCCGGCATGGCCGACACCACACCCACCCCCGGTGCCAGCACGTCCGGTTTACCCGAGCCGCCCGGCACCGGTCCGCGCGACGAGAACTCGGCGACGCGCCGCTGGTCGTCCACCGCGCCCACTGTCAGCACGTCCGGGTAGGGGGCGGGCGGATCGTCGATCGACGCGCACCACGGGCCGGTGTTCCCGGCCGCGGCGACCACGAAGATCCCGGCGGCGTCGAGGGCGGCGGTGGCCGGCCGCAGAACGCGTTGGTCGCAACCCTCGATGGGCGGGCAGCCCCACGAGTTGGTCAGCACCTGCGGGGCGCGCTCCGGACGGCCGTCGGTGAACGGGTCGCCGCCGGCCGGGAAGGGCGCCAACATGAACTGGAGACAGTCCAGGTAGTGCGCGGGGCTGCCGAGGTTGCGATCCAGGTTGACGCAGCCCACCCACTGCGCGTCCGGGGCCACCCCGATGCCGTCCCGCCCGACCGCGCTGCCCACCGTGTGGGTGCCGTGCCCGCCCTGGTCGGTCGGGCTCCGGGTGTCGTCCCACGGGTCGAACCAGGAGTCGTCCCCACCACGGAACCCGGCGCGTAGCGCCGGATGGCCGCCGTCCACTCCCGAGTCGGAGCTGCCGACCACGATGCCCGCGCCGGTGACCCGAAGTTGGGACCACACCCGGTCGGCGCCGATCTGACGGATGTTCCACTCCGGGCCGCTGGGCTTGGGCAGGGTGCCGCGGCTCTGCCCGGCCGGGGCCGGCAACGGTCGCAGGCGCTGGCTGACCAGCACCCGCGCCACCTCCGGCCGGCGGGCGAGCCAGGCCCGCACCGCCGGGCCGCCGTTCACCTCGACCGCGTTGACCAGGTAGTACGACACCGGGTCGAGCCGCAGCCGGTTCAACCCCCGGAGCAGGTCGCCCTGGCTCTGCTCGGCGGTCGTCACCAGCCGCCGGTAGACCTCCGCCGCGCGGGCGTCCCGTCCGGCCCGGCCCGGCGCGGCGGCCGGGAGACCGCTCAGGTCGGCCTGCGTGCGCAGCACCACGAACAGCCGCTCGCCGTACAGGCCCGGCTGGCCGGGGCCCAGGTCGACAGCCCCGAACGCCACCAGCAGCACCACGGCCGCCACCGCTGCCATCCGCCTGCTCGGGGTGCGTGCCGTCGGCCGGGCGAGCAGCACCGCGTACCCGATGGCGACCAGGACCGCGACGGCGAGCCCGACGCCGGCGGCAGCCGCCACCCAGAACGGGATGTCCCGGGTGCCGACCAGCAGCAGGCTGATCTCTTCCGGGTCGGTGAAGGCCAGCGGGCCGAGCGCGGCCAGGCCCACGAGCCAACCGGTCGCCGCTCGGCCGGCGCGCACGGCCTCGGCCGGGTCGGCGGTGGGCCGCCGGGTCGCGGCCCAGAGCGCGGCCTCGGCCGGGTTGGCGGTGGGCCGCCGGGTCGCGGCCCGGGGCTCGGCCTCGGCCGGGTTGGCGGTGGGCCGCCGGGTCGCGGCCCAGAGCGCGGCCAGCGCGAAACCCACCGGCGGCAGGGTCAGCAGCGCGGGCAACTGCGCGCCGGACTGCCCGGTCCCGGCCGCGAGCAGCAGCAGCGCCACCCCGGCGACAAGACCGCCGACCAGCACCAGCCGAGCCGGCCGGGGTGGTCGCCCAACAGCGAACTGGGCCCAGAAGGGGGCGTCCAGCAGAGTCGCGGCGAGCACCCCGAGCGCGGCGGCCGCCACCAGCGCGAGAGCGGTCTCCAAGAGGCCACCGAGCGCGCCAAGCCACGCCCACGGCAGCAGCAGCGCCAACCCGGCGGCCATCGCGAGCAGCGGCACCGGGCCGACACGGCGCACGCGCCGTCCGACCGACTCCGCGCCTCCGGTGGCCTCGGGCGGCGTGGCGTCGCTGTCTCTGGCGGCCTCGGGCGGCGTGACGTCGCCGCCTCCGGCGCCTTCGGGTCGTCGGGCGTCGCCGCCTGCGGTGGCCTCGGGCCGCGTGGTGTCGCCGCCTCCGGTGGGTGCCGGGCCGCCGACCGAGCCGACCAGCCCGGGGTACGCCCATCGGCGCGCCGACCAGCGCACGGCGAGCGCGCTGAGCAATGCGGCGCCGGCCAGCGCGGCGAGGTACGCCTCGTGGTGCACCGGTGGCACGGCCCGCAGCAGTGTGAACACGCCGAGCGCGATCGCCCCGATCAACCAGGCCCGCCCGGTGGCCCGGACCGCGCCCGACCGGGGCAGGACGGCAAGCAGGAGGGCGGGCGTGCCGACCAGCACGACGGTGGCCAGGCCGAGCACCGGCCAGAGCCAGCCGAGCCGGTCCCGTCCGAAGCCCAGCAGCACCTGATCGGTGAGCCAGCCCCCGGTCTGGGTGCCAACGGTGACCGCAACCGTCCAGCAGCCGACCAGCACGGCCGCGACCACCGGCCACGGGGAACTGCGGCCGCTGGGGCCCTGGTACGCAGGTTGACCTTGCATCCGAGAACCTTACGACTACGAGGAAGGGTTTCGACCCGACCGTCGGGTTCCGAGGCGTCGAGGAAGCGTGCAGATCTTGGACAGTTTCCGTCACGCGATGACGGAAACTGTCCAAGATCTGCAATGGGTCGGCCGGGATCGGGTGGCGGAACGTGTCGTGCGCTCCGGAGCAGGTAGGCGCGGTGCGGGGCGGGCGGCGAATGTCGACACGGTGGCTCGACGGTTACGGTGGACAGGTGCGCGACCCCAATGTCTCCCGATCAGTCGCCGGTCAGCTCTCACCGGTCCGCCGTGCGTCCGACCTGCGTCGACTGCGTGCCGAACGCTTCGACGTGCTGGTCATCGGGGGCGGGGTGACCGGAGCCGGTGCCGCCCTGGACGCTGCGTCCCGTGGCCTGAAGGTGGCGCTGGTCGAGGCACGTGACCTTGCCGCCGGGACCTCCAGCCGGTCCAGCAAACTCATCCACGGTGGCCTGCGGTATCTGGAGCAGTTGGAGTTCCACCTGGTCCACGAGGCGCTCACCGAGCGCGGCCTGCTGGCCACCCGGCTCGCGCCGCACCTGGTACGCCCGGTGCCGATCATGGTGCCGCTGCCGGCCGGCCGGGGCCTGCGGGACCTGCCGGCCAGGGTCTTCCGGCGCTCGTACTACGGCGCCGGGGTGGCCGCGTACGACGCCTTCGCCGGGATTTTCGGCGGGGGTCGGGGAATGCCCCTGCACCGTCACCTGACCCGGGAAGGCGCCCGGCGGATCTTCCCGAGTCTGCGGGCCGACGCGCTGGCCGGGGCGATCCGCTACTACGACGGGCAGGTCGACGACGCGCGGCTGGTTGTCACACTGGCCCGCACCGCTGCCAGCCTCGGCGCCACAGTGGTGAGCAGTGCCCGTGCCGTCGGGTTGATCCGGCAGGCCCGCGAGGTGACCGGCGTCCGCGTCCGGGACCTGGAGGCGCCACCGGGCTCGCCGGACGCGGAGTTCGAGGTGCAGGCCCGCACCGTCATCGCCGCCACCGGCGTGTGGAGCGACGACATGTCCCGGATGCTGAACGACGTCGGCCTGCGACCCGGCATCCGGGTGCGCGCCTCCAAGGGGGTGCACCTGGTGGTGCCCCGCTCGGCGATCACCGGCGAGACGGGGCTCATCCTGCGTACGGCGAGTTCGGTGCTCTTCGTCATCCCGTGGGGCGGGCACTGGATCATCGGCACCACTGACACCGACTGGCGGCTGGACCGTTCCCACCCGGCCGCCTCGGCCCGCGACATCGACTACCTCCTCCAGCAGGTCAACACCGTGCTGGAACGGCCGCTGACCACCGCCGACATCGAGGGGGTGTACGCCGGGCTGCGCCCGCTGCTGGCCGGCGAGGCCGACTCGACCTCGAAGCTCTCCCGGGAGCACGCGGTCTTCGAGCCGATGCTCGGGCTGCTGCTGGTCGCCGGCGGCAAGTACACGACGTACCGGGTGATGGCGTCCGACGTTGTCGACCGGGCCGCTCGCCGACTCGGTGGCGCTCGCTCGTCGCGCACCGCCGACCTGCCGCTGCTCGGCGCCGACGGCTACCCGGCCATGTGGCGGGACCGGGCCGACCTGGCCCGCCGGCACGGCGTGCCGGTGGGCGTGGTGGAGCACCTGCTGGAGCGGTACGGCACCCTCACCCTGGACCTGCTGGCGCTGGTCGACGCCGATCCTCTGCTGGCGTCCCCGCTGGCTGGTGCTCCGGAGTATCTGGCGGCCGAGGTCGCGTACGCGGCGCGGGCCGAGGGCGCGTTGCACCTGGAGGACGTGCTGACCCGGCGGACCCGCATCTCGTTCGAGACCAGCCACCGAGGGCTGGAGTCGGCGGAGCACACCGCCGAGTTGATGGGGGCGGTGCTCGGTTGGGACGCGGCCACCCGGGCGCGCGAGGTCGAGCACTACCGGGTTCGGGTGGAGGCGGAGCGGCAGTCCCAGTTGATGCCGGACGACGCGGCGGCGGACGCGGCCCGCCTCGGCGCTCCGGACGTCAGGGGTTACGCGGCCGACCGGGGCGACGACAACCAGGCGGAGCTGCGCTCGTCCGCTCGATGACGAATTGCGACGTTACCGATGGGTAACCATCGATACCGGCCCGGATGGTGGTTTCGGACGCTACCTACGGTGGGGTAGGTTTCCGCGCGTGCTAGCCCGCGCGCGCCCTCGTCTGCTCCTACCCTTGCTCGCCGTCGCGCTCGCCGGTGCCCTGACCGGGTGCTCCCTGTTCGACGGAGACAAGCCGAGCACCCCGGTGGCGCAGCCGACCCCCGGCACGGCGGGTGGCGGCTCGCAGCTGGAGATCCCCACCACCGTCGCCGCCGGTCAGGTCAGCCTGCTCCAGCGGCTCGGCGAGGACGGGCCGATGCGCACCCTGAGCGTCGAACGGAACGGCGGGTGGCAGTGCGTCGACTGCGCCGGCGACGGCGTGACCTCCCGGGGCACCCTCGCACCGGAGCTGACCGAACGGCTCCAGGTGCTGCTCGCCAACCCGAAGCTGGCCGACGAGACCGATCAGGCCCGGCGGTACCGGACAACCTGCATCGACGCGCTGACGTCCAGCCTCATCACTTCGGCCGGGCTGATCACCTCGCAGGACTGCCCGGGCGAGGAGCTCACGCCGGTCGCCGGGGAGATCCTGCTGCTGCTCACCCAGGCGACCCCGGCCGAGGTCAAGGGCTGACCGCAGCCGCTCAGAGCACCTTGCCCGGGTTGAGCAAACCGGCCGGGTCGAGCGCCGACTTGATCGCCTGATGCACCCGGACACCGACCGGCCCGATCTCCCGGGCCAGCCAGTCCCGCTTGAGCAGCCCCACCCCGTGCTCACCGGTACACGTGCCGCCCAGGTCCAGGCCGAGCCGCATGATCTCGTCGAAGGCCCGCCGACCCCGCTCCACGCTCGCCGGGTCGGCCCGGTCGACAACGATGTTCGGGTGCATGTTGCCGTCCCCGGCGTGCCCCACCACGCCGATCGGCACCTCACACTCGGCCGCGATCCGGGCGACCCCGTCCAGGAGCGCGGCGAGCGCGCCGCGCGGCACCGCCACGTCGTCGATCACCAGACCACCGATGCCGCCCGGGTAGGCGTCCGCCGCGAACTTCTCCATGGCCGGGTGGGCCAGCCGGCGAGCCTGGAGCAGCGCCGCCGCCTCCACCGCGTCGGTGGCCGCGTAGACCTCGTCGGCGCCGACGGCCTCGCACACCTCCGCCAGCACGGCCAGGTCGTCCGCCGCCCGGGAGCCGGTGTCGGCGGCGGCCAGCAACAGGGCCTGCGCGTCGGTCCGCAACCCCATCGGTTGGTACGCCTCGATCGCCCGGAGGTGGGTCTGGTCCAGCAACTCCAGCAGGCTGGGGGTGAGCCCGCGAGCCGCGATCTCGGCCACCGCCGCGCCGGCCGTGGCGGTGGATCCGAAGACCGCCACCAGGGTCAGTGAGTCGGCCGGGGCGGGGCGCAGCGCCACTGTCACCTCGGTGATCACGCCGAGGGTGCCCTCCGAACCGACGAACAGTCGGGTCAGGTCGTAGCCGGCCACCCCCTTGGCCGTACGCCGGCCGGTGCGCAGCACCTCACCGGAGGCGAGCACCACCTCCAGGCCGAGCACGTACTCGGTGGTCACTCCGTACTTCACACAGCACATGCCGCCCGCGTTGGTGGCCACGTTGCCGCCGATCGTGGACGACTCCCAGGAGCCGGGGTCCGGCGGGTACCAGAGGCCCTGTTTCGCCACCGCCCCGGCCAGGGCCGCGTTGACCACCCCCGGTTGGACCACGGCGATCCGGCTCACCGGGTCGATCTCCCGGATCTCGTTCATCGCGACGGTGCTGAGCACCACCGCGCCGTCCACCGCGTTCGCCGCGCCGGCCAGCCCGGTCCGCGCGCCCTGCGGCACCACCGGTACGCCGTGCCGCGCCGCCGCCTGGATCACGGCGACCACCTGTTCGGTGTCGCGTGGGCGGGTCACCACCAGCGGGACGCCGGCGGCGCACAGGTCGGCCTCGTCCCGCTGGTGCAGGCGCAGCAGGTCCGGGTCGGTGAGCACGGCGTCGTCACCGAGCGCGGCGCGCAGGTCGTCGAGGAGCGCGGTGGGGGCCATGCAGCCGAGGTTAGGGCGGTACCGGGCGATCATCAACATGATCGACTGAGCGGGTTAACGTGGCACCGTGCTCTACCTGGACCGGCCGGCCTGGCCGTGGCGCGGCCGGCTCTGGTCGCACCTGATCAGTGACGTCTCGTACGCCGAGCTGCACGCCTTCGCCGAGGCGCTCGGCGCGCCCCGGCGGGGCTTCGACCGGGACCACTACGACATCCCCGCGGACCGGTTCGCGGCGGCGGTGTGGCTCGGTGCCCAGGTGGTGCCGAGCCGGGAGCTGGTCCGGTTGCTCCGCGCCGCCGACCTGCGTCGGCCGAAGCACCTGGTCAACCCGCGTTCTCCGGTGCCCCGGTGAGGGTGGCCAGCTCGCGGCGCACATTGTCCCGGGCGGGCTCTTCCCACCGGCTCGCCAGCGGTGGCGACCGGAACAGCGCCGGCAGCGACAGCAGGCCGGTCAGCACGGCGGCCCGCCCAGCCCGGAAGGCCGGCTCCGGCACGTGGGCGTACTCCCGGCGGATCGCCGCCGCGTAACGCTCGTAGCTGGCCGGCGGCGCGGCCAGCACGGCCAGGTCCGCGTCGCAGAGCAGCACGCCGTCCCGGTCGCCCGGCGTCAGAGCGTGCCCGGCGGTGAGCAGCACCAGCCGGCGCACCTCGGCCACCGTGGGCTCCGGCACCCCGAGCCCGGTGAGCACGCTCTCGGCCAGCGCGGCGCTGTCCCGTTCGTTGGCGTCGCCGCTGGCACGGGGGTCGTAGACCGCGTCGTGGAACCAGGCCGCCAGCCGGACCGCATCGGCCCGGGCGGCCAGGTCGGCGTGCTGGTCCACCACATCGAGCACCGCCGTCAGGTGGGCCACCGTGTGGTAGTGCCGGTGCGGCTCCCGCCAGCGGGCGATCAACTGCTCGCCGGCCCTGGTGGTCTCCGGATCGGGCCTCGCGCCGGCACCCCGGGCCGCCGCCCGCCACCGGTCCAACAGATCAACCACCGCCCGAGTCTGCCGCATCCGCCCGCGACGCGCGGGTAGGGAGGGTTCAGCGGGGCCACCACGGGTAGTCGCGCCCATGGCCGTGGCCCGGGACAAGCGACAGCCGATGGTGCGACGTACCGCGCTGCGCGACGGTTTGGTGGACATCGACGGCGCACGGATCGCCGAGGCCACCGAGCAACTGCGCCACCGCAGCCGGGCCACCCTGCACGATCGGCTGCACCGGGTACGGATGGCCGGCGGACTCGCGGTGCAGGCCGGGCTGGCCGCCGGGCTCGCGTACCTGATCTCGCACAAGGTGCTCGGCAACCCGCAACCGGTCTTCGCCCCGATCTCCGCGGTCGGCACCCTGGCCGCGTCGGTCGGTCAGCGGTTCCGCCGGACGGTGGAGCTGATCGTCGGGGTGGGGGTTGGGGTTTTCGTCGGCGACCTCCTGATCTACCTGCTCGGCACCGGGGCGTGGCAGCTCGGCCTGGTGGTCACCGTGGCGATCCTGCTCACCATCTTCGCCGGAGCGAGCGTGGCCATCGTC
Source organism: Micromonospora sp. DT15 (assembly GCF_049841475.1). Taxonomy (NCBI): domain Bacteria; kingdom Bacillati; phylum Actinomycetota; class Actinomycetes; order Micromonosporales; family Micromonosporaceae; genus Micromonospora; species Micromonospora sp. DT15. The sequence goes on from NZ_JBNCKJ010000011.1 coordinate 278,661, forward strand.
ATCCAGGCGGCGGCCACGGCGGTGCTGATCGTGACGCTGAGCCCGTCGACCCAGAACCTGGAGATCCCCCGCTTCGTCGACGCGTTCCTCGGCGGTGGGATCGCGCTGCTGGTCACGGCGGTGCTGCTGCCACTGAACCCACTCCGGGTGATCAACCGGGCGGCCCGCCCCGCCCTGGACCTGCTCGCCGCCCAGCTCGACGCCACCGCCGACGGGCTGCGCAACCGGGACCGCGCCACCATCCAGGCCGCACTGGAGAGGCTGCGCAACAACAAGGAGGAGCTGGCCACGCTGGGCGAGGCGATCGAGGGGGCGAAGGAGACCGCCACTCTCTCCCCGGCCCGCTGGCACCGCCGCGACGAACTGACCCACTACGCCGAGGCGGCCGACCCGATCGACCGGGCGATGCGCAACAGCGGCACCCTGATCCGCCGGTCCGTCACGCTGGTCGAGGACGAGGAACCGGTACCCGATCCGATGCCGGACGCGATCGGTCACCTCGCCGAGTCGGTCCGGCTGCTCAAGCACGAGTTCGCCGCCGGTGAGGAGCCGGAGGAGGCCCGGGAGCGGTCGCTGCGGGCGGTCAGCGAGGCCGGCCGGGCGTACGGCGCAGGGGTGGGGTTCTCCGGAAGCGTGGTGATCGCCCAGATCCGGACGACAGCGAGCGACCTGCTTGTCGCCTCCGGCATCGAGCAGGAGGAGGCGAACCGGTGGATCCGCACCGCCTTCGGGGAGCAGGAGCGCCCGGTCGGTGAGCCCGCCGAGCCCGGCGAGACGCCGAAGCCACCCACCGCCCCGCCGGTCGGCTGAGCGGAAACGACCGCCGGGCGGACCTCAGGCCAGCTCGGCCAGGGCCGCGAGCAGCCGGTCCACCTCGGCGGCCGTGCTGCCCAACCCGATGCTGGCCCGCAGCGCGGTGGGCGGCAGGTCCCGGCGGCCGGTACGCCCCGCCGCCTCGCCGAGCAGACGCCGGGCCAGCGGGTGGGCACAGAACAACCCGTCCCGTACGCCGATGTGGTGCTCGGCGGCCAGCCGGGTGGCCACCTCGGTGGAGTCCCAGCCGGCGACCACGAATGAGACGATGCCGACCCGGGGCGCGTCCGGGCCGAAGGTGCGCAGCTCGACGACGTGCGGCAGGGCGGCGAGGCCGGTCCGGAGCCGGGCCAGCAGGGCCTGCTCGTGGGCGGCCAGCGCGCTCTGGTCCGCCTCGTCGAGCGCCCTGCACACCGCCGCCAGCGCGACCGCTCCGAGCAGATTCGGGGTGCCGCCCTCGTGTCGGGCCGGGCCGGTCGCCCAGGTCACGTCGTGGGTAGCCGGCCCGACGTGGCTGGTGGCACCACCGCCGGCCAGGTAGGGCGGGGCGGCGTCCAGCCAGTCGCCGCGACCGATCAGCACGCCCGCGCCGAACGGCGCGTACAGCTTATGGCCGGACACGGCCAGGTAGTCGACGTCCAGCGCGAGCAGGTCGACCGGGGCGTGCGGGGCGAGCTGCGCGGCGTCGAGCACGATCCGGGCACCGTGCCGGTGCGCCACCCGCGCCAGTTCGGCGACCGGCCACCGCTCACCCGTCACGTTGCTCGCACCGGTAACCGCTACCAGCACCGGCAACGCCGGGCTGCTGCCCCGGCGCAGCTCGGTGAGGGCGGCGGCGAGATCGCGTACCGCCCCGTCGGGGTCGCTGGGCACCGGCAGCCGCACCGACCCGCGCGGCCAGGGCAGCAGGTTGGCGTGGTGTTCGCCAGCGAACGTGACCACTGTGGTGCCGGCCGGCACGGCCCGTGCCAGCAGGTTGAGCGCGTCGGTGGTGTTGCGGGTGAAGATCACATGATCGTCGGCGCGAGCGCCGAAGAAGTCCCCGATCGTCTGCCGGGCCTGCTCGTACGCGAGGGTGCAGCGCCGCGACAGCGCTCCCGCCCCGCGATGCACGCTGGCGTACCAGGGCAGCAGCTCTGCCACCGCGTCGGCGGCGACCCGCGCGCACGGCGCACTGGCCGCGTAGTCCAGGTTGATCTCGCCGGGCACACCGAGGACGTCGAGCGACGCGGACGGCACGGTGGGCAGGCTGGGCAGCGAGGGTACGAGAGTGACGGACACGCCGGAACCTCCGGGGTCAGGGACCCCGGGTGCGACATCGGGACGGGGTCCGCGCTTGCCCAGCACACCGATCGGGCTGGGCCCGGTCATCACCCGGGGCACCCCACCGCGAACTCGACGAGGGTTGCCGGCCAGCAAGCCGGGGCTTGACGCTGGCGCTCGTGACCTGCCGGCAGCATAGCGGCTGCCGATGCGACCGAACCAGCCGGCGGCGGATGGCTACGCTGACCGCATGGCCGACACCCCGCCCGGTTCACCGCTGCCGCCTGCGCCCGCCTCCCCGCCCGCGCCCGCCGGCCCGCCCATGGGTGAGACGCCGCGAATGCCGCTGCGCCGACTGGGCTGGCGGCGGTTCCTGGTGCTGGCCGGGGTGGTGCTGTTGATCGCGGCGTGCGCGGTCTTCATGGTCTTCACGCTCGGCCAGTCGCTCGGTGCGCAGGCCCTGCTGATCGGGGTGGTCGCCGCCATTCTGCCGGTGCCGGTGCTGGTCGGCTGCTTCCTCTGGCTGGACCGGTACGAACCGGAGCCGCTGAAGTATCTGATCTTCTGCTTCGCCTGGGGGGCGTTCGTCTCCACCGCCGCCTCGCTCACCGTGAACGACTTCGCGGCCAACCGCTTCGCCGACTGGGGCCTGCCGTCGGCGCTCACCGGGGTGCTGGTGGCGCCGTTCATCGAAGAGCTGACCAAGGCGCTGGGCCCGATCCTGCTGCTGGTGTTCCGCCGCCGCGAGTGGTCGGGGATCACCGACGGCCTGGTCTACTGCGGGCTCGCCGCGGTCGGCTTCGCGATGGTGGAGAACATCCTCTACCTGGGCGGCTTGGGCTACGCGTCCGGCGCCGACCGGTACGGCCCGGCCACCGGCATCCAGCAGGTCATCGCGATCTTCATCCTGCGGATCCTGCTGTTCGGTTTCGCCCATCCCCTTTTCACCTCGATGACCGGTGTCGGGTTGGGTATCGCCTCCCGGACGGCGGACCGGCGCATCCGGGTGCTCGCCCCGATCGCCGGCCTGCTGCTGGCGATGATGCTGCACGGCACGTGGAACCTGCTGCCCACGCTGACCCAGGCCACCGGCGAGGCCATGATCATGCTGTACGGCTTCCTGGGCCTCATGGTGCCGGTCTTCTTCGGCACCGTGGGGCTGGCGCTGTGGCTGCGCGCCTGGGAGGGGCGACTCACCGAGCGGGTCCTGCCCGACTACGTACGCGCCGGCTGGCTCAGCCCGCCCGAGGTGGCCGCCCTGAGCAGTCTCGGCCGGCGGCACGCAGCCCGCAGTTGGGCGCGGCGGGTGGCCGGCGACGCCGGGGTGCGGGCGATGCGGGGTTACCAGTCCGCCGCCACCCGGCTGGCCCTGCTGCGCGACGGGGCGCTGCGCGGCCTGGACCGCAAACCCGCCGACCAGGAGCGGACCGCCCGCGAGGAGCGGGAACTGCTGGACGCGATCACCGGATACCGGTCGTTCTTCGTGGGTCGGGACCCGCAGGCCCCGGCGGGGGTCTGGGACGGCAGCCGCTACCACCTGCGCTTCCCGGACGGCACCGAGCGCGCGGTGGACGCGCCGGACGAGCCGGTGGTGCCGATCCCGGTGGTGCTGGCTCCCGCCCCGGCTCCCATGGGTTACGCCCCGCCCGGCCGGCCCAGCCTGCGCCCGGCCTCCCCCTGGCCGCCAACGCACCCCTGACACCGCCGCCAAGCCCCCGCCCCCGCCCCCGCCCCCGCCCGCGCCCGCGCCCGCGCCGATCTTGCAGTTTCGGTCGTCGAAAAGCGTGGAATGCCCTCTACGCCGCGACAGTAAGTGCAAGATCGCGGCCGACTCCGGTCGATCATGGAGTTGTGGTGCCTGGCTTGGCACTACTTGTGGACTTTGTCCGGCACCACAACTCCATGATCGGCGTGGCGTGGCGTCGACGTGGCCTCGCTGGGCGTCAGGTCATCAGCGAGGTTAGGAAGTCGCCGAGGCCCTGGAACATTGCGATCAGCGCGGCGCCGATCGCCCGGAACATCTGCGCGGCGCCGTCCGGCCGAAAGGCCATGAAGTAGATCAGGAACGCGACACTGCCCCAGGTCAACAGCTTCTTCACGAATACCGGCATCGTCCCTCCCCAGGGCCACGGTCGCCGGATGGCTTCCCGTCGTGCGGCTGGGCAAACGGTGCGCGACGGGGCCTGGTGGCCGGGGGAGGTGCGTCAGAGGTAGAGGCCGGTCGAGTCGTTCTCGATCCGCTCGGCGGCCACGGCGTGCACGTCCCGCTCCCGCAGCAGCACGTAACCGCGACCGTGCAGCTCGACCTCGGAGCGCTCGTCCGGGTCGAAGAGCACCCGGTCGCCGGAGACGATGGCGCGCACGTTCGGCCCCACTCCGACCGCAGTGGCCCAGGCGAGGCGCTTGCCGACCGCTGCGGTCGCCGGAATGACGATGCCAGCGGTGGAGCGGCGTTCGCCCTCGCTGCCCTCCATCCGCACCAGCACGCGGTCGTGCAGCAGGCGGATCGGCAGGCCGGCGTCGAGATCGTTGTCGGCGGTCACGTCGCAGACGCTACCGTGTGGCCGACGGTGGCCGGCCGGTGGTTACGCCGGAGGTGGTCGGGGCATTGTGTGGCGGAACCGCCCTACGGTGTCGGGAACGGACGTATGCTGTCCGACCTGTCGCCGTCGGCGGGCCGGGTTTTCTGCCAGGAGGTGCGCTTGAGCCGCTTCGAGCGGGTACGCGGGCGGCTTCGCCGCGCCTACCAGTCACGACAGGAGTCGGCGCCTGCCGACGAGGGCGCCGCGAGTGACGCGTTGAACGACGCGTCGGAGGCGGCCCGGGTGGCGTCGCCGGCCGTGCCGGGGCCGACCGCGCCGCCGAGCGCCGCTGTCTACGGCGCGGAACCTCCGGTGGACCTGCACAGCTCCACCTCCAGTCGGGACGACGCCGACGTTCCGCACGGGTTGCGGATCGCCGCCGCGTGGTGTTGGCGACTGATCGTGATCGGCGTGGTGGCCTGGGCGCTGCTGCGGATCGTCGGCACGGTCAAGATCGTGATCATTCCGCTGGCCATCGCGCTGCTGCTCTCCGCACTGCTCGCCCCTGCGGTGGGCTGGTTGCTGCGGGTCCGGTTCCCCCGGTCGCTGGCGACGGCGGTGGTGCTGGTCGGCGGCCTGGCCGCGGTGATCGGCACGCTGACGCTGGTGGTCAACGAGTTCATCCGTGGCGTACCGGAGCTGAGCGAGAAGTCCTCGGAGGGCGTCCGGCAGATCCAGAACTGGCTGAAGACGGGCCCGCTGCACCTTTCCGACACCCAGCTCGACCGCTACATCGACGAGGCGCAGGCCTGGATCAACAACAACACCTCAAGGTTCACCAGCGGCGCGCTGAGCACCGCCGCGACGCTGGCCGAGGTGCTGACCGGCACGCTGCTGGTGCTCTTCGCGACGTTCTTCTTCCTGCGCGACGGCAACCGGATCTGGCGGTTCCTGGTCCGGCTGCTGCCGGTGGCCGCTCGGTGGAAGGTCGACGACGCCGGCCGCGCCTCCTGGCAGACGCTTGTCGCCTACGTCCGCGCGACAGTGCTTGTCGCCTTCATCGACGCGGTCGGCATCGGCATCTTCCTGGTCGCCTTCGACATCCCGTTCGCCTTCCCGCTGGCCGCGCTGGTCTTCCTCGGCGCGTTCATCCCGATCGTCGGTGCGGCGCTCTCCGGCGGCGTGGCGGTGTTGGTGGCCCTCGTCGACAGCGGCCCGGTCACCGCGTTGATCATCCTCGCTGCGGTGATCGTCGTGCAGCAGGTGGAGGGTCACATCCTGCAACCGCTGATCATGGGCCGGGCGGTCGCCCTGCACCCGCTCGCGGTGATCATCGGTATCGCTGCCGGCGTCGTACTCGCGGGCATCACCGGCGCGCTGGTCTCCGTGCCGCTCATCGCGGTGCTGAACACCGCGGTCCGCCGGCTCGCCGCCCGCAGGGTGCCGGACACCCCGCCCGACGCCGTGGTCGTCGCCTCCCAGGCCCCCTAGGCCCGCGCGTCCCGCCAGATCACGGAAAGAGTGGCCTCCCGGCAGCGGGAGACCACTCTTTCCGTGTCGTAGCGCGATCGTGGGCCGGCCAGACCGGCCCAGGTGCGGCGCGGCGAGGGTCAGGACTTGGCGAGACGTTCCAGGGCGCCTCGGGCCACCTCGGGGCGCGTGGTGTACCAGAACGGGGGCAGCGAGCGGCGCAGGAACGGCCCGTAGCCCCGCGCCGTCTCCAGTCGGGAGTCCAGCACCGCGACCACGCCCTTGTCGCCGGTCGCCCGGATCAGCCGGCCGACGCCCTGCGCCAGCCTCACCGCCGCGATCGGCACGCTGACCGCTGCGAAGCCGGAGCCGCCGCCCGCGTCCACCGCCGCCGCGCGGGCCGCCGCCAGCGGTTCGTCCGGGCGGGGGAAGGGCAGCCGGTCGATGACGACGAGCTGACAGGCGTCGCCCGGCACGTCCACCCCCTGCCAGAGCGACATCACCCCGAACAGGCAGCTGGCGCGCTCCTCGCGGAAGCGACGCACCAACAGCGGCAGCGCCTCCTCGCCCTGAAGCAGGACCGGCAGGTCGGTCCGCGCACGCACCAGCTCCGCCGCCTGCTGTGCGGCCCGCCGGGAGGAGAAGAGCCCGAGAGTACGACCACCGAGCGCCTCGACCAGCCCGAGCAGTTCCTCCCCGGCAGCATCGGGCAACCCGGAGACGCTGGGGCGGGGGAGGTGCGCGGCGACGTAAAGGATGCCCTGCCGGGCGTAGTCGAACGGCGAACCGACGTCGAGTGACCGCCACCCGGGGCCCTCGGTGGCCGGGACGACGGCGTTCGGGGTGACGTCGCCGGCGAGGCGACGGCCGGGCGCTTCGGCAGCCGGCCGGCCGGGGCCGGTACGGGCGGCCTGTGCGGCCGCGGCGGGGGTCGGCGGGGCGGGCGGTGGCGCGTCCAGCCCGAGGGCGCGGGCGACCGTGTCGAACCGGCCGCCCAGCGCCAGGGTCGCCGAGGTGGCCACGACGGTGCGTTCGTCGTACAGGTGGGTGGCGAGGGTGCCGGCCACCGACAGCGGCGCGACCACCAGCGCCCGGCGGTTGCCGCTGTCGTTCTTCTCCACCCAGGCCACGTCGTGGTCGCCCTCCTCCAGTAGCCGCTGCGCGGTGGTGGAGAGCTCGTCCAGGGCAGCCTTGGCCTGCTGCTTACGGACCGGGTCGGGGTCGTCGGCCTTGATGTCGCCGATCGCGTCCAGGGCGGAGCGGGTCGCCGCGTCGAGCAGCGTGCACGCCTCCCGCAGTGGCGTCGGCAGCCCCGCGGTGATCCGCCCGGCCGGCGCCTCGGCCAGCCCGACCGCCAGGGCGTCCCCGGCGGCGGTGAGCGCCTCGGCGGTCTCCGGGCGCAGCAGCGTACGGGCCCGCCGGGTGGTCCGGTCGATCAGCTCGGGCACCAGCTCCGCCTGGGCGGCGGAGGAGACGCGGTCGGCCAGCTCGTGCGCCTCGTCGACGATGAGCAGCTTGTGCGGCGGCACGATGTGCCGGTCGGCGAGCATGTCGACAGCGAGCAGGCTGTGGTTGGTCACCACGATGTCGGCCTCCCGGGCGCGGGCCCGCGACGCCTCGGCGAAGCACTCCTGCCCGAACGGGCAACGGGCCGCGCCGACGCACTCGCGTGCCGGCATCGACACCAGCCGCCAGGCTTGGTCCTCGACGCCCGGGTCCAGCTCGTCCCGGTCGCCGGTGGCGGTCTTCTCGGCCCAGTCGCGCAGCCGCTCGACCTGCTTGCCCAGCCGGCCCGCCTCACCGAGCCACTTCACCGGCTGGGCCGGGCCAGGCTTGCCGAGCGTGCCGCCGCCGGGGCGCGCCGCGGGGGCGTCGAAGAGGGTGTCCTCCGGCTCCTCCTCGGTGGAGTTGTCCAGTCGGGCGAGGCAGAGGTAGTGATGGCGGCCCTTGAGTACGGCGAAGGTGGGCCGACGGCCGAGCACCGGCTCGACCGCGTCGGCGAGCCGGGGCAGGTCGTGGTCGACCAGCTGGGACTGCAACGCCAGGGTGGCAGTGGAGACCACCACCGGACCGTCCACAGTGAGCGCCGGCGCGAGGTACGCCAGCGACTTGCCGGTGCCGGTGCCGGCCTGCACGAGCAGATGCTCGCCGCCGGCCACGCACTCCTCGATCGCCGTGGTCATCTGCAGTTGGCCGGGGCGCTCCGCGCCGCCGGGCACCGCGCCGACCGCCGCCGCCAGCAGCTCGGTGCCACTGGGTCGGGCACCCCGCCGCCGGCCCTTGGCACGGGCCGACGGGGTGGCGGAACCGGTGGCGGTGCGGGGCGGAGTCACCGTGCGACGGTACCCGGCGCCGCCGACACCGACCGCGCCCATCCGCCGCGTGGCGCGATGCCGACCGGGGCGAGGTGTAGCAGCCGACCCCGTCCGGTTACGGCCACGCTACGACGCGTTGGGCTGTATCGGTTAGGGTGCGAATCATGCCGAGCGACATGGTCCGAGTGATCTACCGCAAGTACGACGGCAGCGCCCACCGCGACTACCCGGCCCGCCGGCTCACCGAGGACGATCTCGGCGTATGGCTCGGCGTGCCGGAGGGCACCGAATCGGTCTACCACGGCCGTCCCTCGGTGGAGAAGATCCCGTTCGTGCTGTTGGTGCCACACCGCGCCTGGTGGACGGGCATGTTCAACCCCCCACCCCGCACCAGCGAGGTCTACTGCGACATCACCACCCCGGCCCGCTGGGAGTCCGACGACACGGTCCACCTGATCGACCTGGACCTGGACGTCGTCAGGCGTCGGGCCACCGGCCTGGTGGAGCTGCTCGACGAGGACGAGTTCGCCGAGCACCGGGCCCGGTTCGGCTACCCGGACGATGTGGTGGCCGAGGCCGAGGCCGCGGCACAGCGGCTGCTGAGGGCGCTCGGCGACGGCACCGAGCCGTTCGCCACCGCGTACCGCAAGTGGTTGGCCCTGGTGGTCTGAGGCCGCACGGCCGGTCTGGCCGGCTCACCAGCGTGGCGGCCAGCCGTCGTCGGCGCCCAGTGGCGGCAGGTCGGTCAGTTTCTCCGGGTTGAGCTGGTTGTAGATGGCGGTGATCCGGCCCTGGTCGACAGCGAACGCGGTGACCAGGCGAATCGGTCGACCATCGCTGTGCGTGGTCTCCAGCTGGAGGCCGAGAATGCCGTCGACGAGCACGGGCCGAGCCAGCACCCGGCCGGTGTACCGGCCGGTCCGGCCGAACAGGCCGAGCGTGAGGCGAGCCACGGGGTCCGCGCCGAACACCGGCCAGCGGGCGGCCGGGAAGTGTCCGCCCGAGTCGCCGACGAAGACCACGTCCGGCGCGAGCACCTGAAGCAGCTGATCCAACTCGCCGGACTCGGTGGCGGCGACGAACGCCTCGAGCACCCGACGCTGCTCGGCCGGGTCGGCGGTGTGCCGGGGTACGTCCGGCGAGGTGACCGCCCGCCGGGCCCGGGAGGCGAGCTGCCGGGCCGCCACCTCGGTGGTGCCGAGCACCCCCGCGACCCGGGCGAACGGCAGCGCGAACACGTCGTGCAGGACGAGGGCGACCCGTTGCTCCGGCGCGAGCCGCTCCAGCACCACCAGCAGCGCCGTGCCGACCTCGTCGGTGCGCACCGCCCGCTCCGCCGGGTCGGGCGCGTAGCCGTCGGCCGGCGACCGGCCGCCCAATGGGCTCACCACCGGCTCCGGCAGCCACTGCCCCGGGTACGCCTCCCGGCGGACCCGGGCCGAGCGGAGCACGTCCAGGCAGATCCGAGCGCAGGTGGTGGTCAGCCAGGCGGACAGGTCCCTGATCTCGGCGCGGGCCACCGGGTCGGCCAGCGCCCCGGCGTAGCGCAGCCAGGTCTCCTGTACGGCGTCCTCCGCCTCGCTGCGGCTGCCCAGCATCCGGTGGGCCACCGCGAGCAACCGGCCCCGCTCGGCCTCGAACTCCGTCGCCAGCTCCCGCACGACCCACCACCCCTTCCGGTCGGCGTCCCGGACTACATCCTCCCGCCGAGCGGGCTCCACGGCTGCCCCGAGACGGCCCGGCAAACCGGTGCTCGCCGTGGGCGCAGGTCGGTCGGTGCCGATCGGCGGGCCAGGTTCGGAGGTGGGCCTCGGCGGGCGGAACGGCGGTGGGTGGGCGATGATCCGTGCATGAGCGCACCCCAGCAAGGGCAGGTCGTGGCACCCGAGGGCGGTTCCGTGCGGGACCTGCTGCGGGTCACCGCGCCGGTGGATCTCGGCGCGATCGACCCGCGGTCCATGCCCGGCCTACCGGAGCCCGCAGGCCGCGGCGAGCACCGTAAGACCTGGGCGCGGGAGCAGGTGGAACTGGTCGGCGAGGAGCTGGGCCGGCAGCAGGAGATGCTCTTCGCGATGGCCAAGACCGGGTCGGAACGGCCGGCGCAGCGGGTGCTGCTGGTGCTCCAGGCCATGGACTGCGGCGGCAAGGACGGCACGATCAAGCGGGTGGCCGGCGCGATGAACCCGCTGGGCCTGCACATCCGCTCGTTCGGGCCGCCGACCCGCCAGGAGTTGCGGCACGACTTCCTCTGGCGGATCCGGCGTGAGCTGCCACCGCAGGGCTACGTGGGGATGTTCAACCGTTCGCACTACGAGGACGTGTTGATCGCCCGGGTCGGCTCGCTGGTGCCGGAGACGACCTGGCGAGCCCGCTATGACGAGATCAACTCGTTCGAGCAGGAGCTGACCGAGGGCGGCGTCACCCTGATCAAGGTGATGCTGCACATCTCGTACGCCGAGCAGGGCAAGCGCCTGATGGATCGGCTCACCGACCCACGTAAGCACTGGAAGTACAACCCCTCCGACATCGACTCGCGAGGGCACTGGGACGACTACCAGGCTGCGTACGCCGAGGCCCTGAGCCGGTGCGGCACGGACGCCGCACCCTGGTTCGTGGTGCCGGCGGACCGCAAGTGGTACCGGGACTGGGCGGTGGCCCACCTGCTGCGTGAGACGTTCGACACGCTCGAACTGGGGTATCCGGCTGCCGATTTCGACGTGGCGCGGGAGCGGAAGCGCCTCCTGGCTGGGGGAGCGGGTGCTGGTGGGGCGGCCGAGATGAACGGCAGGTGAACGAGCGGTGAATGACGCCTGGCCAGGGGTGGGCCGGCGAATTCCCGGTTCCGCCGTTTCCTAGCATTCACCGAGCGGGCGCTCTCGGGCACCGCCACCCTTCCACCGACGCGACGAGGTCTGTGCTGTGAAGTTTTCCTTCCGCCCCACCGAGGGCGCCTTCTACGAGCTCTTCACCAGGGCCGCGCAGAACCTGGTCCGGGGCACCGCGCTGCTCAACGAACTGGCCCTGCCCGGCGTGGACGTGCAGTCCGTCAGCGAGCGGCTGACCGAGGTCGAGCACGACAGCGACCAGATCACCCACGACCTGTACAAGAAGATCAACTCGACTTTCATCACCCCGTTCGACCGGGAGGACATCTACCGGCTCGGCTCGTTGCTGGACGACGTGATGGACCACCTGGAAGCGGTGGGCGACCTGCTCTACCTGTACGGGTTGACCGAGCTTCCGGCGCTGCCCCGCGAGCTGCACGAGATGGTCAACGTGCTCGACCAGCAGGCCAAGCTGACCGCCGACGCGATGCCCCGGCTGAAGTCGATGAAGGACCTCGAGGACTACTGGATCGAGTGCAACCGGCTGGAGAACGAGGGCGACCGGATCAACCGGCAGCTGCTCGTCCGCCTCTTCTCGGGTGAGTACGACGCGTTGACGGTGCTGAAGATGAAGGAGGTCGCCGACGAGCTGGAGGCTGCCTGCGACGCCTTCGAGCACGTGGCCAACACCGTCGAGACCATCGCCGTCAAGGAGTCCTGAGCCGGTGTCCCCTGAACTCATCGCCGTGCTGGCGGTGATCGCGGTGGCCCTGGCGTTCGACTACACCAACGGCTTCCACGACGCCGCCAACGCGATCGCCACAAGCGTCTCCACCCGGGCGCTGACACCGCGGATCGCCCTCGGGCTCGCCGCGGTCGGCAACTTCATCGGCGCCCACTTCGGCGCCGGCGTCGCCAAGACCGTCGGTGACGGTCTGGTCACCCTCCCCACCGGGGTGAGCAGCCTCGGCGTGGTCTTCGCCGGGGTGCTCGGAGCGATCGCCTGGAACCTGATCACCTGGTACTTCGGTCTGCCCTCGTCGTCCTCGCACGCGCTCTTCGGCGGCCTGGTCGGCGCCACCCTGCTCTCCACCGGCGGCATCGTGCAGTGGGGCAACATCGGCGTGAAGGTGCTGCTGCCGATGGTGCTGTCGCCGATCGTCGGCCTCACCCTCGGTTACCTGCTGATGCTGGCCATCCTGTGGCTGTTCCGGAAGGGACAGCCGGGCAAGCTCAACCGGGGCTTCCGTTGGGCGCAGACCGCCTCGGCAGCCGCCATGTCGGTCGGCCACGGCATGCAGGACGCCGCCAAGACCATGGGCATCGTGGTGCTGGCGCTCTACACCGGCGGTTTCCAGGAGAGCAAGACGCACATCCCGGGCTGGGTGTTCTGGACCTCGGCGACGATGCTCGCCCTCGGCACCTACGCCGGCGGCTGGCGGATCATCCGTACCCTCGGTCGAAAGATCATCGACCTGGGTCCGCCGGAGGGCTTCGCCGCCGAGACCGTCGCCAGCGCGGTGCTCTACTTCAACGCCCTGGTCCTGAAGGCCCCGATCTCCACCACCCACACCATCACCTCGGCGATCATGGGTGTGGGCGCGACCAAGCGACTCTCCGCGGTTCGCTGGAACGTGGCCGGCAACATCGTGCTCGCCTGGATCATCACGTTCCCGGCCGCCGCGCTGATCGCGTGCGTCACGTACCTGCTGGTCCGGCCGCTCTTCGGCTGAGTCTCCGGAAGGGCCCCCGGTCACGGTTCAGCCGTGGCCGGGGGCTCTTCCGCCGTTCAGACGTAGCGCACGCCGATCTGCTCGCGGACCGTGTCCAGCAGGGTCATCACCTCGAGGGTCGTGGCGTGCGGCACCGCCGGGCTCTCGGTCAGGCCGGCGGCCAGGCAGCGCTGCACCTCGATCGCCTCGTACTGGTAGCCGTTGCCGGCCCCGTCGGCGACGATCGTCTCCGGCTCCGCGCCGGCCCGGTGCAGGGTCACCGAACCTGGCCGGAAGAACGGCTCCGGCAGGTCGATCCGCCCCGTGGTGCCGGTGATCGAGGCGGTCTGCCCGCTCAACCCGACCATGCCGCAGCTCAGGGTCGCCAGGGCTCCGGTGTCGTAGCCGAACAGCATGCCGGTGTTCTCATCCGTCCCCTCGGGGCCGAGCTGCGCCCAGGACCTGATGTGCTGCGGTACCCCGAGCAGCAGGTGGGCCAGGCTGATCGGGTAGATCCCCAGGTCGAGCAGGGCGCCCCCGCCCAGCGCCGCGTTGCGCATCCGGTGCTCCGGCGGGAACGGCCCGGCCACCCCGAAGTCGGCCCGGACGCCGGTCACCGTGCCGATCGCCCCGTCCGCGATCAGCTCGACGACCCGCAGGATCATCGGATTCAGCCGCATCCACATGGCCTCCATCAGGAAGACCCCGGCGGCGCGGGCGGTCTCCACCAACTCGGTGCTGGTGGCCAGGTCGAGGGTGAACGGCTTCTCCAACAGCACCGCCCGACCGGCGGTGAGGCAGGTCATCGCCGCCTCGTAGTGCGCGGAGTGCGGGGTCGCCACGTAGATGGCGTCCACCTCCGGGTCGGCGGCCAGCTCCACCCAGGAGCCGTAGGCGCGCTTCGCACCGTACGTGTCGGCGAAGCGCTGCGCGCTCTCCGCGGCGCGGGAACCGACCGCGACCAACTCGGCGTCCGGCACCAGCCGGAGGTCTTCGGCGAAACGGCTGGCGATGTGGCCGGTGGCCAGGATGCCCCAACGAGTCATGCCGGAACGCTAGCCCAGCCAGGTGAACCGCCCGCCGCCCGGCCTGCGACGCAACCACATCCCGGCCCGACGCTTCGGGCCTGATGCCCTGATGAGCGTGATGACTCAGAGACATATTGATGTCTCAGGGTCATCACGCTCGAATCGCTGACCGCGCTGACCGCGCTGACCGCGCTGACCGCGCTGACCGCGCTGACCGCGCTGACCGCGCTGACCGCGCTGACCGCGCTGC